>NZ_JBIVZV010000016.1:0-213433 GCF_044759735.1 Streptomyces sp. NPDC100445 | reverse complement strand
TTGGGGTGCGGGTGCGTCGTGGCCGGGCGCGCAGGTCCCCGCGCCCCTAGGGGGAGTTCCGTGGGCGGCCGTTCCAGCAGCACCGTCGGGCGGATCGCCCGGCGGTGCTGAGTCGTGTCAGGAGCGCGTGCGGGTGACCGGCTCCGGCAGGGAGCCAGGTTTGGGGTGCGGGTGCGTCGTGGCCGGGCGCGCAGTTCCCCGCGCCCCTAGGGGGAGTTCCGTGGGCGGCCGTTCCAGCAGCACCGTCGGGCGGATTGCCCGGCGGTGCTGAGTCGTGTCAGGAGCGCGTGCGGGTGACCGGCTCCGGCAGAGAGCCCGCCCATCGGTTTGGGGTGCGGGTGCGTCGTGGCCGGGCGCGCAGTTCCCCGCGCCCCTGAGGGGGTTCAGCACCGTCGGGAGATTTGGCCGGCGGTGCTGAGTCGTGTCAGGAGGAGGCTCGGGTGACCAGTTCCGTGGGCAGGACCGCGCGGCGGCGGTCCAGGCCGCGGGACGCGGCCGGGCGGCGGTCGGCGATGTCGGTGAGGAGCAGGTCGATCATGGCGCGGCCCATCTCCTCGATGGGCTGGCGGACGCTGGTCAGGGGCGGATCCATGTGCCGGGCGATGGCCGAGTCGTCGTAGCCGACCAGCGCGATGTCGTCCGGGACGCGGCGGCCCGACTCCCGCAGCACCTGGCGCGCGCCCGCCGCCATCACGTCCGAACCGGCGAAGACCGCGTCCAGGTCGGGGTGGCGTTCCAGCAGGACCGTCATCGCGCGGCGGCCGCCCTCCTCCGTGAAGTCACCGGTCTCGATGAGCCGTTCGTCCGCCGCGTGGCCCGCGTCGCGCAGGGCCGCGCGGTAGCCGTCGACGCGCCGCTGGGCGCCGTAGACGTCCAGCCGTCCGGTGATGTGGGCGATCCGGCGGCGGCCCCGGCTCACCAGGTGCGCCACCGCCGAGCGGGCCCCGCCGAAGTTGTCCGAGTCCACCGAGGTGAGCGTCTCGGCCGCCGAGCGCGGGCCGCTGATGACGGCCGGGATCTCCAGCTGGGTCAGCAGGTCCGGCAGCGGGTCGTCGGCGTGGACGGAGACCAGCAGCACGCCGTCGACGCGGTGGGCCGCCAGGTACTGGGCGAGGCGCCGGCGCTCCCGGTCGCTGCCGGCGAATATCAGCACCAGCTGCATCTCCGTGTCGGAGAGCTCGGCACCGACCCCGCGCAGCATGTCCGAGAAGTACGGCTCGGCGAAGAACCGAGTCTCCGGCTCGGGGACGACGAGCGCGATGGCGTCGGTGCGGTTGGCCGCCAGGGCACGGGCGGCGGTGTTGGGCACGTAGCCCAGCTCGGCGACGGCCGCCTGGACCGCGGCGCGGGTGGCGTCGCTGACCCGGGGCGAGCCGTTGATCACCCGGGAGACCGTGCCGCGCCCGACCCCGGCCCGGGCGGCGACCTCTTCGAGCGTGGGCCGTCCTCCGCCCCGGCCCCGCCCTCCGTGGCTTGCCATGGGCTCCGCCTCTCTCGACAGCAATTACGGCTGGCTGGAATCTAACAGTCCTGGCCAGAGTGGCGAGTGGTGGCGGGCGCCCGGTGCGGCCCAGTTAACACTCCGATAACTGAACGCATCCCTCCGCGTCCGGTCCCTTGACACCCCGCTCGGAAGCGACGACTCTTCAACTCATCACTGGTGGGAGCGCTCCCACAGTACCTGACACCTACATATCCCGCACGTTCCCCGCCCGAGCCGCAGCGAGTACGAACGGGCCCGATTCCATGCAGTTGGCCGGGGGGTCGGCACGTCAGGCAACAGGAGGACGCAATGCGCACGAGCATCCGCCGGTCACATCGGCTGATGGCCCTCGCGGCCGTGGCCGCACTGACCACGGGGCTGCTGGCCGGCTGCGCCAACGACTCGGACGACGGCTCGTCGGACAACTCGGGTGGCGACGGCAGTGGCAAGGGCAAGATCGAGCTGACCATCGGGACCTTCGGCGTCTTCGGCTACAAGCAGGCCGGCCTCTACGACGAGTACACGAAGCTGCATCCGGACATCAGCATCAAGGAAAACGTCACCACCCGTACCGACGTGTACTGGCCGAAGGTGCTCACCCGTCTCCAGGCGGGCTCCGGCACCGACGACATCCAGGCCATCGAGGTCGGCAACATCACGGAGGCCGTGCAGACGCAGGCCGACAAGTTCGTCGACCTGGGCAAGGAGGTCGACAAGTCCCAGTGGCTGGACTGGAAGCTCGCGCAGGCCACCACCAAGGACGGCAGGACCATCGGACTCGGCACCGACATCGGGCCGATGGCGATCTGCTACCGCAAGGACCTGTTCAAGAAGGCCGGGCTGGAGACGGACCGGGACAAGCTGGCCGCCCAGTGGAAGGGCGACTGGGCCAAGTACGTCGACGTGGGCAAGAAGTTCATGAAGAAGGCGCCCGGCGGCGCCAAGTTCGTCGACTCCGCCTCCTCCGTCTACAACGCGGCCCTCGGCGGCGGCACCACCCGGTACTACGACAAGGACGGCAACGTCGTCTGGGACAGGTCCGAGGGCGTGAAGAAGGCCTGGGACGCCGCGATGACGGTCGCCACCAGCGACATGTCGGCGAAGCTCAAGCAGTTCGACAAGCCGTGGGACCAGGGCTTCGCCAACGGCTCCTTCGCCAGCGTGGCCTGCCCGGCCTGGATGATCGGCTACATCGAGCAGAAGTCCGGTGACGCCGGCAAGGGCAACTGGGACGTGGCGGCGGCACCCACCGCGGCCAACTGGGGCGGCTCCTTCATCGGCGTGCCCAAGGCGGGCAAGCACCAGAAGGAGGCCATCGCCCTGGCGAAGTGGCTGACCGCGCCGGAGCAGCAGGCGAAGGTCTTCGCCAAGCAGGCCAGCTTCCCGTCCACCCCGTCGGCCTACGCGGGCCTGAAGCCGGCCGCGGACACGACGACGTACTTCTCCGACGCGCCGATCACGCAGATCTTCTCCGACTCGGCGAAGACGATCCCGACGCAGTACTTCGGCATCAAGGACCAGCCGATCAACACCGCGCTGACCGACGTGGGCATCCTCCAGGTCGAGCAGAAGGGCAAGTCGCCCGAGCAGGGCTGGGACGCCGCCCGGAACGAGATCAAGGACGTGCTCGGCCAGTGAGCAGCTCCGAGCAGGCTCTCGCGCATCCCGCGTCGAGTGCCGAGGCCGCGCCCGGCATCCCGCCGGGCGCGGCCCGGGGCGCTCGCGGTCGCGGTGCGCCGGAGGGCGCCGACTCCTGGCGCCGCCGGCTCTACCGCTGGGACATGAAGGCGGCGCCGTACGCCTTCGTCGCCCCCTTCTTCGTGCTCTTCGGGGCGTTCTCCCTGATACCCCTGCTCTACACGGCCTGGTACTCGCTGCACGACGTGCAGCTGTCCTCGCTGGACCACCAGACCTGGGCGGGCCTGGACAACTACCGGAACCTGTTGTCCTCGGACTTCTTCTGGAACGCCCTGAAGAACACGTTCAGCATCGGCCTGATCTCGACCGTGCCGCAGCTGCTGGCCGCGCTCGGGCTGGCGCACCTGCTGAACTACAAGCTGCGCGGCTCCACGATGTGGCGCGTGGTGATGCTGACCCCGTACGCCACCTCCGTGGCCGCGGCGACCCTGGTCTTCACGCTGCTGTACTCGTGGGACGGCGGCATGGTCAACTGGGTCCTGCACTTCTTCGGGGTGGACCCGGTCAACTGGCGTGAGTCGGACTGGGGTTCGCAGTTCGCGGTGTCCTCGATCGTGATCTGGCGGTGGACCGGCTACAACGCGCTGATCTACCTGGCGGCGATGCAAGCCATCCCGGCCGACCTGTACGAGTCGGCGGCGATCGACGGCGCGAGCCGCTGGCAGCAGTTCCGGCACGTGACGGTGCCGCAGCTGCGGCCGACGATCCTGTTCACCGTGGTCGTCTCCACCATCGGCGCGACCCAGCTCTTCGGTGAGCCGCTGCTGTTCGGCGGGGTCAGCGGCTCCAAGGGCGGCTCCGAGCACCAGTACCAGACGCTCGGCCTGTACATGTACGACCAGGGCTGGATCATCGGCAACCTCGGGAAGGCGTCCGCGATCGCCTGGTCGATGTTCCTGCTCCTGCTGATCATCGCCGCGGTCAACCTGCTGCTCACCCGACGGCTGAGGAAGTCCCAATGAGCCAACTGACCATCTCCCGGGCCGGGCGCCGGGACGCGAAGGCGCCCCGGCAGCGCGGCCGCATGGGCGCCGGCAAGCAGCTGCACGCGGGTCCGGTGACCTACCTCGTGCTGGCCGTGTTCGCACTGGTCTCGCTGGCCCCGCTGGTGTGGACGGCGGTCGCGGCCTCCCGCACCGACCGGCGGCTGGCCCAGACCCCGCCGCCCCTGTGGTTCGGCGGCAACCTGGCCCGCAACCTGGAGGCCGCCTGGGACCAGGCCGGGCTCGGCACGGCCATGCTCAACTCGGTGATCGTGGCGGGGACGATCACGGTGAGCACGGTGCTGTTCTCCACCCTGGCCGGGTTCGCCTTCGCCAAGCTGCGGTTCCGGTTCTCCGGCGTGCTGCTGCTGCTGACCATCGGCACGATGATGATCCCGCCGCAGCTCGCCGTCGTACCGCTGTACCTGTGGATGTCGGACCTGGGCTGGTCCAACCAGCTCCAGACGGTGATCCTGCCGAGCCTGGTGACCGCGTTCGGCACGTTCTTCATGCGGCAGTACCTGGTGCAGGCGCTGCCCTCCGAGCTGATCGAGGCGGCCCGGGTGGACGGGGCGAGCAGCCTGCGGATCGTCTGGCACGTCGTCTTCCCGGCCGCGCGGCCGGCGATGGCGGTGCTCGGCCTGCTGACGTTCGTGTTCGCCTGGAACGACTTCCTGTGGCCGATCATCGCCCTGACCCAGCAGAACCCGACGGTGCAGGTCGCCCTGAACTCGCTCGGCACCGGTTACGTCCCCGACCAGGCGGTGATCATGGCCGGCGCGCTGCTGGGCACGCTGCCGCTGCTGATCGCCTTCCTGCTGTTCGGCAAGCAGATCGTGGGCGGCATCATGCAGGGCGCGATCAAGGGCTGACCGCTCGCCCGTGCGGTGCCCGCACGACTTCCCGGGGGCCGGGCCACCGCCGTCCCGGCCCCCCTCCTTCCCCTCGTCCGTCGGCCCCTTCCGACTTAAATGGGAGCGCTTCCATGCCTGACTCCGTTCCGTCGTCCGTGACCTTCCCGCCCGCCTTCCTCTGGGGCGCGGCGACCTCGGCGTACCAGATCGAGGGGGCGGTGCGGGAGGACGGCCGCACCCCCTCGATCTGGGACACGTTCAGCCATACGCCGGGCAAGACGGCCGGCGGCGAGACGGGGGACGTCGCGGTCGACCACTACCACCGCTACCGCGACGACGTGGCGCTCATGGCGGACCTGGGCCTGAACGCCTACCGGTTCTCCGTCTCGTGGTCCCGGGTGCAGCCGACGGGCCGCGGGCCGGCCGTCCAGCGGGGCCTGGACTTCTACCGCCGGCTGGTCGACGAGCTGCTGGCCGCCGGCATCAAGCCCGCGGTCACCCTCTACCACTGGGACCTGCCGCAGGAGCTGGAGGACGCGGGCGGCTGGCCGGAGCGGGACACCGCGTTCCGGTTCGCCGAGTACGCGCAGCTCGTCGGCGAGGCGCTCGGCGACCGGGTCGAGCAGTGGATCACCCTCAACGAGCCCTGGTGCAGCGCCTTCCTGGGGTACGCCTCCGGGGTGCACGCCCCCGGCCGCACCGACCCGGCGGCCTCCCTGCGCGCGGCCCACCACCTCAACCTGGGGCACGGGCTCGCGGTGTCGGCCCTGCGCTCGGCCATGCCGGCCCGCAACCAGATCGCGGTCAGCCTGAACTCCTCGGTGGTGCGGCCGCTCACCCAGGACCCGGCCGACCTCGCGGCGGCCCGCCGGATCGACGACCTCGCCAACGGTGTCTTCCACGGCCCGATGCTGCACGGGGCGTACCCGGAGACGCTGCTCGCCGCGACCGCCTCGGTCACCGACTGGTCGTACGTCCTCGACGGCGACGTCCGCACCATCAACGCGCCGCTGGACGCCCTGGGCCTGAACTACTACACCCCGGCGCTGGTCTCGGCCGTGTCCGGGGACACCAAGGGCCCCCGGGCGGACGGCCACGGGGCGAGCGACCACTCCCCCTGGCCCGCCGCCGACGACGTCCTCTTCCACCAGACCCCCGGCGAGCGCACGGAGATGGGCTGGACCATCGACCCGACGGGCCTGTACGACCTGCTGATGCGCTACTCGCGCGAGGCCCCCGGACTGGCGCTGTACGTCACCGAGAACGGTGCGGCCTACGACGACAAGCCCGATCCCGAGGGCCGGGTCCACGACCCCGAGCGCATCGCCTACCTGAGCGGTCACCTCGCGGAGGTGCGGCATGCCATCGCCGACGGTGCCGACGTGCGCGGCTACTTCCTGTGGTCCCTGATGGACAACTTCGAGTGGGCGTACGGCTACGGCAAGCGGTTCGGCGCGGTGTACGTGGACTACGCGACGCTGGAGCGCACCCCGAAGTCCAGCGCCCTGTGGTACGGCGAGGCGGCGCGGACCGGGACGCTGCCGGCGGTGGAGTCCCTGGCCTGAGCATCCCGGGCGCGGCCCGTCGTGGGGGTGGGCCGCGCCCGGGATCAGGGGGTGCCGGCCGGGGGTGCCGGGGGCCGGCCGGGTGTCACTTGTAGGCGGCGAACGCCTTGGCGAACGCGTTCGTGTCCTGGCTGATGGAGCTGCACGTGGCGTCGGCGGTGGGCTTGGGGCCGCCGGCGCACTGCTTGTCGCGGGCCGCGGACCACATGGAGAGCCAGCCGATCCCCTTGGACTTGGCGAAGTCCACCAGCTGGGTGGCGTCCTCGACCTTGAAGACCTCGGAGGAGACGTCGTTGACGCCGATCATCGGGGTGACGGCGACGGCCTTCCAGGCGGCGGTGTCGGAAAGCCCGAGCACGCTCTTGACCTGGGCCTGGGTGGCGGTGGCGGCCTGCACGGCATAACCGCCCATGTCACCGCTGTACGCGGGCCCGTAGTCCATCGCCATGATGTTGACGGTGCCGATGCGCACGCCGTTGGACTTGGCGTCGGCGAGCAGGTTCACGCCGTCCTGGGTGAGGCCCTCGGGCATCACCGGGAGGGTGAAGGAGACGTCCAGGCCGGGGTGCTGGGCCTGGAGCTTGGCGATGGCCTGGGCGCGGCGGGTGTTGGCCGCGGTGTTGGGCAGCGCGCCGCCCTCGACGTCGAAGTCGACCTTGGTCAGTTTGAAGGCGTCGATCACCTTGCCGTAGGCCGTCGCCAGCGCGTCCGCCGAGGAGCAGGTGGTGGCCAGCTCGGAGCCGGAGGCGCCGCCGAAGGAGACGCGGACGTCACCGCCCTTGGCGCGCAGCGAGCCGATCTGCGCGGCCACGGCGTCGCCGGCCGGATCGGTGACGCCGCCCCACTTGGGGGTGCAGCCGCCGCCGTCGGTGACGAAGGCGAGGTTGTAGTTCTTCACGCCGGTCGCGTCGGCGGTGCCGAGGAGGTCGAAGGCCGGGTAGAGGGAGGTGTCGACGTAGGGGGCGAAGCCGGCGGCGGAGGTGGTGCCGGTCCCGGTGCCGCCGGTGGGGGTGGGCGTGGGCGCGGGGGTCGACCTGGTGGGGGTCGGGGTGGGGGCCGGGGTGGTCTGGGTGGGCCGGCCGCTCGGCTCGGGGGTGGCGCCGCCGTCGGCGGAACACTGGGCGCCGTCGATGCGGCAGCCGTTCGGGTCGCCGGCGCCGTCGACCACGAAGCCGACGGTGACCGACTTGCCGGGGGCCAGGCCGTCGGTGTCCCAGGCGGCCGGCTCCACGGTGACGTGCTGTCCGGTGACGCTGGACCGGCCGTTCCACAGGGAGCCGAGTTTCGCGCCCGCCGGGAGGTCGAACTCCAGCTTCCAGGTCTTCTCGGCCTGGCCGGAGTTGTTGGTGACGACGTACTGGGCGGAGTACCCGGTGGACCAGCCGCTGGTGCGGGTGTAGGCGGCGTTCACCCCGGCCGCGTTGGCGGTGCCGGTGAGCAGGAGCGCGCCGCCACCGATCACCGCGGCGGCCACCAGACCACCTATCGCCTTGTTCCTGCCGCTGATCCTGCGCCGGTGCGTGCTCATGGCGTGCCTGCCTCTACTGCTCACGGGGGGTGCACAGGGCGTTCCCGACCTGTGTGGTGCGGCAGCACGCTAGCCGCCCCGATTCGGACAATTGGCCTGTTCGGGACGGTGGTTGCCGGTCTTATGGCGCGCTTAAGGAAGTGATCGGGATCGGTTAATGGTGGGGCCCGGCCGGCCCGGCCGGCGCCGGCGCACCGCTCCCCGGTGGCCCCGGCCCACCGGTCCCCGCCCGTCGAGCTGGAACCAGATCCGCACCTCGGTGCCGCCCAGCACCGAACGGCCGATGCGGACGTCACCGCCGGTGGACTCGGCGAGCCGGCGCACGATGTCCAGGCCGAGGCCGGTCGATCCGGCGCTGCCGGAACCCCGGCCGCGGGCCATCGCCGCCTCCGGGTCGGATATGCCGGGGCCCGCGTCGGAGACCAGCACGATCACCGAGTCGTCCCCGTTGTGCACGTCCACCGCGAAGGCGGTGCCCTCGGGGGTGTGGCGGAAGACGTTGCCGAGCAGGGCGTCGAGGGCGGCGGCCAGGTCGGCGCGGGCCACGGGCACCCGGACCGGCCGGTCGGCGCCGGCCACCCGCCAGCCGCGGTCCTCGTCCTCGGCCAGCGCGGACCAGAACTCCATGCGCTCGCGCACCACCGCCGCCGCGTCGCACCCGGCGCCGGGTCCGGCGGCGGCCGTCCGCGGCTTGGCCTCCCGGGCCGTGCGGATGACGGTGTCGACCTCGCGCTCCAGCTGGGCGACGGCCGCCCGGGTCTGCTCGGCGGCCGGCCCGGCGCCGAGGGAGGCGGCGTTGAGCCGGAGGACGGTGAGCGGGGTGCGCAGCCGGTGCGAGAGGTCGGCCGCCAGCTCACGCTCGTTGTCCAGGAGCTGGACCACCTGGTCGGCCATGGCGTTGAACGCGACCGCGGCGAGGCGCAGTTCGGTCGGGCCGTCCTCGGGCACCCGGGCGCCGAGCTTGCCCTCGCCCAGCTCTTGCGCGCCCTCGACCAGGCGCCGCGCGGGCCGCACCATGCGCACCCCGAGCCGGTCGGCGACCGCGACGGAGCCGACGACCAGCGCGAGGCCGACGGCCGCGAGCACCGCCCATGCCGTGCCGACACCGCCTGTCATCTCGGCCTCGGGGACGTACACCTCGACCACGGCGATCCGGGCGGAGCCGAGCGCGACCGGCTGGAGCAGGACGGAACCGCCGGGCACGGAGCCGGTGGAGGCGCGGCCGAGTCCGCGCACGGCCTCGATGTCCCGGGCGGCGGCGCGGCGCCGGCCGAGGTCGAGGGCGGGCCGGCCGCCGTCGGCGGGCAGGTGCACGGCCATCCCGGAGTCGGCGCCGGCCGACGCCACCACCCGTTCCAGCTGGCCCCGGTCGGTGGTGATGGACAGGGCGGGCGCGACCGCCGCGGCCTCCCGTTCGGCGTTGGAGAAGGCGCGGTCGCGGGCCATCTCCTCGACGACCAGGCCGAGCGGCACGGCGAACGCGACCACGACCATCGTGGTGACCGCCAGGCAGACCTTGACCAGGGCCCATCTCATCGCGGGGCCTGCCCGTCCGCCGGGGGTTCGAGCTTCACGCCGACGCCGCGCAGGGTGTGCAGGTAGCGGGGCCGGGCCGCCGTCTCCCCCAGTTTCCGGCGCAGCCAGGACAGATGGACGTCGATGGTCTGGTCGTCGCCGTAGGACTGCTGCCAGACCTCGCAGAGCAGGTCCCGGCGGGAGACGACGACACCGGGCCGGCCGGCCAGGAAGGCGAGCAGGTCGAACTCGCGGCGGGTCAGGTCCAGCCGGACGCCGTCCAGTTCGGCCTGGCGGCGCAGCGGGTCGACGGTGAGTCCGCCGACGCGCAGCACCCGGGAGGGCTCGGGTCCGGGGCCGGCGGCACGGGCCCGGCGCAGCACGGCGGCCATGCGGGCGGACAGGTGCTCGACGGAGAACGGCTTGACGAGGTAGTCGTCCGCCCCGGCGTTGAGCAGCCGGACGATCTCCGCCTCGTCGTCCCGGGCGGTGGCGATGATCACCGGTACGTCGGTGATGCCGCGCAGCATCTTCAGGGCCTCGGAGCCGTCCAGGTCGGGCAGCCCGAGGTCCAGGACGACGACGTCGAAGGGGAACTGGGCCACCTCGCGCAGCGCCTCCAGCGCCGTCCCCACGCTGCGCACCGTGTGTGCGGCGTCGGTCAGCTGCCGGATGAGCGCCGAGCGTACGAACTGGTCGTCCTCGACCACGAGAACACGTGCCATGCGCCGCACCGTACGCCATGCGGGCGATGCCGGGCGGGCGCCTGTGGACAACCCGGGACAGGTGCGTACGGCCGTCCCCCTGAGGCAGGATGGCCCGCGATGCGCAACGGACTCGTACACGTACTGGCGTGGCTGCTCGCGACGGGAGCGGCGGCCACGCTGTCGTGGTGGGGCGTGCACACGGTGATGGCGGGGACCGCGTACCAGCCGCCGCGCGCCCTGACGGTCGCGGCGGCCGACGCGGCCACCCGGAGCCCGCGGCCGGCGGCCCCGGAGCCGCCCGCCCCGTCGGCCACCCGGCCGCCGACGTCCGCTACCGCGTCGTCCGGCTCCCCGTCGGCCACGGCGTCGGCCACGCCGCCGCGGACACCGGCCCCCGCCGCGAGCGCCTCCCCCACCGCCACCGCTTCCGGGCGGGTCAAGGCGTACGACACCGACGGCGGCCGGGCCGTCTTCGACCTGGGCGCCTCGGACGCGACCCTCGTCTCGGCCACTCCCGGGGCCGGCTGGTCGATGCAGGTGTGGAGGACGACGACGTGGATCCGGGTGGACTTCGCCCGGGGCGCGGACCGGGTGTCGGTGTTCTGCGCCTGGCACGACGGCCCGCCGCACGTCGACATCAACACCTTCTGACCGGCACGGCGGCTTCCCCCGGGCGGCCCGGGGCGCGGGGCGCTATCCGAAGACCGAGGGCGGCGGGGCCGGGGACGCCACCGCGGCCGCGTCCGTCACGGGTGCCGCGCCGCCGGTGAAGTCGGTGAGCGGGCGGCCGTGTTCGACCCGGGCGGTGTGCGGGTCGGAGGCGGCACGCCGGGTGAGTTCGGCGAGCGGCAGCGGCGCGTCGGAGGCGACCAGGACGGCGTTGCCGAAGCGCCGGCCGCGCAGGACGGCCGGGTCGGCGACGAGCGCGAGTTCGCCGAACCGGGCGGCCGCGGTGGCGATCTGGCCGCGCAGGTGGGCGAGCGGCGGGCCGTCGGCCAGGTTGGCCGCGTAGACGCCGGAGGGCTTCAGCGCGCGGCGGACCTCGTCCAGGAACTCGGTGGAGGTGAGGTGGGCCGGGGTGCGGGCGCCGCTGAAGACGTCGGCGACGATCAGGTCGGCCCAGCCGTCGGGCACCTTGGCGAGCCCCTCGCGGGCGTCGGTCGCCCGCACCCGGACGCGGGCCCGGGGGTCCAGCGGCAGTTCGCGCCGGACCAGCTCGATCAGGCGTGCGTCCCGTTCGACGACCTGCTGGGTGGAGCGGGGCCGGGTCGCGGCGACGTACCGGGCCAGGGTGAACGCGCCGCCGCCGAGGTGCACGGCGTGCACGGGGCCGCCGGGCGGGGCAGCGAGGTCGATGACGTGGCCGATGCGGCGCTGGTACTCGAAGGACAGGTGCGCGGGGTCGTCCAGGTCGACGTGCGACTGGGGCGCCCCGTCGATCAGCAGCGTCCAGGCGCGCGCCCGGTCCGGATCGGGTTCCAGGCGCGCGAGCCCGCCGTCGACCGGTTCCTCGACGGCCGCGGCGGGGGCCGATCCGCGCCGTGTCTTCCTCGCCCTGCCCATCGGGCCATTTTCGCAGCCGCCGCGGGCGAGCGCGTCACCGGCGGCTGTCGGCCGCCTCGATCAGCCGCGCCGCCTCCCCGAGGGCCCGGCGCAGCACCGCCGGGTCGGTGGCGAGGTCGGCCTCGCCGGGCGGCAGCAGCCAGTCGGAGCCCGCCACGGGCGGCTCGGGGGCGAGCCGCAGTCCGCGCCCGTCCGTCTCGGTACAGGTGCTGCCCGGCACGTCCCAGCCGGCCGCCGTGCCGGCCGGCACGACGAAGCCGAGGGTGCCGCAGCCGTCGTCGTGCAGGACGGGCCCGACCGCGTCGACGGCGCCGCGGCGCAGGATGTCGACCGCCTCCAGGCCCTGCCGGGCCGGCACCGTCACGAGGTCGCACCCCGTGCCGGACGGCGACGTCCGAGGATCGTTGCTCTGGCTGGTCTCCATGCCGGCCTCCACCACACAGCCCACCTACGGTCCATGGAGTCCAACGCCCGAGCGCGTCAACGGCTACGGCACAAGTGCGCCGCAAAGGATGGCACTTCATGGCAGATCACGCGTGAGATATCCGTTTTGTAGGCAAACGCCGTGTGGCGGGTCTCTCTCACCGGGTACGTTCAGGCCCGCCGGGACCGGGGCGTCGCACGGACACCACGTCCCCCTGACCGCCCCCGGGCCCGGCACGGTCCGACGGTTCCACGGTTCGCACGAGAGGACCCGGCCATGGCGTCGTCCACGGTGATCTCGTCACAGCCCGAACGGCCACCCCGGCCGAACCTCGCCTTCCGGCGGCTGCGCGGCCGGCGCTCACCGGCCGAGTTCGCGGCGGCGGTACGGCGGGCGGCACGTGAGATCGGGGAGCGGGTGAGCTGTGACGCGCGCTACGTCGGCCGCGTCGAGGCCGGTGAGATCCGCTGCCCCAACTACGCGTACGAGCGGGTGTTCCTGCACATGTTCCCCGGCCGCACCCTCACCGACCTCGGCTTCGCGCCGCGTTCGGCCGTCCGCGGGCGCGCGGCCCGCACGGCCGCGGGGACGCGCGCCACGGGTACGGCGCCGGACGCGACGCGCGTCGCCCCCGCTCCGTACGACACACGGAACCGGCACGACCCGGCCGGCCCGGAACCCTCCGACCCCCGGCACGAACCGTACGGGAACGACCCCTGGAACCACGAGGAGAGCGACGTGCTGCGTCGCGCGTTCATGACCGGCGGCGGCGTCACGATGGCCGTCGCCACGCTGGCCCCGCTGGGGCTCACCCACACCGCCGCGGCGGCGGTGCGGCCGCTCCGGCGGGCCGGCGGCAGCGAGGCGAGCGCACTGGAGAACGCCGTCCGCCGCATCCGGCTGCTCGACGACCGGCACGGCGCGGACGGCCTCTACCAGCGCGCTGCCGCACCGCTGCGCGCGGCGTACGCGCTGCTGGACGCCGGCGCGACCCGGCAGACCACCACCGACCGGCTGCACGCGGGCGCCGGTGAACTCGCCATCTCCGTGGGCTGGCTGGCCCACGACTCCGGCCGCTTCGAGGACGCGCGCTCGCACTACGCCGAGGCGCTGGCCACGGCCCGCATGACCGGCGACCCGGGGCTGGAGGCGCACGCCTTCTGCAACACCGCGTTCCTGGCGCGCGACGCCGGGCGCCCCCGGGAGGCCGTCCGCGCCGCGCAGGCCGCGCAGCGCGCCGGGCGGTCCCTGGGCTCCGACCGGCTGATGTCCCTCCTGGCGCTGCGCGAGGCGGGCGGCTGGGCGGGGCTCGCCGACCGCACCGGCTGCGAACAGGCGCTGGCGCGCGCCCAGGCCCTCTTCGCGCGGGGCCGCTCGGACGCCGACCCCGAGTGGATGAGCTTCTACGGCGAGGCGGAGCTGGAGGGGCTGGAGGCGCAGTGCTGGTCCACGCTGGGCGACTGGCGCCGCGCGTCCCGGCACGCGCGGCGCGCGGCGCGGCTCCAGGACCCGCACTTCACCCGCAACATCGCGCTGTACACGGCGGAACTCGCCGGCGACCTCGCCCACGAGGGCCGTCCCGACGAGGCCGCCGAGGCGGGACTGCGGGTGCTCGGGCTGTTGGAGCAGGTCCAGTCCTGCCGCATCCGGACCATACTGGCGGCCACCGCCAGGGCCCTGCTCCCGCACCGGCGGGCGCAGGGCGTCCCCGACTTCCTGGACCGCCACGCGTCGCTGCCCCGCACCGGCCGGGCCTAGGGCCTCTCGTTCGGATCGTGCCGGGCTCGCGGGGTCTGGCACCGCGCCTCGCCGCGTTGTCGTCGGTTGCCGTGGCTCCGCCATGACGCCCTCCTCCGCCTTGCGATCCACGGCACCGGACCCCGCTCCCTGATCCGGCCCGATCCGAACGAAGGACCTTAGGGTCTCCACGGCGGCAGGCGGGGGGGGCGCGCGTTCCGGGGGGGCGGGCGTCAGGCCGTCAGGTGGCCGACGTCGTTCCAGGTCTCGATCGCCGGTTCGCCGTAGGCCCAGCCCAGCACGGACAGTGACGTCGGGTTCAGCCGTATCCGGGCGGCGAAGTCCAGGGGCAGGCCCAGCCACCGCGCCCCGATCGACCGCAGGACGTGGCCGTGGGCGAAGACCAGCACGTCCCGGTCGGCCGAGCGCGCCCAGGACACCACCTCGTCCGCGCGGGCGGTCACCTCGTCCAGGGACTCGCCGTCCGGGACGCCGTCCCGCCAGATCAGCCAGCCGGGCCGGACCGCCTGGATCTCGGCGGGCGTCATGCCCTCGTACGCGCCGTAGTCCCATTCCACCAGCGTGTCCCACACCGTGGCACGGTCGCCGAAACCGGCCAGCTCGCACGTCTCGCGCGCGCGGGAGAGCGGGCTGGTGCGCACCTCCGCATCCGCCAGCCCGTCCAGCGGGGGGTGGTGCAGCCGTTCGCCGAGCAGCTTGGCCCCGCGCCGGCCCTCCTCCAGCAACGGCACGTCGGTCCTGCCGGTGTGCTTTCCGGACAGCGACCAGGCCGTCTGTCCGTGCCGGGCCAGCAGGATGCGCGGTGCCATGGGAGACCTTCCGGGAGGGTGACGCCGACACGGACGCCACGGGGGAACGTGTGCATGCGGTCCCTCCATCATCGCGCACCGCGCTCCGGCGCAACCCGGCGGGCGATCTCGGCGTCTTCGAGGGCTGGACGGCCACCCCGCGGGGGCGGGAGCGCCCGCATGGGCGGCGTCCGGACACCGTAAAGTGGCACGGCCGCCCGCCGGGGCGGGCCGTGCAGCAGGAGGAGAAGGGCGATCGGATGCCGCAGACCGAGACACCGGGCACCGAGGCGGCCCCGCGATCCCGGTTGCGCTGGTGGACCGAGCTGCCGCTGATCCTGCTGGTGTACAGCTGCTACTCGGCCGGCCGGCTCCTCGCGCGCGGTGACGTCGCCGGCGCCGTCGGCCACGGCCTGACGATCCTGCGCGTCGAGAAGGTCCTGCACCTGAACGCGGAGCACCCGCTGAATCGGCTGTTCACCCGCGAACCGTGGCTCGGGGTGCCGGCCGACTTCTGGTACGCGTCGCTGCACTACCTGGTGACGCCCGCCGTCCTGGTGTGGATGTTCCGCGCGCACGCCCGGCACTACCGGGCGGCCCGCACCTGGCTGATGACCTCCACGTTCATGGGCCTGATCGGCTTCACCCTGCTGCCGACCTGCCCGCCGCGGCTGCTCTCCGCCGGCCACGGCTTCGTGGACACGATGGCGCAGTACAGCACGTACGGCTGGTGGGGCGACCAGGCCAGCGCCCCGCGCGGCATGGGCGGCATGACCAACCAGTACGCGGCGATGCCGAGCCTGCACGTGGGCTGGGCGCTGTGGTGCGGGGTGATGCTGTGGCGGTTCGGCGGCTCCCGCCCGACGAAGGTCCTGGGCGTCGCCTACCCGGTGCTGACCGCGCTCGTGGTCATGGGCACCGCCAACCACTACCTGCTGGACGCGGTCGCGGGCGTCGCCGTGATGGGCGCCGGCCTCCTGCTGGCACCGTGGGTGGCGCGGGTCGCGGACCTGGTCCGGTCCCGCCCGTCCCGGTCCGTCCCGGCCGTCCCGGCCGTCCCGGACGCCACCGGTTCCCCGATTGTCAGTGCCGGGTGCCAGACTTCCGCGGGTGAGCGAATTCCACGGCAGCGCGCGTCCTCGCCCGACTTCGCGGCCGGACCGGACGCCTCCCCCACCGACGCGGGAGAAGGGGCTCCGGCACCGGCTCGCTGAGCTGCGCGGTCCCGACGTACCGGCCAAGGCACTGGACGCGCGCGCCCTCGCCGCGCTCGCCGCGAACCCCGGCTGCTCCCGGCGGGCGATCCTGGACGGCGCCGGGGTGGACAAGGCCCGGCTGGCGGCCGCGCTGGGTGCCCCCTCCGGCTTCGGGCAGTCGCAGTTCGCGCTGACCCGGGGCAACGCCTTCGAGGCGCGGGTGAAGGCGGACGGCGGCGCGGAGCTGCTGCGCCTGGCGCACGCCCACCTCGACCCGGGCGCCGAACCGCCCGCGCAGGCCGCCCTGCCCGACCTGACCGCGCACGGCCCGCAGGGGCGTACGGCGCGTACGGCGCTGGCGCTGCGTGAGGCCACCCGGGCCGGCGGCTGGACGCTCCTGGACCACCCGATGCTGGCCCTGGACGTGGCGGGTTCGCTCGCCTTCGTGGAGCCGGACGCGGTGGTGGTGCACCCCGACGGCAGCTGGTCGGTGGTGGAGATCAAGTCCTTCCCGATGGTGGACGGCTCCGCGGACCCGTCGAAGGTCGGCGCGGCGGCCCGGCAGGCGGCGGTGTACGTGCTCGCCCTGGAGGACGTCGCCGCCCGGCTCGAACCCGCCCCGCGCGTGCGCCACCGGGTGCTGCTGGTGTGCCCGAAGGATTTCTCCAACCTGCCCGCGGGCTGCGCCGTGGACGTCCGCAAGCAGCGCGCGGTCACCGCCCGCCAGCTCTCCCGGCTGACCCGGGTCGAGGAGATCGCCGGCACGCTGCCCGAGGGCACGTGCTTCGCGCCCGACCGGCCCGCCGGGGAACTGACGGCGGCCGTGGAGGCGGTGCCGGCGACGTACGCGCCCGAGTGCCTGTCCGCCTGCGAACTCGCCTTCCACTGCCGGGAAAGCGCCCGCGCGTCCGGCGCCGTCACCCGCCTCGGCCGGCCCCTGCGGGCGGAGCTGGGCGGCCTGGCCACGGTCGAGGAGGTCCTCGCGGCGGCCCGCGGCGAGAGCGGCGACCCCGACGACCCGGCGGTGGCGGCCCTGCGCCGGGCGGCCCGGCTGCGCGCGGAGGCCCTCGCCACCGCCCGGGAGGTGGCCCCGTGTCCCTGATCGACACCCTCGCCCGGCTGGAAGCCGTCGGCAGCGGCCGGGCGCAGCCCGCCGCGACCGTCCGGCACCGCCACCTGTCCGACCGCCCGCTGGTGTTCGTGCCGCTCACCACGGCCGGTGAGACCGGCGCCCCGCTCGGCGCGCTGGTCGGCACCGACCGGGACGCGCCCCGGCTGCTGGCCGTCCCGCAGCCGCGCGACCGGGACCTGCGCTTCACGTTCCTCGCCGACCTGGCCGACGCCGTCCTGCCGTACCTGGACTCCTACGCGCAGTCGGTGGAGGCGGCCGAGCGCACCGAGACCGACCCGGAGACCGGCAAGCGGGTCAAGGTGGAGGCCGAGCTGTGCGCGGACGCGCCCCAGCTGATCGTGCCCAGCCGCGCCGGCCTGGACCTCGTACGGCTCCTCGGCCGTTCGACACGGTTCCGCCGCACCGCCGAGCAGGACCCGGACGCGCCCTACCCGGCGCCGCCCCGGGTGCCGCTGCTCGGCCGCTGGCTGACCCACTACGGCGAGCGGTCCCGGGTGCCCGGCTCCTCCCTGCTGCTGGCCCTGACCGATCTGCTGGCCCGGCACTGGGCGACCGGCCAGTCCGGGCTGGAGGACCAGCACCTGGGCGCCCTGCTCGCCTGGATCGACCCGCCCGGGGGCGAGAGCGGCGCCACGGCCGCGCGCCGGGCCGAGCTGGAGCGGGACGCCGCCGGACAGCTGCTGTGCCCGCCGGCCGGCCCCGCGACCGACCCGGCGTTCGACAACAGGCTGCTGGCCCCGGCGATCGAGCGGTACGACCGCGCGCGTACCGCCCTGGCCGCCGCCGAGGACCCTTTGGAGGCCGACGACCGGCTGGCCGCGCTGACCGCGGCCGAACGCGACGTCCGCGCCCTCGTCGAGAGCCGCACGCGGCCCACCTGGGACGCGGTGTGGCGGGGCCTGGACCTGCTGCGGGCGTTGCCGGAGGGCGCCCATGTCGAGGAGCGGTGGACACGGGACCGCTGGTCGTTCACCGGGCACCGGGACCGGGTGCTGGCCGGGGAGCCCCCGCAGCCGCGCCGGGACGACGCGGTGACGGCGGCGAACAAGCTGGCCACGCGGGAGCGCGAGCAGGCCCGCCTGGAGGCGCAGGAGGCGCTGGACGATCCGCTGGTGATGGCGGGACGGCGGCTGGCCGGGGAGGCCTTCGCGGGTGAGGTCACCGAGGTGGTGATGGCCTACAGCGAGAGCAGACGGCCCGCTCCGCGCCCGCTGGTGACCGTCCGCACGGAGGACCGGCCGCACCTCGGGGAGCGGGCCCGGGTCTACCGCTCGGTGGGCGGCAGACCGCAGTCGGCCGAGTTCGCCGGCGCCGCCGGCGAGGGCCTGCTGGTGCTGCGCGTCCTGGACCGGATGGGCCGCGGCAAGGAACCCGAGCCCGGTTCGGTGCCCGAGAAGGGCGACCGGGTGTGCTTCACCCTGTTCGAGCACGAGCAGCGCGGCGGGGCGAAGCTGCCCGGCCCGGAGGAGACCCCGTGGACGCACGGCGGGCCGCCGGGCGAGCCCGTGGCGGAGACGCCCGACACCGTGACCGAGGAGGACGTGCTGTGACGACCGTCGGCTTCGACCCCGCGGCCGCGGCCGCCCGCGCCACCGACGCGATCCTGCACGACACGCTGCACGCCACCGAGCGGGGTGTGGTGGTCGACTCCCCGCCCGGCGCCGGCAAGTCCACGCTGGTGGTCCGCGCGGCCTTGGAGCTGGCCGCCGCCGGCCGCCCGCTGATGGTGGTCGCGCAGACCAACGCCCAGGTGGACGACCTCGTGCTGCGTCTCGCCGCGAAGAGTCCCGAGCTGCCGGTCGGTCGCCTGCACAGCAGCGACAGCGAGGCGTACGACAAGGCGCTGGACGCTTTGGCGAACGTCCGCACGTCCGCGAAGGCCGCCGACCTGACCGGGCTGCCGGTGGTGCTCTCCACCGCCGCGAAGTGGGCGCACGTGACGGTGGACGAGCCGTGGCGGCACGCCATCGTCGACGAGGCGTACCAGATGCGCTCCGACTCCCTGCTCGCCGTGGCCGGCCTGTTCGAGCGGGCGCTGTTCGTGGGCGACCCGGGCCAGCTGGACCCGTTCGCGACCGTCGGCAGCGACCAGTGGGCGGGGCTGTCGTACGACCCGTCGGCGTCCGCGGTCACCACCCTGCTGGCGCACAACCCGGGCCTGCCGCAGCACCGCCTGCCCGTGTCCTGGCGCCTGCCGGCCTCGGCGGCGCCCCTCGTCTCGCGCGCCTTCTACCCGTACACCCCGTTCCGCAGCGGCACCGGCCACGGCGACCGCCGGCTCACCTTCGCGGTGCCCTCCGACGGCTCCGGGCCCGACCGGGTGATCGACGAGGCGGCGGAGACCGGCTGGGGCCTGCTGGAGCTGCCCGCCCGGCACACGCCGCGCACGGACCCGGAGGCGGTGCGGGCGGTGGCCGCGGTGGTGCGGCGCCTGCTGGACCGCGGCGGCGCGGCGGTCTCGGAATCGCCCCCCTCCCCGCGTCCCGCCGGGGCCGACGCCACGCCGCTGACCGCGGACCGGGTGGCCGTGGGCACGGCCCACCGCGACCAGGCGGCGGCGGTCCGCGCGGCCCTGGCCGACCTCGGCGTCACCGACGTGACCGTGGACACCGCGAACCGTCTCCAGGGGCGCGAGTACGACGTCACGGTGGTCCTGCACCCGCTGTCCGGGCGCCCCGACGCCACCGCGTTCCACCTGGAGACCGGCCGGCTGTGCGTCCTGGCCTCCCGGCACCGGCACGCGTGCGTCGTGGTCTGCCGGGCCGGCGTGAGCGACCTCCTGGACGACTACCCGTCCACGGAACCGGTCCAGCTGGGCACCCTGGTGAAATTTCCTGACGGCTGGGAGGCCAATCACGCGGTACTCGCCCACCTCGCCGAACACCGCGTGTCCTGGCAGCCGTGACCGGCCCCCGGCTCCTCCCCGACCGGGGCCCGCCCCGACGCCCCGAACCGCCGGACGGAGTCCGGCACGCCGCCGGAGGCGGCCGATCGACACAGCCCTGACGGCTGGGAGGCCGATCACGCGGTACTCGCCCACCTCGCCGAACACCGCGTGTCCTGGCAGCCGTGAGGCGGGGGGCGTCTTCGCGGCCGGTGGGCCCCTTGCGGGGGCGCGGGACAATGGACGGTGGCCCACCTGATGGTGGTGGCCGGTGAACCGTACGAGGAGGAGACACAACATGGCGGAGCCCACGCCGCGTCGTAACGAACCGCGGCTACGCCCCGCGCCCCTGCTCTTCGAGCCCGCGGCGGCGGCCGCCGACCCGGAGCACTTCTTCGACCTGGAGTCGATGGACGATCCCCGGGCGCTGCTGGCCCGGGCGACCGAGCTGGCCCAGGCGTTCCGCGCCGCGGCCGACCGGGCCGTGGAGTTCCAGGCCCTCGCGGCGGCCCAGCTCGCCGACCCGCGCCGGTTCGACCGGCTGACCACGGCGGACATCGCCGAGCGGGCGGAGTGGACCGAGGACTACGCGAAGAAGATGGTCGAGTTCGGGCGGGACCTGCTGCGGGGGAACGTCGAGGGACGGACGCCCGTCGACCCCGGGTGACCCCGTGCGGGCCCGCGGGTACCTCGCGGGCATATGCCAGGCGGGCAAGATACTCCTCCCCTCCGGTCCCTGTCCCGGTTTTCGGCAACCGTGGAGAGTCGTGCGCTCACGGGCTGTACACCTGGGTGCCATGAGCAGCGCACCGAACGTCACCCGTGTCGGTTCCGAGGGCGTCGCCTGGCTCGCCTCGGCCGGACCCTTTCCGCGCAGCACCCTGGCGCTGTGGGAGGAGCATCCGGACGCCCTGGTCGTGCTGCCCTGCGGCACCGCCTTCGACGTGGTCGGCGCCCCCGCGGCCTTCGGGCGCCGCATGCTGGAGCGGCTGCGGGCCGAGGGGCCGGGCTCGGGGCCCGTGGCGGTCTTCCGGGGCCGGACCCTGCTGTTCACCGCCCCGGGCACCGCCCAGCGCCTGCCCTCGCTGCTGGCCTGGGAGGAGTGGGGTTCCCGGCGCACCCGGGCCGTGCCGCCGCTGCTGTGCCACGGCACCGGGGACGCGGTGACCGTGCCCGCCCCGGCGGGGGGCGACGCCCCCGGCGCCTGCCGCTGGCTCGTCGCCCCCGACAGCCGGCACCCCTGGCTGCCCGGCCCGGAGATCGTGCTCTGGGCGGCCGTGCGGGCGGCCCGGGCGGCCGTACGCATATCGATTTTTCCTCCCGCCGACCAGGGTGCTAAGGTCTAGGATGTCAGCAGGCGCCGCTAGCTCAGTTGGTTAGAGCAGCTGACTCTTAATCAGCGGGTCCGGGGTTCGAGTCCCTGGCGGCGCACATGACGAGGGCGGGTCACGGCCGGAGGAATCCGGATGTGGCCCGCCTTTCATCGTTGCCGTGCCGGGCTCAGCCGCTCAGCGCCGGGGTGATCCGTACGGTCCACGCCCCCGAGGCCGTCCGGTCCTCGACCTCCACCTTCACGCCCTCCCCGGGCACGGTGAAGCTCTCCCCGAGGGAGACCGGCGCGTCGGCCAGCGGCGGGTAGACCGAGTCCTCCCAGCAGGCCTCGGTGTGCGGGTGGGCGTCCACCACCTGCACCGGGCCGCCACCGGACTCGGCGCCGCCGTGGACCCGGTACACCAGGACGCCCTGCCGGCAGGAGGCGCGGTCGTTGCCGGCCGCCCCGCGCACCTCGAAGGCGAGGACGCTGTCCGGCCCGGTGCGCACCACCGCCAGTTTGGTGCCGTGCCCGAGACCGAAGGCGGGGGCGCCGGACGTGCCCGGTACCGCGACGCCCGGCCCGGCCGCGAGGGGTTCCAGGGTGAGGCGGGTCGGGGCGGTGCCCTGCACGCAGGTCACCTGGCGCGGATCCAGCCAGCCGAGTTTCCACTTGTGCCAGGCGAACAGGTCGGGGGAGCGTCCGAACTGGCTGCCCATCAGGTCCCAGTCGCCGACGTAGGTGTCCCAGTCGCCCTTGCCGTCGACGGGACGGTGGTAGAGGTCGGGCAGGTCGAAGACGTGGCCGGTCTCGTGGGCGAGGACCAGCCGGTCGGGAGGGTGTTTCTCGAACACGGTGACGACCCGGTGGATGTCGGTGCCGTCCACGCGCAGGGGCGTGTCGAGGTTCACGACCTTCGTGGCGTCGGAATCGACGCCGGGGGCGTCCGGGTCGGCGACGAAGTACACCACCGGGTAGCGCGAGAAGTCGACCTGCCGGTCGGCCACGGCGAACGCGTCCCGCAGGTAGGCGGCCCGGTCCTCGGTGCTCCAGTCCCGCCGCATGGCGTACGCCGTCGACGGGCGCGGCATGCGCAGCCAGTGCGGCAGCGGATGCGGGCGCAGGGCGAAGCGGCCGTAGGAGGCCCGGGCGAAGAAGCTGCTGGTGGCCGGGAAGTGGTCGGCGGTCAGCTCGGCGGGGCTGGTGCGCGGGGTGGCGTCCGGGAAGGAGAGGAAGACCAGGACGGCGTCGACGGTGCCGGTGGGGCGGGCGTAGGCGGAGTTCCAGGTGTCCAGGCCCTCCGAGTGGTGGACCTCGGTACGGCGCAGGGCGCAGGGAGTCGTCGAGAAGGGTTCGGCCACCGACGGGCCGGTGAGGATCGAGGTCGCGGCGAGCGCCGACATCGTGGTGAACACGGCGGCGGTGCTGCGCAGCTTGGGCACGGACATGACCTCCGGACGCGGTTCGGGGACCCGCACCCAGATTGCTGGCATCTGTCATGTTTTGCCGCGTTTGCCTGCACCAGAAGGGTGAGCGTGCCGCCCTCGGGTGCCGGCGCGCTCCGGCGCCCGACACCCCGAAACATTCACGGAACGTCACAATCGGTCGTGGGCCCGAAGAACCCGTCCAGGTGCGGGCAGAAACGATCTGTCAGAACCTGTGTCCCGTCCGGGACACTGGACAGTGGCTGGAAGGGCGGGGGGCCAGCCTCTATGATCGGCACACTTTCCGGCACGGACAGAGATCGAGTGCACTGCGGGAGCCAGCGGTGAGCGGAACGTCCGAAGGGCCGACGCCCGCGGCAGACCTCGACCGGTCAGCCGTCACAGTCAGTGACCATACCTCCTACCACCGTGTCTTCGCGGCCGCCCCGCTCGCCATGGCCGTCGTGGACCCCGAGGGACTCGTCGTCAGCGCCAACGCGGCCTTCGGCGCGCTGATCGGCGCGGATCCGGCGACGCTCACCGGTCGGCCCGCCGCCGACCTGGTCGGTCTGGGCTCGGACGCCCGCAGTCGGCACGCCTACCGGGAGGTGCTGCGCGGCGGGCAGGGCCGCCTGCGCTGCACCCGCCGACTCAAGCACCCCGAGGGGCACTCGGTGTGGGCGCAGGTCACCGTCGCCCCGCTGACCGGTGGCGGGCAGGGCGTGCTGCTGTCGGCCACCGACATCAGCGCCCGCCGCGAACTCCAGGCGAGACTCAGGCACTTGGAGATGCACGATCCGGTGACCCGGCTGCCCAACCGGGCGCTGTTCTTCGAGCGGCTGACGGCCGCGCTGGAGGCGGAGTCGTACGAGCGCGGCGGCTCCGGCCGGATCGGTCTGTGCTACCTGGACCTCGACGGATTCAAGGCCGTCAACGACACTCTCGGCCATCGTTTCGGCGACCGGCTGCTCGCCGCCGTCGCCGAGCGCCTGACCCGGGTCGCCGACGAGGCCGGGCGCGCACGGGCCGCCGTCCCCCTGGTGGCCCGGCTCGGCGGCGACGAGTTCGCCCTGCTGGTGGAGGACTCCACCGGCACCGAACAGCTCGCCGACCTCGCGGAGTCGGTGCTGCGGGCGCTGGAGGAGCCGTTCGACCTGGGCGGGCAGCGGCTGTCGTCGAGCGCGTCCATCGGCGTCGTCGAACGACACGCGGCGGGCACCTCCGCGACCGGGCTGATGCAGGCGGCGGACACGACCCTGTACTGGGCCAAGGCGGACGGCAAGGGCCGCTGGACGCTGTTCGACCCCGAGCGCAACGCCCACCGCATGACCCGTCAGGCCCTGTCGTCGACGCTCCGCCCCGCCGTCGAACGCGGCGAATTCACCCTGGAGTACCAGCCGTTGGTGGGCATGGAGGACGGGCGGCTCAGCGGGGTGGAGGCGCTGGTGCGGTGGAACCACCCGCAGTTCGGCACGCTGACGCCGAACCGGTTCATCGGCCTGGCCGAGGAGGACGGTTCGATCGTGCAGCTCGGCCGCTGGGCGCTGGCCACCGCCTGCCGGCAGGCCCGTCGTTGGCAGACGGACCACCCCGGCGAACCGCCCATCTTCGTCAGCGTCAACGTGGCCGTCCGCCAGGTGTGGGACTCCGACCTGGTGGCCGACGTGGCACGCACCCTCGCCGAGACCGGGCTCGCCCCGCACCTGCTCCAGCTGGAGCTGACCGAGTCGGCGGTGATGGGGTCGGCGGGCCGCCCGCTCCAGGCGCTCCAGGCCCTCAGCGACATGGGGGTGCGCATCGCCATCGACGACTTCGGCACCGGCTACTCCAACCTCGCCTACCTCAGCCGCCTGCCGGTGTCGGTCCTGAAGCTGGACGGCTCCTTCGTGCGCGGCTTCCAGTACGAGGGCGACCAGAAGACGCTGGCCCCCAACCCGGCCGACGAGGTCATCGTGGAGGCGATGATCCAGCTGGCCCACCGCCTCGGCCTGACGGTGACCGCCGAATGCGTGGAGACCTCCGCCCAGGCAACCCGGTTGCGCCGTATCGGCTGCGACACCGGACAGGGTTGGCTGTACTCCCGCCCGGTGCCGCCGGACCGCATCTCCGAGCTGCTCCAGGCGCAGACCTACGCGGTCGGCAACCCGTAGGCGTCCGCGATCAGTTCGTAGGAGCGCAGGCGCAGTTCGCCGCGGTGGGCGTGCGAGGTGATCATCAGCTCGTCCGCGCCGGTGCGCTTGCGCAGGTCGTCCAGGCCGGAGCGGACCTCGTCGGCCGTGCCGTGCACGACGTTGGTCGTCCAGGAGGCGGCGAACTCCTCCTCCATCGGGCTGAAGACGTGGCGTTCGGCCTCCTCCGGGTCGGGGAAGAGCCCGGGGCGGCCGGTGCGCAGCCGGATCATGTTCAGCGCCATCGCCCGGGTCTGCCGGCGGGCCTCCCGCTCGTCGTCCGTGGCGAGCGCGGAGACGCCGATCAGGGCGTACGGCTCGTCGAGGACGGCGGAGGGACGGAAGGTCTGCCGGTACAGGTCCAGGGCGGGGAGGGTGTTCTGCGCGGAGAAGTGGTGCGCGAAGGCGAACGGCAGGCCCAGCATCCCGGCCAGGCGGGCGCTGAAGCCGGAGGAGCCGAGCAGCCAGACCGGCGGCCGGTGCGAGGACTGCACACCGGTGGGGGTGGTGCCCTGCACCGGGCCGGGGATCGCGTGGATGCGGTGGAAGGGGTGGCCGTCGGGGAAGTCGTCGTCCAGGAAGCGGATCAGCTCGGCGAGCTGCTGGGGGAAGTCGTCGGCGCCCTGGTCGAGGGTGTCGGTGCGGCGCAGGGCCGCGGCCGTGGCGCCGTCCGTGCCCGGCGCCCGGCCGAGACCGAGGTCGACGCGGCCCGGCGCCATCGCCTCCAGCGTGCCGAACTGCTCGGCGATCACCAGCGGGGCGTGGTTGGGCAGCATGACGCCGCCGGAGCCGAGCCGGATGCGGTCGGTGTGGGCGGCGAGGTGGGCGAGGATCACGGCGGGCGAGGAGGAGGCCACGCCGGGCATCGAATGGTGCTCGGCGACCCAGTACCGGTGGAAGCCGCGGGACTCCGTGAACCGGGCGAGGGCGACGCTGGTGCGCAGCGCGTCGGTGGCGGTGCTGCCCGCGCCGACGGTCACCAGATCCAGTACGGAGAGGGGGACGGGGGCGGTTCCGTGCGTCGTGCCCCGGATCTCCTCTGCCTCGGCTGCGGACACGGTGCTGCCTCCTGTGATCGGGCGTGCTCTCGGGCGCGGGACGTCGAGCGTCGTCCCTCGGCGCACAACAGGAGGCGGTCTCCGTTTATTCCGCGGCGGTCCCGCGGCCGGGGCCCGGCGGCTACGCCTGGACCCTGGGTTCCCGGGTGAAGAGGGTCCCGAGCGACGGCGCGTTCACCCGCCGGTCCACCAGCCTGAGCCCCTCCCACACCGTGACCTGGTTCGCGGTGAGCACCGGCTTGGACAGCGCCTTCTCCAGCAGCGGGAGGTGGGCGGCCGTGTGCAGGGCGGTGTCCGGCAGCACCACCGCCTCCGCGTCCGCGGTGTCCGCCGCGCGGGCCAGCGTCAGCAGGTCCTCCTCGTCCCAGGTGGCGGCCCGGCCGGCGGTGACGGCCGCCGAGGACCGCACTCCCGTGACCTCCAGGCCGCCGTCCCCCAGGAACGCGGCGAACCGTGCGGCCACCTCCTCCGGGTAGGTCGCGCCGACCGCCACCCGCCGGACGCCGATCTCCCGGGCCGCGTGCACGAAGGCGAACGACGTCGAGGACGCCGGCATCCCGGCCAGCCGGGCCAGAGTCCGCACCTGGGCCTGAGCGCCGTCCCAGCCTTGCCCGAAGCTGCCGCTGGTGGACGCCCACACCACCGCCTCCGCCCCGGCCAGCCGCAGCGCCGCCATGCCGTCGGTGAGCCGCTCGGCCGCGTCCGGCGCGTCCAGCGGCAGCGCGTCCCCGCCGGTGCCGGTGTGCGCCAGGTCCAGCCGGACGTCGCTGCCCAGGAGCTGCTCGATGCGCGGATAGTCGTCCTCGGCCGAGTGGCCCGGGGTGAGGAGTCCGAGTGCGGTCATGTCCAGCCTTCCTGCTGTGCGTCGGGCGGTACGGGCCGTGGGCGGTACGCCGCGTGCGGCGGCGCCCGGCACGGCCTCATGGTGCGGATACCCCCTCGGCGCCGCGCTGCCCACATCGCGGCACCCCACGCGCCGGCCGGGGCGGGCGGCGAATGGCCGCGACGGCGTTGTTGACGGCGGTGGGCCCGGGTGCGAGCGTGGGCCGTCCGCGCAGGCCAGACGCCGGGAGCCGCCCCGCATGACGCCGACCGTCCTCGTCCTCGACGCCGATCCGCCGCCCCGGCTCGGCCGCCTCACCGGCCGTGCCCGCATCGTGCACACGGACGCCGCGCACCTGGCCGAACGGCTGCCGGCGGCGGACGTCCTGCTGGTCTGGGACTTCACCTCGCACGCGGTGCGCGCCGCCTGGCCCGGCGAGGGGCCCCGGCCGGCTTGGGTGCACACCGCCAGCGCGGGGGTCGACCATCTGATGTGCCCGGAACTGGCCGCGTCGGACACGGTGGTCACCAACGCGCGCGGCGTCTTCGACCAGCCGGTCGCCGAGTACGTGGCGGCCCTCGTCCTGGCGGTCGCCAAGGACCTGCCGCGCACCCTGGAGCTCCAGCGGGAGCGGACCTGGCGGCACCGGGAGGGCCGTCGGGTGGCGGGCACGCGCGCGTGCGTGGTCGGCTCCGGCCCGATCGGCCGGGCGACCGCCCGCACGCTGAAGGCCCTGGGCGTGACGACGGCGCTGGTCGGGCGGGAGCCGCGGACCGGCGTGCACGGCCCGGCCGACCTCGACCGGCTGATCGCCCGCGCGGACTGGGTGATCGCGGCGGCTCCGCTGACCGGGCAGACGTACCGCATGTTCGACGAGCACCGGTTCGGCGTGATGCAGCCCTCGGCTTTCTTCGTGAACGTCGGCCGGGGCGGGCTGGTCGACGAGGAGGCCCTCACCCGGGCGCTGGCCCGGCGCTGGATCGCGGGCGCGGCCCTGGACGTGTTCGCCGCCGAACCGCTGCCGCCGGACAGCCCGTTGTGGGAGCTGCCGGGGCTGATCGTGTCACCGCACATGAGCGGCGACACGGCCGGCTGGCGGGACGAGCTGGGCGCGCAGTTCGTCGCGTCGTACGAGCGCTGGGCGGCGGGCCGCCCACTGCCGAACGTGGTCGACAAGACCCGCGGCTACGTACCCGGCCCCTGATCCCCGAAAGCCACGACCCCACCGCCTGGGGTAGCACCCGGCAACCACTCCCCCACGCCCGCCTGCCGCCCCCGTGGCCCACCAGCCCCGCGCGTACGCAGCCGGCCCCTGACCGACGGAAGCCACAGCCCCACCCACCGGGTGCCTGCACTCGGGACAGCACCTGGCAACCCAACCCCCACGCCACCGAACCCCGCGCCCCGCGGGGTGCAGCGCACTCCCACCTCCCCCGCCACACGGGCCGAGGGCTCCCCGACGCGGTCCGTCGAACGCGGGGCGCGGCACAGGCCGCCCCCGGGGACACTGACCTACGGAAGGCACGCACCCGCCCCCGGCCCCGCTGCGCAGGGCGGCGCCCACGCCCACCGGACCCCGTGCCGCGCCGGGGCAGCGCCCGGCAGCCCGCTCCCTCGCCCATGGCGAAACGGATCGGCATCTCCCCGGCGCAGCCCGCCGAACGCCGGACGGGGGACAGGCCGCCCCGTGGCCCACCGGACCTGCGGATCCGCGCCCGGACACTGACCGATGCGAGGCACGAACCCGCCACCGGGCCCCACCACCCGGGACAGCACCGGCAACCCGCTCCCCCATACCCACCGGGCCCCGGGGGCAGCCCACTACCCCGCCGCCACGCCACACCGTTCGGCGGCTCCGGGCGCGTGTTCCCCCTTGTGGGTTCCGGTGGTCGAACGGGCGGGCGTGATCTCACCAAGGCCCTCTGCCCGGAGGGTGCCCGGCGGCTATCGTGGTGAGGATCCGGCGAACCGGATCGCGGCCGAGGGGGAGCGAGCGCCATGAGGATCGAGCCGACCACCCCGTACCACTCCGTCCAGGACGCGCTGCGGGTGCTGGATACCGTGGCCCGGCACCCCGCCGGCGTCACCGACACCGTGCTGGCACGCCGTACCGCCCTCGGTCCGGCGCGGCTCACCGCGCTGCTGCGCATGCTGCGCCGCGAGGGCTACGTCACGCAGGTCACCGGCGGGGCGTACGTCACCGGTGACGCCCTGCGCCGGCTCACCTCGGCGCACGGCCGGGAGCGCGCGCTGCGCGACCGGCTCCAGCACACCCTGGACCGGCTGCGGGACGCGGTCGGCGCGGCCGTCTACCTCAGCCGCTACGTCGACGGCGAGGTCAGCGTCACCCAGTACGCGGCCGGCCCCGCCACCCCGGCGGTCAACGAGTGGGTGGACTTCCGCTCCTCGGCGCACGCCACCGCCGTCGGCAAGAGCCTGCTGACCCAGCTGGACCACAACGGCCGCCGCGACCACCTCTCCCGGCACCGGATGGCCCGTCTCACCTCGCACACCATCACCAGTGACAAGCTGCTGCTGTCACGGCTGGAGTCCCAGCCGCCCACGGTGCCGGTGCTCGACCTCCAGGAGTACGCGGTCGGTACGGTCTGCGCGGCCGTCCCGGTCACGGCGGGTTCCTCGGTGGGGTGTCTGGCGCTGTCGCTGCCGGTGCGGGAGGCGCACCGGCTGAGGCAGGCGGTGCGGACCCTTAACCGCGGCGCGGCGCCGGTCCTGCTCTCGATGGCGCTGTGAGGGCGTCGCCGCACGGCTCGGGGTGGTCAGCGGCACCCCGACGGACCAGGTATTATTTTCTTCGTCGCCGGCCGCGTACAGCGGACGGCGGGAGTCATGCGCCGCTAGCTCAGTTGGTTAGAGCAGCTGACTCTTAATCAGCGGGTCCGGGGTTCGAGTCCCTGGCGGCGCACACGGAAGAAGGGCCCCTCGCTCGCGCGAGGGGCCCTTCGCCGTTCCCGGCGCCGGGCGGGTCACGGCATCAGGCCCTCCGACTCGGCGAAGATCGTGTGGGCGAGGACCATGAAGCCGACGCAGAAAGCGGCGGCCACGCCGAGGAACGCGAGCAGGCAGCCGGTGCCGGCGGCGAGCTTGCCGGGCGCCGGCGGCAGGGCGGTGGCCCGCTCGGGGGCCTCCGGCAGGTACCGGACGGTCGTGAAGTCGCCCTCCAGGACGGTGGCGGGGCCGTTCTCCTCCGCGAAGCGGACCGTGCGTCCCTCGCGGGTGGTGAACTCGTAGACGTGGTGCAGCGTGGTGTGTACCGACGTGTCGCCGCCGCCCCCGCTGGTCGTCGTGTACATGCGCAGGCAGCGCGCCTCGGCCGTCAGGCCGTCCGCCCACGTCCGGCTGATCCGCCGGGCGCGCCGCACCAGGCGTTGGGCGGCGAACGCGAAGGCGACGAGCATGACGCCGGGCACGGCGTAGAAGAACAGTTCCATGAGGCTCCCCCGAGGTCGGTCCGCCGTTCCGGTCGGTCGGCGTGGCCGGAACCTATCCGACCGGGCGGGCCGCCGACCTCAGGGGAAGCTCAGTTGCTGGATCGTTCCCGGACGCGGGTCAGAAGGTGACGTCCGAGCAGGCGTAGAAGGCGTTGCCGGTGTCGGCGACCGTCCACACCGCGAGGATGACGTGGTGACCGCTCAGCCCGCTCGGCAGGGTGCCGCTGTGGCTGAGGGTGGACGGCGGGCGCTGGCCGTTGTAGGGGACGGTCAGGAACGGGGTGAGGTTGAGGTCCGAACGGCTCAGGGCGTGGTTCTGGTTCCAGCCCGGCTTGGTGACGTAGTACTTGAAGTCCGTCGTGGCGTGCATGGCGGTGAACTGCCAGCGGAACGTGTAGGACTGACCGCCGGTCACGCGCGTGGTGGGCCAGGCCGCGCCGGACGGCGTGGTGGGCGAGCTGAGCTGCGAGAACTGGCCCTGCCCCGCGTTGCAGAGCTGGCCGTCGGCGGGACCGGCGGCCGGGAAGCCCTTGGGGCCCTCGGCGCTCTGCGGCTCCCACTGGATCTGGCCGCAGTTCGCCACGGTGCCGTTCTGACAGAGCTTCTGCCTGCTGATGGGCAGGTCGGTGTAGCCGTGCCCGCTGGCGCCGCCGGTGGAGAGCGCGAAGGCTCCGGCGGTCACCGCGCCCAGCACGACTGCGGACAACTTGGTCTTGGTGCGCATGCTGCCGCTCCTGGAGAACGTGGGGAGTTCGATGAGCTGGTGCAGGGAAGGTCTAGACCAAGTCTCAGGTTATTACCGGAAGTTGAACATGTCCATACCAATCGGCGATCCCCCTAGACGGGCTCCGTCCGGCCCGAGCAGAACGCCACCGTGAGATCACGGACCAGCACCTTGCGCTCGTAGTCGTCGAGTTCGACCAGTCCGCGCACGGTCAGCCGGGTCACCGTGTCCTCCACCGAGTCCACCACCGAGTTGAGCAGGGTGGCCCGCTGCCGGGCGTCCAGCGCGGCCAGCCGGCGCCGGTGGATCGCGGGGGCCACCTCGGGGGCGTACTCCACCGCGACCGGCCGTACCGAGAACACTTCCAGCCCCACCGGCGCCGTCTCCGAGGCCACCAGCCGGGTCAGCGCGTCCCCGGCCGCCGTCACCCCGCCCCGCGTCCCGCCCGCCGGCTCCACCGGCACCCGGGCCAGCGCCGCCGCCACGCACTCGCGCAAGTAGTCCTCGTGGTCCTCGACGCCGAGCAGGGCCCGCGCGGTGTCCCGCACCCGCCACACCACCAGCACGACCACCCGCAGCGCCATCCCGTCGGGGTCCGCCGCCGCCATCGCCCCGCTGCGCCAGTGCCGCAGCCGCACGTCCGCCCGTCGGCGCCGCACCAGCGGGTTCACCCAGAGCAACCCGGTGCGCCGAACCGTCCCCCGGTAGCGGCCGAACAGGCCGAGCACCCAGGCCCGCCCGGTCCGGCACCGGGTCAGCCCGCCGAAGCCGAACGCGCCGAGCGCCCCCGCCCCGGCGTACGCCGCCCACTGCGCCGGACCGAGACCCACGCCCGCGTACGCCGGCAGCCGCAGCGCCTCCGACACGTACGGCGGCAGGCTCCCCGCCCACCAGGCGGCGGCCAGGCACCCGGTGAACCCGCACGCCCCGGCCAGCACCCCGGCCGCCCCGGGCAGCACCCGCGCCGGACGTTCCACCAGCTCCGGGTCGACCTCCGGCAGCGGCGGCCGGCGCACCGGGGCCGGGCGGCGCTGGCGGGGCTGCTCGCCGGTGCCCTGCCGGCGGGCCACCACGGCCGGCCTCAGCGGCACCCGCACCGGGTCGGGGTCGTCCCGGAAGAGCAGGTGGACGGGGATCTCGGTGGTCACCTCGTTCTGGATGAGGCGGGCCGACCGGGTGGCGGGACCCCCGGCGCCGCCCTCCGGATGCCCCTCGGACTCGGGTGGTGTGTGCGATGTGGTGGTACTCATGCGAGCCTCCAGCCTCCGCGCCAGATGCGTCATGGACAGGGTGACGTGGTCGTACGGGCCCCACGGGGTCCCGCGCTTGTCGTACGGGGGGGTCGCGGACGTCAGGCGAACAGGCGGCGCCAGGTGTCCGGGCCCGGGTAGCCGTCCGCCGCGCGGCCCCGCAGACCCTGGGCGCGCTGGAACGCCGCCACCGCCCGGCGGTCGGCCTCGCCCCAGTGCGGGCCCGGACCGAGCGGGTAGAACCGGCCGAATCCGCGCCGCACCAGCTGCGCGCCCAGCCGGGTGACGTGGTCGCCGGTCGCGCCCGGCCGGAAGGAGCCCCGGCCGGGGTAGCCGGGCGCCCGCCGGTCCGGTCCGGCCGCCCCGGCCCCGGCGTTCTCGCCCGCGCCGGTGACGAGCAGCTCCCAGGTGCCCGGCCCGGGCAGCCCGTCGGCGTCGGCGCCCGTCCAGCCCTGGGCCTCCTGGAACGCCTGGGTGGCCTGCCGGTCCGCCTCGCCCCAGACCGGCCCCGGCCCGTCGGGGTAGGAGGCGCCGGCGCCCCGGGCTGCCAGCATCCGGCCGAGCAGGGTGACGTACGCGTTGTCGGCGCCCGGCCCGAAGGAGTCCGCGCCCGGATAGGCCACCGGTGTCGCCGATGCCGCCGCGCCGGCGGTGACCGCCGTCACGCCCTTGTAGCGGTAGGGGACGTACTTGTCGGTGTCGCTCCAGTAGGGGTAGGGCGTGGCCTGGCGGCGGGCCTCCGGGGGCGTCTGCTCGTACACCGTGTAGTACGTGCGCGTGTGGTCCGTCCAGCCGCCGAAGATCACCACGTGGGAGCCGCGCTCGGGGTCGTCCGGGTTGTGGTACAGCAGGATGTCACCGGGCTGGAGCTCCTCCCTGGTGATCCGCACGCCGTACTGGTCGAGGCTGCCCGTCCACTCGTTGCCCGGCAGGCCCCACGCCATGGAGACGAAGCCCGAGCAGTCCTGCCGGTACCCGTCGGACCAGTAGTCGTCCATGCTGTACGGCACCTGCGCGGCCACCCAGGTCCTGGCCCGGTTGACGATCTCGGTCCGGGTGGCGGGAGGGACCGGCCCGGCGGCGGTCCCCGGCGAGGGCGTCGCCGCCCCGTACAGCGGGCCCTTCTTGCCCTGCGGGGTGCTGGGCTCGCCGTCGCCGGGCAGGGCCTGCCGGTGCGGGAAGTGGGCGGGGGTGAGGGCGGCGGCCGGGGGGACCGCGCCGAGGACGGCGGAGGCGGTGGCCACCACCACGACCCCGCGGGCCGCCGGATGACCGCCGAGGCGGGCGGACGCCGGGAGGGGGGCCGCCCGCCGCCGCGGGCCGCAGCCGGGACAGTCGCAGTCGCTCGCCGGTTCCACGTCCTCGAACACCGGAGCGGTCATGCGATCCGCCTCACATTCAGGGGTGATATGTCCGCGGGTGTGCACGTCGGCCAGTTTTCCAACTGTCGCGGGCACGCGCATGTTGACGGTCCGAATGATGTACGCCCGCCCCCCGGCCGGCAGCCACGCCCGTCCGGGGTGGTCGGAGCACGCCGACGGGTCGGGTAGAGTTCTCTTCGTCAGCAGGCGCCGCTAGCTCAGTTGGTTAGAGCAGCTGACTCTTAATCAGCGGGTCCGGGGTTCGAGTCCCTGGCGGCGCACCGACCGGAAGGCCCCTCGCGCGAGCGGGGGGCCTTCCGCATGCCCCACAATGGCCGGATACCCTCTCGCCATGGCAGCCCGGGACCTTCAGGAACAGATCAAGAAACTGATCGTGGACCAGCGGTTGCCCTCGGGTGCCCCGCTGCCCACCGAGCCCGAGCTGATGCGGCTCCTCGGGGTGAGCCGGAACTCGGTCCGCGAGGCCCTGAAGGCGCTCCAGGCCGTCGGCATCGTGGAGATCCGGCACGGATTCGGGACGTACGTCGGCGCCATGTCGTTCGCGCCGATGATCGAGGGGCTCGCCTTCCGGACCGTCGCCGGCCACCGCCGCGGCGAGGACTCCCTGCTCCAGCTCCTGGAACTGCGCGAGGCCGTCGAGACCGGGCTCGTGTCCCGGCTGGCCGGGCGGCTGCCGGAGACGGACCTCGCCGCGCTGGAGGCGCTCGTGGACCGTATGGAACGGGAGGCCGCCGAGGGGACGGGCCTCGCCGGCACCGACCGCGCCTTCCACGCCACCCTCTACCGGGGACTGGACAACGTGCTGCTCGGCGAGGTGCTGGAGGCGTTCTGGGACGCCTTCCACCTGGTGCGGCGGGACCTCGTGGACCTGCCGCAGGACCCTCGGGTCACCTGCCGCCAGCACCGGGAGATCCTCGACGCGGTCCGCTCCGGCGACTCCCTGCGGGCCGAGCGGGCGATACGGGACCACTTCGGCAACATCCGCGCCCGCCTCTCCCCCGCCGCCGCGGCCAACCGGTAGGGGCGTCCCTCAGCGGCCGGTGCCGGTCAGGTACGCGGAGACCACCACATTGGCCGTGTAGCTGCCGCCGGCCCGGTCGAAGGTGCCGCCGCAGGTGATCAGCCGCAGCTCGGCCCGGCCGGGCTCGCGGGGACCGTAGGCCTGCCGGGCGTCGAAGCCCTCGCGGGGCAGCACGCGCACGTCGTCGACGGTGAACTCGGCGACCCTGCCGTCCGCCCGGACCACCCGGACCCTCGCGCCCGCCTTCAGCGTGCTGAGCCGGTAGAAGACGGCGGGACGGGTCCGGGTGTCGACGTGCCCGACCAGCAGGGCCACGCCCCGGGCGCCGGGCGCGGCACCGGCGCCGTACCAGCCGACCACGCCCGGCTGGGTGTAGGGCGGCGGGTCCACGGCTCCCTGGGCGTCCAGACCGCGGACCACCACCGGTGCCTGCACGCCGATCCCGGGGACGTCGAGACGCTGCGGTGTCGCGGGGCGCAGGGGAGCCGCCGCGGAGGGCAGCCGGACCTGACCGGCGGGGAGGCCGAGGACGTCACCCGTGGCCGGACTGCCCGCGCCGTGCGGCACGCCCGTCACCCCGCGCCCCCACAGCCACAGGCCGAAGAGCAGCACCGCCCAGGCCAGGCAGGTGACGAGCCGTCCGGTGCCGGTGGCGCTCCCGTGGTCGTCGCCCACGGCGGGTCTCAGCGGCCACCGCGGCTCCGGCGGGCCCGGAGCCCGACGGCGACCGCGGCGATGCCGGCGAGCGCCAGACCGGTGGCCGCCTGGGCGGTGTCCGGCCCGGAGCCGCTGGTGGCCACCGTGGCGAAGTGCGCGGTGCCGCCGCCGCCCGCCGGGACCGGGGCGACGGGGGACGCGGGCGCGTCGGGCAGCCGGACCGGTTCCTCGCGCCCGGTCGCCGCCGCCCGGGTCACCGTGATCCTGCCGGTGATGGCGTAGTCGGCGCAGGTGATGCGCACGTCGTAGGCGCCGGGCTCGATGGAGGTGCGGACCCGGGTCTCGCCGGACAGACTTCCCCGGCCGCCGGCCAGCCGGGCGTCGGCGACGAAGGCCGCCGAGGCGGCGGTGGCCTGCCGGCCCGTGCAGCCACTGACCCGCAGCGCGACGTCGGCGCCCGGCGTGGGGGAGGCGGGCGTCACGGCGACCGAGCCGCCGTCCGCCGCGACGGCGTGGGCCGCCGGGGCGAGCGCGGCCACGGCCAGCGATCCGGTGCAGAGAGTGAGGCGTAGTGAGCCCATCGTGAACCTCCAGTCACCAAGGAGGCTCCCCCGGGCGGCCCGCCCACGCATCCCAGGGACACGCCCCGCTGCTCCGAACGGGTGAGGCCGGGTTTCGGCCGGGCGGAGCGGCGGGCGGACGGGCGGTAACGACCGGTACGGACCGGCCGGGGCCGCCGGTCGTGTCCGGTCGTGTCTCAGACCAGGTCGACCAGGTCCGCGATGGAGTCCACGACCTGGGAGGGGCGGAAGGGGTAGCGGTCCACGTCGTCCGGCCGGGTCACGCCGCTCAGCACCAGGAACGTCCGCATCCCGGCCTCCAGGCCGGCGAGCACGTCGGTGTCCATGCGGTCCCCGATCATCGCGGACGTCTCCGAGTGCGCGCCGATCGCGTTCAGACCGGCCCGCATCATCAGCGGGTTCGGCTTGCCCACGAAGTACGGCTTCTTGCCGGTCGCGGCGGTGATCAGCGCGGCGACCGAGCCGGTGGCGGGCAGGTCGCCCTCGACCGAGGGGCCGACGTTGTCGGGGTTGGTCGCGATGAACCGGGCGCCGTTGTTGATGAGACGGACCGCCTTCGTCAGCGCCTCGAACGAGTAGGTCCGGGTCTCACCGAGGATCACGAAGTCCGGATCGTGGTCGGTGAGGATGTAGCCGATGTCGTGCAGGGCGGTGGTCAGACCGGCCTCGCCGATGACGTAGGCGCTGCCGCCGGGCCGCTGGTCGTTCAGGAACTGGGCGGTCGCCAGCGCCGAGGTCCAGATGTTCTCCACCGGCACGTCCAAGCCCATGCGGCGCAGCCGGGCGTGCAGGTCACGGGCCGTGTAGATGGAGTTGTTGGTGAGCACCAGAAAGGGCCGGCCGGACTCGCGGAGCCGCTTCAGGAAGGCGTCGGCACCGGGGATCGGCACCCCCTCGTGGATCAGGACGCCGTCCATGTCGGTGAGCCATGACTCGATGGGCTTGCGGTCTGCCATGTTGAGCGTCTCCAGGCGTACGTACGGGCGAGAAGCGGGGGCGCCGGAACCACGGCGTACCGACGCCCACAGCCTAGCCAGCCCGGCTTGATCCGTACCCTGCCGATCACCGGGCAGTGCTCCCGGTGCCGGGTGGCGGGGTGCGCGCCGCTCAGCGACGGCGGCGCCGGACCAGCAGGAACGTGGCCGCGCCAACACCGAGCAGCGCCGCCACGGCCACCAACAGCGCCCGGGCCCGCTCCGGCCCGGTACGCGCCAGCTCGCGCGCCCGCTCCCCGGCCGCCTGCGCCTCCCCGGCCGCCTGGGCCACCTGGGCCGGCTGGTCCTCACCGGCCTCCTCCTCTTCCGCCGGCGTCTCCCCGGGGGAGGGCGGGGAGACGGCCTGGGTGGCGGTGGGGGCGGCGGTGATGGCGGGGCCGGCAGACGCGCCGCCGGACGGGGTGGGCGACACCTTCCCGGTGTCCTGGGTTCCCTGGGTCTCCCGGGCCTCTTGGGTGTCCTCGGTGGCCTGCGTGTCCTGGGTGTCCTGGGTGTCCTGGGTGTCCTGGGTGTCCTGGGTGTCCTGGGTGTCCTGGGTGTCTTCGGTGTCCTTGTCGGCGCCGTCGATCGAGAAGCGGTAGACGTTGGACTCCCCGACCCAGTCCCCGTCGTCGCCCCGGCGCTGCACGGCGGCGGCGTTGGCCGTCACCCGCACCGCCGGTGCCTCGGAGGTGAGCGCGAGGCGGACCCGGACGCTGACCGTGCCTCCCGGCGGCACGGTGAACCCGTCGAACCCGGCGCCGTCGAGCACGCCGACCAGTTCGTGCGCGTCGGTGCTTTCGAACGTGACCGGCCGGACCCGGGGACCCTCGTAGAAGTCCAGCTGGGGCTGGTCCGGCCGCAGGGCCTTCCGGTCGTCGGCCAGGACGACGACCGGGTGGATACGGGCACACGCGCGGCGGGTCGTGTTGGTCAGGTCGATGTACCAGGTGCCGTAGCCACCGCCCGCCTCGTAGGAGCCGGGGCCACCGCGGATCCGGGTGGCCAGCGGGAAGGCCCGCGCGTCCGTGCCGGCGCAGGTGGGGGTGGAGGTGGAGGTCGAGTCCGCGAAGGCGGCGGCGTCCGACGGCACGGGCACGATGACCGTGGCGGTGGCGGCGCCGGTGGCCAGGGAGAGGGTCAGGGACGTGCGCAGTCGCATGAACACATGACCCTGCCGGGTGGGGTGGGGGGTTCGGTGCCGCCACTCCGGGGCGGGGTGGAAGTCCGCTCGATCAGCGGGGGGCGGCTGCGCGGGCGAGCGGGCGGGCGGGGCGTTCTCGGGTGCGGGTGCGTCGTGGCCGGTCGCGCAGTTCCCCGCGCCCCTGGCGGGGTGGGGGTGGCCTGGGCTGGGGGGTACCGGAAGCGATGCGGGGCCCTGGCCGGGGCGGGGGGTGCCGCGCGTTGCCGGGTGCCGGTGCGGTCGCGGCCGGTCGCGCAGTTCCCCGCGCCCCTGGCGGGGTGGGGGTGGCCTGGGCTGGGGGTGCCGGAAGCGCTGCGGGGCCCTGGCCGGGGCGGGGGGTGCCGCGCGTTGCCGGCTGCCGGTGCGGTCGCGGCCGGTCGCGCAGTTCCCCGCGCCCCTGGCGGGGTGGGGGTGGCCTGGGCTGGGGGGTGCCGGAAGCGCTGCGGGGCCCTGGCCGGGGCGGGGGTGGCCTGGACCGGAGAGGTGCCGGGGGCGGTCGGGGCCTCGAAGGTGGGGGCGCCGGGGGCTGTCGAGGTGCTGGAGTTGGTGTGGCCCCAGGGGTCAGGTGACGGCGTGGCCGAAGAGGGGGGCCAGGAGGAGTTGGGCCGCGCCCTCGGCCACCGCCCGCTCCCCCCGCGGAGCGACCCGTACCGGTACGCCCCCGGCGGGCGCCCCTTCCCGGCGGGCCCGCGCCGCCAGCACCTCGCCCACTCCACGCACGTACGCCTCGGGCGCGCCCGCGATCGTCCGGCCGCCGAGGAGGACCACGTCGATGTCCAGCAGTCCCACCAGGTTGCCGGCCGCCACCCCCAGCACCCGGGCCGCCTCGGCCACCTCCCCCCGGGCGACGGCGCGCAGGCACAGCGCCTCGACGCACCCCCGGTCGCCGCACTCGCACGGCGGTCCGTCGAGCTGGATCACCTGGTGGCCGAACTCGCCGGCCCCGGTCCGCGTCCCCCGGTGCACGGTCCCGCCGATCACCAGGCCGGCGCCGAGCCCCGTCCCGAGGTGCAGATAGGCGAAGGAGTCACCGGCGGTCCCCTCCGCATCGCCGACGGCCAGTCCGAGCGCGGCGGCGTTGGTGTCCTTGTCGACCGCCACCGGCACCCCGAGCCGCTCCGTGAGCGCGTCCCGCAGCGGGAAGCCGTCCCACTCGGGGAACCCGGTCACCCGGTGCAGGATCCCGTGGGCGTGGTCCAGCGGTCCGGGGAGCGCGACCCCCACGCCCAGCAGTGAGGTGACCCCGGCGAGGCCCCCGGCGCCGGGGCCCGGCCCGCCCAGCCTGTCCGCCACGAGCGCCTCGACCGTGCCGCACAGCGCGTCCAGCACGGCGCGCGCGCCCGCGCCCAGGTCCAGCGCGGCGCGGTGTTCCCCCACCACCGCCCCGTCCAGGTCGGCCAGTACCACCCGCAGCTCGTCGCGGTCGAGGTGGACGCCCGCCGCGTGCCCCGCGTCCGGCACCAGCCGCAGTACGGTCCGCGGCTTGCCGCCGGTCGACGCGCGCCGGCCGGCCTCTGCGGCCAGGCCCTCGTCCCGCAGCCGCGCGGTGATCTTGCTGACGGCCTGCGGGGTGAGGCCGGTGCGCTCGGCGATCTCCAGCCGGCTGATGCCCTCCGCCCCGGCGTCCCGCAGCAGCCCCAGCACCAGCGCGGTGTTGTGGCTGCGCACCGCGCCCAGATTGGCTCCCGCCGGTCCGCCGCTCCTCGTCCTGTTCACGCGACCCATTGTCCCCGCCGCTTGCACTTTGGCAACAGCGTTGCCAAAGTAGGTGGCATGACTTCTGCCTCCCTCCGCGTCGGCCTGATCGGCTACGGCCTCGCCGGCTCCGTCTTCCACGCCCCGCTGATCTCCGCCACCGAGGGCCTCGCCCTGGACACGGTGGTCACCTCCCAGCCGGAGCGGCAGCGGCAGGCCCGCGCCGAGTTCCCGGACGTCCGGTTCGCCGCCGGCGCCAACGAGCTGTTCGCCCGCGCCGACGAACTGGACCTGGTCGTCGTCGCCTCCCCGAACAAGACGCACGTACCGCTGGCCACCGCCGCGCTCGAAGCGGGGCTGCCGGTGGTCGTGGACAAGCCGGTCGCGGGCACGGCTGCGGAGGCGCGCGGTCTCGCCGCGCTCGCCGAGGAGCGCGGCCTGCTGCTGTCGGTGTTCCAGAACCGCCGCTGGGACAACGACTTCCTCACCCTGCGCGGGCTCCTGGCCGACGGTGAACTCGGCGACGCCTGGCGCTTCGAGTCCCGTTTCGAGCGCTGGCGCCCGAAGCCCAAGGGCGGCTGGCGCGAATCCGGTGACCCGGCGGAGATCGGCGGCCTGCTCTACGACCTCGGCAGCCACGTCGTCGACCAGGCCCTCGTCCTGTTCGGCCCGGTCACCGAGGTCTACGCCGAGACGGACGTCCGCCGTCCCGGCGCCGAGGCCGACGACGACACCTTCCTCGCCCTCACCCACGCGAGCGGCGTCCGCTCCCACCTCTACGTCTCCGCGACGACCGCCCAGCTCGGCCCCCGTTTCCGGGTGCTCGGCTCCCGCGCGGGGTACGTCAAGTACGGCCTGGACCCGCAGGAGGCGGCCCTGCGCGAGGGCAGCCGCCCCGGCACCACGCCCGACTGGGGCGCGGAGGACGAGGCGCTGTGGGGCCGGATCGGTTCCGGGGAGTCCCCGCTGACCGGTGGCGGCACCCCCGTGCCGACCCTCCCCGGTGACTACCCCGCCTACTACGCGGCCGTCGCCGCCGCCCTGACCGGCGCCGGCCCCAACCCGGTGACGGCCCTGGAGGCCGCCGCCACGCTCGACGTACTGGAAGCGGCCCGCAGGTCCGCCCGCGACAAGGCGACGGTGGCCCTCTGATGACCTCGTCCACGACCGCCCCCGGCACCACCCCGAGCGCGGAGGAACTGGAGGCGCAGGAACGCCGCCTGGTCTTCCGCCGGTTCACCAACGACGACGCCTGGGCCCTCGGTTCGCTCCTGGTGGAGCTGGCCCGGGAGCGCCGGGCACCGGTCGCCGTCGACATCCACCGCGCCGGGCAGCAGCTCTTCCACGCGGCGTTGCCGGGCTCCACACCCGACAACGACGCCTGGATCACCCGCAAGCGCCGGGTCGTGGAGCGTTACGGCGCCTCCTCCTACCTGGTCGGGACCCGGTTCCGCGCCAAGGGGACGACGTTCGAGGACTCCTCCCGCCTGGACCCGGACGCCTACGCGGCGCACGGCGGCTCCTTCCCGATCCGCGTCGAGGACGTGGGCGTCATCGGCGCGGTGACGGTGTCGGGCCTGCCCCAACTCAAGGATCACGAGCTGGTGGTGGCGGCGCTGGAGAGGTTCCTCGGCGTCTGACCGGGGGGCTCAGGCGTCCTTGAGCTCCTGGCGCTGGCGTCCGAGCCCCTCGATCTCCAGCTCGACCACGTCACCGGCCCGCAGGTACGGCTTGGGCTCGGGCCGGCCCATGGCCACCCCCGCCGGCGTCCCCGTGCTGACGACGTCTCCGGGGTACAGCGTCATGAACCGGCTGAGGTAACGCACGACCTCACCCACGGGGAAGATCTGGTCGGCGGTCGTGCCGTCCTGCTGGAGCTCCCCGTTCACCCACAGCCTGAGGGGGAGCCGCTGCGGGTCCGGCACCTCGTCGGCCGTCACCAGCCACGGGCCCAGGGGGTTGAACGTCTCGCAATTCTTGCCCTTGTCCCAGGTCCCGCCCCGCTCGATCTGGTACTCCCGCTCGGACACGTCGTGCGCCAGCACGTACCCGGCGACGTGCGCGAGGCCCTCCTCCGCCGACTCCAGATAACGGGCCGTACGGCCGATGACGACCGCGAGTTCGACCTCCCAGTCCGTCTTGACCGAGCCGCGCGGCACCAGCACGGTGTCGTACGGCCCGACGACCGTGTCCGGCGCCTTGAGGAACACGACCGGCTCGGGCGGCGGTTCGGCGCCGATCTCGCGGGCGTGGTCGTGGTAATTGAGGCCGATGCAGACGACCTTGCCGATCCGGCCGACCGGGGGTCCGGTCCGCAGTCCGGCCGCGTCCAGCTCCGGCAGCTCGCCGCTCTCCGCCGCCGCCCGCACCCGGCCGAGCGCGGCCTCGTCGGCGAGGAACGCGCCGTCGATGTCGTCCACGAGGCCCGACAGGTCCCTGAGGGTTCCCCGGGCGTCGAGCAGCGCGGGGCGTTCGGCGCCCGCCGTACCGACTCGCAGCAGCTTCATGGTCACAATCTCCCTCGATCGCGGGCGCCCGGCCGGCGGGTGCGGTCGCCGGAAGGGCTGGACGATCCTCCGATTCCGCCGTCCAGTCCGCAAGACCCTGTTCACGGACTGGACCGGGCCCGGCCCGGGCGGGGCCGTGGCCATGACCTGCCCGGCGACGCGGCGAACCCCGTTCAGCGGGACAGCAGGGCCTGTTCCGCGGCGCTCCAGGCCGTACTGGTGACGACGTACAGGGCGGCGGCGAGCGGGACGACGGCCACGGTGACGAGCGTGAAGAAGGACAGGAACGGCGCCACCCGGGTGACGGCGCCGAGCCCCGGCACCGCGTCCCCCGTGCCCGCGGGTATCGGCTGCTCGGCCATCGTCCGCCGGGCGCGCCGGTAGTTGACGGCGGCGACGGCCGCGACGAGGACGAAGAGGCCGGCGTAGACCAGCCCGGCCGGGCCGAACACCCCGCCGTCGGCGAGCGCGTCGGACCAGCGCCCGCCGAGCGGTGCCGCGAGGAGCCGGTGGCTCAGCAGGCCGTTGCTCTCACCGCCGATCGTGGAGCTGGAGAACAGGTGGTAGAGGACGAAGAAGGCGGGGAGCTGGAGCAGACCGGGCAGCAGACCGGAGAGCGGCGAGACCTTCTCCTCGGCGTGCAGGTCCAGCACCGCCCGCTGGAGGCGCCGCGGGTCGCCGGCGTGCTTCGCGCGCAGCGCGGCGAGTCTCGGCTGGAGCGCGGCCCGGGCGCGCCGGCCGCGGGCGGCGGCCCGGGACAGCGGGTGGAGCAGGAGCCGTACCAGCGCGGTGGACAGGACGACCGCGGCGGCCGCCGCGGAGGCGTGGAAGAGCGGGGTCAGCAGGTGGGCGAGGTGTTCGACCAGGTGACTGACGACGGACATGGCTGAGCCCTCCGGGGGTCTCGTCGTGCCGGGAAGGAAGGAGAGATCGGCAGGACGACCCGCGCGGGGTCACGCGCTGGCGTGCGGAAGTACGTGCCCTACGCGGCGGTCGCCGGGACGGCGGTCCCCGGAGCTCTGGGCCGCCGCCGGCCGGGCGCGTCGGGGTCGCGCTGGGGCAGGAAGGCCGTACGGCGGGCCCGGTCGCGTATCGCCTCGCGGACGCGCGCGGGGGGCAGGGCGGGGACACCGCGGGCGGCGAGCAGGGCGCTCGCGGCGAGGCCGGCGGCGACGGTGGCGGTCACGGCGAGGGCGACGGCGGCCGACAGCCCGCCGGTGCCGAGCGACGTGGCCTGGAGCAACAGCAGGTGCACCAGGACCAGCACCACGACGAGGGGACGCGGAACGGCAGCCCGGCTGCGCATCGCCACTCCCCCCTTCCGTGTCGGTCACGTCAGTATGCCCGGCACACAACACCCGGCACCACGACAACGCCCGGCACCACCAGGAGAGTTCCCCGCGCCCCGTTCATTTCGCACGCGGGGCGGAACCGGAGGAAGGAGATACCCGATCGGAGCCGTGAGCTATCCACCCGGTCCGGTACGGCGGCGGAACCGCGCCTGACCGGAAAGCACCCGAGACCAGCCCGCGCCCCCCTTCCACACCCCCACCGCGCCGCACCTCCGTCAGCGGCCGGCAGTACGGTGTCCCCCATGCGCCCCGACACGCCTGCCGAGAACGTCGACCACACCGCCGAAGCGGCACGCCTGGAGCGGACCGCCGGCCTGTACCCCGAGGACGCCGAGGTCCTCCTCCTCCGGGCGGCGGCCCACCTGGAACTGTCCGGTGACCGCCCCGCGGCGACCACCCTGTACGACCGCCTGCTGGCGACCGCCGAAGCCCTGGAGAACCCCGCCCTGGTCCGCGCCCTGAAGGCGTCGAACCTGTGGGAGTACGGTCACGAGGCCGAGGCTCGCGCGATCATCGAGGGCCTGCGCGCCTCGGCCCCGCGCGACCCGGCCCCCTGGGTGATCATCGCCGAGGCGCTGGAGGCCCACGACGAGCTGGAGGCGGCGGAGGACACGTTCACCGAGGCGGCCCGCCTGCTGCTGGCCGACCCGTCCGAGCCCGCTCCCTCCACCCACCCCCTCCTCTACGGCCGGCACCGCGTCCGCCGCATGCGGGGCCTCCCCCACGACGACTGGGACACCCTCGCCGACACCCTCCACACGTCACCGGTCACCCTGGACGAACTCCACGACCCGAAACGCGTGTGGTCCCTGGGCTCGGACAACCCGGCTGAACTGGCGGCGGAGATCTCCCGCCTCCGCGCCGAACTGGGCGCCTACCGCGAGGCCCTCTCCCGCCCCTTCCCGGTGGCCGTCCTGCACTGGCCGGCCCCCGAGCTGGCCGAGCTGCTCGCGGCGTACCCGGCCCTGACCTCGGAATACCCCTCCCACGAGGCCCACCTGTCGACCATAGAGACCTCCCTGCGCGAACTCGCCACCTCCGGCACCCCCAACCTGGGCATCGTCACCGGCACGGTCCCCTCGTACGAGGCCTTCGCGGCGTCGGAGGGCACCTCCCCGCAGGACACCACCCTCCTCCCCCAGTACGCGACCACCCTGGCAGCCCGAGGCCGAGCCATCGCCTGGCCACCGCAGCGGGGGTCGGAGTGCTGGTGCGGGACGGAGGCGGGGTACGCGGAGTGTCACGGGGCGTAGACGGAAGGGACCGAGGAGCCGGTTCTCCTCCCGGGCGCACGAGGCGCGTCGACCGCCGGCAAAATGCTCCCGTGCCAGATGTCACCCCGTCCTCTCCCGCCGTGTCCGCCCGCATGAGCAGGCAGGCGAGCAAGGACACGGCGGCCGAACTCGCCGTGCGACGGCTCCTGCACGGTGCCGGTCTGCGCTACCGCGTGGAATACCCGGTGCCGGGGATGGCCAGGCGCCGGATCGACGTGGCGTTCACGTCCGTCAAGGTGGCCGTCCTCATCGACGGCTGTTTCTGGCACGGGTGCCCGGAACACGCGACGCAGCCCAGGTCGAACGCGCAGTGGTGGCGACAGAAGCTCGACCGCAACATCGCCCGCGACGTGGAGACCACCGAGCATCTCGTGGCCGGCGGGTGGGAGGTCCTGCGGTTCTGGGAGCATGAACCACCCGAAGCGGTGGCGTCGCGCATCGTGGAGGTGGTGCAGCGACGCCGTGCGACCGGCGGACGCGGACGATCCGGGAGGAGGGCTCGATGACCGGGCTGACGTTCGTCGATGTGTGTGCGGGTGCGGGCGGGCTGGCTCTCGGGCTGGAACGGGCGGGCTTCACTCCCCGTCTTCTGGTGGACATCGAACAACGGGCCTGCGAGACGCTCCGGGCCAACCGGCCGCACTGGAGCGTTCTCAACGCGGATCTGCTCGATTTCGATCCGGTGGACCATCCCGAGGCGTACGACGTCGACCTGCTCGCCGCCGGTCTGCCCCGCGTCAGGTCGAGCGCCACGGTGACGGGGCGATCGTCGGACACGGAGATCGGTCTCCTCCGGGCGACCGCCTATCTCGTCCATGCCGTGCAGCCACGCGCGCTGATCATCGAGAACGTGCCGGCCCTGGTCGACGAGCAGGCGTTCGCGCCGGTGCGGGACTTCCTCCGTGAGGAGATGGAACACCTCGGTTACGAGTTGACCTGGTTCGTACTGAACGCATACGACTTCGGCGTACCCCAGGACCGCAGGCTGGGCATTCTCGTGGCCGTCAAGCAGCAGTGGGCGAGCGCCTTCCGACCGCCCCGCCCCACCGTCCACACGCACGTGTCGGTGGGAGAGGTGCTGGCGCCGTCGATGCGTTCGGACGGTTGGCCGGACGCCGACCGCTGGGCCGCCCAGGCGACGGGCGTGGCGCCCACTTTGGTGGGCGGGTCCAAGGCACACGGAGGCCCGGACTTCGGTCCCACCGGGACGAAGGCCGCGTGGCGGCGGATGGGGGTCTACACGAAGTCGTTCGGTGACGACCTGCCCGGTCCCGACTTCAAGTGGAACCCGGCCCTCGGCGACGAGGGACTGGTCCGGATCACCGTGGACCAAACGGCCCTCCTCCAGGGTTTTCCCGAGGACTGGCGCTTCGCCGGTGGCAAAACCGCCCGCTACCGTCAGGTGGGCAATGCGGCACCGCCGCCCGTGGGCGAGGCGCTGGGACGAGTGGTGGCCGATGCATTGCGGGAATCATCACCCGCGCACGCCGGCTACACTTCAAGCCCATGAGCCACATCGCCGAGGAAGACGTTTCACCTGTGGGTTTCCGCATTCTGGATCTTTTTGCGGGCCCCGGTGGGCTGGATGTGGCGGCACACGTCCTGGGTCACGAGGTCACCGGGATCGAATGGGACCCCGGTGCCTGCACCACCCGACGTGCGGCGGGGATGGACACCTTCCGAGGTGATGTCCGGCAGTATCGTGCCGCTTTCTTCCCGCGCGCGCAGGTCCTGACGGGGGGCCCACCCTGCCAGACGTTCACCGTGGCCGGTCACGGAGCGGGCCGCAGGGCGCTGGACCAGGTGCTCGAGTACATCGGGCGCCTGCACGAGGCCGTGCGTGCCGAGGACCAGGAGTGGACGAAGACCTTCGGGGTCTGGCGCGAGATCTCCGAGGAACTCCGTCGCAAGGAGTTCAGGGCAAGGGACGTCAAGGCCGAGAAGCGCGAGGTCGACGAGCTGCGGATCACGAAGCGCAGGGCCATCAGGCACAGGCTGGAACAGCTCGGGAACTCGGCCGACGAGATCAAGCAGGTCCTCAAAGCGCTCAGGAATCCGCAGAAACTGCCGTTCTCGGACGACGAACTCAAGGGACTCCTGAAAGAGTTCAGCGACCTGAACGACGAGCACAACGCGTTGCGGGACAAACTCGAAGAGCTGGGCGACGAGCGGACGGGCCTGGTCCTGCAACCTCTGTGGTGGGTGATCGAGAGAAGCCGTCGGCCAGGTCTGGAACCTTTCGAGGCCGTCGTCCTCGAGCAGGTGCCCGCGGTGATGCCGGTGTGGAAGGCGTACGCCGAGGTGTTGGCCTCGCTGGGTTACCGGACCGGGACACAGATGATGCACACCGAGGCCTTCGGAGTGCCTCAGACCCGACGGCGAGCGGTGCTGATGGCTCGTCTCGACAAGTGTGGCCCCTCGGGCGAGCCGCTCCCGCAGGTGCCCGAAAGTCACGAGCGCTACCGGACGGGAGGCTGCCTCACCGGTCGGACGTGGGCAGCGGGGCAACCGGACACCCTTCCGCTGGGAGTTCCGGAGGAGGACGTCGCGGAAGGCGCGAAGGACTGCTGGGTCTCCATGGAGAAGGCCCTCGCCAGGGCGCGGCAGATCTCACCGGAGAAGGTGCACGAACGTCCCCCCTATACCGTCGTCTCGAACTACGGCACCGGGGGGGATCCGGAGGCGCGCGGCCGACGCGACCACGACGCTCCTTCCGCCACGATCACGGGGAAGGTCTCCCGTAACCGTCTGGTCCGGAAGGGCACCGACGAGGATCTGCCCCGTTTCGATCGCTTCACCTTCGCCGAGGCGGGAGTGCTCCAGACCTTCCCCGTCGAGTACCCCTGGAGCGGCAACGACGTGTCCCAGCAGATCGGCAACGCGGTGCCGCCCAGGCTCGCCCTGCATGTGTTGCGGCACGTACTCGAACCGGAACTGGGCGAGACCGAGGCCAGGGCCAGGCTGAACAAGGCCGTCGAGGATCTGGAGACCTGGAAGCCCGGGCAGCCGGTGGAGAACCGCGGACATCGCCATCTGAAGGGGCACCCGCTGGCGCGGATGCCCCTCGCCGTCACACCTGAAGCGTCCGCCCCCTGACCGGGGCTGTCTCGAACAGTTCGGCGAAGTAGTCGGTGAGTGCGGCCACCGACCTCTCCGGAACGGGCTCCTCGTCGGGCCCGTCCGGCAGGGAGTGGCGCGGCACCGGGGGCGCGGACTCCGCCTCCGCGATCCACCGACGGAGCGCCTCGGGGTCACGGGGCTCGTCCGGGGCCAGTACGTCGTACACCAGGGTGGCACCGGCGGTGTTGATCGCCGTCATGAGGCCGTTGATCTCACGACCGGTGCTGAGGACCCCGCGTTCCAGGACACGCACGAGGGCCTGCGCGGTGGGTCGGTGATCGATCAGGTCCAGGCGCAGGGCGTTGTGGATCAGATCCTGGTTGGCGCAGGCGGCCTGCACCGGCGTGTAGTCCCCACCATTGCGGAACATCTCCGCCAACCACCACAGGCGTGAGAAACACTGCCGGTCCGCCGCCCCCTTGAAACGGTCCCGGTTGATGCGTGGCGGCCCACCGCCACGGCGGGGCGCCGGCGGATGACGGAACGCCACGTAGTCCGGGGCGACAGCCAGCGCCAGGTGGTTCCACAGCCTCTGATCCGCGGCCTCACGACGAGTGAGGCGCAGCGTCGCATGCAGACGAGGCGCGAGCCAGCCGTCGGCGTTCGTCCGGGCGGCCTCGAACTGGTGCATCGCGTCGTCCACCAGGTCCCTGAGCGGTTCCACCGCCCATCGGGCGTCGTCCTCGGGCAGCGGTTCGACGACCTTGGCCAGGTCCACGCCGCCGTGCCCCTGGACCCCCCGGAGAAGATCCTCGGTGAGGAAGGGGTCGGCGGCCGTCGCGGCGAGCAGGCCGAGCCGATCGGGAAGGTGGTGCGGCTTCTCGATCACGCGCTGTCCCTTCGGTTCATCTGCTGGAGTGCGCGCAGGACGTTGGCGAGCGCCTTGCCCGCACCGGCGCGGCGCACCGCGGCGTAGTGGACACGGGTCTGGAGCTCCCCCCATCCCGCGTCGTCGGTCCGACGGCGATGCACCTGCCGGAGCGCCTCCTCGACGCGGAGGCCCGGCGCGACGTCGGGCAGCATCTCCCGCAGCACTTCGCCCCGCCAGTCGCTGGGGAACACGGGTGACCCGTCGGGTTCGACCTCCAGGTCGCCCACGGCGCTGTGGAACACCGCGGTCCATACGTCGGTGGCCATCTGTGAGAGCAACAACTCGTGGACCTTGTTCTCGATCCCCCCGCTGTCACCGGCGAGGAGGTCAGAGAAGCCCTCTATGTCGGTGTTGATCATCACCAGCGGCAGCCGGCCCGAGGCGTCGATCACCCAGGGCACGTCCGAGTACGGGCGCAACCACTCCCGCGCGCTCCTGGAGAAGCTCGCCTGCTTCACATCGAGACGCAGACCACCGAGCGGCTCCTCGGCGACGACATCGACGGTCCAGTCCCCGTCCGTCTCCGTGATCGACCGACCCGGCACGTCGCCGACCGTGGCCACCGCATGGACGGCCAGAGAGGCACGGCCCACATGGTCGTCGCGGAACATCTGGATCTCACCGGACCACTCCTTGCTGTCCGGAGCGTCCTGCCGCAGGTCGAAGGACGAACGCACGTTGGTGGCGCCCTCGGTGAGCACGGCCAGCACCCGCAGGTCGCTCCACGGGGCATCCGGATCGGTGGCCCCGGGAGGCAGTGTGGCCGACAGACCGATCCTGGCCGACACCCATTCCTCGTGCTGCGCCACGCCCAGGGCCACTGTCCGCTGGGGGGTGGAGTACGCCGAGGTGTCCAGACGGTCGCGTGTGCCGTCGGGCAGCTTGAGGGAGGCCGAGGTCACCCTCACGGTGATCGGACGGTTGAGCCGCTTGTACGGATAGAACTTCATGCCTCACTCCCTGTGCCGGCACGGAGTTCGAGAACCAGCCGCGTCAGTTCGGTGCGCACCGGATGGCTCGTGACCTCCGTGGCGCCCCGGAAAACGGCGCGACGGGAGCGGGGCGTGAAACGGAGCACCCCCCTGTCGACCTCGCATCCCTCCACCGCGACGAGCTCCGCCCAGTCGAGCCTGGGGCGACTGCCCGACCGCACGTCGAGGAGGACCACCGGTGTCATCGCGGGCAGTTCCTCGGCGCGCGGCAGCTTCACCTCGGCCGTGATCCGCCACTCCCCACCGACACCGATCTCGGCCTCCAGTGCGTCGAGCTCCGGCAGAGCCGGCCCGGCGGCGCGCTTGGTCGCGGTGCCCTTGGCCGGGACGGTGAGTTTCTTGCGCAGCTTCGCGCTCTCCTGTGACCCGGTGCTGCGAGGCCGGACGACGAGGCCTTTCACCGCCGCGTTGACCTCGGTGGTCAGTCTGGAGATGCGGTGGTGTGCCGTGTGCGACCACCGGAGGGTCAGCTCCTCGGTCTGACCCCAGCGGTCGTGCTCAGGCGGTTCGGCGGCGCGCAGAAACTCCTCGGCCTCCTCGGAGAAAGGCGCGGACTCCCCGGCCGCCTTCCCCAACAACAGGACGGCCTGGAAGGAGTTGACACCCAGCGGCAGCCCGGGGACGCCGGCCTTCTTGATGGTCATCCGGTTGCCGCGCAGGGAATGGACCTGGTTCGGCACGCCGTCCCTGTCCTCCGCCTCCGTGACCAGAAGCACCCCCGGGTGTGTGCCGAGCGTGCCACCACGTCCCCCGGACAGGGGCAACCGGAGCGGGACGGTACGGAGCGCCACCTGACCGGCCTCGGTGAGACGATCCACGGTCGTCCCTTCGTAGAAGGCGCGCAGCGCCCTGGTACGGGAGGGTTGTCCGTCGGTGGGGTCGACCTTCTCCTCCTCGATGACGACCTCGCCGTTGCGCAGGGTGCGGACCGAGGTCTCCAGCAGGGGGAGCCTGCTGCCGCCTCCGGTCATGGCCGCCCAGAAATCCCGGCTCAGCGCCTCGACCAGGCGGCGGTGCATGACGCGGATGTCCCGGGTCCCGTCGTCGTCGGCCCCGTTCTCCTCGTCCTCGGCGGAGTCCGGTCTGCTCTGGTCGAGGCTCGCCACGTCATGGGCACCGACGACGAGGAAGGACGTGCCCGGCTCGTCGTTGTCACGGGTGAGATGAAGACGTTCGACCGTCTCCTCGTCCGCCCACCAGGAACGGACCACCTCCGCACCGGGTGTCTCGGGGTCGGGGCGACCCAACCATGCGGGGCCCGCGTACTGGTTGCCGTCGACGGAACGCCACGGCAGTTCCAGGCGTCCGATGACACGCCGTTCGGTGCGTCCCTCGTGCGGGACGGACAGCGTGGAGTTGATCAGCACCATGCCGAGTGCGCTGGTCGCCCAGAGGGTGGCCTTCCCCAGACCGTAGGAACCGCCCGCGCCTCGACCGGACTTGAGACTCTCCAGCTGCCGGCGGACGACAGCCGCGAACTTGCCGTCGCCGTAGTCGTCACCGGTCAGACCCGAGGCGTTGTAGTCGTCGATCCGCAGGAGGATCAGGCGACTGTTCTCGAACATGTCCCGCACACCTGCGTCCACGACGCGTCCGACCTTCTGATCGGCGGCGGACTCGGAGACCGCCCGGTAATGGGGCTGGAGCTCGTCCCACAGGACCGCGGCCCGGAACGCCTCCAGGGCCTCACCGGTGAGTTCGTGGATCGTGTACCGCACGCGGACCGGGCGGCCGTTCTGCACGATCCGCTCGTCGAGACTGTTCTGACAGGTCTCCCGGGCGAGCACCTGGACGTCCGCGTCGAACGCGAAGGCCGCGGCGTTGCCGCCGTCGCGCCCACCGTCCTGGTACCCGGGCCGGTGGTACCAGGTGACGGGAAGCCCGGCCTGGGTGTCGGTGGTACGGGTGTGCACCGTACCGAGGTCCGTGCCGAGTGCCTTCGCGATCTCACCCATGACGGACGGACGCGGCACCGAGCGACCGGTGATCCATGCCGAGACCGCGGCCCGGGTCAGTCCCAGCTCCTCGGCCAGCTCGGCCTGCGTCATGCCCGCGATCTTGAGCTGACGGGCCAACCAGGGCCCGAAGTCCTCACCGGCCTCCATGTGGCCTCCCGCTCTTCGCCGTATGTCGTTGTGTCCACGACCGCGGACAGGCTAATTTGACGGAGGGGAATCGGTCAACTGTCGCTTGACATAGCCCAGATCGAGGCCACCGACGGACGACTGTCCGATCCGTCCAATAGATCGCCTTTGATGAGCTATGTACGAAAAAGAAGCACGGAGAGCGGGTGAGGCGGTGGAGCGGACCGTCCACCGGTCGACCTCTCGGATCGCGAATGTGAACCGCAACGCGAATCGGATGCCTCAAGTCCGGTGATTCGGCCGCGAATTGGGTATGGCGCGAACCCGGAGAGCCGTCTAAGGTTCCCCATCAGCGGAAGTGTCCGCCTCACTCGGAGAACTCCTCCGTGAAACGGGTGAGTTGTGCCCTCTCGCGCTCACCCAGCCCCGAACACACTTTCCAGTGCGGGCACCCTTGACAAGGACCGGAGGACGCGACATCTCCATGGAAGACCCTCCCGAGGAACCGGAGTCCCTGCACATCCTCCTCCCTCATTCGCTGCGTGAAATCAATTCGGTGCGGTTGGCGCTTCTCACGGCCGACTCCGAGGCGGAACGGAAACAGATCCTCGACTCGTTCGGTACGACTATCGAGGAATTCACCGAGCTCTTCGACCATTGGTCCGGTCACACCGGTCCCGAGCCCGGCTGATCTTCCGGCGGCGACTCTCCCGCCACATCACCGCAGGTCGACCGAGCTCACATCGACCCACGTCCGACTCTGTCGGCTGCTCTACATGCCACTCGACGCAGGAGCCGTGAAAAATCCATGTCCGCCTTGCCACCACCGGTCGTCCGCACGGTAATCGAACAGTCCTCCCGTGTTCTGAAGACCTACGAGGTCGACCCAGGCCTCGTCCCGGAGCACGCCAACGGCGAACGCCGCATCACCCAGGGCGGATACGGCGATCGACAACTCTTCGAACTGGTGCAGAACGCTGCCGACGAGATCGCCGCGAAGCCCGGGGGCTCCGTCCAGGTCGTCCTCACCGACACGCACCTGTACTGCGCGAACGAAGGCGACCCGGTGACACCCGAGGGCACGGAGACCATTCTTCGAATGAGCATGTCGCGCAAACGGGGAGGCCAGATCGGTCGTTTCGGCGTGGGTGTGAAATCCGTTCTGGTCGTCACCGACACCCCGCAGTTCTTCAGCAGCTCCGGCTCCTTCGGCTTCGACCGCGAGTGGGCGTTCGAAACGATACGAGCCGTGCCCGGCGTGCGGGAACATCTGGGCGAGCGGTTCGAGGCGCCGGTGCTGCGCATGGCGCGCCCTCTCGACTCGGACGCCGAACGCGCCCAGGATGCGGTCCTCGACGACCTCCTGAGCTGGGCCACGACGGTGGTCCGTCTGCCTCTGCTCGCCGGGGCCGCCGGCAGGTTGGCGCTGGACATGCACGGCGGGCGGACGGCCGCCGGATCGGCCCGCGAGGAGTTCCCGCTCGGTTTCCAACTGCTCTCCCCGCACGTGGCGAAGGTCGTCCTCGAGGATCGCCGGCCCCGTACCGCCGTCCGCCGCGTGCTGACCACCGAGCAGACCGGGGACCTGCACACGGTGACGGAGGAACGGACGGACGCGACGGGAGGAGCGGCCGTCAGCGCCCGTTGGCGGGTCTTCTCCGTCACGCACGAACCCGGTTTCGCGGCCAGGGACGACGCCGGCGAACTGCACGACCGCCTCACGCTGGATCTCGCCTGGGCGGTGCCCGCCCTGGAGAAGGACGGCAGGAACGGGCTCCACGTGAGCCCGCAGTCCCGGGGCCGCGGACGGTTCTGGTCCTTCTTCCCGACCAAGTACGAGATGTCTCTGAGCGGCATCCTCAACGGGGCCTGGAAGACCAACGAGGACCGGCAGAACCTGCTCGACTCGTCCGCGTTCAACGTGGAGATGATCAAAGTCTCCGCGGCGTTGGTGGTCGACTCTCTGCCTCGCCTGGCGCCTGACGAGGACCCCGCCGCATATCTTCCGCTCCTGCCCGGTCGTGTGAAGGAGGCGATCAGCTGGGCCGACGAGTTCCTGACCCGGGAGATCTGGGAGCGAACGGCCGTCCGCCCGTCGCTCCCCGATCAGGAGGGCGTTCTGCGCGTCCCGGCCGAGTTGCGCATCCCTCCGCGTCTGGACAAGGAACGGAACGCCGATTGGCAACGGATGTGGCACGAGTGTCCCGGCCGGCCCTCGGACTGGCTGCATCCCAACGCCGACGCCGACCCGTTGCGCTCGGGCAAGGTGGAGCACATCCTCACCGCGGCCGGACACCGGCGGGCGGACGTGCGTGCCTGGCTGGAGGCGCTGGTCGAATGCGGCACCGCCGAGGCATCGGCCACGGCGATCCGCATCCTGGCCGACATTGTGGAGGCCGGGTCGTCGGCGGCCCAGGAGGCCCGTAAGGCGAAGATCGTACTGACCGAGGAGCACGGCCTGGTCCCTCCTGTCCCCGGTCAGGTCTTCCGTCGTGCGGACGAGGACGGACTTCGGGAGTCCCTCGTGTACGTGGTCGGCGAGATCGGGCGGGACCCGGACCTCGCCGCCGCCCTCAACCTCCTCGGTATTCGCGAGGCGGATGTCGAAGGTCGGTTCATCAGCGTGCTCGACCAGGGCTTCGATGACTACGGAAGCGCCGAATGGGAGCGCTTCTGGGGCCTTTTCCGTCAGGCAGGCGGACGCCGATTGACGCACGTCGTGCTCCGACAGGTCCCGAACGCCCGCGAGACCCTCCGCGTACGGACGGCCGACGGGAGGTTCCGTCCCGTGCGCGACTGCATGCTGCCGGGTGCGGTGGTCGACGCGGGACGCGATGCGAGCATCGCCGTCGACACGGACTTCCACTCCGACGACCTCGCCTTCTTCCGCGAGATCGGTTTGCGGGAGCTGCCGTCGGGGTCGGTGCGTCCGGAGGGCGAGGCCTGGTTCGAGGAGTATCGGGAGGCCGTCCACGCGTCCTACCTGCGAGGGCTGGATCGGCGCGCCCCCCGCCCGTCCCTCAACCGTACGAAGGTGGAGGGATCCGCGATCGGTGGCCCGCTGCACCTCTTCCGGTCCCTGTCCGAGGAGTCCCGTGCGGCTTTCCTGAAGGCGCTTCCGGACGATGCGGTGGTGGACAACTGGACGCGTCAGATCGGTGCCCAGTCGAGCACCCGGCAGGCCGTGATGTCACCCATCCGCTGGATGCTCAAGAAGTACGGCACCGTGCTCACCTCCCAGGGGATGAAATCCCTCGACCAGGCGGTGGGGCCCCAGCTCGCCGCCTATCGCGACGTGCTGCCGGTCGCCGACATCTCTCCCGAGAAGGCGCGCAAGCTCCGCCTTCCCACCACGATCGACGACGTGCCCGCCGACCATTGGGCGTCCCTCCTCACGGAGGTGTCCCGGAGCGAGGACGACGCCTTCGTCGGCAACACCTACGTGATGCTCACCCGGTTCGGCGCGGCCTTCCCCGAGGACTCGCTGACCCGCTGCCGGATCGGCGACGCGTGGGACACCCGCCCCGACGAGGAGATCACCGTCGCGGTGGGCCCCACCGAGTACCGGGCACTGCGCGCCGAACAGCTGCCGACCCTGCTCGTGGCGACTCCCGAGGACGCCGAGCTGATGGTCGAGAAGTGGCACATGAAGCGGTACACCGACACCGTGACCCGGGAGACCCGCGAGGTCCCGGACGGCGATGCGGTCCCCCTCGTCGAGCTGTACCCCGCCCTGCGACTGCGGCTGAACAGCGGCAACCGGAACAGCACGGTACAGCCGTGCAAAGAGCTCGAGGAGGTGACCCGGACGCCGAACGCCGCCAAGACCCGCCCCCTGGACGCGGTCCGTCAGGGATCCACGATCAAGGTCCTGGTCCCCCTGGGGCCCGAGCCGATGCTCCGCCTGATCGATCGTGAACTGGAACTCGGGCTGGGCGCCGCCGGTTGCAGGGCCGTCCTGGAGCACCAGGAGCGGATGGCGCGGGACAGCAGGACCAAGGCGGCCCTCAAGGCCGTCCGTGACGCCGACGACGTGGTCACCAAGATCGAATTGCTGGTCGGCGCGGAGGCCCTGCGGTCCGGTCTGCCCGAAGGGCTGATGGACGCGGAGCTGGAGGCCACCGGGGGTGCGGAGCCGTCCGGTCACCGCATCGCGCAGATGGCCTTCAACTCGCGCGGTGACAGGGTGCTCCACCACCACGCCAGGGACATCCAGGCCAGATTCCCCAACGCGCCCGTCGGATACGGCGGTTCGTCCGCCGCCGTGGCATTCGTGTCGAGCCTGGGGCTGCCGGTGACCTTCGCAGGTTCCCGGACGCCGTCACCACCGGCGTCCGAGACGATCGAGGGTCCGCGGGACTTCCCTCGGCTCCACGACTACCAGGAGGACCTGGTCCGCAACATCACCACGTTGCTCGACCGACTGGCCCCTCAGCGCGCCATGCTGTCGCTGCCGACCGGAGCGGGTAAGACCCGGGTCACCGCGGAGGCCGTGATCCGCTGGGTTAAGCGGGTCGGTGACCTGCAAGGCCCCCTGCTGTGGATCGCGCAGACCGAGGAACTGTGCGAGCAGGCGGTGCAGAGCTGGAAGTTCGTGTGGAGCAAGGTGGGGGCCGAGCGACCTCTCACGATCGGTCGGCTATGGGGTGGCAACGAGGTGGGGAACGTGCTGGGGCATCCGCACCTGGTCGTCGCCACGGACGCCAAGTTGGAGCGATGCCTGGACACCGAGCAGTACGAGTGGTTGCGGGGTGCCTCACTGGTGATCGTGGACGAGGCCCACACCGCCATCTCCTCCCGGTACACCGACATCCTGGGAAGCCTGGGGCTGACCCAGTACGAGACCCGCCGCCATCTCCTGGGCCTGACCGCGACGCCGTTCCGCAACACCAACGAGGAGGAGACGCGTCGTCTGGTCAACCGCTTCGGCGGCCGGCGTCTCGACGAGGGAGTCTTCCCCTCCGGTGATCCCTACGGAGACCTCCAGGAATGGGGGATGTTGGCACAGGTGGAACACCGCACCCTGGAGGGCGGCAGCATCGAGTTGACCCGTGACGAGAAGGCGCAGGCCGAGCGCATGGCCACGCTCTCACGTTCCGCCGAGCAGCGGCTGGCGGAGGACCACGCGCGCAGCCGCCGCATCGTCGACGAGGTGGTCGGTCTCGACGGCTGTCCGACCCTGCTCTTCGCCACTTCCGTCGATCACGCCAACTACCTCGCCGCGCTGTTGAACGACCGAGGTGTCCCGGCCGCCGCCGTCGACTCGACGACCAGCGCACAGGACCGACGACGACGGATCGAGGACTTCCGGGCGGGACGTCTCCGCGTTCTCACCAACTACGGCGTCCTGACGCAGGGGTTCGACGCCCCCGCCACACGCGTCGTGGTGGTGGCCCGCCCGGTCTACAGCACCAACGTCTACCAGCAGATGATCGGTCGGGGGCTGCGCGGGCCGAAGAACGGCGGGAAGCCGACCTGCCTGATCCTCGATGTCAGCGACAACATCGCCAACTTCGACACCCGGCTGGCCTTCACCCGGTTCGAGCACCTCTGGAGCCCCAAGTGACCGATGTCTACCTGGACAGTCCGCCGCTCACCGACGAGCAGCGGGCCGTGGTCGAGCAGCCCTGGGACGCCCGCGTCCTGGTGACCGCCGGAGCCGGTGCGGGCAAGACCCACACCCTGGTACGTCGACTCGACGCGCTGTGCGGCCACGAGAACCCGGAGGAGTCCCTGGAGGCTGCCGAGATCCTCGTGCTCACCTTCTCCCGGGCCGCCGCCCGGGAACTGCGGGAACGGATCTCCCGACACGGGGAGAGGGCCCGACGGGTGCGTGCCCGCACGTTCGACGCGTGGGCCCACGAGGTACTCCGCCAGGCGCATCCGGACGGTCCTTGGGAAGCGGTCGCCTTCGACGAGCGGATCGTCGCCGCGACCCGGGCGATAGAGAAGGGCGCGTTGGAGGTGGGGGACGCCGTCCCGCCGACACATGTCGTCATCGACGAGGTGCAGGATCTGCTGGGCGGCCGCCGTGAACTGGTGGAGGCACTCCTCGACCGCTACCAGGACAGCTGTGGTTTCACAGTCGTCGGGGACGCCGCCCAGTCCGTCTACGGCTTCCAGATCGAGGACCCGCGCGAACGCGCCGACGAGACCGGCCGATTCTTCGACTGGCTGCGCCACTCCTACCCCGACGATCTGGTCGAGCTGCGGCTCACCCGGAACTTCCGGGCCGACACGGCCGAAGCCCGCGTCGCGCTGGCACACGGTCCCCGCCTCCAGCAGGTCGGCAGCCCCGACGAGGCGGGAACGCTCTACGACGAACTGCGCGACCTGCTGCTGGACCCCGTGAACGGCATGGGCGACCTCGGTGACGCGTTCACCCTGGCGGGCCTGCGGGCGCTCACCGACACCTGCGTCGTCCTCACCCGTGACAACCGGGAGGCCCTCGCGGTCTCCGGCCTGCTGCACGCACATGGCGTGGAGCACAGGCTGCGACGCCCGCTCGAGGAGCGTCCGGTGCCGTACTGGGTGGCCGAACTGCTGCGCGGCACGGAGGCCACCGGCCTCACCGAGGACCGGTTCCGTTCCCTGCTCGCGGGAATCCCTCTGCCGTACGAACCGAACACCGACGCCCTGTGGGCCGTGCTGCGTCGGGTGGCCCGCGGCGCCGGGCGGGGCGTGCTCGACCTGGACCGGCTCCGCCGAGCGGTCGCCGACGGAAGGTTCCCCGACGAGGCAGTCGATCCGGAGACCGCCCCGATCGTCGTCTCGACGGTGCACCGAGCCAAGGGGCTGGAGTTCGACCGGGTGATCGTCCTGACCCCGCCGACCATCGCCGACCTGCACAGGCGGTACGAGGACGAGCTCGATCTCCCTGCGGAGGCGCGCGCGCTGTACGTGGCGATGACGCGCGCCCGCAAGGATCTGCACCATGTGACCCCGCCCGAGCTGCCGCATCTGAGGAGAGCGGGTGGCCGGCGTGACGGCCGCCGCTATCTCGGTTCCTGGCGGTCCTACGACAGGTACGGCATCGTCGCCGAGGCGGGTGACGTGTGCCGGGACAACCCGCCCGGCACGGCGACGGACGCCGTCGCCACCCAGGCGTACCTCCTGGAACGGGTCCGCCCCGGCCGGCCGGTGCGGTGGCGCAAGCGGCACGACATGCCGATGGGCGAGTCGCAGAGCCCGCCGTACGCACTCCTGCACGACGGGCGGGAGATCGGCGAGGCCTCGCAGCGTTTCCGTGAGGAGCTGTTCCAGGTGCAGAAGGTGAACCGTGACCGGGATCCCTGGTGGCCCGACGAGATCCACGACCTGTGGATCGACACCCTGGAGACCGTGACGGGCAGCACCGCCGCCGGTGCCAACGCCGGACTCGGTGAGCGGGGCGCCTGGATCGCCCCGCGGATCACGGGCATCGGCCGGTACCGGAGAGCCGACGACCACGAGGAGCAGCGCGCATGAAGCAGGTGACAGGCAGACACGCCGAGCACTACCGCGTCCGGGACGAGGAACTTCTGGTGGGGCTCCGCCGTGAACTCCTCGGTCCCGCCGAGGACGCCGTGCCGGACGACCGTGACGAGATCCTCACCCGTGACGCACCCATCGATCGCTATCCGACCGGCGTGCTCCACCCGCGTGCCGCGGGCACGACGACGCGGACACGGCAGGACGAGGCGGTCGCCGAGCAGGACGGGCTGGACGTCCCTCCGCTGCTCACCCGTGACGACGTGGAGGAGTCCGGTTCCGCGCAGGAGATCGTCACCGGGGGAGACAGGCGTCCCTCCTCGATGGGCCTCACCTTCGCGGTCGACCCGACCATGAGCGAGTCGATCGTGGTCTCGGCGCGCGCGGCCGTCTACGAGCCCACCGATGCCGACGGCAATCCGATGCCGGCCCGCCGCGCCGAGGCCCGTACCACCGCGGACCAGCGGGAGCACTGGCGGCGCAGGAAACTCGTCCTCCCGGACCGGATCGTCGACGTGACCCGGCCCGCTCCCGGGGAGCTCCTGGAACTCACCGAGGAAGCCGCGTTGCACGTCAACGTCCGGCGGCCCGATCCGACCACCGGCACGGTCACGATCACCGTCACGCTGATCAACATGCGCACGGTCGGCGAGTGGGATCTCCGGGATGCCTTCTCCCTGTTCCAGTGCGGTCTGAGGGTGCGAGCGGCCGACGGCTCCACCGCCTTCGTCGAGCGTCCCGCGCCGATCGCGGCCCACGACCCGGACATCGCCACGAGCCGACTGTTGCACCGCCATGCCCCGTCCTTCGCGATCGGTCACGGCTGTGCCGCCGAATGGGATTGGACCCCCCAGCCGATCGGCATGACCGAGACCGTCCCGGCCGCCGTCACCGAGGTGCGCAGTGCCTTCGTGCCCACAGTGGAGGTGCTGCTCACCGACTCCAACCCGGAGATCGACAGCTCGGCCCTGTCCATGCTGGGGCTCGCGGAGAAGTCCGACACGGAGGTGCTGACCGCCCTGGAGGAGCTGGCGACGGGCTACGAGCACTGGATCGCCCGTAAGGCCACCGAGGCGGCGTCCCTGGCGGAAGGCCCCCACGACAAGCCCGCGCGGGACCATGTGCAGGCCTGTCGGGAGGCACTCGACCGGATCCGCGAGGGCATCGAGCTGCTGCGGGCGAAGCCCGACCTGATGAGGGCGTTCCGGCTCGCCAATCGAGCCATGGCCGACCAGCGCGCACGCAGCGTCTGGGTGAAGAGCGGATGCGCGGGTGCCCCGGACCCGGCCACCGGTCGCTGGCGGCCCTTCCAGATCGCGTTCGTGCTGCTCTGCCTGGCCGGCATCGACGACCCCGACCACCGTGACCGGCGGATCTCCGATCTGCTGTGGTTCCCGACCGGCGGCGGCAAGACGGAGGCCTACCTCGGGCTGATCGCTCTCACGTCGTTCCTGCGACGCATCCGCAGAGGCGCCGACGGCGGCGGTGTCACCGTCCTCATGCGCTACACACTGCGGCTGCTCACCCTCCAGCAGTTCGAGCGTGCGGCGATCCTGCTCTGCGCGATGGAACAGATGCGGCGACACATGCCCGAGTTGGGGCTCGAGGAGTTCTCCATCGGTATGTGGGTGGGCCGCTCGGCCACCCCGAACACGCTGGTCGAGGCCGGCCGGAAGCTCGACGAGCTGCGCGCGAACCTCGGGAAGCGCCTCGCCACCGAGAATCCCGTCCAGTTGCATGCCTGCCCCTGGTGCGGGACCCGTCTCGACGCCCGGGACTACGAGGTCGACGAGGACGCCAGGCGGATGCAAGTCCGCTGTCCCGGTACCGACTGCGACTTCACCGGCGGCCTGCCCGTTCACCTGATCGACGAGGCGGTGTACGACGCCCGTCCGACACTGGTGATCGCCACGGTCGACAAGTTCGCCTCCATGCCGTGGCGTCCGGCTACCTCCGCCCTCTTCAATCTCGACGATCCGGACGACGGCACCCCTCCCCCGGAACTGATCGTCCAGGACGAGCTCCACCTGATCTCGGGTCCGCTGGGGACGCTCACCGGTCTCTACGAGACCGCCGTGGACGCGCTCGCGGGCCGCCCCAAGGTGATCGCCTCCACGGCGACCATCCGTCGCGCGGCCGACCAGGGTCGGCACCTCTTCGCCCGCGACGTACGGCAGTTCCCCCCCGCCGGCCTGGATGCCCGTGACTCGTGGTTCGCCGTGGAGACACCGCGCGAGGAGAAGGCGAGCCGTCGCTATGTCGGCCTCCTCGCCCCCGGCACCAGCCAGTCGACCCTGCTGATCCGCACGTACGCGACGCTGCTGCACCGGGTCGAGCACGCGAAGACCGAGGACGAGGTGCGCGACGCGTACTGGACCCTGGTCGGGTACTTCAACAGTCTGCGGTTGCTCTCCGCGGCCGAGCTCCAGGTGCACGACGACGTCGTGGCCTATCTGGAACTGCTCGCCGAGCGGGAAGGGGTGGCGGTCCGGTCGGTCGCCAACTATTCGGAGCTGACGAGCCGTGTCGACGCCAGTGAGATCCCCGCCCGCCTCAAGGGCATCGAGAAGAGACTGCCCGACGAGGACACCGTGGACGTCCTGCTGGCGACCAACATGATCGCGGTTGGGGTGGACGTCGACCGTCTCGGTCTCATGGCCGTGATGGGTCAGCCGCAGACGACCGCCGAGTACATCCAGGCCACCAGCCGGGTCGGCCGCGCTCACCCCGGCCTGGTCGCGGTCATGCTGAACTCGGCGCGATCCCGCGACCGCTCGCACTACGAGAACTTCCAGCACTTCCATTCGGCCCTCTACCGCGAGGTCGAGTCGACCTCCGTCACTCCGTTCTCCGCCCGCGCCCGCGAGCGGGGCCTGCATGCGGTGATCGTCGCCCTGGCGCGCCTCATGATTCCCGCCGCCCGGCCGAACGAGGCGGCCGGCAGGGTCGAGTCCTACAAGCATCTGCTCCGGGGCCGTATCAGGTCCGTGCTCCTGGACCGCGTCCGCGAGGTCGCCCCGGAGGAGACCGACGCGGTGTCCGAGGGCTTCGACGAATTCGTCGACTGGTGGTGCGAGGAGGCGGACATCGACAGTGGTCTCCTGTTCGAACCCCGCAGGGGCAGTCGCGCCCCTTCGCTCCTGAAGGCCTACGACGACGAGTCCGAGGACGCCGAGGCGTGGCCCACGCTGTGGAGCCTGCGCGACGTGGATGCCGAATCCGCCCTGTTCATGGAGGCAAGCCGATGACCCCGCCCCCCGCCCGTCGTCGCCGGACCGGCGCGAACGGCGCCGTCCCCGCCCACAACCTCCCGCGGCGCGGTGCGGTCCGGCGTGCCCAGGCGATCACCACGTACGGCGTCGGATCGCTCATCGCCGTCGATCACGAGTCCTTCGTCGTCTCAGGGCTGGACGAGGCCGACAGGAGTTGGCGTGCCGACGAGGCACCGCGGATCCACGAACGACGTCTGGCCCGACTGCTCGGCGTCGACCACTTCAGGCTGCCGCCCGCGTCCGACGACAGCAGCAAGGACGGTCTGCGGGTCAGGCGCTTCCCCGTGATGCACTCCTGCCCCGAGTGCAGGGAGCTCCAGCGACACCGTGACTTCGACCCACCGGCCGGTCGGAGTGTCTGCGGCGAGTGCGGGGTCGACCTGGTCCCCTCCCGTTTCGTCGTCGCCTGCGAGGCCGGACATCTCGGCGAGTTCCCGTACCGGGAATGGGTGCACCGCTCCACCGACCGGGACGTCAGGACGTCCGGGCAGTGCGGGGGAAGGCTCAGGCTGCGATCGTCCGGCCGTACCTCCTCGCTCCGCTCGATCCTCGTCTCGTGCACCTGTGGGCAGGTTCCCGAGGTCTCGATGGAAGGATCCTTCCGCAGGAACGCCCTGAAGGACCTGGGGCTGACCTGCCGGGGCCACCGTCCCTGGCTCGGTACGTCCGCCCCCGCCGAGGACTGTGGGCTCCCTCTGCGCACGTTGCAGCGCGGTTCCTCAACGGTGTGGCAACCGGTGCTGAAGTCGGCGCTCTCCATCCCCCCGTGGAGCGACGGCCGGGCGGATCCCCTCGCCGGGCACTGGAAAGCCCTGCGTCGGTACGACAGGCGCGAACACATCGAGATATACCTCGCAGGCGCCTTCCCGGAAGGATGTCCCGTACCGCTGGACGAGGTGATGACGCTGCTCGAGGCGGAGCGCGAGGAGGATCCCGACGGCGACTCGACCGCCGACTCCGACCATCATTACCGCGCCCTGCGCAACAAGGAGTACGAGCGTCTGCGTTCGGGCAACGACGAACGGGCACTTTCTCGCGACGAGCAGTTCGTCTGCGAGACCCCACGAGGTGACCGGAGCGTTCTCGGTCCGCTCGGCGTCACCGGCCCCATGCTGGTCAAGAAGCTCCGCGAGGTGCGCGCTCTGAAGGCGTTCACCCGGCTCGCCGACCCCGAGTCCACGACCGAGGCGAAGGAGATGCCGCTCTCCGACTCCCCCCTGCGCTGGCTTCCGGCCATGGAGGTGCGCGGCGAGGGAGTCTTCCTCCGCCTGGACGAGGACCGACTCGACGCCTGGGAGAAGGCTCCGGCGGTGGCGGCCCGGGTCGAGCGGATGCGTAGCGCTCACCAACGGGTGCTGGAACAGCGGGCCGGCGACCCCAGCCGGGTCGTCCCCTCCCCGGCCACCCCTCGCATGGTGCTGCTGCACACCTTGGCCCACGTGCTCATCGACGAATGGAGCCTGGAGGCCGGTTACCCGGCCGCGGCGCTGCGGGAGCGGCTCTACGCCGCCGACGACATGGCCGGGGTACTCGTCTACACGGCCACGAGCGATTCCGCCGGCAGTCTCGGCGGGCTCGTCGCGCAAGGCGAACCGGACGTCCTCGATCGCACGATCCGTTCGGCAGTCCACCGCGCCGAGTGGTGTTCCTCCGACCCGCTCTGCATGGAGAGCGAGGTGTCGGGCGCCGGTGGGACGAACCTGGCCGCCTGCCACGCCTGCGTGATGCTCCCCGAGACGAGCTGCGAGCACAACAACATCCTGCTGGACCGCGCGTTGCTCGTGGGTACCCCCGACCGCCCGGACCTGGGGTACTTCGCGCACCTGGTCGATCACTGACATCGACCGACCTGGCGGATACGACCGGACCACGGCCGACAGGGGCGCCGCCCCAGGAGCGCGGCGCCCTGTCGGGTCAGGACGTCGCTGCCAGGTCCGCTCGGCCGAAGAGGAGGGCGTAGCCCGGGGGGAGTTGGGTGAGGACGCGGGTGGTCAGGGGGCCGCCGATGTGGTCCGAGAGGACGTTGAGGACGGTGCTGACGTCCCAGCGGGCCGTCGCGGGCGTCGAGCCCTCGACGTGGGCCGCCACCGACTCGACGAACTCGCGGGCCGTGAGGGGGGTGGTCTCGGGGACCTGGGAGGCGATCAGTTGACCCGCCTCCAGGGGGAGGGCCTGGGCGAGGGCCACCCGTTCCTCGCCGGTGACGTGGGCGCCGAGGGCCGCGAGGACGGTACGGGTGACGTGCTCCGCCTCGGTCCTCGTCGGGTACTGGCCCGCCTCACGGACCGCCTCGGTCAACTCCCGCCAGCCGGCGTCCTCGGTCACGTCCTTGACGCGGGGGCGCAGGGACGGAGAGGGGGACGGGGTGGGGATGGTGGTTCTCGGCTGCGGGGTTGTCACGGTCATCGTGCTGGCTCCTCCTCCGGAACGCTTCGGGGCACCGCAAGCCCGGTACCCCATAACGCGGCGGGCATGAGCGTGAGTTCGGCCAATGCGCGGCATGTGGCGTGATGTGTGCCATGAGGCGGCTTGCGGGCCGTTGTGGTGAGTGAGTGGGTGAGTGGGGGCGAGTGGTGGGTGGGGGTGGTGTCGGGGGCCGTGCGCGGTGACGGCGGGGTGGGGCGGGGCGTGCGGTCCGGGTCGCACCGCCGATGCGGGCGTGGGCCGCGTCCCGGGGCCCGGGTGCGGGCCACGGGACGCGTCTGCGCGGCCGGCGGCGGGGACGTTGCGCGGGCCTCCAGGCCCGGCGTCAGCCGCTGAGCTGCTTGCGGTCGCCGCTCCCGCCGCTGATCCGGATGCGGCGCGGCTTGGCCTGTTCGGCCACCGGGATGCGCAGGGTGAGGACCCCGGCCTCGTACGAGGCGTCGATGCGCTCGGTGTCCAGGGTCTCGCCCAGGAACAGCTGGCGGGTGAACGTACCCGTGGGCCGTTCGGCGACCAGCATCTCGGCGCCCTCGGGAGCGGCGCCGCGGCGTTCGGCGCGGACGTTGAGGACGTTGCGCTCGACGTCGAGTTCGATCGATTCGGGGTCGATGCCGGGCAGGTCGAAGTGGACGAGGAAGTCGTCGCCGGACCGGTAGGCGTCCATCGGCATCGCGGCCGGGCGGCCACCGGGCCCGAGGACCTGCTGCGCGAGACGGTCGAGTTCGCGGAACGGGTCGGTACGCATGAGCATCACGGGTCACTCCTCTCTTCGGGAACTGGATGCGATGCCCTACGACTTCTTATATAACTCTCCGCCGGAAACTTGACAAGCCTCGACTCAGGTTCGTTTCGTCGGGTCTCGCGGACGTTAGCCTCGGAGGAGCTCTCCGGCACGCCGGGGACATCGAGCAGAGGCACAGCAGGAGCACACCCGAGGAGGCACTCATGGCCAGGGTTCCCAGCGCGGTCGTCGCCGCCACCGGGCTCGTCGGCGGTTACGGCGTCGCCCGCTGGACGAAGAAGCGGCAGCTCGGCGGGGCCGTCCTGGCCGTGGCGGGTGCCGCCGCGGCACGGCGGTGGCAGCGGCAGGCCGGCGGGACGGCCGCGGGCGCGCTGACCGCGGCGTACGTCGCCGGGTTCGCCGGCTCGCACCCGCTCGCCAAGAAGGTCGGCGCCTGGCCGTCCGTGCTCGGTGTCGCCGGCGCCGTCGCCCTCGCCTCCTGGGTCGTCGCCGACCGCAAGTCCTAGGGACGCACCGGGCCCCCGGGGCCGCGCCGGGTCGCCCCCGGCCGCTGGCCACCCCCTCGGCCGACCCCGATGGCGGCACCGACCCGGCCGACCCGGCCGGGCCGCCCGGTCCGGGTCAGGTGACCTCCCTCGCGCGGAAGGCCCGCCGATACCCCTGCGGGCTCGTGCCCGCCACGCGGCGGAAGCGTTCGCGGAAGGTGGTGGGGGAGCCGAAGCCCGTCCGGGTGGCGATCCGTTCCACCGGGTCGTCCGTGGTCTCCAGCAGGTACTGGGCGCGCCGCACCCGCGCCCGGTGCACCCAGCGCAGCGGGGTCGTGCCTGTCTGTTCGCGGAAACGGCGGTTGAGGGTGCGGGTGCTCATGCCCGCCCGCGCCGCGATCTCCCCCACGGTCAGCTCCCGGTCGCAGTGGTCCTCCAGCCAGCCCAGCAGGGGTTCCAGCATCGCGCCCGCCGGGGCCGGAGGCAGGTCGTGCACGATGAACTGGGCCTGACCGCCCTCCCGTTCCAGGGGCATCACCGACATCCGGGCGGCGTGCGCGGCGACCGCCGAGCCGAAGTCCCGGCGGATCATGTGCAGGCACATGTCGAGGGCCGCGGCGGCGCCCGCCGAGGTGAGGAACTGGCCGTTGTCGACGTAGAGGACGTCCGGGTCGACGGTCACCCGCGGGTACCGCTCGGCCAGTTGTCCGGCCGCCGACCAGTGGGTCGTCGCGCGCAACCCGTCCAGCAGGCCCGTCGCCGCGAGCAGGAACGCGCCGACGCAGACGGACGCGATGCGGGTGCCGTGCGCGGCCGCCGCGCGCAGGGCCTCCGCGACGGCCGGCGGCAGTGTCTCCGGGGGTTCCGCGACGCCCGGCAGGATGATCGTGTCGGCCTCCGCGAGCGCGTCCAGGCCGTACGGCGCCCGCACGGTGAAGGCGCCGGCGCTCACCTCCTCCCGTACCGAGCAGACCCGCACCCGGTACGGCGCCCGGCCGTCGGGCAGCCGGGCCCAGCCGAAGGTGTCGATGGGGGCGGACAGATCGAACGGGACGACCCCGTCCAGCGCCAGTACGGCCACGGTGTGCATGGCAGGAACCTAGTCGTACGCCGGCTCTCCGCCCACCGGGTCACCGGCGTGCCGGGGTGTGCGGGGCCGGTAGGCCCGCCGCTGGCGGGAATCCGTCGGCAGTCGGCATTTCCGCCACTGCCGCGCGATCTTCGCGGCCCCTACGGTCGCTCCGTGACCAAGTTCCTCCTCGCCGTCCACGTCCTCGCCGCGATCCTCGCCGTCGGGCCCGTCGCCGTCGCGGCCAGCATGTTCCCGCCCGTCGCACGCCGCGCCCTCGCCGCCCCGGTCCCCGTCCCCGGTACCGGCACCAGCGCCAGCACCGCCGACGCAGGTGCCGACGCCGGCGCCCCGGGTGCGCTCCGCCTGCTGCACCGGATATGCCGCGTGTACGCCCTCGTCGGCGTCGTCGTCCCGGTCTTCGGGTTCGCCACCGCCCGGCAGCTGGGCGTGCTCGGCAGTCCCTGGCTGGTGGTGTCGATCGTGCTGACCGTCCTGGCCGCCGTCGTCCTGGGCGCCTTCGTGCTGCCGGCCCAGTCCGCGCTCCTGGAGGGGAGTGCGGACCGGGCCGGGGCGACCGCGCGGCTGGCCATGTACACCGGGCTGTTCAACCTGCTGTGGGCCACCGTGACGGTCCTGATGATCGTCCGGCCGGGCTCGACGACGGGCGCCTAGGGCACCACGCCGTCGGCCCGTGGGGCCGGCCGACCGTCCTGTCAGGAGGTGCTAGCCGCCGTCTTCGCCCCGCCGCCGACCGCGGTCAGCGGGCGGGCCACGTCCTCCAGGGAGCGGCGTTCGGCGCGTACCGCCAGGGCCGCCGCGACCAGGCCGGCCGCGCACATCAGCCCGGCGCCGATCGAGAAGGCGAGGACCGTGTCGCCGACCTTGCCGGTGTTGGTGAGGTCGGCGAAGAGCAGCGGGCCGCTGATGCCGCCGGCCGCGGTGCCGAGGGCGTAGAAGAAGGCGATGGACATCGCCCGCGTCTCCATCGGGAAGATCTCCGACACCGTCAGGTAGGCGCTGGAGGCGCCCGCGGAGGCGAAGAACAGCACCGCGCACCAGCAGGCGGTCAGGGTGACCGCGCTCAGGGAGCCCCGGTCGAACAGCCAGGCCGTGCCGAAGAGCAGCAGGCCGGACAGGATGTAGGTCGAGGAGATCATGATCCGGCGGCCGACCGTGTCGAAGAACCTGCCGAGCAGCAGCGGGCCGCAGAAGTTGCCGATGGCGATCACGGCGAAGTAGTAGCCGGTGCGGTCGGCGGGCACGTCGAAGAACTTGGTCAGGATCGCGCCGAAGCCGAAGGTGATCGCGTTGTACAGGAACGCCTGGCCGATGAAGAGGGAGAACCCGAGGACGGCCCGCTTCCTGTACCGGCCGAAGACGGTGCGGGCGATCTCCAGGAAGGTGACGTTCTTGCGCTGGTGGATCTCCAGCTCGCCCTCGGGCCGGGGGAGCCGCTCGCCCCGTTCGGCCTCGATCCGGCTTTCGATGTCGGTGACGATGTCCTCGGCCTCCCGGTCCCGGCCGTGGATCAGCAGCCAGCGCGGGCTCTCCGGGACGTGCCGCCGTACGAGCAGGATGACCAGGGCGAGGACGGTGCCCAGCGCGAAGGTCAGCCGCCAGCCGACGTCGGCGGCCAGCAGGTCGGTGTCGAGCGCGACGATGGACAGCAGGGAGCCGCCGACGGCGCCGAGCCAGAAGCTGCCGTTGATGATCAGGTCGACGCGGCCGCGGTAGTTGGCCGGGATCAGCTCGTCGATGGCGGAGTTGATCGCCGCGTACTCACCGCCGATGCCGAAGCCGGTGAGGAAGCGGAACAGGAAGAACCACCAGGCCTCCCAGGAGACGGCCGTCAGGGCCGTCGCGGCGAGGTACACCGCCAGGGTGATCATGAAGAGGTTCTTCCGGCCGAACCGGTCGGTCAGCCGGCCCCAGAACAGCGCGCCGACACAGGCGCCCGCGACGTACAGCGCGGCCGCGGTGCCGGTGACCTGTCCGGAGCTGATCGACAGGCCGCTGCCGGGCTCCGACAGGCGGCTGGCGATGTTGCCGACGACCGTGACCTCCAGACCGTCCAGGATCCACACGGTTCCCAGGCCGATCACGATGGTCCAGTGCCAGCGGGACCAGGGCAGCCGGTCCAGCCGTGCGGGTATGTCGGTGGTGATGGTCCGGCCTCTTTCGGCCTGCGCTGTGCTCATGGGCTCCCTCCTCGCCGAGGACGGGATACCGGGTGCCCGGACGGCGCGGGAACAGTCCGGGCGGGCGTCCGGGCGGGGCCGGGCGGGTGCCCGTCAGGCGCCCAGTCCGCGCGAGACCGTGTAGATCAGCAGCCCGGCCAGGGAGCCCACGACCGTGCCGTTGATCCGGATGAACTGGAGGTCGCGGCCGATGTGCGCCTCGATCTTGCGGGTGGTGTGCTCGGCGTCCCAGCCGGCGACGGTGTCCGTGATCAGTGAGGTGATCTCCTTGCGGTAGGTCGTGACGACGTGCACCGCCGCGCCCTCCACCCAGCTGTCGACCTTGTCCTGCACCTTGGCCTCGGTGGCCATCCGGGTGCCCAGCGACAGCAGCGCGGCCCGCACCCGCAGCCGCAGTTCGCTGCGCTCGTCGTCCGCCGCCGCGACGATCATGGACCGTACGGCGGTCCACGCGGAGGCGATCAGTTCCTGCACCTCGCCGCGGCCGAGCACCTCGGTCTTGAGCCGTTCCACCCGGGCGCGGGTGTCCGTGTCGGACTGGAGGTCGGCGGCGAAGTCGGTGAGGAACCGGTCGAGGGCGCCGCGCGCCGGGTGGGAGGGCATGTCCCGCGTCTCGGTGACGAAGCGCAGCAGTTCCTTGTAGACCCGCTCGCCGACCTTGCGGTCCACGAACCGCGGGGTCCAGCCGGGGGCGCCGCCCTCCACGGCCACCATCACGTCGTCACGGTGCAGCACCAGCCAGTCGTGGGCACGGTTGACCACCAGGTCGACCACGCGGCGGTGGCCGCCGTCGGCGACGACCTTCTCCAGCATCTTGCCGAGTCCGGGGGCGATCTCCCGGGCGTCGGCCCGGCGGGTGATCGCCTCGCCGACCACCGCCTGCACGTCCGAGTCGCGCAGCACCGTCAGCGCGCCGCGCAGCGCGGTGGCCAGCTCGGCCGTGACCCGGTCGGCGTGCTCCGGCTCGGCCAGCCAGCCGCCGAGCCGGCTGCCGATCCCGACGGCGCGCAGCCGCTGCCGCACGACGTCCTGGGAGAGGAAGTTCTCCCCGACGAACTCGCCCAGGGAGACGCCCAGCTGGTCCTTCTTGTGGGGGATGATCGCGGTGTGCGGGATGGGCAGGCCCAGCGGATGCCGGAAGAGGGCGGTGACCGCGAACCAGTCGGCGAGCGCGCCCACCATGCCCGCCTCGGCCGCCGCCGCCACATAGGCCGTCCACGTCCCGGCTCCCGCGTGGCCGGCCACCTTGGCCAGCACGTACACCACGGCCACCACCAGCAGCAGCCCCGTCGCCGTGAGCTTCATCCGGCGCACCCCGCGCCGGCGCTCCTCGTCGGCCGGGGTGAAAGCCGTCATGGCCCGGTACGACGTGCCCCGGTCGGTCGTTCCCGTATCGGTAGGTTCCATCAGCTCCACCCGTTCGGTGATCCCGCACACAATTGTCCCTTCCTGACCGACTCCTGGAACGAAACCGACGTTCCCGGCGTCTGTCTGGACGGGAGTAGTGGCAGGGTCCTGTCAGACTTCCCCGGCCCATGACGGATCATGGGCTCAGCAAGATCGGAGCCTCGGGCTCCCGTCTCCCGAGGAGAACAACACAAGCATGACCAAGCGTCATGGTTATGCCGTCCTGTGCGCACTCGTCGCGCTGGTCGTGGCCCTGTCCGCCGCCGTCTACGGCACCGTCGCGGCCGACGACGGGAGCACCGGCGCCGTCCGCGGCACCCTCGCCGACAGCCGTCCGCACCGCGACTCCGCCGCCGCCCCCGCCTCCACCGGCACCTGGGTGGGCGCCTGGGCCACCGCCCCCGTCGGCGGCGAACCCGGCACGGAGACGGCCGGCCTCGCGGGCCGCTCGGTCCGCAACGTCGTGCACGCCGCCACCGGCGGTACGAGTGCCCGCATCACGCTCTCCAACCTGTACGGCCAGTCACCGCTGACCCTCACCCACGCCACGCTCGCCCTCTCCGCGGGGGACGGCACCGCGGCGGCCGACGCGGCGACGATGCGGCGACTCACCTTCGGCGGCGCCACCGGTGTGGTCGTCCCGGCCGGCGGACAGATCGTCAGCGACGCCGTGCGCCTCACCATCCCGCGCGGCAGCGACGTCCTCGTCACCACGTACTCCCCCACCCCCTCCGGGCCGGTCACCTACCACCCGCACGCCCGCCAGACGTCGTTCGTCGCCGACGGGGAGCGCGCCGAGGACACGACCGGCGACCCGTACACCGAACAGACCCCGTACTGGCGGTACCTGACGGCGCTGGACGTGCTCAGCAACGAGGCCGACGGCACGGTCGTCGTCTTCGGCGACTCCATCACCGACGGCATCACCTCCACCGTCGGCGCCAACCACCGCTGGCCCGACATCCTCGCCGGCCGGCTGCGCGCCGCCCTGGAGAGCGGGCGCCGGCTGCCGCGCTACAGCGTGGTCAACGAGGGCATCAGCGGCAACCAGGTCCTCGCCGACGGTCTCGGCCGGCCCGCCGAGAACCAGAGCGGCCTCGGCCGCTTCGGCCGGGACGCGCTCTCCCGCACCAACGCCAGGGCCGTCGTCATCGACCTCGGCGTCAACGACATCCTGCGCAACCCGCGACTGGCCGACCCCGACCGCATCGTCGCGGGTCTGCGCACCCTCGTCCGCCAGGCCCACGCCCGCGGTCTGAAGGCCGTCGGCGCCACCCTGATGCCGTTCGAGGGCCACCGCGGTTACACCCCGGCCCGCGAGGCCGTACGGCAACAGGTCAACGCCCGGATCCGGGCCGGCGGCGTGTACGACTCCGTCGTCGACTTCGACCGGGCCCTGCGGGACCCCTACGCCCCCCGCAGGCTGCGTGCCGCGTACGACTCCGGCGACCATCTGCACCCCAGTGACCTGGGCTTCGCCAGGATGGCCGAGGTCTTCGACCTCGGTACGCTCCGCGGGGCGGGGCAGACGGAGCTGTGAGCGGGGGGCGGGGAATACTGGCGGGCATGACCCGCTTGATCCTCGCCACCCGCAACGCCGGAAAGATCACCGAGCTGAGGGCGATCCTCGCCGAGGCCGGACTGCCGCACGAACTGACCGGCGCGGACGCCTACCCCGACGTCCCCGACGTCAGGGAGACCGGCGTCACGTTCGCCGAGAACGCCCTGCTGAAGGCCCACGCCCTGGCCCGGGCCACCGGTCTGCCCGCCGTCGCCGACGACTCCGGGCTGTGCGTCGACGTCCTGGGCGGCGCGCCCGGCATCTTCTCCGCCCGCTGGGCGGGCCGGCACGGCGACGACCGCGCCAACCTGGAACTGCTCCTGGCCCAGCTGTCCGACATCGCCGACGAACACCGCGGCGCCCACTTCGCGTGCGCCGCCGCCCTCGCCCTGCCGGACGGCACGGAGCGGGTGGTGGAGGGCCGGCTGCGGGGCGTCCTGCGGCACGCCCCCGCCGGCACGAACGGCTTCGGCTACGACCCGGTCCTCCAGCCGGAGGACGAGACCCGTACGTGCGCGGAGCTGAGCCCCGCGGAGAAGAACGCGATCAGCCACCGGGGGAAGGCGTTCCGGGCGCTGGTCCCGGTGGTCCGGGAACTGGTGGGCTGACCCGGACAGCGTGAAGGCCCGTCCGGGCGTGCCGGACGGGCCTCGTGCTCATGTGTGCGGCCGGAGGGACTCGAACCCTCAAGGGATTTCTCCCACAACATCCTAAGTGTTGCGCGTAGGCCAATTCCGCCACGGCCGCGTGCCACGCACATGCTACCGGTCACCGGTGCCGCGCTCCGGGGGTTTCCCGGTCACCGCGCGACACCGGACGCCGCGTCCGGCGCGGTGGGGCCGTGGAGCGGGACGGTCAGATGCCCAGGTCCTTGATGATCTTCGCCACGTGGCCCGTCGCGCGGACGTTGTACAGGGCCCGTTCGACCTTGCCCCGCTCGTCGACGACGACCGTGGAGCGGATGACGCCGAGGTAGGTCTTGCCGTAGTTCTTCTTCTCGCCGTAGGCACCGTAGGCCTCGGTGACCCGCTTGTCGGGGTCGGCCAGCAGGGTGATCCGCAGGGACTCCTTGTCGCGGAACTTCGCGAGCTTGGCCGGCTCGTCGGGGGAGATGCCGATGACGTCGTAGCCGGCGGCGGCCAGGACCTCCAGGTTGTCGGTGAAGTCGCAGGCCTGCTTGGTGCAGCCGGGGGTCAGTGCGGCCGGGTAGAAGTAGACGATGACCTTGCGGCCCTCGTGGTCCGACAGGGAGACGTCGTTGCCGTCGGCGTCGGGGAGGGTGAAGGCGGGGGCAACATCCCCGGGCTGGAGTCGCTCGCTCATCGGACCAGCCTAACCGGGGGGCCTTGCGGTGCGGTGCGGGCAGGAGCTGACAGACTGTCCGGAACAGCATCAGCAGACTTCGGAGGCCGTACGGTGGCGGACACGTCGGACACCAGAACCCCGGCGCAGATCGAGGCGGACATCAGGCGCCGCCGCGAAGTGCTGGCCGAGACGCTCGACGAGATCGGGGTGCGGGTGCACCCGAAGACGATCGTCGGGGATGCGAGGGCCAAGGTCGTCGCGAACGTCGATCACACCCTCGGCCGCGCATACGTGCAGGTGAACCAGGTGGTGAGCGAGGTACGGGCGCAGTTCGTGGACGAGGAGGGCGCACCCCGGCCCGAGCGGATCGTGCCGGCCGCGCTGGCCGTCGTGGGGGTCGTGGGACTGCTGGTCCTCGCGTCCCGGCGGCGCCGGGGCTGAGGACGGCGTGACCCGGGCGCGTACGGGCGGGGCGAGGACAGGTAGGTTCACAGCGTGAGCGCCAACAGACACGAGCACAGCACTCCCCATCACGACAAGCTGCCCATCCGGATGCTGCACGACCGGGTTCTCGTGCGGCAGGAGACCGGTGAGGGCGAGCGGCGGTCGGGGGGCGGCATCCTGATCCCCGCCACCGCGGCCGTCGGCCGACGGCTGGCCTGGGCCCAGGTCGTCGCGGTCGGCCAGAACGTCCGCACGGTGGAGCCCGGGGACCGCGTCCTGTTCGACCCGGAGGACCGGGCCGAGGTCGAGGTGCGGGGCGTGGCGTACGCGCTGATGCGCGAGCGGGATCTGCACGCCGTGGCCGCGGACCGGTTCGAGGGGTCGGAGGACTCCACGGGCCTGTACCTCTAGACGCTCCACGCGGCGGGCGGACGACGGCGAAGAGGGCCGGTGACCATCGTCACCGGCCCTCTTCGCCGTGTTCTTGCTAGGTTCGAAAGGAACCCGACGAGACGCGCCGTACCGGGTCGAAGGCAAAGACGACGCACCCGCGAAATCGTCGCCGCGTCTCGGAGGTGCCTGTCATGGCCTGGGTTCTGCTCGTCGTCGCCGGTCTGCTGGAGGTCGGCTGGTCGGTCGGGATGAAGTACAGCGAGGGGTTCACCCGGCTGGTCCCGAGCCTGTTCACCGGCGCGGGCATCGTCGCCAGCATGGTCCTGCTGTCCTGCGCCGCCCGGTCCCTGCCCATCGGCACGGCCTACGGCGTGTGGGTGGGCATCGGCGCGGCCGGTGCGGCGGTGCTCGGCATGGTGGTGCTCGGTGAGCCGGTCACCGCCGCCCGGATCTTCTTCGTGTGCCTGCTGCTGGTCGCCGTGGTGGGGCTGAAGGCGACCGGCGGCCACTGACGTCAGGTGCCGGTGAAGCCGCCGGGGCCGCCGCCGGCGTCGGTGCCGGTGGTGTTGCCGCCCGGCGTCCCGCCGCCGCCCGTCGTGCCGCCGCCGGTGGCCGTGCCCCCGCCGTCGGTGGTGCCGCCGCCGGTGGGGGTGCCGCCGCCCGTGGTCGTGCCCCCGCCGCCGGTCGTCGTGTCACCGCCGGTGGTGGGGGTGCCTCCGCCGCCGGTCGTGTCCCCGCCGGTGGTGGGGGTGCCGCCCCCGTCGGTGGCGGTGCCGCCGTCGGTCGGGGTGCCGGTGGTGCCGCCGTCGCCCGGGGTGGCGGTCGCGCCGCCGCCGTCGGTGCCGCCGTTCGTGGCGGTGCCGCCGGTGTCCTGCCCGGCGTCGGTTCCGGGCTGGGTCGGGACGCCGGTGCCGGGCGCCTGGGGCTGGTCGGCGCCGCTCTGGAGCCGGAGGTCGAAGTCGCCGGCCGGCTCGCCCTTCAGCGCGTCCCGCGTGTACTGCGCCCAGATCTGGGTGGGCGGCCCGCCGCCGTTCATGCGGGCCACGCCGAGGGCGCCGTACAGCGGCACGTGCTTGGCCGTGACCGGGTCCTGGCCCATGACGGACACCACGGTGGCCAGGTCGGGGGTGTACCCGGCGAACCAGGCGGCGGTGTCGCTCTCGGCGGTACCGGTCTTGCCGGCCGCCGGCCGGCCCGCGCCCTGCGCGGCGGTGGCGGTACCGCTCTGGACCACGCTGCGCAGCACGGAGGTGGTGGTGTCGGCGGCCTCGCGGCTGACGGCCTGCCGGACCGCCTGCGCGGGCAGCCGCAGCGCCTCGGTGCCGTCCTTGGTGATCTTCTTGATCAGCGTGTACGTACCGTGCTTGCCGTGGTTGGCGAGCGTGGCGTAGGCCTGCGCCATGTCCAGGACGCTGGCGTTGGCGGTGCCGAGGGCCATGGACGGGGACGGGTAGAGGTCCGGGGTGCCGGCGGGGATGCCGAGGTCGACCGCGGTCTGCTTGACCTTGGGGGGACCCACGTCGGCGGCCATCTGCGCGTACACCGAGTTGACCGACAGGTCGGTGGCCTTGCCGACGGTGATCGGGCCGTACGACTTCTGGTCCTCGTTCTCCGGGTTGTACGGCGCGCCGCTCCAGCCCTGGACGAGGCGCTTGTTGGTGCCGTCGTAGATGGTGTTCGGGGTGATCGTGCGGCCGTCCTGGGTGGTCGAGCCGTTCTCCACCGCCGCGGTGAACACGAACGGCTTGAACGTCGAGCCGACCTGGAAGTCACCGCGGGTCGCGCCGTTGGTGTACTGCTTCACGTAGTCGACGCCGCCGTACATGGCGACGACCTCGCCGGTCTTCGGGTCGACGGAGGCGCCGCCGGCCCGGACGTAGGTGTCGGCCTTGCGGTTCTTCTTGTCCAGCTTCGCCATCAGCTGGTCGTCGACGGCCCTGACGAAGGCGTTCTGCTTCTTCTTCTGGATGGTGGTGGTGATGCGGTAACCGCCGGCCTCCAGCTGGTCGGCCGTGACGATCTTGTTGGTGATCAGGTAGTGCCTGACCGCCTCGACGAGGTAGCCGCGCTGGCCGGACAGGCCCGTGGAGAGGATCTGCTGCCTCGGCATCGGGAACTTCACGCCGGCGCGCTTCGACTCGCTGAGCCAGCCCTTCTTCACCATGCCGTCCAGGACGTAGTTCCAGCGGGCGACGGCCGCCTTCCGGTTCTCCGGGTGCGCGACGACGTCGTACTCGCTGGGCGCGTTGACGAGCGCGGCGAGGTAGGCGGCGCGGGCCGGGTCGAGGTCGGCGGCGTCACGGCCGTAGTAGGCCTGGGCGGCGGCCTGGATGCCGTAGGCGCTGCGGCCGAAGTAGCTGGTGTTGAGGTAGCCCTCGAGGATCTCGTCCTTGGTCTTCTCTCGGTCCAGCTTGATCGAGATGAAGAACTCCTTGGCCTTGCGGGTGACCGTCTGCTCCTGGCCCAGGTAGTAGTTCTTGACGTACTGCTGGGTGATCGTGGAGCCGGACTGCTTGCCCTTGCCGGTCGCGGTGTTCCAGCCGGCGCGGAGCATCGCCTTGGGGTCGACGGCGGACTCGGTGTAGAAGTCCCGGTCCTCGGCGGCCAGTACGGCGTGCTGGGCGTCCTTGGAGATCTCGGCGAGACCGACGTTCTCGCGGTTGACCTGGCTGTCGCGGGTGTCGCGGGCGATCTGGGAGCCGTCGGCGTAGAGGTAGACGTTGGCCTGCTTGGTGGCGAACGCGTTGGCCGACGGGATCTTGACCAGGGAGTAGCCGACGACGAAGACGCCGAGCACGAGGAGCACGCCGACGACGAAGGTGCCGAGCACCATGCGCCAGGTCGGCAGCAACCGCCGCCATCCGCTCCGCTTGGGCCGCTTGCCCTTCTTGCCCTTGCCCTTGCCTCCGCCGTCACCAGCGCCGCTGCCGCTGCCGTCGCCGGCGGCCGGGCCGCCCGTGGCGGCGAGCGCGGTGGTCGGGGCCTCGGCGGCCCCGGTACGTGCGGCACCACCGGCACCGGCACCGGCGGGGGACGCCTGGGCGGCGGCTCCGGCGGCGGCACCGGCGGGGGACGCCTGGGCGGCGGCTCCGGCGGCGGCACCGGCCGCTCCGGCGGCACCCGCGGCGCGGGCGGCCCGGGCGGCACGCGCGGCGGCCGGGGAGGACGGAGCGGCGCCGGTGCTCTTGGCCGCGGCACCGGTGCCGGAGTCCTGACCGGCCGGGCGGGGCACGGAGGTACGGGGCGTACGGCCGGCGGCGGGGTCCGGCTTCGCCGCCGGGGCGGCTCCGGAGCCACCGGGCTCCCCCGGGCGGGGCGCGCCGACGCGACGCAGCACCTGCGTGGCCTCGGGCACCGGCGCTCCCCCGGCACCGGCCGCCTTGCCCGCACCGGACGCCTTGTCCGGGGCCCCGGCGGTCCCGGCGGCGCCGGACGCCCGGCCGGTCCGCTGCTCCCGGCGGTCCTCGGCGGCCTCGGACGCGGACGCCTCGGGCTTGCGCGGCGGGGTGATACGACGGAGCACCTGGGTGCTCTCGGCCGGCTGCTCCCGCCCCGGCGCGGACGCGCCCGCGGCGGAACCCTTCTCGCCGGCACCGGCCGCCTTGTCCGGGGCCCCGGCGGCGCCGGAGCCCGCGGGGGCGTCCGGCTTCCCGGGCCCGCCGGTGCCCGGCTGCTCCGACCGGGACCGGGCGGCCTGGCGGGCACGGGACACGGAGGCCGTACGGTCCGGGGCGGCCGGGGCGCCCGCCCCGGTGTCCCCGGCGCCGGAACCCGGACCGGCACCGCTGCCGGTCCTCGTGGGGCCGGCCGGACCGGTCGCCGCGCGCGGGGGCCGGCCCGCGCTGTCGCCGGGCTCGCCCTTCCCCCCGCGCGGCCCACCGGCCGTCTCCTCGCGGCGCCCCGGCTTCCCGGGCCCTTCAGCCGGCAGCGGCTTTTTCGGTGCCGCGCCCTCGTTCGGCTGCTGCGGCTGCGGCTCGTCGCTCATGTCGTGCACGGACTCCTGTTTCGCGTCGTACGTTCCCGTACGCCTCGTACGCCTTCTGCGCCCCCTGTTTGAAGACTCTCGCACCCGGCGTTCCGTTCCCGGATTCCGGCACGCTTCCGGCCGATAATGCGTGGCCGGCCACCGGGACCCCGGACTAGGCTCCTGCGCTTCGGTGTCGAGCAGTCCGAGGAGGTCGACCGGCGTGGGCGCGGAACGGTTGTATGCGGCCGTCGCGGCAGGGGGATTCAGACGGTACGCGACCTACCGGGCCGCCACTGCGGCAGGGGTGTTCACCAACACGGCCTTCGGGCTGATCCTCGTCTACACCTACCGCGCGCTGTGGGACCAGAAGCCGCACCTCGGCGGGTACGACCAGGCGCAGGTCGTCACCTATGTCTGGCTCGGCCAGGCGTTCCTGTCGACGCTCGCGATCGGGGGCGGCGGCGTCGAGGAGGAGCTGATCGAGCGCATCCGCACGGGGGACGTGGTGATCGACCTGTACCGGCCGGCCGACCTCCAGCTGTGGTGGCTGGCGGCGGACCTGGGCCGGGCGCTGTTCCAGCTGCTGGGCCGGGGAGTGGTCCCGTTCCTGTTCGGCGCCCTGTGCTTTCCGGCCTACCTGCCGTCCGACGCCGGCACCTGGCTCGCCTTCCTCGTCGCCGTGCTGCTCGCGATGCTGGTGGGCTTCGGCATCCGGTACCTGGTGGCGCTGAGCGCGTTCTGGCTGCTGGACGGCACCGGTGTGGGGCAGATGGCGTGGCTGCTGGGCTACTTCTGCTCGGGGATGCTGCTGCCGCTGAACGTGTTCCCGGGCGCGTTGGGCGAGGTCGTACGGGTGCTGCCGTGGTCCGCGCTGCTCCAGGCGCCGGCGGACATCCTGCTGGGGCGCGGGGACCCGCTGCCCACCTATCTGTTCCAGGCGGCGTGGGCGGTGGCGCTGCTGGGCGCGGGACGGCTGGTGCAGTCGGCGGCGACGCGCCGGGTGGTGGCGCAGGGTGGCTGAGGCGGTGCCGGGGGCGCTGGCGCGCCTGGCCGGGTGGGTGCGGGCGTACCGGCTGGTCGCGGGGATGTGGGTGCGGTCCACGATGGCGTACCGGGCGTCGTTCGTCATGACCACGTTCGGGAACTTCGCCGCGACCTTCTTCGACTTCCTCACGATCATGCTGATGTTCTCCCGGGTGGAGACGCTCGGCGGTTACTCGCTGCCCGAGGTGGCGTTCCTGTACGGGCTGTCGGCGACCTCCTTCGGGCTGGCGGACCTGGTGATCGGTTCGATGGACCGGCTGGGGCGGCGGGTGCGCGACGGCACGCTGGACACGCTGCTGGTGCGGCCGGCGCCGGTGCTGGCGCAGGTGGCGGCCGACCGGTTCGCGCTGCGCCGGCTGGGCCGCGTGACGCAGGGGGCGCTGGTGCTGGGCTGGTCGCTGTCCCGGCTGGACGTCGCGTGGACGTGGCCGAAGCTGCTGCTGATGCCGGTGACGGTGGTGAGCGGCTTCGGGATCTTCGCGGCGGTGTTCGTGGCGGGGGCGGCGTTCCAGTTCCTGGCGCAGGACGCCTCGGAGGTGCAGAACGCGTTCACGTACGGCGGCACGACGCTGTTGCAGTACCCGCCGACGGTGTTCGGGAAGGAACTGGTGCGCGGGGTGACGTTCGTGCTGCCGCTGGCCTTCGTCAACTGGCTGCCCGCGTGCTATGTGCTGGGGCGGCCGTACCCGCTGGACCTCCCGGCGTGGACCGCGTTCACGCCGCCGCTGGTGGCGGCGGGGTGCTGTGCGCTCGCGGGACTGGCCTGGCGGGCGGGGCTGCGGTCGTACCGCGGGACAGGGAGTTAGCGTGGACGGGTTCATCGCTCTGGAGCAGGTGGAGAAGGTCTTCCAGGTACGCCGGAAGACCGGGTTCCTCAAACGGGAGCGGCGCGAGGTGCGGGCGGTGGACTCGCTGTCGTTCACCGTGGCCCGCGGGGAGATGGTCGGGTACATCGGGCCGAACGGCGCGGGGAAGTCGACCACGATCAAGATGCTGACCGGCATCCTGACGCCGAGCGCGGGGCGGCTGCGGGTGGCCGGCATCGACCCGGCGCGGGAGCGGACTCGGCTGGCGCACCGGATCGGCGTGGTGTTCGGGCAGCGGACCACGCTGTGGTGGGACCTGCCGCTGATCGACTCCTACCGGCTGGCGCACCGCATGTACCGCGTCCCGGACGCCCGTTACCGGCAGAACCTGGACCGCCTGGTGGAACTGCTGGACCTGGGCGACCTGTTGGACGTGCCGGTTCGGCAACTCTCGCTGGGCCAGCGGATGCGCGGGGACATCGCGGCGGCCCTGCTGCACGATCCGGAGGTGCTGTACCTGGACGAGCCGACGATCGGCCTGGACGTGGTGTCCAAGGCCCGGGTGCGGGAGTTCCTGCGGGAGGTGAACGCCGAGCGCGGTACGACGGTGCTGCTGACCACGCACGACCTCCAGGACATCGAGCAGTTGTGCTCCCGGGTGATGGTGATCGACCACGGGCGGCTGGTGTACGACGGCTCGCTGGCGGGCCTGCACCTGGCCGGGGAGAGCGAACGGACGCTGGTGGTGGACCTGGAGCGGGAACTGCCCCCGGTCGAGGTGGCGTCGGCGCGGGTGGTGCGGGTGGAGGGGCCGCGGCAGTGGCTCGCGTTCCCTGCGGGGCAGTCGGCGGCGCCCCTGGTGGCGGATCTGGCGGCCCGCTATCCGCTGGTCGACCTGTCGGTGCGGGAACCGGACATCGAGGCCGTCATCGCCAGGATGTACGCGGAGAGGGCCGTCTCGTAGGGTGACGCCATGAGCGACGACGCAGCCCCGGACCTCCGGGCGTCCGACGCCGACCGCGAGCGGGTCGCCGAGGTCCTGCGGGACGCCCTGGCCGAGGGACGGCTCGTCATGACGGAGTTCGAGGAGCGGCTGGAGGCGGCCTACACCGCGCGGACCTACGGTGAGCTGGCGCCGCTGACGCGTGACCTGCCCGGGCCCGACGTCGTGGCCCCGGCCCCGGTGTCCTTCGCCAAGGCGCCGGTGGGCGAGGGGCGTTGGGCGGGCCGGATCACCGGGGGCGCGGAGTCCTCGACGGCGGTCGCGATCCTGTCGGGGTTCGAGCGCAAGGGCCGCTGGACGGTGCCCAGGCGATTGACCTGCCTCGCCTTCATGGGCGGCGGTGTCATCGACCTCAGGGACGCGGACTTCGCCGATCGTGAGGTCGAGATCGTCTGCGTGGCGGTCATGGGCGGTCTCGAGGTCCGCGTGCCGCCGGGGGTCGAGGTCGTGGTGCGCGGGATCGGTGTGATGGGTGCCTTCGAGCATCCCGGGGAGGGCGGCCCGCCCGAGCCGGGCGCCCCGCGGGTGATCGTCGGCGGGTTCGCGTTCTGGGGCGGGGTCGAGGTGGAGCGCAGGCTCCCGCGCGCGGAGCGGCAGCGGCTGAAGGAGCAGCGCCGGCGGGAGAGGCTGGAGCGCAGGGAGTCCCGGCACGAGCTGCGGCGGGCACGGCGCACGGCGCGGCACGAGCTGGACCCGGCGCGCCGGGTGGGGCGCCGGGAGGAGTGGCCGGAGCGGGAGCGGCACCGCGACGTCGAGCGCTGAGTCGGCCCGCCCGGACAGGAGCGGGCCGGGTCGCCCCCGGGGCCGTCAGGACAGGCCCTGGGCCGTCATGACGTGCAGACCTTGGTGAGTTCACCGGCCGCGTCGGTGACGGGGCCGACGTCGGGGGCGTGGTCGCCGTCCCGGACGGCGGCGCGGACGTTGGCGATGGCCCGGTTCAGGTCGTCCACGGCCTTGTTCACGTCGGTGTCGTCCGTCCGGTCGCCGATCTTGCGCAGGCTCTTCTCGATGGAGTCGAGCGAGGCGTCGGCCCGGGAGGGGTCGTCGGCGGCGTTCTCCACCGCCTGCTGGAGGTCGGTCACGTCGTCGGCGATGGTGTCGGCGGTCTGCACGCAGTCCAGGGCCTTGTTCACGGCGTCGCAGCCGGTGACCAGGCCGGCGGTGAGCGTGGCGGCGGCCACGGCGGCCATGGCGGTGACGCGGCGCCTGCGTGGGCGTCGGCTGGCGGCCATGATGGGTTCCCCTCCCTGGTACGGCTGGCCGGGCGCACACCGGTAGGTCGTGCGCCCGTACCCACAGGGACGCCGGAGGGGGTCGCCGGGTTGCCGCGGGTGCCTCGAGGCCGCTCCGGCGCCGCATGAAAACTTTGCGCCATCTTGCGCAAGGAATTTCAAGGCTCTTCCAGGGAGGCGGGCGGCGGCCGTGCGGGACCGATCGGTGGTGGGCCGGAGCGGCGTGGGGCGACTCCGCGCCGCTCCCCGGCCCGTGGGCGGGTGACCGCTCCACCCCACGCGATTCGTTCAAGGCTTTGATGAAGCCACCGGGAAATCGCGGGCAACGCGGCCGAATCGCATGCCTGCTTGAACGATCGACGCACGTTCGGCCACCTTTCTACTCCACCTTGTGTTGGGATGTGCCGCGGAAGCGGGGCACGCATCCGCTTCCGCCCGCGGGTGGCGACGACCGTCGCCCGCCACCGAAGGAGATGACATGCCCTTGACAAAACTTCGATTCCCGGTCGCCTGGCGGTCGACGCTCCTGCTCGGCGCGCTCCTCGCCGCCCTGTTCGCCGCCACTGCCCCGCACGCCCGCGCGGCCACGGCGGCGGACGCCCGGGTCAGCTTCCGCGTCCAGGCCACCACGCAGGGAGAGACGCTCCTGGTCTCCGGCAGCGCCCCGCAGCTCGGCTCCTGGGACCCGGCCAAGGCCGTACCCCTCGGCACCACCGCCAGCGCCTACCCGCACTGGTCGAGCAGCGTCCAGCTCCCCGTCGGGACCACGGTGCAGTACAAGTACATCAAGCGGTCCCCCACCGGCGAGCTGACGTGGGAGAGCACCCCCAACCGGACCCTGACCGTCTCCGCCGGCACCACGGGCACCGACGACCGCTGGAACGTCCTTCCGTGACCGCCGCCTTCGACGCCGCCACCGGCCCTCAGCGGTCGGGCACCCGGCGGCGCTGACGCCCCGGGTGTCGGGGGCCGGGCGGTAGCGGGACGGATACCGCTCGGCCCCGGCCCCGTCGGTGCTCCCGCCCCGCGCCCGGCCACCGGCGACTCGGGCACCGGCCCTGCCCCCCACGCCGGACGGGACCCCTAGCCCTCCCGGGTCCGGGCCAGGGCGGCCTGCTGGAGGGCGGCCAGGTCGGCGCAGCCGGCGACGGCGAGGTCGAGCAGGGCGTCGAGTTCGGCGCGGGCGAAGGGCTGGGCCTCGGCGGTGCCCTGGACCTCGACGAAACGGCCGTCACCGGTGCAGACGACGTTCATGTCGGTCTCGGCGCGCACGTCCTCCTCGTAGCACAGGTCGAGCAGCGGGACGCCGCCCACGATGCCGACCGAGACGGCGCTGACCGTGCCGGCGAGCGGCTGCCGGCCGGCCTTGACCAGCTTCCTGCCCTGGGCCCAGGCGACGGCGTCGGCCAGCGCCACGTAGGCGCCGGTGATGGCCGCCGTGCGGGTGCCGCCGTCGGCCTGGAGGACGTCGCAGTCGAGGACGACGGTGTTCTCGCCGAGCGCCTTGTAGTCGATGACGGCGCGCAGGGAACGGCCGATGAGCCGGGAGATCTCGTGGGTGCGGCCGCCGATCCGGCCCTTGACGGACTCGCGGTCGCCGCGGGTGTTGGTGGCGCGGGGGAGCATGGCGTACTCGGCGGTGACCCAGCCCTCGCCGCTGCCCTTGCGCCAGCGCGGGACGCCCTCGGTGACGGAGGCGGTGCAGAGGACCCGGGTGTCACCGAAGGAGACGAGGACGGAGCCCTCGGCGTGCTTGCTCCATCCTCGTTCGATGGTGACCGGGCGGAGCTGTTCGGGGGTACGGCCGTCGATGCGAGACATGCCGACGAGCCTATCGGCACAGGCGGAAGGGGCTCCTCCCGCGTGCGGGAAGAGCCCCTTACGGGGTGAACCGGAGTTCACCGGCGGGCGGGGCCGCTCACATCATGTCCTCGATCTCCGCGGCGAGCGGGTCGGCGTCGGTGCCGATGACGACCTGGACGGCGGTGCCCATGCGGACGACGCCGTGGGCGCCGGCGGCCTTCAGGGCGGCGTCGTCGACCAGCGAGGGGTCGGACACCTCGGTGCGCAGCCGGGTGATGCAGCCCTCGATCTCCTCGATGTTGTCGATTCCGCCGAGGCCGGCGACGATCTTCTCAGCCTTGCTGGCCATGTTCCTTCTCCCTGATCCGAACCGCTTTGTCGCAGTAACCCACAGTTGGCCCATCTTCGCGAGCGGTCATGCCGTCCGCGCCGGATGATGGCGTTCACGACAGCGGAACCGTCCGCCGACTGGTCTACACCACCCTGGGGAAGGTCGCCAAACCGCCTCCCGGTCGGGCGCCCCGGAAAGGACGCCATGAGTGCCGAGAGCGCGGCCGGCCCCCACCGGGTCCACCTCCAACGGCTTTTCCAGGGCCTCCAGAAGATGGGGCGCAGCCTCCAGCTGCCCATCGCGGTGCTGCCGGCCGCGGGCATCCTGAACCGGCTGGGCCAGCCCGACGTCTTCGGCGACCAGGGTCTGGGCTGGACCGACGTCTCCAAGGTGATGAAGGGGGCCGGCGGCGCGCTGCTCGACGGCTCCCTGGGGCTGCCGCTGCTGTTCTGCGTGGGCGTGGCGATCGGCATGGCGAAGAAGTCGGACGGCTCCACGGCGCTGGCGGCGGTGGCGGGCTTCCTCGTCTACTACAACGTGCTGCACCAGTTCCCCGAGCGGTGCCCGGGCGGCTCCACGGCGATCCCGGACGTCGGCTGCCAGGTGAGCGTCGGGTCGGGCGTCGGCGCGGTGACGCCGTACGCGTTCCAGAACCCCGGCGTGTTCGGGGGCATCGTGATGGGTCTGCTGGCGGCCTACTTCTGGGCCCGCTACCACCGCACGCGCCTGGTGGACTGGCTGGGCTTCTTCAACGGCCGCCGCCTCGTCCCCATCGTCATGGCGTTCGTCGCGATCGGGTTCGCGGCGCTGTGCCTGTGGGTCTGGCCGCCGATCGGCGGCGCCCTGGAGGACTTCGCGGACTGGCTGCGCGACCTGGGCGCGTGGGGCGCCGGGCTCTTCGGCCTCGCCAACCGCGGTCTGCTCGTCATCGGCCTGCACCAGTTCCTGAACGTGCCGGTGTGGTTCCAGTTCGGCACCTACACCCCGCCGGGCGGCAAACCCGTACACGGGGACATCAACATGTTCCTGGCGGGCGACCCGCACGCCGGCCAGTTCACCACCGGCTTCTTCCCCATCATGATGTTCGCGCTGCCGGCGGCCGCGCTGGCGATCACGCACTGCGCCCGGCCGGAACGCCGCAAGGAGATCGGCGGCCTGATGCTCTCGGTCGCGCTGACCTCGTTCGTGACCGGCATCACCGAACCGCTGGAGTACTCCTTCCTGTTCGTCGCGCCCGCGCTGTTCGCCGTCCACGCGGTGCTGACCGGTGTCTCCCTCGGGGCGAGCTGGGCGCTCGGGGTGCACGACGGCTTCAGCTTCTCCGCCGGACTGATCGACTACGTCATCAACTGGAACCTGGCGACGAGACCCTGGGCGATCATCCCGATCGGTCTGGTCCTCGCGGCGGTGTACTACGCGGTCTTCCGGTTCGCCATCACCCGGTTCGACCTGCGGACGCCGGGACGGGAACCGGCCGAGGTGGCCGAGGAGATGGAGCGCGACAACGTGAGGTGAGCGGGGGCCGGCCGGCCGGCCGGACGAGCACGCGCTGTAGCGCCGTGACCGCGTATTCGTGGGTTCCTTATCCCGCGTTCATCGTGCTACAACAGGTCTACACCACTGAGTGGTGTAGACCAGAGACGCTGCCGTCCCCCTCCATGGTTCCCGGGCGGCGCCCTGCCCTCCCCCGGATCTTCGTCCGGGGGCGTCCCCAGGAGGAAGTTGTGACCACGGCCAGCGCCGCTCCCCCGGCCGACCAGAAGAAGAAGGGCGCCGGCGTGATGGCCGTGCTCCAGCGTATCGGGCGCAGCCTGATGCTGCCGGTGGCCGTGCTGCCGGCCGCCGCCCTCCTGGTGCGCCTCGGCAACACCGACATGCTCGGGCGCCCGTCCTTCCCGGACTTCCTGACGAAGATCGCGTCCTTCATGGCCGCCGGCGGCAACGCGATCCTCGACAACATGGCGCTGCTCTTCGCGGTGGGCATCGCCATCGGCTTCGCGAAGAAGTCGGACGGCTCCACCGCCCTCGCGGCGGTCACCGGTTACCTGGTCTTCAAGAACGTGCTCGCCACGTTCACCGACAAGAACCTGCCGAAGGTGGCCACCGTCGTCGACGGCAAGGTCGCCATGGTGAACGCCCCGGTGGACGCCAAGGTCCTCGGCGGCGTGGTGATGGGCATAGTCGTGGCCCTGCTGTACCAGCGCTTCTACCGCACCAAGCTGCCCGACTGGGCGGGCTTCTTCGGCGGCCGCCGTCTCGTCCCGATCCTGTCGGCCTTCGCCGGTCTCCTCCTCGGCATCGTCTTCGGCTACGTCTGGCCGTTCCTCGGCACGGGCCTGCACAACTTCGGCGAGTGGCTGGTCGGCTCGGGCGCGGTGGGCGCCGGCATCTTCGGTGTCGCCAACCGGGCGCTGATCCCGATCGGCATGCACCACCTGCTGAACTCCTTCCCGTGGTTCCAGGCGGGCGAGTACCACGGCAAGAGCGGTGACATCGCGCGCTTCCTGGCGGGCGACCCGCACGCGGGCCAGTTCATGACCGGCTTCTTCCCGATCATGATGTTCGCCCTGCCGGCCGCGTGCCTGGCCATCGTGCACTGCGCCCGGCCCGAGCGCCGCAAGGTCGTCGGCGGCATGATGTTCTCGCTGGCGCTGACGTCCTTCGTCACCGGCGTCACCGAGCCCATCGAGTTCACGTTCATGTTCATCGCGCCGGTGCTGTACGCCATCCACGCGGTCCTCACCGGTCTGTCCCTGGGGCTGACCTGGGCGCTGGGCATGAAGGACGGCTTCGGCTTCTCGGCGGGCGTGGTCGACTTCGGCCTCAACCTGGGCATCGCCAGCAACCCGTGGGGCCTGGTCGTGGTCGGCCTGTGCTTCGCGGTCGTCTACTACGTCGTCTTCCGCTTCGCCATCACCCGGTTCGACCTGCCGACGCCGGGCCGCGAGTCCGACGAGGAGATCGCCGAACTCCAGAAGGCCGAGGGCAAGTAGCCCGGCCGGCCCGCACAGCGCGAGGGCCCCGGAACCGTGACGGTTCCGGGGCCCTCGCGCGCAGCCGGTCAGATGTCGTACGTCTGGCCCGTCGCCGCCAGCGCCACCGGCCCGGCGAACACCTCGCGGGCGTCGCGCAGGTTGACCAGCGGGTCGGTCCACGGCGGGATGTGGGTGAGCACCAGCCGGCGGGCGCCCGCGCGGGCCGCCGTCTCACCGGCCTCGCGGCCGGTGAGGTGCAGGTCGGGGACGGTCTCCTTGCCGTGCGTGAACGCGGCCTCGCACAGGAACAGGTCGGCGTCCCGGGCCAGCTCGTCCAGCGTCGCGGTGACGCCCGTGTCGCCGGAGTACACCAGGGACCTGCCACCGTGCTCGACGCGGATGCCGTACGCCTCCACGGGGTGGCGGACCCGCTCGGTGTGGACGGTGAACGGGCCGATCTCGAACGTGGACGGCTTGACCGTGTGGAAGTCGAAGACCTCGCTCATCGAGGAGGCGGAGGGGGTGTCCGCGTAGGCCGTGGTCAGCCGGTGCTCGGTGCCCTCGGGGCCGTAGACCGGGACGGGCCCGCACCGGCCGCCGTCGTGGCGGTAGTAGCGCGCCACGAAGTAGGCGCACATGTCGATGCAGTGGTCGGCGTGCAGGTGGCTGAGGAAGATCGCGTCGAGGTCGTAGAGACCGCAATGGCGCTGGAGCTCGCCGAGGGCGCCGTTGCCCATGTCGAGAAGCAGCCGGAAGCCGTCGGCCTCGAGGAGGTAGCTCGAACAGGCCGATTCCGCGGACGGGAACGACCCCGAGCAGCCGACGACGGTGAGCTTCATGAAGCAGAAACCTCCGCGGGCGGGTAACCGGTGGGCGGGACGGGGAGGGCCAGTCAGGATGGGGGCTGACGGGGGTCGTGCGGTGCGTCGAGCGTAAGGCGCCGGAGCGCGGGTCGCTCCTTCGCCAGGGGCCGTTGTGGGCGAACTCACCTGTGCTGTCACCGGTTCGGCTGGACCAGGGGCGTGCAGGATTCACCAGAGGGCGCGCGGTGCCCGGCGCACGCCGGTAACGTCGTCGTATGGACACGTCCTGGTGGCTGGCGCTCGCGGCGGTGGTACTGCTGGCGCTGGTCGCCACGCTCGTCGACGGCTGGGGCCGCGGCCGGCGACCGGGCGGGCGGCGGCTGCGGCCCCCGGGCCGCCCGGGCACCCGCACGGCGCACGCGGCACGGCCCTCCCCCGGCGACATCTGGTGGGCGGACGTGCCCTACGAGGACCGGGCGGCGGTGAAGGACCGGCCCTGCCTGGTGCTGGCCGTGCGCGGCGACCGGGTCACGGTCGCGAAGATCACCAGCAAGTACCACGACGAGCGCGGCGGGGTGATCCCGCTGCCGCCGGGCGCGGTCGGCGACGCCCGGGGCCGGCCCAGCTTCCTGGAGACCGACGAACTGCGCGAGGTGCCGGTGGGCGGCTTCCGGCGCCGGGTGGGCGTGGTCGACCCGGTCCTGTGGGACCAGGTGCGCCACCTCGCGGGCTAGATCCTGCCGGACCGGGCCCGGATCAGCCCTGGGCGGGGCCCGGCCGGCCGACCCGCACGGTCACCGTCCACTCCTCGACGCCCTTGCACGAGACCCGGCCCGGCGCGGTGGCTCCGGCGCACAGCGGGCGGGACGAGGTGAGGCGTACGGTGCCGGTGCCGGTGCCCGCCGCCCGGTACGCGGCCGTGGCGTCGCCGGGCCTGAGCACCAGACCGGCGTTGACGGCCCGCAGCGCGGTGCCGCTCGCGGTGACCGGCTTCCAGGGGCGGGCCCGGGTGCCGTCCAGGGTGAGGCGGACCTCGCCGCCCCCGGTCACGCAGACGGTCCGCCCGCGGTCGGCGGCCGTCAGCTCCGCGCGGGCGGCGCACGCCCCGGCGGACCGGGAGGGCGACGGCGGCACCGGCGCCTTGCCGGCGCTGCCGGTGTCCGCCCGGTGCGAGCCGCAGCCCGCGAGGAGCAGCGCTGCCGCCGTGAGGGCGAGGGGCGTCGTACGGCGCATGGGGTCCGCCTTTCTGCCGGGTGCTGGTACGGATGTGACGTACCGGCGGCGCGGCCGGATCCCCTACGCCCAGAGCTGGCCCTGGAGCGTCTCGATGGCCTCCTCCGTGGTGGCCGCCGTGTAGACGCCGGTGGAGAGGTACTTCCAGCCGCCGTCGGCCACGACGAAGACGATGTCGGCGCTCTCCCCCGCCTGGACGGCCTTGCGGCCGACGCCGATCGCGGCGTGCAGGGCCGCGCCGGTGGAGACGCCCGCGAAGATGCCCTCCTGCTGGAGGAGTTCGCGGGTGCGGGTGACCGCGTCGGCGGAGCCGACGGAGAAGCGGGTGGTGAGCACGGAGGCGTCGTACAGCTCCGGGACGAAGCCCTCGTCGAGGTTCCTGAGGCCGTACACCAGGTCGTCGTAGCGGGGTTCGGCGGCGACGATCCGGACGTCCGGGCGGTGCTCGCGCAGGTAGCGGCCGACGCCCATGAGGGTGCCGGTGGTGCCGAGGCCGGCCACGAAGTGGGTGACGGAGGGGAGGTCGGCGAGGATCTCGGGGCCGGTCGTGGCGTAGTGGGCGCCCGCGTTGTCCGGGTTGCCGTACTGGTAGAGCATCACCCAGTCCGGGTGCTCGGCGGCCAGTTCCTTCGCCACGCGCACGGCGGTGTTGGAGCCGCCGGCGGCCGGCGAGGGGATGATCTCGGCGCCCCACATGCCGAGCAGCTCCCGGCGCTCCTGCGAGGTGTTCTCCGGCATCACGCACACCATGCGGTAGCCCTTGAGCTTGGCCGCCATGGCGAGGGAGATGCCGGTGTTGCCGGAGGTGGGCTCCAGGACGGTGCAGCCCGGGGTGAGCCGGCCGTCCTTCTCCGCCTGCTCGATCATGTGCAGGGCGGGGCGGTCCTTGACCGAGCCGGTGGGGTTGCGGTCCTCCAGCTTGGCCCAGATGCGGACGTCGGAGGACGGCGACAGCCGCGGCAGGCGCACCAGGGGGGTGTTGCCCACCGCGGCCAGCGGGGAGTCGTAGCGCATCGCTGGTCAGCGGCCGATCAGCGCATGCCGCCGGCCACGGCCGGCAGGATGGTCACGTTGTCGCCGTCGGACAGCTTGGTGTTGATGCCGTCCAGGAAGCGGACGTCCTCGTCGTTCAGGTACACGTTGACGAAGCGGCGCAGCTGGTCGCCGTCCACGATGCGGGCCTGGATGCCCGTGTGCCGGGCCTCGAGGTCGGCGAAGAGCTCGGCGAGGGTGTTCCCGCTGCCCTCCACCGCCTTCTGGCCGTCGGTGTACTGGCGGAGGATGGTGGGGATGCGGACCTCGATGGCCATGGCTCAGGGCTCCTGTCGGATGGTGTCGGGTCGGTGGGCGCGCGGCGGCGCGGGGCGCACGGGTGGCGTACGCGGGTCCGGACGCCGCGGCTCACGGCCGTACGGCGGCGGGGCCGGCGTCAACAGAGGGCGCCGGCGAGCCTGCACAGGTCGACGTGCAGCCGCGCCACGAGCAGCGTGCCCGGCGTCTTCTCGCTCACGTCGTGGAAAACCATGCGCTCATCGTATCGATTCCCCCGTCGCTTTCCGGAGGGTCTTCCCACATCCCGGACTGGATTCGTTCACCAGGTGGGACGAGGGGCTCCTGATGTCACTGGGACGGGTAGGCGTCCACCACCTCGACCTCCTCCTCGGTGACCTCACCGGCCAGTATGCGGAACGAGCGGAACTGGAACTCGCCGGCGCCGTCGGTGTCGGCCGTGGAGACCAGGACGTAGTGGGCGCCGGGCTCGTTGGCGTAGGAGATGTCGGTGCGGGAGGGGTAGGCCTCGGTCGCGGTGTGGGAGTGGTAGATGATCACCGGCTCCTCGTCGCGGTCGTCCAGCTCCCGGTAGAGCTTGAGCAGGTCCTGGGAGTCGAACTCGTAGAAGGTGGGCGAGCGGGCCGCGTTGAGCATGGGCACGAACCGCTCGGGGCGGTCGGAGCCCGCCGGGCCGGCGACCACGCCGCACGCCTCGTCGGGGTGGTCCTCGCGCGCGTGGGCGACGATGGCGTCGTACAGGGCCTGGGTGAGGGTCAGCATGGGGGTCAGGATAAGCAGAGGGGCCGTTCCGTACCGGGGGTCGGTACGGAACGGCCCACATGCCGGACGTCCTGAGCGGCGGCCGCCGGGGGCGCCACGAGTGCTCCCGGCGGCCGGACGTCCCGGGAAGGTGTCCTTGGGGGGTGCCGGCGCCGTCAGCGCTTGCGGAAGGCGGCGGCCTCGGGGTTGCGCCGCTTGAGCACCAGGTAGGCGACACCGAGGATGAGCGCCCACAGCGGCGCGCAGTACAGCGAGACCCGGGCGTCCTTGTCGATGCCCATCATCACGATGACCATGCCGATGAAGGCGAGCGCGAACCAGCTGGTCCACGGGGCGCCCGGCGCGCGGAACTCCGAGCGGGGCAGTTCACCGCGGTCGGACCGGGCGCGGTAGCGGATCTGGCAGAACAGGATGACGATCCACGCCCACATGCCGGAGATGGTGGCGAAGGACACCACGTAGTCGAACGCCTTGCCCGGCCACTGGTAGTTGATCCACACGCCGACCAGCATCAGCGCGGCGGAGACCGACGTGCCGACGAGCGGGGTGCCGCTGGAGGTCAGGCGGGTGAAGACCTTCGGACCCTGGCCGTTCTGCGCGAGGTCGCGCAGCATGCGGCCGGTGGAGTACATGCCGGAGTTGCAGGAGGACAGCGCCGCGGTGAGCACGACGAAGTTCACGATGCCGGCGCCGGCGGCCAGGCCCATCTTCTGGAACGCGGCCACGAACGGGCTGACGCCCGGGTGGAAGTTGGTCCACGGCACGACCGACAGGATCATGATCAGCGCGCCGACGTAGAAGACGGCGATGCGCCACGGCACGGTGTTGATCGCCTTGGGCAGCACGGTCTTGGGGTCCTTGGACTCGCCCGCGGTCACACCGACCAGCTCGACGGCGAGGAAGGCGAACATGACCATCTGGAGCGTCATCAGGGTGCTGCCGACGCCGTGCGGGAAGAAGCCGCCCTCGTTCCACAGGTGGCTGACGGAGGCGGTGTCCCCGGCGTCGGAGAAACCGATCGTGAGGATGCCGGCGCAGATCAGGATCATGCCGATGATGGCGGTGACCTTGACCATGGAGAACCAGAACTCCAGCTCACCGAAGAGCTTCACGGAGATCAGGTTGGCGCCGTACAGGATGACCGTGAAGATCAGCGCGGAGATCCACTGCGGGATGTTCCACCAGTACGTCATGTAGGCGGCCGCGGCGGTGACCTCGGTGATGCCGGTGACCACCCAGAACAGCCAGTACGTCCAGCCGGTGACGAAACCGGCGAACGGGCCGATGAACTCGCGGGCGTACTCCGAGAACGAACCCGACACCGGGCGGTACATCAGCAGCTCGCCGAGGGCCCGCATGATGAAGAAGATGACCAGGCCCGCGATGGCGTACGCCAGGATGAGGCTGGGCCCCGCCTTGGAGATGCCCTTGCCCGCGCCGAGGAACAGGCCGGTGCCGATGGCACCGCCGATGGCGATCATCTGGATCTGCCGGGCACCGAGCCCGCGCTGATACCCGTCGCCGCCCTCGTGCTCCTCGCCCCGCGTGGCCTCGTTGCCGTCGCGATGCTGGTCGACCTGCGCTGAGGTCATGTGTGGTGCGCCTTTCTCCATGCCGATCCGGGCCTTTCGTCGGCCACGGACCGGGTCTCGATCCCCCTGGATTTCTGGAGCTGTTGCCTGGCCGACGGTCGTCGGCTCGGTGGCGCACCCGGCCGAGACGTGGGTGGTCTTCGCCGGGCGGTCGTGAAGATTTATCACGGCCGCAACACTGATCACCCAAGCGGGGTGTGGCGCATCGCACAAGAAGAAGTGGACAAAAGGTGCTCGAATGCGTCAAAAACGGCCGCAATGGTGACGGGATCGTTATCCGGATTTGAGCGTCCTCTGAGCGAACGCGATCGAAGCGATATGGCCGGTTTATGGCATGAGGGTGGTGACCAGGGTCTCCTGGAGACCGCCCAGCCACAGGTAGGCCATCACCATGGGCTTGCGCGGGTCCTCGTCCGGGAGCCGGTAGAGCAGGTCGGTGTCGTCCTCGTCGGTGATGTCCAGGCGGGCGCCGACCGCCAGCCGGAGGTCGTTGAGGGTCCTGAGCCACTGCTGGGACTGCGGCGGCGACAGCTCGAGCACCGCCCCGCCGTCGTCCACCGGCGCGAGCGCGTCCAGGGTGCGGATCACCGTCAGCGCGCTCTCCCGCTTGCCGGCGCGCAGGTCGTTCTCGGTGAAGCGGCGGAACTCGGCGGAGTGCGCCCGCCGCTCCTCGGCCTCGGCAGGCGAGGCGGGGGCCTGTTCGGGGTCGCTGTAGGCGTCCGGGAAGAGCCGGCGCAGCACCGGGTCGGCCGGCGGCTCGCTCGGCCCCTCGGCGAACAGCTCGGCGAGCGGGTCGTCGGAGGCGTCGGCGGCGGGGCCGGGTCCGATCAGCTCCAGGAGCTGGACGGCCAGCGACCGGATGATGGAGATCTCGACGTCGTCGAGCGCGACGGCCGCGCCGCCGCCGGGGAGCGGTTCGAAGTGTCCGGGCATATGTGGTCGGTCGCTACTTCCGGTCCTGCTGGAGGGTGGCCCACAGACCGTAACCGTGCATCGCCTGCACGTCGCGTTCCATCTCCTCGCGGCTCCCGCTGGAGACGACCGCCCGGCCCTTGTGGTGGACGTCGAGCATGAGCTTGGTGGCCTTGTCCTTGGAGTAGCCGAAGTACGTCTGGAAGACGTACGTCACGTAGCTCATGAGGTTGACCGGGTCGTTGTGGACGATCGTGACCCAGGGGACGTCGGGCTCGGGTACGGCGAAGACCTCCTCCGCCGACTCGGTGCGTTCGATCTCTACGGGCGCGGGTGACGTCACAGGGCCATGCTGCCACGCGCGCGACAAATCGTCACACTGACGAGATGGGGGTACTATCTTGCCATGAACACAGCGGACCTTGGGCTGCCGGTGGACGTTCCCTCGACGGCACTCTTCACGGACCAGTACGAGCTGACCATGCTGCGGGCCGCGCTGAAGGCCGGCACGGCCGAGCGGCGCAGCGTGTTCGAGGTCTTCACCCGGCGGCTGCCGGACGGGCGGCGCTACGGCGTGGTGGCCGGAACCGGACGCGTCCTGGACGCGGTCGAGAACTTCCGCTTCGACGCCGGCGTGCTCGGCTTCCTGCGCGAGCAGGGGATCGTCGACGAGGAGACCCTCGCGTGGCTCGCCGACTACCGCTTCGGCGGCGACATCTGGGGCTACCCCGAGGGCGAGGTCTACTTCCCGGGCTCGCCGATCATGCGCGTCGAGGGCAGCTTCGCCGAGTGCGTCCTGCTGGAGACCGTGATCCTGTCCATCCTCAACCACGACTCGGCGATCGCCGCGGCGGCCTCCCGCATGGCCTCCGCCGCCGGTGACCGCCCCCTGATCGAGATGGGGGCGCGGCGCACCCACGAGCTGGCCGCCGTGGCCGCCGCGCGGGCCGCCTACGTCGGCGGTTTCACGACCACCTCCGACCTGGCCGCCGGCTTCCGCTACGGCATCCCCACCGTGGGCACCTCGGCACACGCCTTCACCCTGCTGCACGACCGTGAACGCGACGCCTTCCGCGCCCAGGTCGACACCCTCGGCAGCGGCACCACCCTGCTGGTGGACACCTACGACGTCACCGAGGCCGTCCGGGCGGCCGTGGAGGTGGCCGGACCCGAGCTGGGCGCCGTCCGCATCGACTCCGGCGACCTGCTGCTGGTGGCCCACCGGGTGCGCCAGCAACTGGACGAGCTGGGCGCGACCGGCACCCGGATCGTCGTCACCTCCGACCTGGACGAGTACGCCATCGCCTCGCTGGCCGCCGCGCCCGTGGACGCGTACGGCGTCGGCACCCAGCTGGTCACCGGCTCCGGGCACCCGACCGCGTCCATGGTGTACAAGCTCGTCGCCCGCGCCGAGAACGCCGACCCCAAGGCGCCGCTGGTGCCGGTCGCGAAGAAGTCCAGCGGCGGCAAGACCTCCGTCGGCGGACGCAAGTGGGCCGCGCGCCGCACGGACGCGGAGGGCGTCGCGGAGGCCGAGGTCGTCGGCACCGGCCCGGTCCCGGCCGCGCTGGCCGGCCGCGAGCTCCAGGTGCAGCTGGTCAAGGGCGGCGAGGTGATCGCCCGCGAACCGCTGGACGTGCCGCGCGACCGCCACATCGCGGTCCGCGCGCGGCTGCCGCTCTCCGCCACCCAGCTGTCCCGGGGCGAACCCGTCCTGCCGACGGAGTACGTCCACGGGGGCTCGGGTAGCTAGGACCACACGGCGCTGGGCGGGGCGCCGTCCGCCCCCTCCCGCACCGGTCCGCCAGTCCCTAGGCTCAGTCACCCGCCCCCTCACCCGGAGGACACCCACCATGCGCCGCGCCCTGATCGTCGTAGACGTGCAGAACGACTTCTGCGAGGGGGGCAGCCTCGCGGTGTCCGGCGGCGCGGACGTGGCCGCCGCCGTCACCGAGCTGATCGGCCAGGCGGCGGGCACCGGGTACCGGCACGTGGTGGCCACCCGCGACCACCACATCGCGCCCGGCGGCCACTTCGCGGACGACCCCGACTACGTCCGCTCCTGGCCCGCGCACTGCGTCGCGGGCACGGAGGGCGTGGGCTTCCACCCGAACTTCGCCCCCGCCGTCGCCTCCGGCGCGGTGGACGCCGTGTTCGACAAGGGGGCGTACTCGGCGGCCTACAGCGGGTTCGAGGGCACCGACGAGAACGGGGTCGCGCTCGCCGACTGGCTGCGCGCCCGGGAGATCGACGAGGTGGACGTCGTCGGCATCGCCACGGACCACTGCGTGCGCGCCACCGCGCTGGACGCCGGGCGGGAGGGCTTCCGCACCCGGGTCCTGCTGGACCTCACCGCCGGGGTCGCGGCCGGGACGACGGAGCGGGCCCTGGCAGACCTGCGCGAGGCCGGCATCGAACTGACCGGCGCCCCGGTCACCCCGGCCTGACCGTCCCGGCGCCGGTCACGGCTGGAGGAGGGGTGGGCGGAGCAGGGAGCGGATGGGGCGCCAGAGCTCGGGGACGCCGGCGGCGCCGTCGGGGGCCGTGCGCCATATCAGGCCGTCGGGGTGGTGCAGCACCGCCGTGACCTCGTCCGGCGTGGGGGGCTGCGCGTTGCCCCGCAGGTAGACCGCCCGCATCCCCAGGTTGCGCAGCCGGGTCAGGGCGCGCGCCCGGTTCTGGGCGTGGACCAGCACCCGTACGCCGCCCGGTCCGCCGGCGGGCCTGGGCAGGTTCAGTGCCACCACCACCGTGCCGTTCGGCAGCTTGCAGAAACCTCCTGCGGCCATGCGCGTCACATCCCCGTCCCGGTCGGTGTCAATAAGCGAGCCACAGGACGCACCTAAACACGATCGGCGGCAACCCGCCAGGGGGTTGCCGCCGATACGCCTTTGACCTGCGCGGATGTGGACTACTTCACCGCGGGGCCGACCTTGAGCTGGATCGTGGAGCCGTCCTTGGCCGCCTTGACGATCGAGATCTTGGTGTTGGTGTCAGTGATCTTGACGCCACCGGTGGGGTTCGACGGGTCGTAGTAGGTGTTCGTGTGGTCGTTGAAGACCGACACGCCCTTCTGCGACTTGATCTTGGTCGCGACACCCGCCTGGTGCAGCGTGATCGCGTCCGTGGGCTCCAGCGTGAAGGGGGAGTCGTAGGCCTGCGCGCGGTTGCGCAGCAGCGTGCCGTCGGACCACTTCAGCGCCTTGGGGTGGGCGTCGACCGGCAGGATCAGACCGGTGCCCGGGTGACCGCCGGCGGTGTTGTTGGTGTTGTTGTCCGCCTGGGAGGTGTCCCACTTCCAGATCAGCAGACCGTTCTGGTACGGGTAGTGCTCCACCCAGTCCGGACGGCTGGTGTTCAGGAAGCCGAAGTTGTACGGGCCGGTCTTGAGCGTCTTGTCGTACGACACGTACTGGCGGTTCTCGGCGAGGTAGTACTGCGCGTAGTCCTTGGTGAAGGACGCGCCGACCCGGGAGAAGCCGGCCGCGGTCCAACCGGCGTCCGCGGTCTCGGCGTTGTCCGAGAAGACCGGGGCGCCGTCGGCGGTCACGGTGATCTCGTCGGCCGTGAAGCCGTTCTCCGCGACACCGCCGTCGGTGGCGTAGCGGAAGCGCACGTCGATCTTCTTGCCCGCGTAGGCGTCGAGCGGGAACGACAGCTTCTTGTGCGTCTGCGAGAAGCCGGTCAGCGCCGGCTTGCCGCTGGCGTCACGCGGGAGGGCCTGGCCGTCCGCCGTGCCGTCCAGGGCCGTCCAGTTGGCGCCGCCGTCGGTCGAGACCTCGGTGTAGACGTAGTCGTAGCCGTCCTCGGTGGCCCACCAGCCGTCCAGGCTGAGGTCGGCCGACGTCTTGCCGGTGAGGTCGACGGTCCGGGTCAGCGTGTTCTTCAGGTCGTTGCCGCTGCCGCTCCACCACTGGGTCGAACCCTCGGCGGGCTGGGTGATGGTGGTGCTGACGGCCTTGTCCGGCAGGGACACCACGAGGGCCTGCTTGTCCCACGTGTTGTACTCGGCCACACCCAGCTTGTGGGTGGACTGCTTGCCGGCCTTGGCGCTGTCGTAGTTGAGCCAGCCGAGCTGGAGCTTGTCCCAGGCGTTCATGTCGCCGGGCAGGTCACCGATGGACTCCTTGCCGGTGCCCAGCCAGGAACCGGAGGACATCAGGGTCCAGAAACCGGTGGAGTTGTCGCCGCCGGCGGTGTCGTACTCGTCCGGCAGACCGAGGTCGTGGCCGTACTCGTGGGCGTAGACGCCGAGGCCGCCGTTCTCCGGCTGGATCGTGTAGTCGCCGACCCAGACACCGGTGTCGCCGACCTGCGCGCCGCCCAGCTTGTTGCCGGCCGGACCGGTGGCGCCGGCGTCGGTGCCGAAGGCGTACCAGCGGTGGGCCCAGATCGCGTCCTCGCCCTGCGCGCCGCCGCCGGCGGACTCGTCCTCACCGGCGTGCACGATCTGGAAGTGGTCGACGTAGCCGTCCGGCTCGTTGAAGTTGCCGTCGCCGTCGTAGTCGTAGCGGTCCCACTGATCGTACTTGGCCAGGTCCGCCTTGATGGCGGTGTCGGACTTGCCCGCCTTCTTCTGCTGGGCGACCCAGGCGTTCAGGCCGTCGCTGACGACGTTCCACACGCTCGGGCAGTTCTTGGAACCGCAGGCGTTGTTGCCGTAACGGGCCTCGTTGTAGGGGACCTTGACCCAGTCGCTGACCTCACCGGAGACCGAGTAGCGGCCCGAGGACTGCTTCTCGTAGTACTTCTTCAGCGACTCGGTCTTCTTGCCGGTGCCGAAGTAGAGGTCCTGGAAGTGCTTCTGGTTGTAGTCCTTCTGCCAGGCCGTGGAGTTGTCCTTCTTGCGGTCCGGCGCGGCGATCTTGTTGTGCAGCGGGCCGGGGGTGCCGCCGAACTTCGGGTCCTTCTGGTCCCCGAACTCCACCAGGATGGTGAAGATCTTGTCGGTCTTCTCCCGGCTCAGCTCGACGTACTTGCTCTGGCCCTTGCGGCTCTTGAGCTTGACGACCTTGGAGCCGTTGCGCTCCTGTGCGGTGGCCTTGCCCGATATGAGCTGCTTCAGGGCCTCTTCGCGCTGGGCGTCCTGGGTCTTGCTCAGGGGGCCGTCCAGGTCGTGCTTCTGCTGCTTCACCGGGGCCGGGTCGTGCCGGTGGGCTGCCGCGGTCCGGCTCTGCGTACCGGCTTCCGCGACGGCGAAGGTGGCGAACGTGGCGGAGGCCGCCGCGAGCGTCACGCCGACGGCGGCCGCTCTGAACGTCCAGGATCTGCTGGTCACTTGAGTTCCTCCCCCGCGCCGCGCGCACGGACAGGGGGTTCCAGGGCATGGAGGGATCCGTGCGCGCTCGATCAACGCGTGTATCAAGTGACGACATTTGACTAGAGGTTTGCGGGAAAAGACAGACCTTGACTTGAGCAGGACAAGTGCACTATGCGGAGGTGACGTTCGCTTTACGGACAGGTGCCACCCCGCGGACCGGCGCAGAGAGCCGTCCGTCCGACGGGGCCGGTGTCTCCGTGCGCCCCCTGTGCACCGGTACCGTGGGTTAGGCCGTGCTTACCGGGCGTCCCGCTCGGGCATGCACGCCAGGAGAGCCCCACGGCACCCCATCCCCGAAACCGCCGAGGACACGATTGCCATGCCTCGTCCGACCGCCGCACAGCTCGCCTACGGTGCCTGCACCGTGATCCTCTCGACGTTCGCCATGCTCCTGCTGTCGCAGGCGGGTTCGGTCGTCGGGATCTGCGTCATCGCCCTCGCGGCCCTCGCGCTGGGGCTGCTGGTCGCCCTGACGGCCCCCGCCCCCCGGGGCCGCCCGGAGCGGACCTCCGCCGAGCCGGTCCCCGACGAGGAGCGCGTCCCCACCTCCTTCTGAGCGGGACGCGCGGTCGACGCGGGCCACGGGACCCCGGCCGTGCCGAGAGGTGGCGGGCCAGGGCCGCCGAGGTGAGCAGTGCCAGGAGCGCGCACACACCCGCCCAGCCGGCCCCGCCGTGGACGCGCGCCCCGAGCCAGGAGCCCACGGTGCCGCCCAGGTAGGCGCAGGTCATGTAGGCGGTGTTGAGCCTGGCGCGGGCGTCCGGCCGCAGGGCGTGGATCCGGGCCTGGTTGGCGACCATGCCGGACTGCATCGCGATGTCGAGCAGCAGTGTGCCGACGACGAGAGCGGCCGAACCGAGCACGCCGCCCCGGGCCCCGACCGCCAGGACGGCGGCCGAACCGAGCACCGCGAGCAGGCAGACGAGGTTCACCGGGTCCGGCCGGCGTACCGGCGGCTCGGTGACCGGCACGGCCCGGGCCAGCACACCCGCGAGCAGCAGGGTCACCGCCGCGGCCACCAGGTGGGGCGCCCGTCAGCCCAGCCACTCGCCCAGCGAACCGCTGACGGCCCGGGCGAACAGCATGCCGCCGATCGACCCGCTCAGCAGGGTGCCGAGCACCGCCCCCCGGCGGTCGGCCGTCACCAGTCCGGCCGCCAGCGGGCCGACGACCTGGGCGGCCACGGTGGTGAGGCCGACGACGGCGCCGGCGGCGACGAGGACCGGCAGGTGGGGGTCAACCGGTGCTGACGACCACCGTCTTGGCCGCCTTGTCGTGCAGGCCCTGCTTGTACGGCTTGTCGAAGAAGCTCCATCCGCCGGCGATCACCGTCCACAGGCAGCAACAGCAGAAGGCGAACGGCACCCACAGCACCAGGGCGCGGACCAGCGCGGTCTGCGCCGAGGGGGTGGAGCCGTCGCCCAGGTCGGCCACTCGCATGCCCAGCCACTTCTTGCCGAGGGTCTGCCCCGACCTGCTGATCATGACGGTGTCGTAGGCGACGTAGAGCACGGCCGTGAGGACGGCCGGGGCGACGGACCGGCCGACCTGCATGCGGTCGTTGTCGACGGAGTACAGCCGCATCCCGAAGGCCCAGGTGAGCAGCCAGACGACGACAGCGACGAGGACCATGTCGATGATCCTCGCGAGCGTCCGCCGGGCACTGTCGGCGAGCGGGGGCATGCCGGCCAGGGGGTCGCCGGGGTAACCGGGGCCGCCACCGCCGTCGTACGGGTTCCCGCCGTACGGGGGTGTCGGGCCGCCACCGGGCGGCGGGGGCTGGGATCCGGAGCCGGAGGGCGGTTCGCTGATCATGGCCCGAGTGCACCGCGCCCCTCCCGGCCCCGCACCCGGAGGGCGGCCGTACGGACGACGCCCGTCCGTGCCGCGGGTCAGCCCGCGACGAACGTGTGGGCCGCCTTGTCGTGCCAGCACTGGTGCCACGGCCGGTCGAACAGGCACCACAGCATGCCCACCACACCGACGACGAGCAGCCCCGGCACGCTGAAGACCAGCCAGCGGCGCAGTGCCGCGCCGAACGCCGGGGGTTCGTGCCCCTCGATGTCCCGCACCTGGAGACCGCAGAGCCTCTTGCCGAGGGTGCGGCCCCATCTCGCGGTCGGCAGCACCTCGTACAGGACCCCGGCGAGGAGCAGGACGGCGAGGACGACGGCGAGGCTGGTGCCCGTGGTGCCGTCGAGCAGCCAGACGGTGACGGTACGGCCGGACAGCCGGGCCGCGTCGATCTTGTCCCGGACGTGGTCCGCGGCCCGCAGGCCGAGCGGCACCGCGGCGACCGCCGTGACGGCCCCGACCGCCAGCAGGTCGATCAGCCGGGCGGCGAGCCGCTTGCCGAGCCCGGCGGGCCGCGCGGCCGCGCGACGGCGGGCGGCGGCCTGGAAGATGTCCTCCACCGGCGGCTTCCACGGCGCCGGCGACTGCTCGTCCCCGCCACCGGCCAGCCGGTGCACCTGCTGCGCCCAGGAGCTCTGGCCGCCGCCGGAACCGCTGCTCAGCGGGGTGGCCGGGGCACCGGCCTGCGGGGGCACGGACGGGGTGGCGACGGCGGGCGCGGCCGGGCCGGGGCGCTCGCCCCGCGGGGCCTCGGGTGCCGGGGCGGTGGTGGCGCGGGCGGCGGCGGCCTTCCCGGCGCCGAAGCCGTGGCCGCCGGCCGGGGACGCTGCCCCGGGGCCGGTCGGCGTGGGCGCGCCGACCGGGCCCTGCGCGCCGAAACCGGCGGGCCCGGCACCCGGCCCCGCGAACGGACCGGCGGACGGGCCGCCCTCCGGCGGGCCGGCCGGCACCGGGCGGAAGGTCATGGTGCCGTCGTCCGTGCGGGACGCCGGGCCGGGGATCGGGCGCCGGAAGAGGAAGGTGCCGGGGTCCGGGGCGCCGTCGTCAGCCGGGGTCGCCGCCGCCGTGCCGTCCGCCCCGCCGACCGGCACGCGGGGGTCGGCTCCCCAGCCACCGGTCCCGCCGGTCCCGCCCCACGGATCCGCCGGCCCCGAGCCGCCGTCCGGTACGCCGGTGGCGGCGGACGCGTCCGCTCCGCCGGCGTGCCCGGCGTGCCCGGCGTGCCCGGCGTGCCCAGCCGGGTCGGTGCCCGGCCACGGGTCGGCGGTACCGGCCGGGCCGGGGTGCGGCTGCCGTACCGGACCGGCCGGGTCCTCGTCGAAGAAGTGGGGGCCCGTCGCCTCGACGGACGGGGCCGCGGCGGCGATGCCGGGCGGCGGGATGAGCGGTTCGCCGTCCTGCGGCGCCGGGCGACTGGTACCGGGCACCCAGGAGGCGCCGTTCCAGTACCGGACGTAGCCGGGGATGGACGGGTCCGGGTAGTAGCCCTCGCGGGGCCTGTCGTCACCTGCGGCCGGGGTTGGGGCGCTCATGTCCGTCGTCCCGTATCTGCTCGGGGGTGGGATGGGAGCCTCCACATCTATCAGACCCGGGCATCCCCCACCGCCACTCCGGCGGCACGAACTCCTTTCCGGGCAACGCCGTGCCGGTCCCGCCGGGACACCGCGCGAAGAACGCCCCGGACCCGCGTAATGACCCGGCCCCGGCCGCCTCTCACCGGGTACGGGCCGGTCCGAGCGGCCCCGGGCGGGAAGGAACCCAGGTCATGCGTCACACCGTGGTGGAACGGGAGCTGGAGCTGCGGCTCGTCGTGTCGCCGGGACGGAGCGTCCCGGTGCCGGCCCGGCTGGTCTACCGTTCCGACGATCCCTACGCGGTCCACGTCACCTTCCACACCGACTCCGAGCACCCGGTCCGCTGGACGTTCGCCCGCGACCTGCTGGTGGAGGGGGTGTTCCGGCCGTGCGGCAGCGGGGACGTACGGGCCTGGCCGGCGCGGGCGGACGGGCGCGCGGTCGTCCTGCTGGCGCTGAGCTCACCGGCCGGCGAGGCACTGCTGCGGGCGCCGGCCCCGCAGGTGTCGGCGTGGCTGGAGCGGACGCTGCGGGTGGTGCCGCCGGGGACGGAGGCCGCGCGGCTGGGCATCGACGGCGCGCTCGACGAACTGCTCGCCCGGTGAGACCCCGGCCGGGCGCCCGCGCGGGGCCCGGCCGGCCGGTCAGAAGAGCTTGCCGGGGTTGAGGATGCCGAGCGGGTCGAAGACCTGCTTCACCGCCCGCTGCATCTCCACCCCGACCGGGCCGATCTCGCGGGCCAGCCACTCCTTCTTCAGCACGCCCACACCGTGTTCGCCGGTGATGGTGCCACCCAGCCGCAGCCCCAGGGCCATGATCTCGTCGAAGGAGGCGCGGGCCCGCCGGGTCTCCTCGGGGTCGGCGGCGTCGAAGCAGACGGTGGGGTGGGTGTTGCCGTCGCCGGCGTGCGCGCAGACGCCGATGGTCAGGCCGTGGTCGGCGGCGATCCGCTCGACGCCCTCCAGCATGGCGCCGAGCCGCGACCGCGGCACGCACACGTCGTCGATCATCGTCGTGCCCTTGACCGCCTCCAGCGCGGTGAGCGCCAGCCGCCGGGCCTGGAGCAGCAGCTCGGACTCGGCGGCGTCCTCGGCGGGGACGACCTGCGTGGCGCCGGCCGCCTCGCACAGGGCGCCGACGGCGGCGAGGTCGGCGGTGGGGTCCGGGGTGTCGAAGGCGGCCAGCAGCAGCGCCTCGGTGGTCTCCGGCAGACCCATGCGGGCGAGGGCGTTGACGGCCTTGACGGTCGTACGGTCCATCAGTTCGAGGAGGGAGGGGACGTGACCGCCCGCCATGATCCGGCAGACGGCGTCGCAGGCGGCGGCCGCGGAGGGGAACTCGGCGGCCAGCACGAGCTGCCGGGGCGGGCGGGGCCGCAGGGCGAGGACCGCGCGGACCACGATGCCGAGGGAGCCCTCGGAGCCGACGAAGAGCCGGGTCAGGTCGTAGCCGGCGACGCCCTTGGCGGTGCGGCGGCCGGTGGACAGCAGGCGGCCGTCGGCGAGGACGACGTCCAGGCCGAGGACGTACTCGGCGGTCACGCCGTACTTGACGCAGCACAGGCCGCCGGAGGCCGTGCCGATGTTGCCGCCGATGGTGCACGTCTCCCAGCTGGAGGGGTCCGGCGGGTAGTACAGGTCGTGTTCCGCCACGGCGCGGGACAGGTCCGCGTTGACCACGCCGGCCTCGACCACCGCGATCCGGTCGACGGGGCTGATCTCCAGGACGCGGTCCATCTTCGTCAGACAGAGCACGACGCAGCCGTCGGTGGCGTTGGCGCCGCCGGACAGACCGGTGCGGGCGCCCTGCGGGACCACGGGGACGCGCAGCTCGCTGGCGGTGCGCATGACGTGCTGCACCTCCTCCACCGTGCGCGGCAGGACCACCACGGCGGGGGCGCCGGCCGGGCAGAAGCTCGCCATGTCGTGGGAGTAGGAGGCGGTGACGTCGGGGTCGGTCAGGACGGCCTCGGGCGGCAGGCCGGCCAGGAGCCGGTCGGTGAGTGTGCTCGTCTCCGCGTCGTGCGTCGCTTCGATACGGCTCATGATCACAGGTTCGCACTCGCGGCCATCGGTGTGAACCCCGTCCGCGCCGCCCTTGGGCCACCCGGATGTGTTCGTCGTACTGACGCACAGTAGGCCTTGTGAACGACCGACTGTGCGAGCCGGGGACGTCCCGGCCGGCCGGGCCGCCGCACCGGACCCGGCGGGTGCTGCGGCGAGTGCTGGTGACCGCGCTGGCGGGCGGTGTGGTGGCCGGTGCGGTGCTGACGCTGCTGCCGCGGGAGCACCCCGGACCCGCGGTGCCGCCCGCCGCGGGCCCCCCGCCGCCGGCGCTGGCCCCGACGTCGGTGACCTACGGGGTGCCGGCCGCGCTGCCCGGCCTCACGGCGCTGGTGGCCCGGCAGGAGCAGCGGGTGCGGGAGCGGCCGCGGGACGCGCAGGCGTGGGCGGTGCTGGGGTCGGCGTACGCCGAGCGGGGCCGCCGGACGGGTGACGCGGCGGACTACCCGCGGGCCGACCGGGCGCTGCGGACCTCGCTGGAGGTGCGCGCCACGCGGAACACCGGTGCGCTGGACGGGCTGACCGCGCTGGCGCTGGCCCGGCGGGACTTTCCGGCGGCGAAACGGTACGGCGAGGAGGCGCTGAAGGCGGCGCCGAAACGGTGGTCGGCGTATCCGCCGCTGATCGACGCGTACACCGGGCTCGGCGACCACAAGGCGGCCCAGCGGAGCCTGGACGAGCTGCTGAGGGTGCGCACCGCCGCCGAGGTGCGGCCCGCCGTGATGGCGCGGGCCGCGGCGGTGTACCGGGACCGGGGTTGGCGCGAGGACGCCGTGGCCCAGCTGACCGACGCGGCGGCCGCCGCCCGCACCCCGGCCGAACGGGCGGCGTGGCTGGCCGGGGTGGGCCAGCTGGCCTGGGAGCGCGGGGACCTGGCGGACGCGCTGCGGCACTTCGAGGCCGCGTTGCGCCTGGACCCGGACCAGCCGGCGGCGCCGGCCGGGCGGGCCCGGACACTGGCCGCCCTGGGCCGTACGACGCAGGCGCTGGACGGGTACCGCGCCGCCCTCGCCCGGCAGCCGGACCCGGCGGTCCTGCTGGAGCTGGGCGAGCTGTACGAGTCGCTGGGGCAGGGGAACCTCGCGGCGGAGCAGTACGCGCGGCTGCGGTCGGCGGTGGGGCGGGCGGTGGCCGGCGGGGTCGACGAGGAGCTGCTGATCGGGCGGTTCGAGGCGGACCACGGGGACGCGGCCGACGCGGTGGAGCGGTTGCGGGACGAGTGGCGGCGACAGCCGGGGACCGAGGTGGCCGACGCGCTGGGCTGGGCGCTGCACCGGGCCGGCGAGGACGAGGAGGCCCTGACGTACGCGTCCGCGGCGACGGACAGGACGAAGGGCGGCGGCGTGCTCAGCGCCCTGTACTCGTTCCACCGGGGCGTGATCGAGGGCGGGCTGGACCGGTACGGGCCCGCGCGCCGGCACCTGGAGGAGGCGCTGCGGATCAACCCGTACTTCTCCCCGCTGGGCGTACCGGTGGCCCGGAGCGCGCTGCGGACCCTGGGCGAGCCCCCGCCCGGCGGACCGCCCGGCGAGGAGGGCGCGGAAGGCGGGTAGCGGCGGCCCGCTTCCCGGTGGGGGGCGTCACTTGTAGTAGATCGAGAACCGGCGTGCGCCCTCCTCCCCCGACGCGAACCCGAGGTACAGGCGCGGGGTGCCGGTGTGGCGGACGGCGAGGCCCTCCGGTTCGCGGTGGCCGAGGGAGCGGGCCGCCTCGGTGCGGTGGCGGGCGAGGAGTTCACCGGTGCGGATGTCCAGGCAGGACAGGTGGGTGTCCCCGTGGCCGGCGGGCGGGTTGGCGCGCGAGTCGTAGGCGGAGCCCGCCAGTTGGTAGAGGTGGTCGCCGGACAGGGCGTACCCCTGGAACGGGGCGGCCGGGTCGGGGTGGGCGCCGGTCTGCGGGAGGTCGGCGAGCGGGGCGGCGTAGTCCCGGGCGGTGAAGGCGGCAAGGTCCCAGACGCGGTAGCGCGGGGCGCCGCGCAGGCGGTAGCGGACGGCCAGGCGGCCGGTGGCCGGGCAGACCGTGGGCTGGTTGCCGTACGAGCCCTCGACCGGGTGACGGATCCGGACGTCCCCCGCCGTGCGGGTCGCCCCGGCAGCGAACCGGAAGCGGGTGACGCCCCGCCCGTACCCGCCGGCGGCGTCCGCCTCGGTCCAGATCCACACCGTGCCGTCACCGCCGTGCTGGACGCCCATGCTCACGCCGTGCCCGAAGCCCCTCAGGTACATGTGGCCCAGCCGCCGGCCCTGGAGGTCCAGGCGGTTCAGGCACAGGTCGCCGGCGTCCCGGCCGCCCCGGGTGAGCTGGAGGACGTACAGGTGGTGGTGGACCTCGTCGAAGGCGAACGACTGGAGGACCGTGGGTTCGCGCAACGTGCCCTTCTCCCGCAGCCAGCGGACCGCCGGTGCGGCGAGGTCGATGCGTTCCTCCACGGTCCCCCCTGGGCGGCCCGGCGGGGACCGGCGGCTACAGGTTGCCCCGCTTGTCCTGCTCGCGTTCGATGGCCTCGAACAGTGCCTTGAAGTTGCCCTTGCCGAAGCCCATCGAACCGTGCCGCTCGATGAGTTCGAAGAAGACCGTCGGCCGGTCCTGGACGGGCTTGGTGAAGATCTGGAGCAGGTAGCCGTCCTCGTCGCGGTCGGCCAGGATCTTCAGCTCGCGCAGGGTGTCGACGGGCACGCGGGTGTCGCCGACCCACTCGCCGAGGGTGTCGTAGTAGGAGTCGGGGGTGTCGAGGAACTCCACACCGGCCGCGCGCATGGTGCGCACCGTCTGCACGATGTCGTTGGTGTTCAGCGCGATGTGCTGGACGCCGGCGCCGCCGTAGAACTCCAGGTACTCGTCGATCTGCGACTTCTTCTTCGCGATCGCCGGCTCGTTGATCGGGAACTTCACCTTCAGGGTGCCGTCCGCGACGACCTTCGACATCAGCGCGCTGTACTCGGTGGCGATGTCGTCGCCCACGAACTCCTTCATGTTCGTGAAGCCCATGACCGTGTTGTAGAACCGCACCCACTCGTTCATCCGGCCGAGCTCGACGTTGCCGACGCAGTGGTCGACGGCCTGGAAGGTGCGCTGGGCGGGCGGCGCGACGAGCGGCGCGGCGGCGGTGTAGCCGGGCAGGTAGGGGCCGTCGTAGCCGGTGCGCTCGACCAGGGTGTGGCGGGTCTCGCCGTAGGTGGCGATCGCGGCGAGGACGACGGTGCCGTGCTCGTCCTTCACCTCGTACGGCTCGGCGACCGAGCGGGCGCCGTGCTCGACGGCGTACGCGTGGGCGCGGCGGACGTCCGGGACCTCGATGGCCAGGTCGACGACGCCGTCGCCGTGCTCGGCCACGTGCTGGGCGAGGAAGCGGCCCCACTCGGTGACCGGCTTGATCACCGAGGTGAGGACGAAGCGGGCGGAGCCGTTCTCCAGCACGTAGCTCGCGGTCTCGCGGCTGCCGTTCTCCGGTCCGGAGTAGGCGACCAGCCGCATGCCGAAGGCGGTGGAGTAGTAGTGCGCCGCCTGCTTGGCGTTGCCCACGGCGAAGACGACCGCGTCCATTCCCTTGACCGGGAAGGGGTCGGCCTGCCGGGCGGTCGTCTCGGGAGTGTGGTGTGTGGTCTGCGTCATAGCGGAAGAGTCCCGCTGCTCTGCAAGGTGCGCAATAGTTCGCGTCATCGCTGGGCAATCAGACCAGTGGTACGGCCGTTCCGGCGGACTTTCTGTACAGCCTGACCACCTGGGGGGTTCCGTGGCGATCGATCATCTGGACGGACGCATCATCGTGCTGCTCGCCGAGGAGCCGCGCATCGGGGTGCTGGAGATGTCCCGGCGGCTGGGCGTCGCCCGGGGCACGGTCCAGGCGCGCCTGGACCGGCTCCGGTCGAACGGGGTCATCCGCGGCTTCGGCCCCCAGGTGGACCCGGCGGCCCTCGGCTACCCGGTCACCGCGTTCGCCACGCTGGAGATCCGCCAGGGCCAGGGCGCCGACGTGCGGGCCCACCTGGCGAGCGTGCCGGAGGTGCTGGAGCTGCTGACCACCACCGGCAACGGGGACATGCTGTGCCGGCTGGTGGCCCGCTCGAACGCCGACCTCCAGCGGGTGATCGACCGGGTCGTCGGCTTCGACGGCATCGTCCGGGCGTCCACGACGATCGTCATGGAGAACCCCGTGCCGCTGCGCATCATCCCGTTGGTGCGGCAGGCTGCCCTCGGCGGCTAGCAGCTCGGGACCGGCCCGTGGCCCTTCTCCAGGGCCACCAGGGAGTCGACCGCGCCCTTCAGCGTGGTCACCGGGACCAGCCGCAGGCCCTTCGGCAGCTCCGACCGGGCGTCGGCGCACTCCGCCCTCGGCACCAGGAAGACGGTGGCCCCGTCCCGGCGCGCGGCCTGCGTCTTCAGGGCCACCCCGCCGACCGCGCCGACCTCGCCGTCGGCGTCGATCGTGCCCGTACCGGCGATGGTGCGGCCGCCCGTGAGGTCACCGCCGCCGCCGTCGCCGTCCAGCTTGTCCACGATGCCCAGCGTGAACAGCAGCCCCGCGCTCGGCCCGCCCACGTCGGCGAGCTTCAGCGACACCCTGACCTTGCCGGGGCTCAGGTGCAGGTACTTCAGCGCCGCCTGGGCCGCCGCGTCCTGCGACTGCCGCATCTGCGCCGCGTTGTGCCGCTCGATCTCCTTCACGGTGTCACCGCTCGGGTAGACCGAGCCGCGCGGCATGACGGCCCGGTCGGTGCGGAACCAGTTGCCGAGCACGTCCGCCAGCGACACGCGGGCGTCGGGGCCGGTCGCCTCGATCGTGGTCATGCGCAGCTGCCCGCTCGTCCCCCGGGTCGCCGCGCCGGAGACCGTGATCACCGGGGTGCCCTTGTTCTCGCCGAGCACGTTCGCCGTCATACCGGGCTGCGCCACCGAGAACGGCAGCGGGGCGAACACGGCGGTGGCGACCAGGGCCACGACCGGCAGCGCGCAGACGGCGAGGGCCTGGGGGCGTGTGAGACGTGAGAGCACGGACCAAATCTAACGCCCACCCCCACCGACGGGTCCCCGGCCACCGGGGGCCGGGGAAGGAACGTGCTGGGCGGTGGGCGGAGGCGGCGGCTGGGCGGGGGTCGACCGGTGAGACGCACCGAGAGGCGGGGTGGACCGACCGGTGGGAGCCGGCGCACGTGGGCCGGCTCCCACCCCGACCGGCGCCCGCGAGTTCGCCCGGAACCCGGCGGCGAGGCTGACCGACCACCGTCCGGGGGCGGCACACATCGGCCCCGGGGCCGCGGGGGTGGGCCGGAGGCCGACCGGTGGGGCGCACCGAGCCAGGGCACAGACGGGCCGGGAGGCGCGGGCACGGCGATCGGCGCCCGAGGACAGGCCGGAACCGGCGGCAGAACGGACCGACCAGGGTCCGGGAATCAGGCCCAGGGTCGAGGCGACGTCACACATCGGCCCGGGACCGCGCGGGTGGGCCGGAGGCCGACCGGCGGGGCGCACCGAGCCGGGGCACAGACGGGCCGGGAGGCGCGGGCACGACGATCGGCGCCCGAGGACAGGCCGGAACCGGCGGCAGGACGGACCGACCAGGGACCGGGATCAGGCCCAGGGTCGAGGCGGCGCACACCGGTCCCGGGACCGCGCGGGTGGGCCGGAGGCCGACCGGCGGGCGCACCGAGCCGAGGGGCGAAGGCAGGCCGGGGCCCGCACGGCACAGCGACCGGCGTCCGTAGGTTCATCCGGAACACGGTGGCACGACGGACCGGACGGCCTCCGCGACGGCCCGGGGCGCAGATGGGCCGGCCCGCGGGCACGGCGATCGGCGCGCGGAGGTGGGCCGGAGCCGGTGGCGGGTGGACCGGGTGGCCCCGGAGGGTCCGGGGCCGCCGATGAGCCGGAGGCCGACCGGTAGGGCCCACCGGTCGGGGCGCAGGCGGCCGGGGAGGCGCGGGGCACAGCGGCCGGCGCCGCAGGTGCGGCCGAGGCCCGCCGGGCGCAGTGGGTGGTGTCCGCAGGTGCGGCCGTGGACCGGTGGCGGGGGCTGGGGCTGGAGCGGCGCGCACCGGTCGGCGTGGGTGGGTGAGACCGGGTGTCGGGGACGGACCCGACCGTGTTGCCCGGGGCGGCGTGGAGGGTCAGCGCAGGGCTTCTGCCACCTCTCGGGCCGCTTCCAGTACTCGTGGGCCCACGCGTTCCGGTACGGAGTCCGTCAGCATGACCACGCCGACGCTGCCCTCCACCCCGGTCACCCCGACGAGCGGCGCCGCGGCCCCGCTCGCCCCCGCCTCCAGCTCACCATGCGTGAGCGTGTACCCGGGGTCGGCGGACGGCGACCGCCGCGCGGCGAGGATGGCCCGGCCGGCCGCGCCCCGGTCGAGGGGGTGCCGGAACCCGGCCCGGTAGGCCACGTGGTAGTCGGTCCACGTCGGCTCGACCACCGCCACGGCCAGCGCCTCGGAGCCGTCCACCAGGGTCAGGTGCGCGGTCGCCCCGATGTCCTCGGCGAGCGAGCGCAGCGCGGGCAGCGCCGCCTCCCGCACCAGCGGGTGCACCTGCCGGCCGAGCCGCAGCACCCCGAGCCCCACCCGGGCCCGGCCGCCCAGGTCACGTCGTACCAGCGCGTGCTGTTCCAGCGTGGCCAGCAGCCGGTAGACCACGGTCCGGTTGACGCCGAGTTTGGTGGACAGCTCGGTGACGGTGAGTCCGTGGTCGGTGTCGGCGAGCAGTTTGAGGACGCGCAGTCCCCGGTCGAGCGTCTGAGAGGTCTCCGCGGTCACGACGCCCACTCCTTCGGTGGTGAGGCCGGCGGCCCCCTGAGCGTCGGATGCGTCGTCGAGTCCCGTCGGCGACGCGCCTCAGAGGCCGCCGATCGACAGGACGGCCCGGCGGCTGCGGGCCGTGTCGTTTCACGGCTGCGCTCCGCGGCGGCGCTGCCACGGGGCGTGTGCGTAGCGGGACAGTAGCGAAGCCGGTTCGCTGAGCGGAAGGCTTCGTCCAGAATCCGGGCAGGCCGGGAACCGGCCTGCCTGCTTTCGTCCGGATACGCACAGCCCCCGACGTGGGGGGACGTCACCGCATGCGGGTGGCCCACTCCTGAACCTTCGCAATGCGCTGCCGCAACTGTCCCGCGGTCGCCTCCGCGCTCGGCGGCCCCCCGCACACCCGGCGCAGCTCGGTGTGGATCACCCCGTGCGGCTTGCCGCTCTGGTGCACGTACGCGCCGACCATCGTGTTGAGCTGCTTGCGCAGCTCCATCAGCTCCTTGTGCGTGACCACGGGCCGCCGCTCGGCCGGCACCTCCAGCAGGTCGGCCTCGCCGTCCGGCTTCTTCCGGCTGTGCGCGATCTGCCGGGCCTGCCGCTTCTGGAGCAGCATCTGCACCTGGTCGGGTTCGAGGAGTCCGGGGATGCCGAGGTAGTCCTGCTCCTCCTCGCTGCCGGGGTGGGCCTGCATGCCGAACTCGGCGCCGTCGTAGAGCACCCGGTCGAAGACGGCGTCGGACTCCAGTGCCTCGAAGGGCAGCATGTCCTGGTCGCCGGTGTCCTCGTCCTGCTGCTTGTTCGCCTCCTCCATCTCCTTCTCGGAGGCGGCGTACGGGTCCTCCTCGCCCTCCTTCTTCGGCTTGTCGAGGGCGTGGTCGCGTTCCTTCTCCATCTCGTTGGCGAAGGTCAGCAGGTCGGGCACGGTCGGCAGGAACACGGACGCGGTCTCGCCGCGCCGCCGGGACCGCACGAAACGCCCGACGGCCTGGGCGAAGAACAGCGGGGTGGAGATCGTGGTGGCGTACACCCCGACCGCGAGCCGCGGCACGTCGACGCCCTCGGACACCATGCGTACGGCGACCATCCACCGGTCGTCGCCGTCGCTGAACTCGTCGATCCGCTTGGAGGCGCCGACGTCGTCGGAGAGGACCAGCGTCGCCTTGGTCCCGGTGATCTCCCGGATCAGCTTGGCGTAGGCGCGGGCGGAGTCCTGGTCGGAGGCGATGACGAGCGCGCCCGCGTCCGGGATGGCCTTGCGGACCTCGGTCAGCCGGTGGTCGGCGGCGCGCAGCACGCTCGGCATCCAGTCGCCGCGCGGGTCGAGGGCGGTGCGCCAGGCCTGGCTGACGGCGTCCTTGGTCATCGGCTCGCCGAGCCGGGCGGCGACCTCGTCACCGGCCTTCGTGCGCCAGCGCATGTTGCCGCTGTAGGAGAGGAAGATGACCGGCCGGACGACCCCGTCGGACAGGGCGGAGCCGTAGCCGTACGTGTAGTCGGCGGCGGAACGCCGGATGCCGTCCAGCCCCTCCTCGTACGTCACGAAGGGGATCGGGTTGGTGTCCGACCGGAACGGCGTACCGGTCAGCGCGAGCCGGCGGGTGGCCGGCTCGAACGCCTCCAGGCAGGCCTCGCCCCACGACTTGCTGTCGCCGGCGTGGTGGATCTCGTCCAGGATGACGAGGGTCTTGCGCTGCTCGGCGCGGTTGCGGTGCAGCATCGGGCGGACACCGACACCGGCGTAGGTGACGGCGACCCCGTCGTACTCCCGGCCGAGGGGGCCCGCGCTGTACTCGGGGTCCAGCTTGATCCCTATCCGCGCCGCGGCCTCCGCCCACTGCTTCTTCAGGTGCTCGGTGGGCGCGACGACGGTCACCTGCTGCACGACGTGGTGGTGCAGCAGCCAGGAGGCGAGGGTCAGCGCGAAGGTGGTCTTGCCGGCGCCGGGCGTGGCGACGGCGAGGAAGTCACGCGGCTGCTCCTGGAGGTACTTCTCCATCGCCCCCTGCTGCCAGGCGCGCAGCTTGCCGGCGGTACCCCAGGGGGCCCGGCCCGGGAACGCGGGCGACAGGTGGTGGGAGTGGGCGGAGGAAGCGGCGGTGGTAGTCACGGTCTCCGGGGCTGAGGTCGGATCGAAGGGGCCGCGCGCGGGGTGACGGGCGGGCGGCTCGGCTACGTAGGACAACCGGGCCACCCTACCGGCGCCGCCGGGCCGGCCACGCCCGGACGAGGCCGGGCCGGACCCGGGTGGGACCCACGTCACAGCGGCACGATCAGCGGCACGATCACCGCGGTGCTCCGCGCCCCGCCGGACCGCACGACGCTGACCAGCGCGTACGCCGCTTCCCGCGCCGTCGCCTGCCCGGGCGGGCGCCCGCGCCGCCCGCTCAGCGCTGCCGCAGGCGGCGCGACACCCAGGTCCCGGCCAGCGCGACCGCGGCCGTCGGCAGGAAGACGGCGGCGAACGCGGCGGGGTGACCGGCGCCGGCCGCGGTCGCCGCGGAGGTGGGGGCCGCGGTGCTGCCGCCGCCCAGGGCGGCGAAGGCCGCGCCCGTCCCGGCGAGCAGGACGACGTTCGACAGCGCGTCGGAGATCTGGAGGGCGGCCGAATTGGCGCCGGCCTCCTCCGGCGCGGACAGCTGGAGCAGCAACACGCTCGTGGAGGAGATGACCAGCCCCATCCCGAAGCAGCCCACGCCCCAGGCGACCGCGACCGTCCACACGGGCACGGAGTGCACCAGCACACTCGGGGCGGTCACGATCGCGACGGCGACCAGCACCATCCCGGCGGTCACCAGCCGCTCCCGGTACGGCGCCACGCGCGGCCGCGACTGCACGAACGACCCCAGCGCCCACGTCACGCCGCCCGCGGCCAGCGAGAACCCGGCGAGCGTCGGTGACAGCCCGCGCTGGGTGACCAGCATCAGCGGCACGAAGGACTCGGCGGCGATGAACGACCCGGCGGACAGCCCGCGCAGCAGCACCACGGAGGGCAGGCCGCGGGCCGCCCGGTAGGTGCCGCGGGGCAGCAGCCCGCGGACGGCGGGCACCAGCAGGGCGGCACCGGCCAGGCCCGGGAGCACCGACAGGGGGCGCAGGTCCTGGGCGGCGTACTGGAGGAGCCCGGCGCCCAGGGAGATGCCCAGGGCGAGCCGGATCCGCCGCCGGTCGAGACCGCCGGCCCCGGCCTCCTCGTCCACCGGGCCGGACGCCCGGCGCCGTATCTGCGGCAGGGCGAGCGCGAGGGGCAGCAGGACGAGCACCGGGATGCCGAGGAACACCCAGCGCCAGCCGAGGTGCTCGGTGACGGCGCCGGAGGCGAGGGGGCCGACGATGGACGGCACGACCCAGCCGGCCGCGAAGGCCGCCATGATCGCGGGCCGCAGCCGCTCGGGGTAGGCGCGTCCGACGACGACGTACAGCGCGACGATGACCAGTCCGCCACCCAGCCCCTGCACGGCCCGTCCCAGGATGAACACCCACATCACCTGGGCCGTCCCGGCGACGACCAGTCCTGCGGCGAAGGCGCCGATGCCCGCGGTGAGCGGGCCCAGCGGACCGCGCCGGTCGGACCACTGGCCCGCGAGCACCATGCCGAACAGGCTGGTCGTGAAGTACCCGGAGAACGCGAACGCGTACAGCGCCAGGCCGTCGAGCTCCCGGGCGGCGACCGGCATCGCGGTACCCACGGCCGTCGCCTCGAACGCGATCAGCACGACGACGGACACGATCCCCACGCTGAGCGCCCGGTAGGTCCGGCCCAGCACACCGTCGTCCCGTGCGACGGGCGGATCGACAACGGCGGGGTCGCGGGATTCGAGGGCACTCATGAACGCCAGAGTAAGGCCCACAACCAACGGTCGCCCCTGTCAGGAGCCCTACCGCTCCTCCGCCCTTGGTCCTACGCCCCGAGCCCGCTCATGAACGCCGTATGGCAGTCCCGTTGCAGCCCGCCCACCCCTCTTGAGCCCCGCCCGGCCACCCCCGTACGTTCGTCTCACCAACACGGCCGTGTGCCCGAGTGGTTCAGGGACTCGCCTGCAAAGCGAGTTACGCGGGTTCGATTCCCGCCACGGCCTCCACCTGGCCTGACCAGGAGAACGAAAGGGCGGCGCTCCTCAGGGAGTGCCGCCCTTCCGGTCGCCCGTCTCAGCTCCCGTTCAGAGGCGCTTCTCGCCGCTGGTGGCTCATTCCGCGACGGTTCTCACGGGGCGTGCCAGGGTGAGTGCGTGGCAAAGATCGAGACGGCAGATGTGTTCGGGGCCGGTCGCCGCAGTGGGGGTGGGAGTCTCTATGCGTATCGGGTACGGGGGCTCCGCCGCAGCTGGGTGGTCCTGTGGGTCGGTGGCAGGGATGACGAACCCGACCAGGTGCTGGCGTTGCCCGAAGCTGAGCACTGTCAGGTGCCGGTGTTCATGACTGTTCGGCAGGCGCGTGCGTACGTGAGCCGGCGGGGACGGAGACTGGCCACTTCTGAGGCCGACACGTTGGAGCTCGTCCGTGTCGAGCATTGGCTGGAGAACCCGATGCGCCGGCGCGTTCCCTCGGGTGGGGTGCTGGAGGCGTGGAACTTCTTCGAGGATCTGGCCCGAGGACTCGGTGAGGTCCATCGGCTGCCCGAGCAGAGCGTGGTGCACGACAGCGCCTACGAGAAGCTGTTCGGAGGCGACCGCCCCGCATGGACTCCTGACGAGCAACGCGCGGTAGTGGAGCTGATCACGGCCGGGGTGGAACTGTGGAACTCCTGCCCAGTGCTGGTGAAGCCCTGCTCCAGCTGATCCCCGCCACGGCCTCCGCCTGTCCGCCCATTCTCGTCACGCACCACGGTAGGGAGGGTGGGGGGCCAAGTGGCGGGATGCGGGGAGGTTCACCGGTGCCCGGGCTTCAGAGGGCCCCGCTGGTCGTGTCGTGGAAGAGGTCCGTCCAGTAGTGCCAGGTGGTGGAGGGGAGGGTGGCTGTGGGGTCCAGGGTGGTGAGGGTGTCGGTCATGGCCGCGGCCAGGTGGTCGTAGGCCCGGGTCGACAGCTCGTGGCCGAGGTGGGCGTCGATGGTGCGTTCGTGGTGGACGAGCCACAGGGTGAACGCCAGGGTGGAGACGTCGGTGTTGAGCGGGTGGAGGGTGCCGTCCGGCTCGTCGAAGGTGAGGACCGCGCCGGTTCTGCCGTCGACCAGCAGGCTGGTCCGCTCAGGCAGGCGGCCGAGGCGGACCAGGTGGTCGCAGTGGGCCGGGAGCCGGTCCGCCGGGTAGGCGGCGTACTCCCGCGTGACGTACTCCCGCAGGGTCGGCAGCGGCGCGTCCGCGTCCGTGTCCGCGTGGAAGACGACCGCCTGCTCCGGCAGCCCCGTGCCGCGCAGGAAGCGGCGCGTCGGTTCGTGCGTGAGCGTCGGGGGGAGATCGACCTCCTCGAAGCGGGCCACCCTGCCGTGCCCGAACTGCTGGTCCAGGAGGCGGCCGGGGAGGTCGAGGGTGAGGCCGGACACCGTGCCGGGGCCGGCGACGAGGGAGAGCGGGCGGATCAGTGCCGCCGCCTTCCAGTACGGCGGGACCTCGCCGCCCGTGCCCTCCTCGAAGAGGCCGAGGAGGCGGCGGGAGGCCTCGGCCGCCGTCTCGGGGCCGTACCGTCCCGCCAGGGCGGCGAAGCGGCCGCGCAGGCCCGCGAGTTCCTCGGTGACGGCGGCGAAGCGCAGCAGCGTGTGCAGGGAGGGCGCGAAGGGCCGGGGGGCGGCCGGGGCGACGAGGTGGGCCGTCGTCAACTCGCCCGTGGCGCCGTCGAGCAGGATCGACTCGCGCTCCATGCCGGCCGGGGTGAGGAGTTCGCCGATGACCAGGCGGCCGCGCAGTTCCTCCGCCAGGAGGAGGGGGCCGTCCGTGGCGTCGGCGAGCGTGCGCAGACCGTACCGGCGCAGCGGGGAGAAGGTCAGCAGGCCGGTGTCCGCGGGCAGGCCGGGGCCGGTGAGCAGGCCGCGCGTCGGCGCGTGGGTGACGTGGCGGTCCAGCTCCGCCTCGGTCAGCGTGATCGCCGGGAACCCGGCCTCGGTCGTGCTCATCGCTCCCCCGCGATCTCCCCCGTGCGTGACAGGCGCGCGTACCCCCTCGTACGCGGCACCCGGTCAGGTGCCCCGACTGCTCCGCACCCTACGCCGCCCCACTGACAACGGCCCCGACCAACGCGAACGCGTCAGGTGAAGTAGATGCCGCCCAGCACGACGGCCAGCGCCGCCACGGCGAACAGCAGGATCCACAGGACCAGCTTGCCCGCGCTGGGCGGGGGCTCGTAGCGGGGCTCCTGCCCGGGGGCGCTCACCGGTCCGTCACCACGGCCGCCTGCGGGCGGATCGGTAGGCGGTTGACCGGGCGGCCGGTGGCCGCGCGGACGGCGGACGCGATCGCCGCCGGGGTCGTCACCACCGGGACCGCGCTGACCGACTTGGCGCCGAACGGCGCGACGACGTCCCGTTCCTCGACCAGCCGGACGATGCGGAGATCGGGGGCGTCGAGCGCGGTCGGCAGGGCGTAGCCGGTCAGGTCGGGGTGGCGGACCAGGCCGCGCGGGGTGCGCAGGTTCTCGGTGAGCGCGATGCCGACGCCCTGGGTGACACCGGCCTCGATCCGGGCCGTCAGCTGCGCCGGGTTGAGGATCCGGCCGACGTCCTGGGCGAGCGCGAGCTCGACCACCCGGACGGAGCCCAGCTCGACGTCGACGTCGACGACCGCGCGGATCGCGCAGAAGGCGAGCCCGACGAAGGCGTCGCCCTGGCCGTTCGCGTCCAACGGCTCGGTGGGGTGCGGGCGGCACTGGGCCGTGGCCCACAGTTCCTTGCCGTCCAGCGCCTCGGTGACCGTCGTGGACAGCACCCCGTCGTACGAGGTGATCCGGCCGTCGGTGATCTGGAGCAGCTCGGTGGACATGCCGAACTTGTGGGCGAGGGGCTGGAGCAGCTGGGTGCGGACCATCTTCGCCGCCCGCTCCACCGCGCCGCCCGACACCCAGGTGTGCCGGCTGCGGCAGCCCGCGCCGGCCGGCGGCTGGTCGGTGTCGACCGGGGCGACGTGGACCTCCTCGATGCCGAGGGTGTCCTGCACGATCTGCCGGGCGAGGGTGGTGAAGCCCTGGCCGGTCTCCACGGCCGCGCACAGCACGGTCGCGATGCCGTCGTGGACCTTGACCGTCGCCGTGGACACCTCGTCGGCGCCCTCCGCGCCCAGCATGTGCACCATGCCCAGGCCGTAGCCGACGCCCCGCCGCACGGCGCCGGGCTCACCCGCGCCCTCGGGTCCGCCGGGCAGCAGCCAGTCCTCCTCGGGCAGGTCCTTGGGGAGGGCGGGCAGCGGGGCGTCCCGGACGGCCTGGAGGAGTTCGGCGACCGGCGCGGGGCAGGTCACGGTCTGCCCGATCGGCAGGACGTCGCCGGTGGCGAGGACGTTGCGCAGGCGCAGCTCGGCCGGGTCCAGGCCGAGTTTGCGCGCCAGCTTGTCCATCTGGGCCTCGTAGGCGGCGCAGACCTGCATGGCGCCCTCGCCCCGCACGTGCCCGGAGGGCGGGTTGTTGGTGCGCACGGCCCAGCCCTCGATGAAGGCGTTCGGGACGACGTACGGGCCGCAGGCGAAGGAGACGGCGGCGGCGAGGGCCTCCGCGGAGGTGTCGGCGTAGGCGCCCGCGTCGAGCAGGATCTGCGCCTCGACCTTGACCAGCCGGCCCTCGGCGTCGGCGTGGTGGCGGTAGCGCAGCAGGGTGGGGTGGCGGTGGGCGTGGCCGAGGAAGGACTCCTCGCGGGTCGCGGTGAGTTTCACCGGGCAGCCGGTGCGGAGCGCGAGCAGGCCGAGCGGCAGCTGGAAACCCTGGTCCTCGCGGTCCGCCGTGGCGCCGGGCACCCCGGTGACGACGATCTTGACCCGGTCGGGGGGCAGGCCGTAGCAGGCGGCGGCCGTGTCGCGGTCGTTGTGCGGGTCGGTGGAGGCCAGGTACAGCTCCACGCCGCCGTCGGGGCGGGGCACGGCGAGGCCGGCCTCGGCGCCGATGGGGGCCGGGTCCTGGCGTCCGATGCGGTAGAGGCCCTCGACCACGGTGTCGCCGGCCGCCTCCGGGTCCCCGTGGTGCAGCGGGATGTGCCGGATCAGGTTGCCGTCGGGGTGCAGCGGTTCGGCCTCGAAGGCGTGTTCCGGGTCGGTGACCGGGTCCAGCACCTCGTACTCGACGATGACTGCGGCGGCGGCCATCCGCGCGGTGTCCGGGTGGTCGGCGGCGACCGCGGCGATGGGCTCGCCGTGGTGGCGTACGACCTCGGAGGCGAACAGCGGCCGGTCGGGGGTGCCCCGGCCGTGGCGGGGCGTGCCGGGCACGTCCTCGTGGGTGATGACGGCGCGGACGCCGGGCATCTCCCGCGCGTGCGTGGTGTCGATGGACAGGATGCGGGCGTGCGCGTGCGGGGAGCGCAGCACGGCCGCCCACAGCAGGCCCTCGGCCCACAGGTCGGCCGCGTACGGGAAGGTGCCCTCGGTCTTGGCGCGGGCGTCGGCGTGCGGCAGGGAGACGCCGAGGCCGTACGGCGACGGCTCGGCCTCGGGGGCGGGGTCCGCCGCGGTGGTCGCGATGCCGGCCTCGTTGCTCACGCCTGGCCTCCGTCCTGCCCGTAGTGCTGGTCCTGCGGTCCCGGCGCGCCGTACGCGTCCGGGCTGTCGCCGTAGGCGTCGTGCGGGTCGCCGTAGCCGTCGGGGGTGTCGCCGTAAGCCTCGGGGGTGTCGCCGTAGCCGTTCGGGGCGGCCTCGAAGGCGGGCGGGGTGTGCTGCGCGGGCGGGGTGCCGAACGCTCCCGGCGCCTCGAACGCCGACGCGTGGACGCCGCCGGAGCCGGGGCCCGCCTGGTGCGGGATGCGCGCCTCGTCGCCGTCCGCCGCGGGGCCGGCCTGGGACGCCTCGCGCTCGGCGACGACCTCCTGGACGGCCTCCAGCACCCCGCGGTAGCCGGAGCAGCGGCACAGGTTGCCGCACAGCGCCTGCCGGGTCTCCAGCTCGGTGGGGGCCGGGTTACCCTCCAGCAGGTCGTGCACGGTCATCGCCATGCCGGGGACGCAGAACCCGCACTGCACGGCGCCGCACCGGGCGAGCGCGCGCTGGACGTCGGAGGGCCGGCCGTCGGCGGCCAGGCCCTCGACCGTGCGGACCTCGCTGCCGGCCGCGGTGACCGAGGGGACCAGGCACGAGGCCACGAGCCGGCCGTCGACCTGCACGTTGCACGCCCCGCACTCACCCTGCGAGCAGCCGTCCTTGGCGCCCGCGAGACCCAGCCGCTCGCGCAGCACGTACAGCAGCGACTCGCCGATCCAGGCGTCGGTGACCGGGCGGTCGGCGCCGTTGACGCGCAGCACGTAGGAGGCGAGGGGGTGGTCGTCGTGCGGCGTCAGGGGGACGGCGGCCGGCTCCCCGGCGTCGTCGTCGCCGGCCTCCGGGGCGTCGTCCGTGGCACCGGGGGCGGGCGCGTCGGCGGAGGGTTCGGTTCCAGCCGGGTCGGCGAACTCGTCGGATTCGACGGGTTCGGCGGGTTCGGCGGTTCCGGCGTGTTCGACCGGTTCGGCCGGATCGGCTGGTTCGGCCAGATCGACCGGCTGCGCGGGTACGGCTGCGGGTTGCGCCGGGGCCGGGGCGGAGCCCGGTGACGCGGGGGCGTCCGGGTCCGCGGGGGCGTCCGTGGCGGGTGACGGGGCGTCCGCGGGATCGGCGGGCTCCTCGTGGCCCGCGGGGGCGTCTGCGGGGCGCTCAGGGGCCTCCGCGAGGCCGTGCGCCTCCGACTCGGGCGCCGACTCCAAGGCGGTGGGCCGCGTGGGCGGCTGCTCCGCGCCGATGCGCGGCTCGTCGTCCGGGTGGACGGCATGCGCCGGACCGCCGTCCGGGTGGCCGTCGTCCGGGTGGCCGTCGTCCGCACCGGTGTCCGCGCCGTCGTCGTCCACGGTGTGGCCGTCACGGGCGGCGGTGTCCCCGGTGGGGCCGGCGTCGCCGTGACCGGTCCGGCCGTCCTCCGCGTGCCCGGCCGGGCCCTGCCCGTACCCGTCCTGGCGGACGTGCCCGTCCTGCCGTACGTAACCGTTCTCCGGGACGTACCCCTCGCCGGGCACGTACCCGTTCCCCGGGGCGTATCCGTCGTCCGGGGCGTACCCCTCGTCCGGGGTGTGTCCCCCGTCCGGCACGTACCCCTCCGCCGGCACGTATCCCTCCGCCGGCGCGTACCCGTCCGCCGGCGCGGGTGCCGTGGCGGCGGACGCGTGGTGGGCGTGGGTGCCGTCGGGGACGGCCGGCGGGGCGCCGTCCCAGGGGTGGCCCGCGCCGTCCGTCGCCCAGGGCGCGGCCGCGCCGCCGGGCAGGGTGGCCGGCGGGGTGCCGCCCCACTGCTCGACCAGCGAGGAGGTGGTGAACTCGCCGGACTCGTCCGGCAGGTCCCCGCCGGCGACCGGGATGGACCACTGCCCGGTGACGTCGTGTCCCGGCGCGGCCGGTGCCGGGGGCTCCTCGAAGGTCCAGTGCTGGGTGGCGCCGGGCCGGTACGTGAACCGGTCGTCCATGGTCTGCGGCGGAGCCGCCGGCGTGGCGTTCGGGTCGGGCCAGTGGGCGCCGCCCTCGGGCGCGGGCCAGTCGTCCGGGGCGCCGTCGGCGCGCCTGGCCGCGATCCGGGGCGGCACGTAGCCGTGTCCGGGTGCGGCCAGCGGGCTGTCGCCGGACAGCAGGGCGTCGATGCCGCCCTCGGGGAGCCTGACGAACGCGGTGGCGCCGTCGTCGTAGTCGCCCTGGGGCAGCGGGTCCCAGCGGCCGCCGCTGCGGGGCGCGCCCTCTCCGTGCTGGTCGTCGGTCACGACAGCGCCCTCCCCAGTGCTCGTCGGGCCAGCGCGGCGACGGTGCGCCGCAGGTGCAGTACGGCGGGCGGAAGCGGGGTCACCGTGCCGTCGGGTTCGGGGGTCGGGTCGGGGATGCAGGCCGCGGCGACGTACTCGCCGAAGGCGCGCAGGGCCTCCGGGACGAGGGTGCGGTCGTTGTCCCAGTCGATGAGCTGCGCGACCCACTGCTCGGCCTCCAGGGGCCGCAGCGGCATCGGCGCGATGGCGCCGACGGCGCAGCGCACGCCGCGCCGGGCGGGGTCCAGGACGAGGGCGACGGAGGCCAGCGCGCGGCCGGGGCCGGTGCGTCCGGTGGCCTTCACGAACACCTGCGGGGCGTGCAGCAGCGGCACGCGGACGAAGCCGATGAGTTCGCCGCCGCGCAGCAGCTCCATGCCGGCGAGCAGGTGCGACACCGGGATCTCCCGGCGGGCTCCGCCCGGGCCCGCGATGATCAGGGTCGCTTCGAGGGCGGCGAGGACCGGCAGGGCGTCCCCGGTGGGGGCGGCCGTGGCGATGTTGCCGCCCAGGGTGCCCGCGTTGCGGATGTGCGGCGGGCCGGCGGCGCGCGCGGCGGCGGCGAGCGCCGGGATGAGGGCCGCGAAGTCGGGGCGGCCCATGCGGGCGTGGGTGAGTCCCGCGCCGAGCAGGGCGTGGCCGTCCTGGTACTGCCAGCCGCGGATCTCGCTGATCCGGCCGAGGCCCACCAGGGCGGCGGGCCTGAGCTGGCCGGAGTTGACGGCCGCCATGAGGTCGGTGCCGCCCGCGACGGGGACGGCGGCGGGCAGCGCGGCGAGGGCCGCCACGGCCTCGTCCAGTGTCGTGGGCAGCGTGACGGCCTGCGCCGCCTGCGGTGCGTGCGTGGTCAAACCGGCTGCCCCTTCCCGCTGCCCCACCTGGTCCCGCCTGTGCTGCCGTACGGTACGTGCTGACAGGGCGGACGACGCAACTCTGGCACATCTTCGCAAGGCTCGAACGCGGGGGTCCGCTAGGAGGCATTCGCCCACCTCATCGGGGAGATGGTCCGGTTTCGCACGGCATCACCGGTGCGCGCGGATTGCCACTCTTCGGGGGTGCTGCCGGGGTTTTCCGGTTACCTGATCGGCGGCGCCCCCTCGAACGGGCGACCGGGCACGCCGGGGCGCCGCTGCCACGGCCGGGGTCCGGTCGGTGGCCGGTAGGCGACGCCGAGCGCGTCGAGTCGCCGGTAGTGGGCGGTCATCCGGCGTTCGAAGTCCGCGTAGTCGCGGTCCGCCGGGGCGGGGAGCGGGCTCCAGGCGACCTCGGCGAACGCCGCGAGCCGGGGGAAGGCCTGGTAGTCGACGCGTGCGGAGTCCTCCAACGCCTCGGTCCACACGTTGGCCTGAGTGCCCAGCACGTGCCGCGCCTCGGGTTCGGTGAGCTCGGCCGGCACGGGTTCGAAGCGGTAGACGTCCTCCAGGGTGCGCACGAAGCCGATCGGCACCGGCTCGTCCGCGCCGGGGGCCTGCCGGTGGTCCAGGTACACGTACTGCTCGGGGCACATGACGACGTCGTGGCCGGCGCGCGCGGCGGCGGTCCCGCCCGCGTAGCCCCGCCAGGAGGAGACCGCCGCGCCCGGGGCGAGGCCACCCTCCAGGATCTCGTCCCAGCCGATGAGCCGGCGGCCGCGGGCGGCGAGCCAGGCGTCGAAGTGCCCGATGAACCAGGCCTGGAGCCCGTCCTCGCCGTCGAGGCCGAGGTCCGCGATGCGGGTCTTGGCGGTCACGGATTCGGTCCACTGCTCCTTGGGGCACTCGTCGCCGCCGATGTGGACGAACTCCGAGAAGCCGGCGGCGTCCGCGGGGAACAGCTCCAGCACCTCCTCCAGGACGCCTTCGTAGAAGCGCAGGGTGGCGTCGGTGGGGGCGAGGACGTTGGCGGAGATGCCCCAGGTGTCCCAGACGGCGAGGGCGCCGGTGTCGACGACGTCGGTGTTGCCGAGTTCGGGGTAGGCGGCGATGGCGGCCTGGGAGTGGCCGGGTACGTCGATCTCCGGGACGACGGTGATGTGCCGCTCGGCGGCGTAGGCGACGATCTCGCGGATGTCGTCCTGGGTGTAGTACCCGCCGTGCGGTTTCTCCGTCCAGAGCGGTGAGGCGCGGTGGCCGAACTTCGTCCGTGGCCGCCAGGACGCTTTTTCGGTCAGTTCCGGGTAGCGCCTGATCTCGATGCGCCAGCCCTGGTCGTCCGTCAGGTGGAGGTGCAGGACGTTGAGTTTGTGCGCGGCCATCAGGTCCAGGTAGCGCAGCACGCCGTCCTTGGGCATGAAGTGCCGGGCGACGTCGAGGAGGAGACCGCGCCAGCGGAACCGGGGGGCGTCCGCCACGGTCCGGCGGGGGACGAGGCGGTCGGTGCCGGGCCGTACCGGGGCGCGGCGGAAGGCGTCGGGGCCGAGGAGCTGGCGCAGGGTCTGCGCGCCCCAGAACACCCCGGCGGGCCCGCCGCCGCGGATCTCGACGCCCCGGCCGGCCGCGGCGTCGAGGCGGTACGCCTCCGGTTCCAGGGTGTCGTCCAGGAGCAGCCGCACGCCGTCCGGGGCGTCCCGCGATCCGGGGCGCAGCGGCAGGCCCAGGGCCGCGCCGAGCGTGGCGCGCAGCCAGCGTTCGGCGCGTTCGGTGCCCGGGCCGGCCCACAGGGTGGTGCCGGGGCCGAGCGGCACCCCGTCGCCCGGCGGTTCCTCGACGGCGCGCGGCGCCGGAATCAGTTCCATGCCCTCAACCCCTCAGCCACGGTGCGTTGCACTGGGCGCAACGATGATTTCTCTCCGTACAACGCCTCGAAGGCTAGGGAGTGCGACGGCGCCCGACAAGAGGTCTGGACCAGCCAGGTGCGCGGAAACGCGGAGATCCCCGGCACGCGCCGTACGCGTGCCGGGGATCTCGCCGCTCGTCGCCGGCGGGGGCCTACTTGTCGCCGCCCTTGCCGCCCTTGCCCTTGTCGTCGCCGCCGCTGCCCATGGACTCGTAGATCTCCTTGCACATGGGACACACGGGGTACTTCTTCGGGTCGCGGCCCGGCACCCAGACCTTGCCGCACAGCGCCACGACGGGGGTCCCGTCGAGGGCGCTCGCCATGATCTTGTCCTTCTGGACGTAGTGGGCGAAGCGCTCGTGGTCACCGTCGCCGTGGGACACCTGTGGCGTCGGCTCTACGAGGGTCCCCGTACCAGTCCCGCGCTCGGGCTCGAGAGTGCTCATACCGCCCAGGGTACTGAAGCTCACAGGCATCAGTTGAGCGAAGGGTCGTCCGGGTACGTGGCCACCATCGCCAGCTCGTTGCGCTGGCGGCGCAGCACCTCGCGCCACAGCCGTTCGGGGGCCGGCGAGGACACGTCGCCCGGCTCGGACTCCACGACGTACCAGGCGCCCTCCACCACCTCGTCCTCCAGCTGGCCCGGGCCCCAGCCCGCGTAACCGGCGAAGATGCGCAGCGAGCCGACCGCGGGGGCGAGCAGTTCCGGCGGGGCCTCCAGGTCGACCAGGCCGATCGCGCCGTGCACCCGCCGCCAGCCGAGCGGGGCGGCCTCGCCGCCCGCGTCGCCGGGGATCACCGCGATGCCGAGCGCCGAGTCCAGCGAGACGGGGCCGCCCTGGAAGACGACACCGGGCTCGCCGGCCAGACCGGCCCAGCCTTCGAGGATGTCGCCCACGTCCACCGGGGTGGGGCGGTTGAGGACGACACCGAGGGAGCCCTCCTCGTCGTGGTCGAGGAGGAGCACCACCGCGCGGTCGAAGTTCGGGTCCGCCAGGGCGGGCGTGGCCACGAGCAGCCGCCCTGTGAGCGAGGACACCTCGGTCATGCCAGACATGATCCCGCATCTTCCCCCCGCGTGGGGAGCCAATCGGGCGGGCGCAGCTCAGGGCGTGGGGAGCCGCCCCGGCGCGCCCGGCGGGTCGGTGACCCGGCGTGCCCGGAGGGGAACGGTTCGTGTTGTGACACGACCATGACCCGACCGGGCGGTCCTCGGGCTTACGGGCGAGGGGTGATCGGCGATTACCCTGTCTTCCCGGCCCCTGCGCACAGTGATCGGCCGGCCCCTGACCAACTCATCGGAACGCGAGATTCATGACCGTCAACGACGATGTCCTGCTTGTCCACGGCGGAAACCCGCTGGAGGGCGAGATCCGTGTCCGCGGTGCGAAGAACCTCGTGCCGAAGGCCATGGTCGCCGCCCTGCTGGGCAGTGAGCCGAGCCGACTGCGCAATGTTCCGGACATCCGTGACGTGCGGGTCGTCCGCGGCCTCCTCCAGCTGCACGGGGTGACGGTGCGCCCGGGCGAGGAACCCGGCGAGCTGGTGCTCGACCCGACGCGCGTCGAGAGCGCGAACGTGGCCGACATCGACGCGCACGCGGGTTCCAGCCGTATCCCGATCCTCTTCTGCGGCCCGCTGCTGCACCGTCTCGGCCACGCGTTCATCCCGGGCCTGGGCGGCTGCGACATCGGCGGCCGGCCCATCGACTTCCACTTCGACGTGCTGCGGCAGTTCGGCGCGACCATCGAGAAGCGGGCGGACGGCCAGTACCTGGAGGCACCGCAGCGGCTGCGCGGCACCAAGATCCGGCTGCCGTACCCGTCGGTCGGCGCGACCGAGCAGGTGCTGCTGACGGCCGTACTCGCCGAGGGCGTCACGGAGTTGTCCAACGCGGCCGTCGAGCCGGAGATCGAGGACCTCATCTGCGTGCTGCAGAAGATGGGCGCGATCATCGCGATGGACACCGACCGGACGATCCGCATCACCGGTGTCGACAAGCTCGGCGGTTACGACCACCGCGCCCTCGCCGACCGGCTGGAGGCCGCGTCCTGGGCGTCGGCGGCGCTCGCGACCAACGGCAACATCTACGTCCGCGGCGCCCAGCAGCGCTCGATGATGACGTTCCTGAACACCTACCGGAAGGTGGGCGGCGCGTTCCGGATCGACGACGAGGGCATCCGGTTCTGGCACCCGGGCGGCCAGTTGAAGTCGATCGCCCTGGAGACGGACGTGCACCCCGGCTTCCAGACGGACTGGCAGCAGCCGCTGGTGGTGGCGCTCACCCAGGCCACGGGCCTGTCCATCATCCACGAGACGGTCTACGAGTCCCGCCTCGGCTTCACCTCCGCCCTGAACCAGATGGGCGCGCACATCCAGCTGTACCGCGAGTGCCTGGGCGGCTCGGACTGCCGGTTCGGCCAGCGCAACTTCCTGCACTCCGCCGTCGTCTCCGGGCCCACCCGCCTCCAGGGCGCCGACCTGGTCATCCCGGACCTGCGCGGCGGTTTCTCGTACCTCATCGCGGCGCTGGCCGCCGAGGGCACCTCCCGCGTGCACGGCATCGACCTCATCAACCGCGGCTACGAGAACTTCATGGAGAAGCTCGTGGAGCTCGGCGCGAAGGTGGAGCTGCCGGGCAAGGCGCTCGGCTAGGGCCCACGGACACGAAAGGGCGGCCCCCTCCGGCGAGGAGGGGGCCGCCCTTTTCGGCGTCTTCGGCTCCGGTCGCCCCGCGAGGGGTCGCTCGGAGCGGAGCGCTTACGTTTGCTTACTTGCCCTTGGCGGCTTCCTTGAGCTTGCTGCCCGCGGTCACCTTCACGCTGTAGCCGGCCGGGATGTCGATGGGCTCGCCGGTCTGCGGGTTCCGCGCGGTGCGAGCGGCACGGTGGGTGCGCTCGAAGGTCAGGAAGCCGGGGATGGTGACCTTCTCGTCGCCCTTGGCGACGATCTCGCCGACCGTCTCGGCGAACGCGGCCAGCACGGCGTCGGCGTCCTTGCGGGTCACCTCGGCGCGGTCGGCCAGCGCGGCCACCAGCTCACTGCGGTTCATGTTGTTACTCCCGTGTATTTCTTGCCGTTGGGGTGTGCCACGCGGCTCAGTCGCCCGAGGCACTGCGATGCCGATGCGCTCGCGCCCAGGGACGCATCCTGCCCCTACCTGCGGCGGGAAAGCCAATCCGGCACCCGTAGGAGTCGTGAGAACACCCTGGGGAGTCACACGAAAAGCGCCTGCTCGGCCGTCACCCTAGAGCGCGCCCGGGGTCGGTCGGTTCCACGACGCGCCGGTGCGGGGGCCCACCGTGGCGATGCTCACAGCCGGGCGGGTACCCCGCGCGCCGAGGCGCACGCCGTCTCGCGCGCCGTTCTCAGGCCGTCGCGCCGGCCGCCTTGGCGGCCTCGCGGACCGCGCCGGCCACGGCGCCCGCGACCCTGTCGTTGAAGACGCTCGGGACGATGTAGTTCGGGTTCAGCTCGTCCTCGCCGACCACGTCGGCCAGCGCCTTGGCGGCGGCCAGCATCATCTCGGTGTTGACCGTGCGGGACTGGGCGTCCAGCAGGCCGCGGAAGACGCCCGGGAAGACCAGCACGTTGTTGATCTGGTTGGGGAAGTCGGAGCGGCCGGTGGCCACGACGGCGGCCGTCTGGCGGGCGACCGCGGGGTCCACCTCGGGGTCCGGGTTCGCGAGCGCGAACACGATGGCGCCGTCGGCCATCCCGGCCACGTCGCCGCCGTCCAGGACGTCGGGGGCGGAGACGCCGATGAAGACGTCGGCGCCGCGCACGGCCTCCTTGAGGGTGCCGGTCAGGCCCTCGGCGTTGGTGTTGTCGGCGATCCAGCGCAGCGGCGAGTCGGCCGGGGCGTCCACCAGGTCCGCGCGGCCCGCGTGGACGACACCGTGGATGTCGGCCACGACGGCGTTCTTCACACCGGCGGCGATCAGCAGCTTGAGGATGGCCGTACCGGCCGCGCCGGCGCCGGACATGACGACCCGGATGCCGTCGATGGCCTTCTCCGTGACGCGCAGGGCGTTGGTCAGGGCGGCGAGGACGACGATGGCGGTGCCGTGCTGGTCGTCGTGGAAGACCGGGATGTCCAGCGCCTCGCGCAGCCGGGCCTCGATCTCGAAGCAGCGGGGGGCGGAGATGTCCTCCAGGTTGATGCCGGCGAAGCCGGGGGCGATCGCCTTGACGATCTCCACGATCGCGTCGGAGTCCTGGGTGTCCAGGCAGATCGGCCAGGCGTCGATGCCGGCGAACCGCTTGAACAGGGCCGCCTTGCCCTCCATGACGGGCAGCGCGGCCTTGGGGCCGATGTTGCCCAGACCCAGCACCGCGGAACCGTCCGTCACGACCGCAACCGAGTTGCGCTTGATGGTGAGGCGGCGGGCGTCCTCGGGGTTCTCGGCGATGGCCATGCAGACGCGGGCCACGCCCGGCGTGTAGATCATGGACAGGTCGTCACGGTTGCGGATGGGGTGCTTGGACGCCATCTCGATCTTGCCGCCGAGGTGCATGAGGAACGTACGGTCCGAGACCTTGCCCAGCGTGACGCCCTCGATGCCGCGCAGCTTCTCGACGATCTCCTCGGCGTGCGCCGTGGAGGTGGCCGCGATGGTGACGTCGATACGGAGCTTCTCGTGACCGGACGCGGTGACGTCGAGGCCGGTCACCGAGCCTCCGGAGGACTCCACGGCGTTGGTGAGCTGCGAGACGGCGGTTCCGCTCGCGGGCACCTCCAGCCGGATCGTCATCGAGTAGGAGACGCTGGGCGCCGTTGCCATGGCCGACTTCCTCTGCTTTCACCGTGTCGCTAGTTGTGCCGTCCGATCGTCGCACCTACCGGTCAGTACCTGGTAGCCGCCCCGGATTGCGGACGTTGTGTTCACGGGGCCGCCCGACGGCGGCTCGTTTTCGGAAAACGACTTCCACCATACGAGAGTCGACGGGACAAAGAAAGAGGCCCACGTCACTTCCGTGACGTGGGCCTCCCACGTTCATGACACCGACCCGCCATGCTCGCCTCGCGGCAAGTGGTCGCTCGTAGCGACTAAGGTTGGGCCCGGGGGCTTGGATCGGGCCGGTGCCACGTCAAGGCTAACAAACGGATGCCGCGGACGATTCCCGCTGCGCCGGACGCGACCGAGAACTCCTCCCGTCAGTCCCGCAGGAGGTCCGGCACCCCCGCCCCGTCCGGCTCGTCCCGCTCCCCCGACACCACCGTCAGCTGCTGGGTGGCCCGGGTCAGCGCCACGTACAGCACCCGCAGTCCGGCCGGCGACTCGTCGGCGATCTCCGCGGGCGAGACGACCACCGTCGCGTCGTACTCCAGGCCCTTGGCCTCCAGGCTGCCGAGGGCCACCACCCGGTCACCGAGCCCGGCCAGCCAGCGCCGGGCCTCCTCGCGCCGGTTCATCGCCACGACCACGCCGACCGTGCCGTCCACCAGCCCGAGCAGCCGCTCCGCCTCCGCCCGCACGGTCCGCTCCCACGAGTCCCGGGTGCCTGACGGCGTCCCTTCGCCGACGACGGTGAAGCGCGGCTCGACACCGGTGGAGCGTACGGCGGTCGGCGCCTCGGCACCCGGCATGGCCAGGGCCAGCACCCGGGCGGCCAGCTCGGCGATCTCCGCCGGGTTGCGGTAGTTCACGGTGAGCTGGAAGCGGCGCCGGGGCCGGCTGCCGAGGGCCTCGTCGCGGGCCTCGGCGGCCTCGTCCGGATCGGACCACGACGACTGCGCCGGATCCCCCACCACCGTCCAGGTGGCATGCCGGCCGCGGCGGCCGACCATGCGCCACTGCATCGGCGTGAGGTCCTGCGCCTCGTCCACGATGACGTGCGCGTACTCGGTGCGCTCCTGCGCCAGGCGCTCGGCCCGCTCCCACTGCGACTCCGCGCGGGTCGGCATCAGCTCCTCCAGGCCGGTGAGCTGGTCCAGCGGGTCCAGTTCGCGCTTCCTGCGCGGCCGGGCCGGGGCGCCGAGGATCGCCTGGAGCTCGTCCAGCAGGGCGATGTCGTGCACCGAGTGGCCGTCCCGCCGCAGCGCGCGGGCGACCTTGCGGACCTCGCCGGGGTTGAGGATCCGCCGGGCCCAGCGGCCCAGCCTCTTCTCGTCGGCCATCGCGGCGAGCACCGCCCGCGGCGTCAGCTCGGGCCACCAGGCGTCGAGGAAGCCGAGGAAGCTGTCCTCCGTGCTGACGTCCTCGTCGAAGGAGGAGCGCAGTTCGGCGGCCAGTTCCGGGTCGGCGTGCCGGCCGGCGGCGCCGGATCTCGCCCACAGGGCGTCCAGGAGCAGCCTGCGGGCGCGCGGGCGCAGCAGGTTGACGGGCGCGGTGCCGCTGAGGACGGTACGGCGGATGCGGTCCAGCTCGCCGGCCTCCAGCTCGATCCGGCGCCCGAAGGCGACCACCCGCAGACGGGTGGGCGGACCGCCGGCCGGCCGCGCCCCGGCGCGGTCGGCGTCACGGCCGCCGGTGCCGTCCGTGCCGTCGGTGTCGTCGGTGTCGTCCCCGAACGCGAGCTGATCCGCCGGGGCGGTGGAGCCCAGTTCCAGGGCGCCCCGGGCCGCCTTCCGCAGCACCTTCAGCATCCGGTACGAGCCCTTGGCGCGGGCCACCGCCGGGGAGTCGTACAGGGTGGCCTCCGCGCCGTCGACCAGCGAACCGATCGCGCGGATGGCGACCTGGCCCTCCTCGCCGAGCGAGGGCAGCACGCCCTCGGTGTAGGCGACGAGCAGCGGGGTCGGCGAGACGATCAGGATGCCGCCCGCGTACCGGCGCCGGTCCTGGTAGAGCAGGTAGGCGGCGCGGTGCAGGGCGACGGCCGTCTTCCCGGTGCCCGGACCACCCTCGACGTAGGTCACGGAGGCGGCGGGGGCGCGGATGACCAGGTCCTGCTCGGCCTGGATGGAGGAGACGATGTCCCGCATGGTGTGGCCGCGCGCCTGGCCGAGGGCGGCCATCAGGGCGCCGTCCCCGATGACGGGCAGTTCGTCACCGCCCAGGTACGCCGTCAGCTCCGGGCGCATCAGATCGTCCTCGACCCCCAGCACCCGGCGGCCCCGGGACCGGATGACCCGGCGCCGCACGACCCGGCCCGGCTCCACGGGCGTGGCCCGGTAGAACGGCGCGGCGGCGGGCGCGCGCCAGTCGATGACCAGCGGGGAGTAGTCCGCGTCCAGGACGCCGATGCGCCCGATGTGCAGGGTCTCGGCGATGTCGGCGGTGTTGTCGTCGCGCACCGCGCCCTCGGCGGGCTCCACCGCGGTGTACGCGCCGTCGGGTCCCTTCCTGCCGTCCTTGCCGGGCAGCAGGTCGATCCGGCCGAAGAGGAAGTCCTCGAACTCGTTGTTGAGCCGGTTGAGGTGCACACCGGCCCGGAACACCTGCGCGTCGCGCTCGGCCAGCGCGCCGGGCGTGCCGACCTGGCCGCGCTGCGCCGCGTCGTGCATCAGGAACTCGGCCTCGTGGATCTTCTCCTCGAGCCGCCGGTACACCCGGTCCAGGTGTTCCTGTTCGACGCTGATCTCCCGGTCGCGGACGGAATCGCGTGCGTCCTGTACCGAGCCGACCGCGGACTGCTGAACCTGAGCGGCCACCGGGCCCCCTTCTGACGTGCTGGGCAGCCGTCAACCGTACGCGAAGGGAGAGGCCCGGGGCTACGGCACGTCGGTCCGGCGCCCCCGGATCACCCGGGAACGCCGGAAGGAGCGGGCCCGCTCGGGCCCACACGTGCCTAGGCGTCGACCTGGACCAGCTTCTTGCCCTCGAAGGTCACGATCTCGAAGTGGTCGATCTCGTTCGGCTGGAAGGCCGCGGCGCCGCCGATGTACAGCGGCTTCCGGGACTCCTCCGCCTTGGCGCCCGGGATGCCGTAGCCCCAGTTCGGGACCGACCACGACGACATGGTCACGCGCTGGCCGTTCTTGGCCACGAGCACCAGGGAGCACTTCAGCGGGCCCTTGACGTTCTTCAGCTCCAGGACCGCCTGGGTGCCCCAGTCCTTGCGGGCCATGCCGACGGTCGCGCTGACCGAGGTCGAGGGGTCCGTGGCCGACTTCTTGTCGGACATCGTCTCGAACGTCGCCTGGGCGGGCGTCGCGGTGACCTGCCGGCCGCCGTCCGAACCGCTGTTCACGGCCACGGCGGCCAGCGGTCCGGCGATGATCAGCGCGGCCGCCGCCGCCACCAGGTAGAAGCCGCGCCGGCGCTTGGTCGCACGCCGCTCGGCGACCTCGTCCACCAGCCTCTCCGCCAGCCGCGGGCTGGGCCGGGCGGACAGCGACTCGCCGATCGCCGGCGTGCTCCCCGAACCCGGCAGGTCCGCGAGCGCGGCCAGCATCGGTTCCATCCCGGCCAGTTCGTCGAGCTGCTGGGCGCACCACTCGCAGCCGGCGAGGTGGGCCTCGAAAGCGGTTGCCTCGGCGTCGTCGAGGATCCCGAGGGCGTAGGCGCCGACGGTCTCGTGCTCGCTCGGCACGGAAGATCCCTGCCTGGGGTTCATGGGGCCAGACATACCCGGACCACTTGGCCCGAACCCTGGCATTCCCCCGAATCCGTTGCTCATCACGCCGTCACCCCCCGCTCCTCCAGTGCCAGCTTCATCGACCGCAGGGCGTAGAACACCCGGGAGCGGACCGTGCCGCTCGGGATGCCCAGTGTCTCGGCCGCCTCGTTGACCGTACGCCCCTTGAAGTACGTCTCCACGAGCACCTCCCGGTGGGCCGGGGTCAGGTCGTCGAGCGCGTCCGACAACGTCATCAGCCACAGCGCCTTGTCGATCTCGTCCTCCGCGGGGATGACCTCCAGCGGCGACGGATCGACCTCCTGCGGCCGGGCCTGCCGGCTGCGATGGCCGTCGATGACGATGCGGCGCGCGACCGTCACCAGCCAGGGGCGTACCGAACCGGTCGCCCGATTGAGCTGACCGGCGTTCTTCCAGGCACGGATGAGCGTCTCCTGCACGACGTCCTCGGCACGCTGCCGATCGCCGGCGACCAGGCGCAGGACATACGCGAGGAGAGGTCCGGCGTGCTCCCGGTACAGGGCGCGCATCAGCTCCTCGTCAGGTTCCGAGGGCTGAGAGGACATGCGATGTCGGGCCCTCGATCCACGTTCATTGGCCACGGCCGCATCCTTGCGCACGCCCACCTCCGGTGTCCGGGGGTTCCCCCAGTCGGTCGCTCGCCCACCCGTACGGACAGGGGCGGCCCGGTGTTCAAACCGGAGTGACAGATTTCTCCGAAGTGACGTGACGAGCGGGACATGGGCGCACATTCCCACCGGGTCATCTTCACATGTCCGACACATCCCCGAGGGCGCCGGACAATGCCCGTGTAGAGGGCAACGAAAACGCGGTGTTACGCATCTCACGCCGCTTGCGGAACCTGCGGTACCGCTCAGCTCCGGGCCGGGGCCGACCGGCGCCGGTGCCGGGCCACCCGCTCACGGTTGCCGCACACCTGGCTGGAGCACCAGCGGCGGCGGCGCCCGCGCGAGGTGTCCAGGTACACGAGGGGGCAGTGGTCCCCCTCGCACTCGCGCACGGCGGCCCGCGCCACCGGATCGGTGAGCAGCTCGACGGCGTCCCGCGCGACCACGGCCAGCAGCGCGGCCCGGCCCGGCGGCGCGGTCAGCTCCCGCAGGAGGCCGCCCTCCTTGCCCGGTACGGCGCGCAGGACCGGGACGGCGGTCGCGGCGGCCTCGTTCACCCGCCGCAGCGCCCGCCCGTACGACGCAGTGCCGCCCGCCTGCGGCTCCCGTACCAGCGTCCCTATGTGGCCGCGCAGTTCGCGGAACCCGGCCGGCCAGGACGCGTCCGCGTGGTCCAGCGCCGTACCGGCGGGCACGATGCCCGCGCCGGTGATCCACGCGCACAGGGGCGCCGTGCCGTCCAGCCGCTCCACCGGGTGCGCGGTGGCGAGCAGGTCCAGGCACACCCGGCCGGCGTCGAACCGCAATCCGTACGGGGACGGGGCGCCATCGAGTGCCATGTGCCAGTCACCGCCTGGGCCGGAACCGCGCGAGCCTGCCGGGGGCCGTCGCCGGCCCCTCCTCACACAGTGCCCGTCCGCGGGGTGCGCCGGAACCCCCCGGGCCCGGGAACCCGTCCTCGCGCCGGCCGGGCGGGGCGCGGCAGGATCGGGGCCATGCCCACGGAACCGAACGGACCGGACCCCATCGAGCTGAGCCCGCACGAGCTGCGGGAGATCGCGGGTCACGCCGCCGGCCAGGCCTCCGGTGTGCTGGCCCTCTTCGAGGAGAGCGTCCCCGGCGACCCGCGTCCGCGCGAGGCCGTCGAGGCGGCCCTCGCCTTCGCGGCGGGCGGCCCGCGCACGGCGGCGCTGCGGCGCGCCGCGTGGGCGGCGTTCCGGGCGGCACGCGAGGCCGCCCCACCGGCCGCCGCCGAGGCGGCGCGGGCGGCGAGCCACGCGGCCGGCGCGGCCTTCCTGCACCCCGTGGCCAGCGCCCACCAGGTCCGCCACGTCCTCGGCGCGACGGCCCACGCGGCCCGCGCCAGAGAACTGACGGCCGCGACCACCCGCCCCACCCCCGAAGCCCCGACCCCCCGGGCCGACGCCACCGATGTGCCGGGCAGTCCCACCACCGCCGACGAGGTCGCGGGGGTGGACGGTGGGGAGGGGTGGGCGTGGGTGTGTCGGGGGGTGCCGTCGGCGGTCGTCGCGGTGCTTCGGCGGCTGCCCGCCGCGCCGGCCGGTGGCGGGCGGGTCGGCGAGATCATGCGCGGGCTCGACGCCGCGCTGCGCCGCTGAGGGGTCCGGGCGGGCGCCTCACCGGGCGGCGGGCGGCCGCGTGAGAGCAACGTTCCCTTCCGGTCACCCGCGGCCACAGGCCGGAAACCCGGCCTCCCTACCTTCGGGCTGAGTCAGTGGTCGGCAGACCGAGCAGCCGGAGCACCGTGGAGGCGCGATGACAGCCCCAGCCCCAACCCGTCGCAGTGGTGGCCGCTGGATCGAGCACTGGGATCCCGAGGACGAGGGGTTCTGGGCGGCGACCGGGGAGCGGATCGCCCGCCGGAACCTGTGGTTCTCGGTGCTGTGCGAGCACATCGGGTTCTCCGTGTGGACCCTGTGGTCGGTGCTGGTGCTGTTCATGGGGCCCGAGTACGGGCTGACCCCCGCGGACAAGTTCCTGCTGACCTCGGTGGTCACGCTGGTCGGCGCGGTCGCCCGGGTGCCGTACACCTTCGCCGTCGCCGTCTTCGGCGGGCGGAACTGGACGGTGATCTCGGCCGGTCTGCTCCTCGTCCCGACGGCCGCCGCGTTCTGGGTGATGGAACCGGGGACGTCGTTCTCCACCTTCCTGCTGGTGGGCCTGCTGACCGGCATCGGCGGCGGCAACTTCGCCTCCTCCATGACCAACATCAACGCCTTCTTCCCGCTCCGCAGGAAGGGCTGGGCGCTCGGGCTGAACGCCGGCGGCGGCAACATCGGCGTGCCCGTCATCCAGCTCGTCGCGCTCGCCGTCATCGGGGCGAGCGGCGGCCCGCGCGTCCTGCTCGGGATCTACATCCCGCTGGTCGTCGTGGCGGCGGTGCTCGCCGCGCTGTTCATGGACAACCTGGCCTCGGTGCGCAACGACACCGGCGCGGCCCGGGACGCCGCGAAGGACGCCCACACCTGGATCATGGCGTTCCTGTACGTCGGCACCTTCGGTTCGTTCATCGGCTACAGCTTCGCGTTCGGCCAGGTGCTGACGATCCAGTTCGGCCGGACCCCGCTCCAGGCGGCGTACCTGACCTTCGTCGGCCCGCTGCTCGGTTCCCTGGTGCGGCCCGTCGGCGGCCGGCTCGCGGACCGGTACGGCGGCGCCCGCATCACCCTGTGGAACTACGTCGGCATGGCCGCCGCCACCGCCGTCCTGGTCGGCGCCAGCATGCGGCGTTCGCTGCCGTTGTTCGTGTCGGTCTTCGTCGTCCTGTTCGTGCTCAGCGGCCTCGGGAACGGGTCGACGTACAAGATGATCCCCGGCATCTTCCAGGCCAAGGCGCTGGCCCGGGGCCTGGAGGGGGAGGCCGCCGTCGCCGAGGGCCGGCGGCTGTCCGGTGCCTCGATGGGCCTGATCGGCGCGGTCGGCGCGCTCGGCGGGGTCGGCATCAACCTCGCCTTCCGGCAGTCCTTCCTCTCCTCCGGTTCCGGCACCGGCGCGTTCGTCGCCTTCCTCGCCTTCTACGGCGCCTGCTTCGCCCTCACCTGGGCCGTATACCTTCGGCGTACGGCCGTACCGGTCGCGGCGACGGCGGCGGCTTCACCGGAGGAGGCCCGGCTCGGCTACGCCGAGGTGTGACGTAACACCGCCGACACGGAGCCGAACCGAGCCCGTCACGCGCCGTTGACAGGCTCGGTCGGCGTGCCGGTCAGCTAGGAGAGCACCCATGGACGACGAAGTGCAGCAATCCGAGCACGGCCCCCTCGCCGGGTTCACCGTGGGCGTCACCGCCGCGCGCCGCGCCGACGAGCTGGGCGCCCTGCTCCGCCGGCGCGGCGCGGCCGTCGTGCACGCCCCCGCCCTGCGGATCGTGCCGCTCGCCGACGACGGCGAACTGCTCGCCGCCACGAAGGAGCTCATCGGCCACGCGCCGGACGTGGTGGTGGCCACCACCGCGATCGGCTTCCGCGGCTGGGTCGAGGCCGCCGACGGCTGGGGCCTGGGCGAGCAACTCCTCGGCAGGCTCAGCGGAGTACGGCTGCTGGCCCGCGGCCCGAAGGTGAAGGGCGCGATCCGGGCGGCCGGCCTGACGGAGGAGTGGTCGCCCTCCTCGGAGTCCCTGGCCGAGGTGCTCGACCGCCTCCTGGAGGAGGGCGTCGACGGCGACCGCGTCGCCGTGCAGCTGCACGGCGAGCCCCTGCCCGGGTTCGTGGAGTCGCTGCGCGCGGCGGGCGCGGACGTCGTCCCGGTCCCGGTGTACCGCTGGATGCCCCCGGAGGACATCAGCCCCCTGGACCGTCTCCTGGACGCGGCGGTCACCCGCGGGGTGGACGCCCTGACCTTCACCAGCGCCCCGGCCGCCGCCTCCCTGCTCTCCCGCGCGCGCACCCGCGGCCTGCTGGACGAGCTGCTGGCGGCCCTGGCCCACGACGTCCTGCCGGCCTGTGTGGGCCCGGTGACCGCGATCCCCCTCCAGGCCCACGGGGTGGACACGGTGCAGCCGGAACGCTTCCGCCTCGGCCCGCTCGTCCAGCTGCTGTGCCAGGAACTGCCCTCCCGGGCCCGTGCGTTGCCCGTCGCCGGCCACCGGATGGAGATCCGCGGCCACGCGGTCCTGGTCGACGGCGACCTGCGGCCCGTCCCCCCGGCCGGCATGTCCCTGCTGCGCGCCCTGGCCCGCCGGCCCGGCTGGGTGGTCGCCCGCGCGGACCTGTTGCGCGCCCTGCCCGGCGCGGGCCGTGACGAACACGCCGTGGAGACGGCGATGGCCCGCCTGCGCACGGCGCTCGGCGCGCCGAAGCTGATCCAGACGGTGGTGAAGCGGGGCTACCGCCTGGCGCTGGACCCGGCGGCGGACGCGAAGTACGCGGACGCGTAGGCACGCCGGCGGACCGGAGCCTCTGAACCTGCTCAAGTGCTCTGGTCCGTCCGGCCCGTCGCCCGCACCATGATCCCCATGAAGGCATTCGCGGTATTCGACAAGAAGCAGGACTGCGTGCTGTTCGTCCGGGACGCGGACATCGTCACCGCGGCCCTGCGGGACGCCCTGGCCGGGGCGTCGCCCGAGGAACGCCCGGGACTGGAGCGCGCGCTGGCCGCCGTGGCCGCCACCGCGGAGGCCACCGAGGAGCAGGTGCGGGCCCGCTGGGTCCGCACCCGGCTGGCCGACGCCGGTTTCACCGGGGACATCGCCTCGATCGCCGCGCTGAAGGCGCTGCGCCGGGCCGAGCCGGGGCTGAGCCTGCTCGCGGCGGTCCAGCTCCAGAAGGTGGCGGTGGTCCACCCGGAGTAGCGCCGCGGGCCCGCACGGGAGAGCGCGGGGCGGGCCGGGCCGTCACGGCCGGGTGTTCATCACGTGCTCGTCGGCGGCGGGTGTCCAGCCGTCGTCGGGACGCCGCAGCCATCCCTCGGCCCGGGCGATCTCGGCGGCCGCCCGGCGCAGCGCGGCCAGCGCGGGATGGGCCAGCCCCCTGCGCCAGACCAGGGAGACGGGGGACAGCGGGACGGGACCGACGAGCGGCCGCCGTACCGTGCCGGGCATGGGCGGGAAGTCCAGGACGGCCAGCACCGGGTTGCCCGTCTTGGCCATGATCCGCCGGAACTCCTCGTCGCCGACGGCCAGCGGCAGGGGCGGGGCCAGCCGGACCCCCCGGCCCTCGAACAGCTCGCGGGCCAGCTCGGTCCACTCCCGGGTGCGCGGGTTCCCGGCACCGGCGTACACCGACTCCCCGGCCAGCGCGCCCACCGGCACCCGGGGCAGCGCGGCCAGCGGGTGGCCGGCGGGCAGGACGACGGCCATCGGCTCGTACCGCACCGGTTGCTGCTCCAGGCCGGACCGCAGCGCCGGGTCCAGCCCCGCGAACCGGCCGAACGACACGTCCAGCCGGCCGGCCAGCAGATCGGCGGCGGCGCCGGTGAGGCCGCTCTCGTAGCGGGCCATCAGCTCGCAGTCGGGGGCGAGTTCGCGGGCCCGGCCGAGCACCCGGCCGCCGGTGACCAGGCCGGGGCTGTTGACGTCGACCAGCAGCGGGCGGGCCTGGCCGGGGGCGAACGCGGCCAGCAGGTCGTCCTGGGCGGCGAGGACGCGGCGGGCCAGCGGCAGCAGGCGTTCGCCGTCCGGGGTCAGCGTGACCTGCCGGGTCGTCCGCACGAACAGCTCGGCCCCCAGCTCCCGTTCCAGGCGCCGCACGTCCCGGCTGAGCGCCTGCTGGGCGACGTAGAGGCGGGCGGCGGCACGGGTGAAGTGCAGCTCCTCGGCGACGGTGACGAAGGAGCGCAGCAGGCGGGGGTCGGCGGGCGCGGGGACGGGCATGGGCGGAACTTACAACGCCGGCGTGTGAATCGGCACGCGGAAGGTGTTGGACCGCCGGCCGGTCCCGCGGCGACCGTGGGGACATGCCGCACCAGACCACCGCCGACCGTCGGACACACCGGGCAGAGGCGCCACCCACCGGTTACCGCCGCCTGTTCACCCTCCCCGGCGCCCGCGCCTTCACCGCCGGGAACCTGCTCGCCCGCCTGCCCGCGGGCATGTTCGGCGTGAGCGCGGTCGTGATGATCGCCGGGTCCCGGGGCTCGTACGCCCTCGCCGGCGCCGTCACCGCGACCGGACTCGCGGCGACCGGGCTGGCCGGTCCCTGGATCGCCCGGCTGGTCGACCGGTACGGGCAGGCGCGGGTCGCGCTGCCCGCCACCCTCGTCTCCGTGCTGGGCAGCCTCGCGCTGCTGCTGTGCGTCCGCCGCGACGCCCCCGACTGGACCCTGTTCGCCGCCTACGCCGGCACCGCCGCCACCCCGAACACCGGCGGTCTCTCCCGTGCCCGCTGGGCCCACCTGCTGCGCGACGAGCCGGACGCGCTGCACACCGCGAACTCCTTCGAACAGGCCGCCGACGAGCTGTGCTTCATGCTCGGCCCGGTGCTGGCCTCCTTCCTGACGGGCACGTTCTTCCCGGAGGCGGGCACGCTGGCCGGGGCGGTGCTGCTCCTGACCGGCATGCTGGTGTTCACCGCGCAGCGGGCGACCGAGCCGCCGCCGGTGGGCCGGTCCGGGGGGCCGTCCCCGCTGCGCAGCCCGGGGGTCGTGCCGCTGCTGGTCTGCTTCACGGCCACCGGCGCGGTGTTCGGTGCGATGGAGGTGGTCACGATCGCGTTCGCCGACGCGCGGGGGCACCGCGCCGCGGCCGGCGCCGTGCTCGCGTTCCAGGCGGCGGGCTCGTGCGTGGCGGGGCTGGTGTACGGCGCGCGGAAGCCGGCCGCGCCCCGGCTGACCCGGTGCCTGGCGGCGATGACCGTGCTGATGGTCCTGCCGTGGGCGGCCGCCGCGTCCACCGGCTCGCTGCTCGTGCTGGCCGGGGCGCTGCTGCCGGCGGGCATGGCGACCGCGCCGACCATGGTGACGGCGATGACGCTGGTGCAGCGGCGCACCCCGGCCGGCCGCCTCAACGAGGGCATGAGCCTGATGGTGACCGGACTGCTCACCGGTGTCGCCTGTGGCTCGGCGACCGGCGGCTGGGCGGCGGAGCACCTCCGCCCGGTGACGGCCTTCGTCGTACCCGTCGCGGCGGCCGCGCTGGCGCTGCTCGTCGGCGCGGTCCCGGACGCGGCGGGCCGGCTCGCGCGCCGCAGCACCCACCCGGACCGGCGCACGCTCACGTGAGCAATTGTTCACGGTGTGCGACGCGTGGTGAGCGGACCGCCACGGACGTGACCTATGCCACACGATCGAGTTTCTTCCCCGACCGGAAACACCTGCCACTCGCGACCGCTGTCGTCACACTCCCCGCGGGTGCGACCGCCCCGGCTCACCCGTAGCGGCTGTGAACTGCGACAACTGTCAACCACCGACCGGACCTACCGGTGGGTCGGCCGGCCACCGCACCGCCCGACCGGATAGTCAAACAAGCAACTGATCGTCAAGTAGACAATTACGAAGGGAGTTGGGCTCCGACGCGCCCACAACTGGGCCTGTATCGCGCGCGTAAACCGGTAGGCTCATCCCAACATCGTCTCTCGCGGCGCACCTCGCGATCGGCTCGTCCGATCGGGGCCGATCGCCCCGCGACCGAGAGGAGGTGTGCGCGTGGAGGACCCGCCCGACGGCGGCGGGCGTGACAACCGGAAGACCGCCCGGAGGATCTTCGGTTGGCTGGCGCTCCAGGCACTGGGTGCCTGGCTGCGACACCAGCTGGAAAACATCTTCTGACAGCGGAAGGCCCCCTGCGCCAACAGGGGACCTTCGGGGTCACGCTCCCACTCGCCGGCCCTGTGCCCCCGCCAACGGAGTCGACACCGTGGGGGCCAGGGCCACTTTCACACCGAGCTACGTGGACCACGGTGACCTACCCGCGGCCGACGTCGTCCAACCTCGCGCACTTCGGCGGGCGCAGCCACCGGTTCAGCCGCCTAAAAGCAAGGCGGGCCAGGTGAGTTGCGGCCGCCGCCGGACGATGTCAAACGGTCACGGCATGCAAATGGTACCCCTAAAGTGGTCCTCCCAAGGAGGACGAGCACGCTCATGGCACGGGGACTGGCCGATTTCAGCCCATCGGAGCTGCGCGCGCTCCGCATGAACATCTACGCGCGTCCCGGAGCCCTCGCCCGGACGGCGGAGGAGCTGGCGCGGGAGGTCGGTACCACCAAGGCGCAGATCCTCGCCTACGAGAACGGGCACCGAGTGCCAGACCCGCCCCGGGTGCGCGCCCTCGCCCGGGCGCTCGACACCCACCCCTCCACGCTGATGAACCAGGAGCACCGCGCGTCCTGGGCCGTCGCCGACGTACGGCGCGCCTGCGGGCTGCGGGCCCGGGACGTGGTGGACAAGCTCGGGGTGTCGCCCAAGAACTACCGGCGGTTCGAGAACGAGGGCATCGTGCCCAGCCGGCGGCCCCGGTTCCTGGATCAGGTCGCGGCCCTGTTCGCGATACCGCGGGCCACCCTGGAGCGCGCCGTCAACCGCACCCCGGCGGTCCGCCTGCGCCAGGAGCGGGCCGCGGAGCTGATCGAGGCCCTCGCCGAGCGGTACGTGGCCGCCCCGGGGCCGTGGAAGGGGCCGGCCCCCGGCGACCCGGACCTGATCGAGCTGGCCACCGCCTACGGCCGGCCCGTGCAGCGCACCAGACGCGTCCTGACCTACGAACTGGGCGAGCTGCGGCAGACGCACGTACGGGCGGAACGGGAGCGGGTCGTCGCCGACTTCGACACCGACCGGGACCGGCAGGCCGGCGCCCGGCTGGCCCTGGCCCGCTGGAACCAGGTCTACACCCGGGAGCTGGGCCGCATAGCGCCCCGGCTGGAGCAGTTCCACCGCAACGCCCAACCGTCCACCTACTGGCAGGTGCTGGTGGACCTGTTCAACGTGGAGGCGTACGCGTCCCGGACGGAGGGCGGCCTGTGGGCGGTGACCAGGCTGCTGGCCGCCGACGCCACGCGCCTGCCGCCGCACCTGGTCGAGCAGCGGCAGATCGAGGGCGTGTGCGTCTGCCGGCTCACGGCGGCCGGACTGGGCCACCTCCACACCTTCGCCGGCCTGTACGCGGCCCTGTACCCGGGCGTCCGCCGGCCGCTGCGCGCCACCCACCGCTCCGGCGGGTCCCGCGGCCGACTGTCACCGGGGACCGAGACCTTCTCCGTCCCGCAGCACGGCGAGCGTCTGGTCGTGCCGCAGCCCGCGCTGGAGGCGTTCCGGGGCGTGGCGGAGCGCACCAAGTCGCTCGTGACGGTGGAACTCGGCCCCCGGCTGCGGCTCAGCGTCGGGACGCACTTCATGACCGTCGTCGCCGTCGAGGGCGAGCCGCCGGGACCGGGACTCCTCGACGGGAGCACCGGCGGCGGGGACGGGGAAGAGGACGAGGGAGACGGAGACGGGGACGGGTGCCGGGAGGGGGCGCCGCCGGACTGAGCGCAGCGGGCATGACGAAGGCCCCGCCGCTACTGCGGCGGGGCCTTCGCCCACATGGGAGATGAGAGGCCCGGGGGCCTCCCGATCGTGTGGAGATGGCGGGAATCGAACCCGCGTCCAACGGTGCGGAATCAGGGCTTCTCCGTGTGCAGTCCGCTACGTTTTTCTCGGCCCCGGAGATCACGCGGACAAGTCTCCGACGGGCTCAGTCACTGTGAGATTTCCCTTTTCACCCCGTGACCGGGATCAAGGTTTAGTTCCCTAGCTGATGCCAGGATCCGGGTCGGGAACAGCCCCGGGCTGACACTTCGCGAGTCGCTACTTAGGCAGCGAGGGCGAAGGAATCGCGCTTGGTGTTGGCGATTATTTTTTGCGACATATGGTTTACGAGATCATTGCCGCTTCCTCGACACGCTTCCCCTGCTTCGACAGCCGCTGTCGAAACCGATCATCCCCATGTTGTTTTTTCAATCCCCTCCGTGGAGGGGTTCGCGCACCCTCTGTGGAGTGCACTGCCATCGTACGTGACCAACACCCGACGATGCCAGCCCATTCCCGGCGACCGGCCGGCTAGACGGCGCGCTGCCTGCGCTTCGCCGCCGCGATCGCCCGGTCCGACTCCCGCCGGTCCTGCTGCTCCCGCAGCGTCTGCCGCTTGTCGTACTCCTTCTTGCCCCGCGCGAGGGCGATCTCGGCCTTCGCCCGGCCGTCCTTGAAGTAGATCGCGAGCGGCACGATCGTGTGTCCCGTCTCCTGGGACTTCGACTCCAGCTTGTCGATCTCCTCGCGGTGCAGGAGCAGCTTGCGCTTGCGGCGCGCGGAGTGGTTGGTCCAGCTGCCCTGGTGGTACTCGGGGATGTGCGCGTTGTGGAGCCACGCCTCACCCCGGTCGACCTGGACGAAGCCGTCGGTCAGGGAGCTTCGTCCTTCGCGCAGCGACTTGACCTCCGTGCCCATGAGCACGATCCCGGCCTCGAAGGTGTCGATGATCGCGTAGTCGTGCCGGGCCTTCTTGTTCTGGGCGACGATCTTGCGCTGGCCGCCCTTCTCGCCGTCCCTGGCCTTGGCGGCCCCGCCGCCCTGCTTGGGCTGGGACTCCTTCGGTACGTACATTCCCTTGCTCATAGTGCCGCCCATTTTCGCACCACACAGGGGGTGTGAGTACAGCCGATTACCCGGGGCCACGCGGCCCGGGCCGCCCCGCGCGGCTACGACGGGTCGCCCAGGCCCGTGAGGACCGTCTCCGCCCGCTCCAGCGCCTCCGGGCCCGCCTCCAGGTCCGGGGTGATGCCCCGGCCGTCGACGGCGTGTCCCGAGGGGGTGCGGTAGTGCCCCACGGTCAGCTCGGCCACCGAGCCGTCCGGCAGCCCGGTCGGCATCTGGACCGAGCCCTTGCCGAAGGTGCGGGAGCCGATCACCACCGCGCGGCCCCGGTCCTGGAGGGCGCCGGTGAGCATCTCGGCCGCGCTCATGGTGCCGCCGTCCACGAGGACGACCAGGGGGCGGGTGGTGTCGCCGCCGGAGTGCGCGTGCAGGGCGCGCTGCACGCCGTCCACGTCGTAGGTGGCGACCAGGCCGCCGTCCAGGAACCCGGAGGCGGTGTCCACCGCCTCGGTGACCAGGCCGCCGGAGTTGCCCCGCAGGTCGAGGACGGTGCCGCCGTCGGCCGGTGCGGTGCGCAGGGCCTCGCGGACCGCGTCGGCGGAGCCCTTGGTGAAGGCGGCGATCCGTACGACGGTGACCCCGCCGGGCAGCCGGCGCGCGGTCACGGAGCGGGTGGACAGCCGGGCGCGGTGCAGCGACTCCGTCCACGCGCGCGTGCCCCGCTGGAGGCCGAGCCTGACCGTCGTACCGGCCGGGGCGTCCTTCGCGTGCGCGGCCGGGGCGTCCCCGCGCAGGCGGGAGACCACCTCGGTGACCGGGCGGCCGTCGACCGTGCTGCCGTCGACGCTGCGCAGCCGGTCGCCGGTGCGGATGCCGGCGTCGGCGGCGGGCGAACCGGGCTGCACCCCCGTCACCTCGATCCGGCCGTCGGGTTCCCGGCGCGCCGACAGGCCTACACCGGTGTAGCGGCCGTCCAGGGCCTCCTGGAACTCCTCGTACTCGCCCTCGGAGTAGACCGCGCCCCAGCGGTCCCCGCTGCGGCTGACGGCCCGTTCGGCGGCCTCCATCGGGGACTTGCCGTCGGCCATCGCCTCGGCGGCGGCCCGCTGGACGGCCTCGTGCCGGGTGGCCGGGCCCGCCTTCCCGGGGCCGGCCTCGCGGGCGGGCGGGGGCTCCGGGAAGGAGCCGGTGGCGGCGCCGGCGGCGAGCACACCGGCGAAGACCAGTGCCAGGGCGGCCCCGCGGCGCCTGCGGCGGGGCTGACAGAACGGGTCACGGCCTGACATGGCGGTGAGTCTAGGACAACGCGAAGGGCCGTACGGGCGGATGTCCGTACGGCCCTTCTTGGCGTGCGTCACACCTTGAGGTACTTGCGCAGGGCGAAGAACGCCGCGAGCGACGGCATCAGCACGCTGGTCGCGAGGATCAGCGGCAGCTTGGTCAACACCGCGTCCCAGCCGACGAAGTTGATGAGCGTGAGCTTGTGGGAGAGGTCCATGCCGTGGTCGATGGTGAAGTACCGGCCGACCACGAGACCCACGCAGGCGAGGCCGCCGCCGATGAGCCCGGCGACCGCGGCCTCGGCGATGAAGGGCGCCTGGATGTAGAAGCCCGAGGCGCCCACCAGCCGCATGATGCCGGTCTCGCGGCGGCGGCTGAACGCGGAGACCCGCACGGTGTTGACGATCAGCAGCAGCGCGACGATCAGCATCATCGCCATCACGCCGAGCGCGCCCCGGTTCATCAGGTTGAGCAGCTGGAACAGGTTGTCCAGGATGCCCTTCTGGTCCTGCACCGACTGCACGCCGTCCCGCCCGTTGAACGCGGTGGCGATCACCTGGTACTTCTGCGGGTCCTTGAGCTTGATCCGGTACGACTCCTGCATCTGGTCCGGCGTCAGCGAGCCGGCCAGCGGGGAGTTGCCGAACTGCTCCTTGTAGTGCTTGTACGCCTCGTCCTGCGACTCGTGGGTCACGTTCTCGACGACGGGCATCTTCTTCAGGTCCACGAGGATCTGCTTCTTCTGGTCCTCGGTGACGGCGCCCTTGGCGCAGTGCACGTCGTTCTCCGCGTCGTGCTTGTTGCACAGGAAGATCGAGACGTTGACCTTGTCGTACCAGTAGCCCTTCATGGTGCTGACCTGGTCGCTCATCAGCAGCGAACCGCCGAAGAGGGCCAGGGACAGGGCGACGGAGACGATGACGGCGAAGGTCATCGTCAGGTTGCGGCGGAGACCGACACCGATCTCCGACAGGACGAACTGGGCGCGCATGGCGGGTTCTTCAGGCCTTTCGGGAACTGGGGGCGGGCGGTCAGTGCTGGTAGCCGTAGACGCCGCGGGCCTGGTCGCGGACGAGGCGGCCCTTCTCCAGCTCGATGACGCGCTTGCGCATCTGGTCCACGATGTTCTGGTCGTGCGTCGCCATGATGACGGTGGTGCCCGTCCGGTTGATCCGGTCGAGCAGCTTCATGATGCCGACGGAGGTCTGCGGGTCGAGGTTGCCGGTGGGTTCGTCGGCGATCAGCAGCTTCGGCCGGTTGACGAACGCGCGCGCGATGGCCACGCGCTGCTGCTCACCGCCGGACAGCTCGCCCGGCCTGCGGTCCTCCTTGCCGCCGAGCCCGACGAGGTCGAGCACCTGCGGCACGGACTTGCGGATCTCGCCGCGCGACTTGCCGATGACCTCCTGCGCGAAGGCCACGTTCTCCGCGACCGTCTTGTTGGGCAGCAGCCGGAAGTCCTGGAAGACGGTGCCCAGCTGGCGGCGCATCTGCGGCACCTTCCAGTTGGACAGGCGCGCGAGGTCCTTGCCCAGCACGTGCACCTGGCCGTGGCTGCACCGCTCCTCGCGCAGGACGAGCCGCAGGAAGGTCGACTTGCCGGAGCCGGAGGACCCCACCAGGAAGACGAACTCGCCCTTCTCCACCTCCAGGGAGACATCCCTGAGTGCGGGGCGGGTCTGCTTGGGGTAGACCTTGGAGACGTTGTCGAATCGGATCACGGATGCACCACGGGTCGCCGGGGGTAGATGAGCGTGACCATACGCGAACCCGGTGCGCAAGTGCAGTCGCGGGCTGAGGTTGGGCAAGAGTTGTACGTTTTTGTACCGGCCGACCGCCCGCGCACCTCCCGCACGCCCCTGTCAGCGCCCGCTTCCGGGGGCCCCGCGCACGCCGCGCGGGAACCTGGCACAGTGGATGGGGAACGCAGGGGAACGTTCGCGTTCCCGTGAGCGTTGTACATGTGATGGCCGGTGCAAGGAGGGCGAGCGCATGACGTACGACCGGTTGGTGTGCGCGAACTGTGCGGCGCCCGTGAGCGAGGGCCGGTGCCCGGTGTGCCGAGCCAACCGCGAGCGTCTCCAGCAGGAGGGCTTCCTCGCGGGGTTGAACCCGATGGCGCTGATCGCGCTGCTGGCGGTGCTGATCGCCGCGGTGGCGCTGCTGGCGCACCAGACCGCGTAGGACCCCGCGGGAGCGTCCGGCGGGGGCGCGGTGCGGGAGGGGCGCGGAGGACGCGGAAGCGTCGTGAGGGCCCGGAGCTCCTGGCTCCGGGCCCTCACGTGTGTGCGCTGGGTGTCCGCGCGGCTACCGTCAGGCGGCGGCGCCGCCGCGACCGCCGGCCAGACGCGGCAGGACACGGAAGCCGATACCGCCGGCGATCATCGTCGCGGCACCGACGAGCAGGAACGCGGTCTGGCCGGCACCGGTCTCGGCGAGCTGCTTGTCACCGCCCTGGACGGTGGTGTCGGAGCCGGTGTCGGTGAGCGTCGAGGAGCCCTCGTCCTGCGGGACGTCGTTGTTGCCGCCCTCGGGGGTGGTGTGGTTGCCACCGGTGCCGCTGCCGCTGTCACCGGAGCCGCCGGTGGTGCTCGAACCACCGGAGCCGCCGGTGCTGCCCGACCCGCCCGTGCTGCCCGAGCCGCCCGTGCTCCCGGAGCCGCCGTCGGTCGAGCCGCCGGAGGTGTCGGAACCGCCGGAGGTGCCGGAACCACCCGTGCCGCTGTCGCCGCCGGACGTGCCGCCGGTGCCGCCGGACGTGCCGCTGGTGCCGTTGCCGCCACCGTTGCCGTTGCCGCCGTCGGTGCTGGTGCCGCCGTCGGTCGAGCCGCCGGACGTGACGGTGCCGCCGTCGGTGCTGCCACCGTCGGTCGAGCCGCCGTCGGCCGAGCCGCCGTCCGTCGATCCGCCGGAGGTGACGGTGCTGCCGCCGTCGGCGCCTCCGCCGGAGGTGTCGGTGCCGCCGCTGACGGCCCCGCCGGTGGTGTCGGTCCCGCCGTCGGTGGTGGTGCCGCCGTCCGTCGTACCGCCGTCCGTCGTACCGCCGTCGGTGGTCCCGCCGTCGGTGCAGATGCCGATCGGGCAGTCACCGCCGTCGGTGCCGCCGTCGGTGCCGCCGTCGGAGGCGCCGACACCGCTCACGCCCAGGCTGATCGGGCCGGCCTGGACGTCGAGGTCCAGGGCGGACGCCGCGCCGGCGGCGGTCAGCGACGCCCCGGCCGCGATCACGGCGCCGGCGGCTATCCGCGCGACCCGGATCCGCGTCTTCTTCGTCATGTGATTGCTACCCCCAGTAGCTGATCGTCAATGAGGCGGCGTGTGGGGCAAGGCCGTGATCGACGGAGGCAGCCGGTGACGAAGACCGCGTCAACTCATTCCCCCGGTTCACATGCGCCCCAGACCGTACGCATGCCGCGGCTCACCCTTCCGATTTTTCAAAGCAACGTCAAGGCCGTTGCGGGCGCGATGTCCACGGGGGTGGCGTTTGGGGGGAGATGGCGCCTGTGAGTGTGATGTAAAACCCAGACAAAAGACAACTGCCGCCCCGTGGGCGGCAGTTGTCTTGTCGACAAACTTACTTCTCCTGCTGCTTGCGCCAGCGAATCCCGGCCTCCAGGAAGCCGTCGATCTCGCCGTTGAAGACGGCCTCGGGGTTGCCCACCTCGTGCTCGGTGCGCAGGTCCTTGACCATCTGGTAGGGGTGCAGCACGTACGAACGCATCTGGTTGCCCCAGGAGTTGCCGCCGTCGCCCTTGAGGGCGTTCATCTTCTCCTGCTCCTCCTGGCGGCGCCGCTCGAGCAGCTTGGCCTGGAGGACGTTCATCGCGGTCGCCTTGTTCTGGATCTGCGACCGCTCGTTCTGGCAGGAGACGACGATGCCGGTGGGCAGGTGGGTGAGGCGCACCGCGGAGTCGGTGGTGTTCACGCCCTGGCCGCCGGGGCCGGAGGAGCGGTAGACGTCCACCCGCAGTTCGGACTCGTCGATCTCGATGTGGTCGGTCTGCTCGACCACCGGCAGGATCTCGACGCCCGCGAAGGAGGTCTGGCGGCGGCCCTGGTTGTCGTACGGCGAGATGCGCACCAGGCGGTGCGTGCCCTGCTCGACGGAGAGCGTGCCGTAGGCGTACGGCGCCTGCACGGCGAAGGTGGTCGACTTGATGCCGGCCTCCTCCGCGTACGACGTCTCGTAGATCTCGGTCTTGTAGCCGCGCTGCTCGGCCCAGCGCAGGTACATGCGCTGGAGCTTCTCGGCGAAGTCGGCGGCGTCGACGCCACCGGCTTCGGCGCGGATGTTGACCAGTGCCTCACGGGCGTCGTACTCGCCGGACAGGAGGGTGCGGACCTCCATCTCGTCCAGCGCCTTGCGCACCGAGACCAGCTCGGACTCGGCCTCGGCGCGGGTGTCCGGGTCGTCCTCCTCCTCGGCCATCTCGAAGAGGACCGCGAGGTCGTCGATCCGGCCGCGCAGCGCCTCGGCCTTCCTGACCTCGGCCTGGAGGTGGGACAGCTTGCTGGTGACCTTCTGCGCCTCGTCCGGGTTGTCCCACAGGGACGGGGCCGCCGCCTGCTCCTCGAGCACGGCGATTTGTGCCCTCATCGTATCGAGGTCCAGGACGGCCTCGATCGACTCCATGGTCGAGGAGAGGGACTTCAGCTCTTCGGATACATCGACGACTGCCACGCCTCCAGCGTAACGGCTGCGGCAAGCGGTCCCGCCCGCGTCCCGCCCGGCGGGGCGGGACGCGGGCGGCGGGCGGGCGGCGGCGCGGGGAGCCGGGGCCCCGCGGGGTCAGGGGGCCGGCGTGCTGTGGGTGGGCCGGGACGGCGGGTCGTCCCCGTCGGCCGAGGCCAGCCACACGCCGGCGCCCACGACGGCCGCCAGGGCCGCGCCGGCCACGCCCAGCGTGATCCGGCGCCGGCGCACGGCGGCGCGGTGCCGTGCCGAGCCCGGCCGGGGCGCGCCGGCCGGGCGGGGGACGCGCGCGGTACCGTGGGCCCCGCCGGCCAGCTCGTCGGGCGCGGGCACCCGCATCGAGGTGTGCGTGTCGCGGTTGGAGTCCGGCCGGGCGCCGGGGACCAGGGGCACGGCGCCCTTGCGCCGGGCCGGCTCGGGCGCGCCGGGGGCCGCCGGCACCGGTTCCGCCGTCTCCTCGTCGGCCGGGTCCGGCTCGTCCACGTCGAGCGGCGGGATCCCGGCCAGGGTCGGCAGCTGCTCGCGCAGCCGGGCCGCCAGCTCCGAGGCGCGCAGCCGGGAGGCGGGCGCCTTGGCCAGGCACTGCACCAGCAGCTGCCACAGCTCCTCGGGGATGCCGGGCAGGGGTACGACGGTCTCGGTGACGTGGCGCCGCAGCACGGCGCCCGGGTGACCGCCGCCGAAGGGCGTGAAGCCGGCCAGCAGTTCGTACAGGACGGTCGCCAGCGCGTAGATGTCCACGGCGGCCCGGGGCGGCAGGCCCTCGACGATCTCGGGGGCGAGGTAGTCCGGGGTGCCGATGATCTTCGTGGCGCGGGTCCGCTTCGGCGAGTCGATCAGCTTGGCGACGCCGAAGTCGGTGAGCAGGGCGGGGTGGGCGCCGCCCGGTCCCAGCGGGCCCTGCATGTCGAGCAGGACGTTCTCGGGCTTGACGTCGCGGTGGACGATCCCGGCCGCGTGGGCCGCCGCTAGGGCGTCGGCGACGTCCGCGACGATCGCCACGGCCGCCTCGGGGGCGAGCCGCCGCTCCCGTTCCAGGCGGGTGCGCAGGTCGGTGCCGCGCACGAGGTCCATGACCAGGGCCAGGTCGTTGCCGTCGACCACGAGATCCCGCACGGTGACGATGTGCGGGTGCTCCAGGCCGAGCAGCGCGGTCCGCTCCTGGACGAAGCGTCCGACGAGCTCCTGGTCGGAGGCGAGGTCCTCGCGCAGCAGCTTGACGGCGACGGGGCCTTCCGGTCCCTCGCCCAGCCACACCGTGCCGGCGCTGCCCCGCCCCAGGATCTGGTGGGCGGTGTACCGGCTGCCGATCTTCCGTGCCAAGGCTGCTCCTACAGACGCGTGTTGTCGTTAAAACTACGCGTCCGGCGAGCCAACCTTCACCGCGGAGACGGAAATCACCCGGCGGATATCGACAAATCTCCAGACTCGGTGATCAGTTTCCGCCGCCGGAGGAGCCGCTCAGGTCCTTCACCCAGCCGCTCACCTGGCCGACCCAGTGGCTCACCTCGTGCCAGTACCCGCGGCCCTGGCCGACCCAGGTGTGCAGCGGGGTCAGCTCCCAGACCAGCCAGCTCGCCACGACCAGGATGACGATCGTGAAGAGGCAGCCCTTCAGGCAACCAAGGCCGGGGATCTTCATCGGGTTGGCGCCGCGCTGCCGCGGCGGCCGGGGCTCGCGCGCGGGCCGGCGCGGCTCGGGCGGGGCCGGCGGCGCGTACGCCTGCGGCTGCTGGGGCTGCGGCGTGGCGTAGCGCTGGGGCTGCTGCTGCGGGTAGCCGTACCCGGCTCCCGGTCCACCGGGTCCGCCCTGGCCCCCCGGACCGCCCTGCCCGCGCCGGCCGCCGCGCGGCTGCGGCTGCTGCGGGCGGGGCTGCGGGGCCGGGCGCGGCTGCTGCTGGGGCCGGGCCACCTGCCGCTGGGGGCGGCGGCGCAGCGGGTCCTCGTCCGGTCCGAGGTACTGGACCTGCGTCTGGTCGTTGCGGTCGCGGGCGGCCCGCAGCTGCGTCTGCCAGGGGTGCTGCTGGTCGGGCTGCCCCTGCTGACCTTGCTGACCGTACGGGTCCTGCCCGTCGTACTGCCCCGGGGGGACGGGCGGCAGCACTGCCGTCGGGTCCGCGGCGCCGGTGCTCGGCAGGACGGCCGTCGGGTCGGCGGCGCCCGCCGGGCCGCCGGTGTGCGGCAGCACCCCGGTCACGGCGTTCGGGTCGTACGCCCCCTGCGGCCCGTTCATCGGCAGCACCTGGGTGGGGTCGGCGGCGCCGGGCACGCCCGGGACGGTCGCCGGGTCCGGGTCGGGGGCCAGCAGCGCGCCGACCCCCTCGGCGGCGGCGATCCGCGCGGCGTTCGCGTGCACCCCGACGCCCTCGGCGACCACCCGCAGCCCGCGCGCGAGGTTCTCCGCGCTGGGCCGTTCGGCGGGGTTCTTGCGCAGGCAGCGCTCGATGACCGTCCACAGCGGGTCGGGGACGGTGGACGGGCGGCGCGGCTCGGCGCTCAGGTGCTGGTGCAGGACCTCGAGCGCGGTGCCGCCGCCGAACGGCGGACGGCCGGTGACCAGCTCGTACAGCAGGATGCCGGCGCCGTAGACGTCGACGGCGGAGGTCTGCGGGCGGCCCTCGGCGGACTCCGGCGCCACGTACGCGGGCGTGCCGACGAACTCGTGGGTCCGGGTCAGGCCCGGGGAGTCGGCGAGGCGGGCGATGCCGAAGTCGGTCAGCATCGGGTGCATCTGCCCCGCGTCCTGCTTGAGCAGGACGTTCGCGGGCTTCAGGTCGCGGTGGACGACCCCGTCGGCGTGGCTCGCGGCGAGCGCGTCGGCGATCTGGGCGGTCAGCAGCGCGGCGGCGACCGGCGTGAAGGGGCCGTTCGCGCGCAGGTAGCGGTGCAGGTCGGGACCGTCGACGAGGTCCATGACGAGGGCCAGCAGGTCGCCCTCGACGACCAGGTCGCGGACCCGGACGATGTTCGGGTGGGTGAGCCGCAGCAGGACGGAGCGCTCGCGCAGGAAGCGCATCACGATGTCGGGGTCGCTCGCCAGCTCCTCCTTGAGGACCTTGATCGCGACGGTCTCCCCGGGCTGGCCGGGCACGGCCGCCTCGGCGCCCGCGGTCTCGCGCTGGCGGGCACGCCAGACGGTGCCTGTGGCGCCGCGTCCGAGCGGCTCCTCAAGCAGGTACTTGCTGCCGACTGGCCGCACGTCACGCGCTCCCTGCTGCTTGCTGTGGCTCGCTGTCGCTCGCCTGCGTTCCGGTGTCCCGGACCACTGTAGTGCGGCCCTTCAGGGCACTACGTACGCGTTCCCGGGCATGTTCGAAGGAAAGACGCCGGGTCCGGTCCGGTGGTTGCCGCGGGTGGACGTGACCGATCTCAACTGATCACCAGTGCACCGGCCGTCAGGCACTTTTGGGGGCAGAGCCGACCAATCAAGATCACTTCTCACCGGGTCCGGGGCGCGCTGTCGGTGGCAGGTGCGAGGATGCCTCCAGCAGTTACTGGCCGACGTGCTCGCGCGGGGTGGGGGGAAGTCCGCGCCCGCGCCGACCCGCGCAGAAGGGACCGCTGACGCCGATGCAGATCCGGCTGACCGTCGTAGATCCGCTGGGCCCTTCCCCGCAGCGGGGCCGCGCCGCGAGCCGTGACGTGCTGGTCACCGCGCCCGCGGGCACGGAGCTGGCCGCGGTCCTCTCCGCGCTGGCCGGGGCGGTCACCGGGGAGAACGGGCCCGGCCGCGACGGCGGTGGCGCGGCCGTCGTCCTCCACGCGGGCACCGAGCGGCTGGATCCGCGGCGCGCCACGCTCGGCGAGCCGCCGCTGGTCGACGGCGCCGTGCTCTCCCTCGGCGCGCCCGCCGTCCCCGAACCGCACCCGGAGCCGGCCGACGCCCCCACCCAGCTGCACGTGGTCGCCGGGCCCGACGCGGGCGGCGTCCACCTGCTGCACGGCGGCCGGATCACCGTCGGCCGCTCCGCCGAGGCGGACGTCCCGCTGGACGACCCGGACGTCTCCCGGCTGCACTGCGCGGTCACCGTCGGGGCGGACGGCCGCGTCTCGGTCGCCGACCTCGGCTCCACGAACGGCACGTCGCTCGACGGCGCCCGGGTGGGCGAACAGCCGGTGCGGGTCCCCGCCGGGGGGCTGCTGCGGATCGGGGAGTCGGCGCTGCGGGTCGCTCCGTCGGAGGCGGATTCCACGCCGCGGCTGCCCGCGGTGCCCGACGGGGAGGGGTGCGTGCGGGTCGCCGTGGGCGGGACCGCCGGTGAGGGCCCCGCGGGGGCGGATGCGTCGGGACCGGGGTCCGTGTTCCCGCCGTCCCCGCCGTCCCCGCCGTCCCCGTCCGCGTCCCCCGCGTGGGAGGTGTCGCCGGGAGCCGCTGCTCCCGGCGGGCACGTCCCGTCGGCGGGCGCGGGCCCGGCCGAGCGGGCCGGGGCCCCCGGCGCGGGTGCCTCGCCCTCGGTCGGCGCGGTGGGCATGGGCGGCGCGGGCGGCGCGGTCTCCGGTGGGGACACGCACGCCGGGCGTCTCGGCGTCGGCGGACCGGGGAGCCCGGCCGGGGCTCCGGACGGCGGTACGGCCGCGCCGGGCGCCCGGCGGCGTGGCCTCGGCGCCTGGGCCCGGCGGCTGGCCGGCGGGCGCGCGGAACAGCCGGACGGGCCGGAGACCTCCGCCGCCGGCACGGAGACCGGCCCGGACACGGCCCCGGCGCCCGGCGCCCCGCAGCGGCCGGAGACATGGCCGGACCCGGCCGCCCTGCTGCTGACCGCGCTCGGTCCGGGCCCCCGCCTGTGGGAGCGCGGGCCGGGTCACCCCGAGGCGCTGACCGTGCGGCTCGGCACGGCCGACCGGAGCGCGCCCGACGGCTCGGGTCTGCTGCCCGCCGTGCCGGTGACCGCCGCGCTGCGCGAGGCGGGGGCGCTCGGGCTCGCCGGTCCGCGCCCCCGGCTGTCCGGTCTGGCCCGCGCGGTGCTGGCCCAGCTCGCCGCCCTGCACTCCCCCGATCTGCTGGAGATCGTGCTGATCAGCGCCGACCGGTCCCGTCCGGTGGCCGACCGCACGGCCGAGTGGGCGTGGCTGGGCTGGCTGCCGCACGTCCGGCCGGGTCACGGGCAGGACTGCCGGCTGCTGCTGGCCTACGACCGCGAGCAGGCGGCGGCCCGCACGGAGGAGCTGCTGCGCCGGGTGGAGGACCACGCGGCGACCGGCCGGACCGCCGCCCACCCCGGGCCGGCGCGTCCCGCGACCGCCGCGGCGCCCGGCACCCTGGGCGGGACACCGCCGTACGGCACGCCCGGCGATCCGCACGGCGGGTCCATACCGCCCGCGGGGGCCGCGCCGGCCGCCGCCGTCCCTCCCCAGGGCACCGGCGGGCGCCGCCCGTCGTGGGCCCAGGACGGGGCCGGGCTGGACGGCGTCGGCGGGTTCCCGGGGCCGTACACCGTCGTCGTGGTGGACGGTGACCCCGGCGGGTCGGCGCTGCGGGACTCCCTCGCGCGGCTGGCCGCCGCCGGGCCGCGGGCCGGGATACACGTGGTGTGTCTCGCCGAGACCGAACCGGCCTCCCCCGCCTCCCCGGTGACCCGGACGTACGAGGACGCCTGCGCGGTGACACCGACGTTCCGGCACTGCGGTGCCGTGGCCCTGCTCGGCGGTGACGTCGCCGCCGCGCTGCACCTGCTGCGGGTCGCGCCGAGCGGCCCCGTCGGTCCCGGCACCCTGGCCGGTGTCGACGCCGTCTCCGCCGCCTGGGCGGAGCGGTTCGCGCGGGCGCTGGCGCCCCTGCGGCCGGACGGGCCGGCCGGTGAGGGGCAGGCGCGCGTGGCCGTGCCGCTGCCGCAGTCGGCCCGGCTGCTGGACGAGCTGGGCCTGGCGCGGGCCACCCCCGCCTCCCTGATGGCGCGCTGGGCGGACGCGGTCGACGACACCGGTTCGCCGGGCGGGCGGGCACGGGCGGTGCTGGGCGCGGGACCGCACGGGCCGGTCGGCGTGGACCTGGTGACCGACGGACCGCACCTGCTGATCGAGGGGCCGGACGGCAGCGGCCGCACCGAGCTGCTGCGGGCCGTGGTGGCGTCGCTGGCCGCCGCCGAGCGGCCGGACCGGCTGGCGGTGGTGCTGCTCGACGGCCGGGACGGGACCGGTACCGGCGCCGGGCGCGGTGAGGGCCTGCGGGCCTGCACCGAGATCCCGCACGTCACCACGCACCTCATCGCCAACGACCCCGTGCGCATGCGGGAGTTCGCGCAGGCGCTGGCCGCCGAGCTGAAGCGGCGGGCGGAGCTGCTGGGCCGGTCGGAGTTCGCCCGGTGGCACACGGGCCGGGAGGTGTCGGGGCGGCTGGTCAGCCAGCGCGCGCCGGCCCGCGCGGACGCCGCGCCGGTCACCGCGCGGCGCGGTCCGGGCGGCGGTGACCCGGCCGCCCACCGTCCCGGGTCCGCCGAAGACCGCGGCGCGCACCGCGCCCGGGCCGCCGGTGACACCGCCGCCGTCTCCGCCGACACCTCCGGGGACATCGAGAGCCCGTCCAGCTCCACGCTGCGGCTGCGGCCCGGTGCGGCGGCGCGGCGCTCCGGGGTGGTGGCGCTGCCCCGGCTGGTGGTGGTCGTGGACGACCTGGACGCCCTGGTCGCTCCCCCGCTCGGCTCGCCCGGCCGGCCGGCCGCCGGGTCGGTGATCCGGGCGCTGGAGGCGGTGGCCCGGGAGGGTGAGCGGCTCGGTGTGCACCTGGTGGCGGCGGCCGGGACCGGTGGCCGTACGGCGGAGTCGGAACCGGCGCGCCGGGCGACCCTGCGGGTCGCGCTGGACGCGCCGCAGGCGGGGCCGGAGCAGCCGGCGCCGGGCCGGGGCCGGGTGGCGTACGCGGACGGGCGGACCGTCGGCTTCCAGGGCGGTCGGGTGACGGGCCGCATCCCGCGGACGGCGACGCAGCGGCCGACGGTGGTCGCGCTGGACTGGCAGCGCACGGGTGATCCGCCGGCCCGCCGGCCGGTGCGGGAGCTGGGCAACGGGCCGACGGACCTGGCCCTGCTGGCGAGCGCGGTGGAGCGGGCGGCCCGGGAGGTCTCGGCGGCGGAGGTGCCTTCGCTGCTGTAGCCGCGAGCGTGGTGCGTACGCCGCTGGTCACGAGCCGGTCACGATGAGCGGGTCGACACGGCAGGCGCTCTTGCCCGTCCCGAGCGGCCCGGCGTACACCGGAGCGCACGGGACAGTCTTATGACGGTCAAGAGCACTCCTTGGCACCGACGTTCAACGGAGAACGACGAACGGGGCATTGATGCGCAGCAAGAGCAGCACCGTCCGGATCCACGGCACCACCACCGCGCTGGCCGCACTGCTGACGGGGGCCCTCACGCTCACCGCCTGCTCCGGCGGTGACAACGACAAGAAGGGCAGCGGAGGGGAGACCGGCACCGCCACCGGCTCCACCGTCACCCTGCCGAAGCTGGACGGCGCGAACCTGGAGATCGCCGCCGTCTGGACCGGCCAGGAGCAGAAGAACTTCAAGCGGGTCCTTGCCGAGTTCGAGAAGCGGACGGGCGCGAAGGTGACCTTCGTGCCCGCGCAGGATCCGATCATCAACTTCCTCGGCTCGAAGATCGCGGGCGGTCAGCCGCCGGACGTCGCGATGCTGCCGCAGCCCGGTGCGATCCGGCAGGCCGTGCAGAAGGGCTGGGCCAAGCCGCTGGGCGCGGACGCCCTCAAGGAGCTGCGGAAGAACTACTCGCAGGGCTGGCAGGACATCGGCTCGGTCGGCGGCAAGCCGTACGGCGTCTACTACAAGGCGGCCAACAAGTCGCTGATCTGGTACAACGCCACCGCGTTCGGCAACGCGGGCGCCAAGGAGCCGAAGACCTGGCAGGACCTGCTGACGGCGTCCCGGGCGGTGTACGACTCGGGGGTCACGCCGTTCTCGGTGGCGGGTGCGGACGGCTGGCCGCTGACCGACTGGTTCGAGAACGTCTACCTGTCGCAGGCGGGCCCGGAGAAGTACGACCAGCTCGCCCAGCACAAGATCAAGTGGACGGATCCGTCCGTGAAGCGGGCGCTGACCACCCTGGCGCAGATCTGGGGCAAGAAGGACTACCTGGCGGGCGGCCAGAGCGGCGCCCTCCAGACGGAGTTCCCCCAGTCGGTCACCCAGACCTTCACCGGGGGCGACCAGCCGAAGTCGGCGATGGTGTACGAGGGCGACTTCGTGCAGGTCAACATCGGTGAGACCAAGGCGAAGGTGGGCACGGACGCGAAGGTGTTCCCGTTCCCGGCCGTCGGCTCCACCGCGCCGGTGGTCTCCGGCGGTGACGCGGCGGTGATCCTGAAGGACTCCAAGGCGGCGCAGGCCCTGGCCACCTTCCTGGCCTCCCCGGACGCGGCCACGATCCAGGCGAAGCTCGGCGGGTACCTCTCCCCGAACAAGAACGTGCCGGTGTCGGCGTACCCGAACGCGGTGCAGCAGAAGATCGCCAAGGCGCTGGTCGCGTCGGGCGACGACTTCCGCTTCGACATGTCCGACCAGGCCCCCCAGGCCTTCGGCGGCACCCCCGGCAAGGGCGAGTGGAAGGACCTCCAGGACTTCCTGAGGAACCCCGCCGACGTCGCGGGCGCCCAGGCGCGGCTGGAGAAGGACGCGGCGGCCGCCTACGGAAGCGGGAGCTGATCCGGCGATGGCGTCGGCAGCGGCGGCCGGGGCCCCACCGGGCCCCGCCGCGCCCCGCAGTCGCAGGAGCGTGACCGGCACGCGGAAGGCCGTGGCAGCGCTGTTCCTGCTGCCCGCCCTGGTGCTGCTCGGCGCGCTCGTGGTCTACCCGATCGGGTACTCGGTCGTCCGCAGCTTCTTCGACTCCTCCGGCGACCGCTTCACGGGCGTCGACAACTACCGCACCCTGTTCACCGACGACGGCATCCGCACGGCCCTGAAGAACAACGTGATCTGGGTGGTGTTCGCGCCGACGGTCTCCACCGCGCTGGGCCTGGTCTTCGCGGTGCTGACCGAGCGGATCCGGTGGGGCACGGCGTTCAAGCTGGTCGTCTTCATGCCGATGGCGATCTCGATGCTGGCCGCCGGGATCATTTTCCGGCTGGTCTACGACCAGGACCCGGACAAGGGGGTCGCGAACGCCGTGTGGGTGGGGGTGCACGACACGTTCGCGCAGTCGTCGGCGTTCCCCAAGGCCCACCCGGGACGCGAGTCGCCGCTCGTCGCCCAGGGGGGCGCCTTCGTCACGAAGGACGCCGTCCACGCCGGGCGGCCGGTCGTGCTGCCGCTCGTCGGTGTCGCGCCGGACCAGCTGCCGGACGGCGCGCGGAAGGCCGCCGCCGCCCGGCCGGAGCCGGGCAGGGTCACCGGCACGACCTGGCAGGACTTCACCCGCGGCAAGGGCGTCGGACGGCTGGGCGAGCCGGACCCGGCCGAGCTGGGGTACGCGGGGATGCGCGTCGAGGCGGTGAAGGACGGCAAGGTCGTCGCCACCGCGCGGGCGTCCGGCGACGGCACGTTCACCCTGCCCGCGGCGGCCGACGGGGCCCGGCTGCGGCTGCCCGCGGAGAACTTCCGGGAGCCCTACGGCGGGGTCGGGTGGCTCGGCCCGGCGCTGGTGACCCCGGCGATCATCGGATCGTACGTGTGGATGTGGGCGGGCTTCGCGATGGTGCTGATCGCGGCCGGGCTCGCGGGCGTGCCCCGGGAGCTGCTGGAGGCGGCGCGGGTCGACGGCGCCAACGAGTGGCAGGTGTTCCGCCGGGTCACCGTGCCGCTGCTGGCCCCGGTCCTGGCGGTGGTCACCGTCACGCTGATGATCAACGTGTTGAAGGTGTTCGACCTGGTGTTCATCATCGCGCCGGGCTCGTCCCAGGACGACGCGAACGTGCTGGCGCTGGAGCTGTACCGCAAGGGCTTCGCGGAGGGCCGGCCGGGCGTGGCGAGCGCGATCGCGGTGTTCCTGCTGCTCCTGGTGATCCCGGTGATGCTGTTCAACATGCGCAGGCTGCGGCGGGAGGTACGGCGATGACGGCGACCGCCGACAGCATCGGCAAGACGTCCTCCGCGGGGGCGCCGGTGACGGCCCGCCGGCCGTCACTCGGCGGGAGGATCGCGGGGCGGCTGAGCGGTGGGCTCGTCCAGGCCTTCCTGGTCGTGGTGGGCCTGTTCTGGCTGGTGCCGACCATCGGCCTGCTCATCTCCTCGCTGCGCACACCGCAGGACATGAGCGCGAGCGGCTGGTGGACGGTGCTCAGCAAGCCGTCGCGGCTGACCGTGGACAGCTACAAGAAGCTGCTGGAGAACGGCGACATCACGCACTCGCTGCTGAACACCGTGCTGATCACGGTCCCGGCGACCCTCCTGGTCGTCGTGATCGGCGCGCTGGCCGGGTACGCGTTCGCGTGGATGGAGTTCCCGGGCCGCGACTGGTGGTTCCTGGGCGTGGTGAGCCTGCTGGTGGTGCCCGTGCAGGTGGCGCTGATCCCGATCGCCGAACTGTTCGGTAAGCTCGGGCTGTTCGGGACGATCTTCGGGGTGATCCTGTTCCACACCGGGTTCGGCCTGCCGTTCGCGGTGTTCCTGCTGCGGAACTTCTTCGCGGAGATCCCGCGGGAGCTGCTGGAGGCGGCCCGGCTGGACGGCGCGGGTGAACTGCGCCTGTTCGCCCGGGTGGTGCTGCCGCTGGGCGGTCCGGCCATCGCGTCGCTGGGCATCTTCCAGTTCCTGTGGGTGTGGAACGACATGCTGGTCGCGCTGGTGTTCACCAAGTCGGGCACCCAGCCCATCACGGTCGCCCTCCAGACGCAGGTACGGCAGTTCGGCAACAACATCGACGTGCTGGCGCCCGGCGCGTTCCTGTCGATGGTGATCCCGCTGGCCGTGTTCTTCGCGTTCCAGCGGCAGTTCGTGTCCGGGGTGATGGCCGGAGCGGTCAAGTAGCCGACTCCCGGGACGGCTTGGCGGGGCGGGCCGGCAACGGCTCGCCCCTTCCCGTGCGTTCGGGCAGGGACGCCGGGGTCGGCGCCGCGTCCGGTGTAGCCCGAATGCCGTACGGGCCGTAACCAAGTCACCCCGTCGGCCGTTGCCGGGCAGAACGCCCGCGCCGTCCGACCCATGGATGTCCCTTGCCCCGGTTCAGTGTCATCGTCCCCGCGTACCAGGTCCAGGCGTACCTCCCCGAGTGCCTGGACTCGGTGCTCTCGCAGTCCTGGCCCGATCTGGAACTGATCGCCGTGGACGACTGCTCGCCCGACGCCTGCGGCGCCATCATCGACGAGTACGCGGCCCGGGACGCGCGGGTGAAGCCCCTGCACCTGGCCGCGAACCGGGGCCTGGGCCCGGCGCGCAACGCGGGCATGGCGGAGGCGACCGGAGACTACCTGGTCTTCCTGGACAGCGACGACACGCTCACCCCGGACGCGCTGCGGGCGGTCGCCGGCCGGCTGGAGGAGACCGGTGACCCGGACGTCCTGGTCTTCGACTACGCCCGCACGTACTGGGACGGCCGGACGGTGCGCAACCAGCTCGCGGGCCGGCTCGACCAACAGGGCCCGGCACCGTTCCGCCTGGCGGACCGGCCAGGGCTGCTCGGCCTGCTGATGGTGGCGTGGAACAAGGCCTACCGGCGCGAGTTCGTCACCCGGAACGGCTTCCGCTTCCCGCCGGGCCACTACGAGGACACCCCCTGGACCTTCCCGGTGCTGATGACCGCCGGATCGCTCGCCACCCTGGACCGGGTCTGCGTGCACTACCGCCAGCGCCGGCGGGGCAGCATCCTCGGCACGACGAGCCGCAAGCACTTCGACCTGTTCGAGCAGTACGACCGGGTCTTCGCGTACGTCGACGGACGACCCGAACTGGCTCGCTGGAAACCCGAGTTGCTGCGCCGGATGCTCGACCACCACGCCGTGGTGTTCTCCCGGCGGGACCGGCTGCCGCGCGGCAGCCACGGCGAGTACCTGCGCCAGGCCCGCGCCCAATACCGCCGCCACCGGGTCCCCGGGCTCCGGCTGGAGCCACGGCACGTCCTGGTCGGCCTCGGGCTGCACCGCACCTTCCGGACGCTGCGGCTGGCCGCCGCCGTGCGCCGGCGCGCGCGACGGGCCGGCGGGAGGTGGGCCCGGGGGCTGCGCACCGCCGTACTCCGGCTGCACTACCGGGTCCAGCTGTGCCTGCCGCTGCGCGCCGACCGGGCGGTGTTCACGGCGCACGACGGACACGGCGGCGACCCGGCCGCGCTGGAGGAGGCGTTCCGCGCGCACGCCCCGCGGGTGCGGACCGCGTGGGTCGTCCGCCCCGGGCAGGAACGGACGGCACCGGCCGGCCCGCGTCCACTGACCCCCGGCACCGCCGCCTGCTGGACGGCGCTGGCCCGCTCCCGCTACCTGGTCGCCGACACCGGCTTCGGCGCGCGGACGCGCAAGCGCCCCGGGCAGGTGTTCGTGCAGACCGGGCGGGGCACCCCGCTGGCCCACACCGGCCTCGACCTGCTGGAACTTCCGGCGGCGGCCCGGGGCACGGACTTCGCGGAGCTGCTGCGGGGCGTCGACCAGTGGGACCACGTCCTGTCCGGCAACCGGCACACCACCCTGATCCGGGAGCGGACGCACCCGGGCCGCTACACCACGCTGGAGTACGGGCTGCCCCGCAACGACGTCCTCCAGCGGGCGACGGCCGCGGACGTGGCCCGGCTGCGGGCGGAGCTGGGGGTCCCGAGGGACGCGGTAGCGATCCTGTACGCGCCCGCGCACCGCGCCCACCTGCGCACCCAGCGCCCGCCGCTCGACCTGGGGCCGCTGCTGCGCCGGCTGGGCCCGCGCTTCGTGGTGCTGGCCCGCACCCACCTCCCCGTGCGGGGCACCGGGATCATCGACGTCTCGGGCCATCCGGACCCGGCCGGCCTCTGCCTGGCCTCGGACGCGCTGCTCACCGACCACGCGCCGGTCATGTTCGACTACGCCAACCTCGACCGGCCCGTCGTGTTGCACACCCCGGACCGGGAGGCGTACGAGGCGGTCCACGGCACCTACCTCGACCTGCGGGCCTTCCCGCCCGGGCCGGTCGTGCGCGGCGACGAGGAGCTGGCCGACGTGTTCGCCACCGGGCTCTGGTGCGGCCCGCGTGCGGCGGCGCTGCGGGCGGCGTTCCGGGAGCGGTTCTGCCCGTGGGACGACGGGCACGCCGCCGAGCGGGTCGTACGACGGGTGGTGCTGGGCGAGACGGACCTGCCGCCGGTGGTGCCGCCCGGGGAGCGCACTCCGGCGCCGGCCGCCGGTGCGCGCGTCGTCCCGGTGGCCGCGCCGCAACCTCCCGACCCGCTCCCCGTCACCGAGAGCCGCTGAACACCGTTGGTCCCTCCGGGAGTTCCCATGCCCCTCGGTTCGACGCGGCCCACCCCGAGCCGGCCGTCCACCTGGCGTCCGGCGGGCCGGCCCGGCCGCGTCCGCACGACGACAGAGAGAACAGAATGCCCCGCTTCAGCATCATCGTCCCCTCCCACGGGGTCGCCGGCCGGCTGTCCCAGGCGCTGGACTCGGTCCTCGGCCAGTCCTTCGGCGACCTCCAGCTGATCCCCGTCAGCGACGGCCCCGGTGCCCCGGCCGCCACGGTGGCCGCCGGGTACGCCGGGCGGGACTCCCGGGTCACCCCGGTCCACTCGCCGCCGTCCGCGGGCCTGGGCGGGGCGCGCAACGCCGGGATGCGGGCGGCGACCGGCGCGTACCTGCTGTTCCTGGACGGCGACGACCTGCTGCTGCCCGGCGCCCTCGCGGCACTGGACGCCCGGCTGGCCGAGACCGCCGGTGCGGACGTGCTCTACGCCGGGCACGAGCGCGCCCCCTGGTGGGAGGGCGAGCCGACGACCCCGGCCGCCCCCCTGCTGGCGAAGGCCCCCGGCGGCGCCTTCGCCCCCGCCGCCCTGCCGGAGCTGACCGGCGTGCAGCTGCCGGCATGGAGCGCCGCCTACCGCCGTGCCTTCCTCACCGAGCGGGACCTCACCTTCCCCGACAGTCACTTCACCGACCTCGGCTGGGGCGGGCTGGTCACCGTCGCCGCCGAGCGGATCGCGGTGCTGCGCCGGGCCGTCGTGCGGCACCGGCTGCGCCGCCAGGGCAGCCGGCTCAACCTGCCCGGACCGCACCAGCACGCCCTGCTGGACCAGGTGGAGCGGGTCCTGACGGCGGCCGCCGAGCGGGGTCTGCCCGCCGAGCGCACCGGCCCGCTCTTCGACCAACTGTTCGCGGTGGTGCTGAAGACGGCGTCCCGGCCGGAGCGGCTGCCCTCCGGGCACCGGGCGTTCTTCCGCCGCGCGGCGCGCCTGCACCGCCGGCACCGCCCGGCCGGCCACCGGACACCGGGCGGCAGCCTGGGCGTGCAGCACCGGCTGCTGGCGGCGGGGGCGTACAGCGCGTTCCGCGCCCTGCGCGGCGCCAACCAGGTGGCCGCCCGCTCCGCCGAGGCGCTGCCCCGCCCGCACATGCCGCTGACCCGGCTGCGCTACGCCCGCGACCTGCGCCGCCCGCTCGACCCGGACCTCGTCGTGTACTGCGCCTACTGGGGCCGCGGTTACGCCTGCAACCCGGCCGCGATCCACGCCAAGGCCCGCGAACTCGCCCCGCACCTGCGCGCGGTGTTCCTGGTCGAGGCCGGCCAGGAACACACCCTGCCCGGCGACGTGGAGCACGCGGTGATCGGCTCCCGCCGCTACTGGGAGGTGCTGGCCCGGGCGACGTACCTGGTGAACAACGCCAACTTCGCCGAGGGCGTCGTCAAACGGCCGGGCAGCGTGCACCTCCAGACCCAGCACGGCACCCCGCTGAAGACGATGGGCGTGGACCAGTCGGCGTACCCGGTGGTGGCCGCGCGCTCCGGCAGCTTCGCCAGACTGCTGGGCCGGGTCGACCGCTGGGACTTCAACCTGTCGTCCAACCGCCACTCCACCCGGATGTGGGAACGCGCCTTCCCCGGCTCCTACGAGCACCTGGAGTACGGCTATCCGCGCAACGACGTCTACTGCACGGCGACCGCCGAGGACGTGGCGCGGATCCGGCGGGAACTGGGCGTCCCGGAGGGCCGGACGGCGGTGCTGTACGCGCCGACCCACCGCGACCACCACAGCGGCTTCACGCCCGGCCTGGACCTGGAGGCGTTCTGCGAGGCGGCCGGCGACGACGTCGTCGTCCTGCTGCGCGCCCACTACTTCTACGACCGGGGCGGCTCCCGGGGCTCGGACCGGATCATCGACGTGACCGCGCACCGTTCCTCCGAGGACGTCTGCCTGGCCGCGGACGCGCTGGTCACCGACTACTCGTCGATCATGTTCGACTACGCCAACCTGGACCGGCCGATCGTCGTGTACGCCGACGACTGGGACGTCTACCGGGAGACCCGGGGCGTCTACTTCGACCTGATGGCCGAGCCGCCCGGGGCGGTCGCCCGGACCCCGCGGGAGCTGGCCGCCGTCTTCCGCGACGGCTCGTACGCGGGCCCGGAGGCCGGGGCGCTGCGGGCCGCGTTCCGGGAGCGGTTCTGCGAGTTCGACGACGGGCGGGCCGCCGAACGGGTCGTCCGCAGGGTGCTGCTCGGTGAGCCGCCCGAGGCGCTGCCGCCCGTGATCCCGCTCGCGGAACGCGTCCCCGCCCCCGCCGCCGCGACCCTCGTGAGGAGCTGACCCGCCGTGCCCCGCTTCAGCGTGATCGTGCCCTGCTACAAGGTGCAGGCCTTCCTGCCGGAGTGCCTGGACTCGGTGCTCGGCCAGTCCTTCGGCGACCTGGAGCTGATCGCCGTGGACGACTGCTCCCCGGACGGCTGCGGCGCGATCCTCGACGAGTACGCCGCGCGCGACCCGCGGGTGACGGTGCTGCATCTGCCGGAGAACGTCGGCCTCGGGCGGGCCCGCAACGCGGGCCTGCCGCACGCCACCGGCGACTACCTGTTCTTCCTGGACAGCGACGACACCCTCACCCCGGGCGCGCTGCGGGCCGTCGCCGACCGGCTGGAGGAGACCGCCGACCCGGACGTGCTCGTCTTCGACTACGCGCGCACGTACTGGTGGGGCGGCACCCGCCGCAACGTCCTCGCGCACATCCTGGCCGAGGCCGGCGCCGGGACCTTCACGGCGGCCGAGCGCCCCGAGATCCTGGACCTGCTGATGGTGGTGTGGAACAAGGTCTACCGGCGCGAGTTCGTCGCGGAGCACGGCTTCGCGTTCCCGCCGGGCTACTACGAGGACACCCCCTGGACGTTCCCGGTCCTGCTCAGCGCCCGCCGGATCGCCGCGCTGGACCGTATCTGCCTGAACTACCGGCAGCGCCGGCAGGGCAACATCCTGTCCACCACCAGCCGCAAGCACTTCGACGTCCACGACCAGTACGAGCGGGTCTTCGCCTTCGTCGAGCAGCACCCGGAGCTGGCCGGCTGGCGGCCCTACCTGCACCGCAAGATGGGCGAGCACTGCCTGGACATCCTCGCCAAACCCGACCGGCTGCCGCCCGCCGACAAGGCCGAGTTCTTCCGCCGCACGGCCGAGCTGTTCCGCCGGCACAAGCCGGAGGGCGCCCGGGCGGAGGGCGGGACCGCCGTGCTGGAGGGCTCCTGGACCGGGTACCGGCTGCGGCGGCAGACGGCGCGGGCCGGCCGGGAGGCGGCCCGGCGGGCGGTCCAGGTGCGCCGGGCGGCCGGTGTCCGGGCCCGCGCCGGCTGGGCGGCCGCGCACGCCCGCAGGCCGCTCGACCCGCACCTGGTGGTCTACTCGGCCTCCTCGCACCAGGGCCTGCTCGGCGACCCGGCGGCCGTCTACGCCGCCGCCCGGGAGATCGCCCCGCAGCTGCGCGGGGTGTGGGTGGTGCAGGACGCGGAGACGGCGGAGCGGCTGCCGTCCGGCGTGGAGCACGTGGTCGTCGGCTCCCGGCGCTACCTGGAGGTCACCGCGCGCGCCACGTTCTTCGTCAACGACGTGAACTGGCCCGGCGCCCTGGCCAAGCGGCCCGGCAGCGTGCACGTCCACACCCACCGGAGCACCCCGCTGAAGTACCTGGGCGCCGACCTGCTGGACAAGCCGGGTGCCCGGCTCGGCTTCGACGTGCCGCAGATGCTGCGCCGGGCCGACCGCTGGGACTACAGCCTGGTCGCCAACCGGTACTCCGAGCTGGTCTGGGAGCGGGCGTTCCCCTGCCACTTCACCTCGGTGCGCACCGGCAGCCCGCGCAACGACGTCCTGGTGAACGGCGGCACCGGCGACTTCCGGGAGCGGCACGGCATCCCGGCGGACCACACGGTGGTGCTGTACGCGCCGACCCGCCGGGACTACCGGCGGGGCGGCCACGTGGACCGCGTCGACCTCGCCCGGTTCGCGGCCGACCTCGGGGAGGGGCACACGCTCGTCGTGCGGCTGCACCCGTCCCTGGTGAACGGCCCGGCGCGGGGGCTCGGCCTCACCGAGCTGGACCGGCGCGAAATCGTGGTCGACGCGACCGGCGAACCCGACGTGGCGGACGTGCTGCTGGCCGCGGACGTGCTGGTCACCGACTATTCGGGCGTGATGTTCGACTACGCCAACCTGGACCGGCCGATCGTGGTGCACGCCGACGACTGGCCGGCGTACACCGCGAGCCGGGGCACCTACTTCGACATCACCGCCGAGCCGCCCGGCCACGTCTGCCGCTCGCACGAGGAGCTGGCCCGGCTGTTCGGCTCGGGTGCCTGGCGGGACGAGGAGTCGGCGCGGCTGCGGGCGGCGTTCCGGGCCCGGTTCTGCGAGTTCGAGGACGGACGGGCCGCCGAACGGGTCGTGCGGACCCTGCTGCTGGGCGAGCCGATGCCGGAGGCGGAGTCCGCGCGGATCCCGGGGCAGGCGGCGGCGCCGGACGCGCTGGCGTCGACGTGAGCGGAGCGCGGCCGGCGTGAGCGGTGCGCGTCGGGGGGCCGGTCCCGGCCGGGACCGGCCCCCCGACGGGGTCGGCGCGACTACTCGATGACGAGGTCGACCTCGATGTTGCCGCGGGTGGCGTTGGAGTACGGGCAGACCTGGTGGGCGGTCTCGACCAGCTTGCGGCCGGTCGCCTCGTCCACGGTCCCGGGCAACTCGACGCGGAGGGTGACCTTCAGCCCGAAGCCCTCGCCCTGCTTGCCTATGCCGACCTCGGCGGTGACCGCGGCGTCGCTGACGTCGACCTTGGCCTGGCGTCCGACCAGGCCGAGGGCGCTGCCGAAGCAGGCGGCGTAACCGGCGGCGAAGAGCTGCTCGGGGTTGGTGCCCTGGCCGTCGCCGCCCAGCTCCGCGGGCATGGCGAGGGCGAGGTCGATGCGGCCGTCGGAGGAGACGGCGCGGCCCTCGCGGCCGTGGGTTGCGGTGGCGACAGCGGTGTAGAGCGCGTCCATGGGAAGACCATCCCTCTCGGTGTGGGGTGTGCTGCCGGATCCGCCGGGGATCACGACGACCACAAGTAGAGCACACAACTGAATTGCGCACAACTAAATGGGCTACGAGAGGTATCCTCGAACCATGACCACCACGCCCGACGCCGACTGGCTCCGCCTCGACCGCCAGATCTGCTTCTCGCTGCACGCCGCGTCCCGCGCCTTCAACGGCGTCTACCGCGTGATCCTGAAGGACCTCGGGCTCACCTACCCGCAGTACCTGGTGATGCTCGTGCTGTGGGAGCGGGGCGACCTGCCCGTCAAGGCGCTCGGCGAGCAGCTGCGGCTCGACTCGGGCACGCTCTCCCCGCTGGTCAAGCGGCTGGAGACGGCGGGCCTGGTCCGGCGCGAGCGCAGCGCCGAGGACGAGCGGTCGGTACGGGTCCGGCTCACCGCCGAGGGCACGGCCCTGCGCGAACGGGCCGTGGAGGTGCCCCGCCGGATCATGACGGCGACCGGCTTCGACCTGGCGGAGATCGCCGGCCTGCGCGCCCGGCTGGACCAGCTCACCACCGCGCTGGACGCGGCGGCCCGGGCGGAGTCCCGGGACGCGCGCTGACCGGGACCCCGGGGAGCGCGCCGTCCGGGCGGACGTAGAGCCGTACGGTCACACCGCCCCGCACGGACTCCCGGGCCGCCGTGAACTGCTGCCACAGCACGGTCAGTTCGGTCCGCTCGGTGGGATCGCGCGGGACCCAGCGGCCGGCGAGCAGCCCGCGGTCCGCCACCACCCACACCCGGTCCAGCCGCGCCAGCCTGCGGCGCAGCTCATCCGGCCCGGCCTCCCGCCCGTACAGGGTGCCCGACCGGGCCGCCCCCGCCACCAGCGCCGGGTCCCGCGTCCCCCGGAACGCCCGCGGATAGGTGAGCGCCGCGTTCCGCGTCTGCGCCGGCAGGAACAGCACCGCCTCGCCGGGGCGCACCTCCCGCGCGACCGCCCTGGAGACCGCGGCGAGGTCGTCGGGCCGGTGGGCGGGGTCGCGGTCCCGCTGGAGCAGGGGGAACTGGTGGAGCAGGCACAGCGCGACGGCCAGGACGCCGGCGAGGGCCGCCCCGAGGGACCGCGGTGCCGGTGCCCCGGAGCGGGCGGCCCCGCGCCGGTCCGGGCGCCGGCGCTCCAGCACGTCCGCCAGCCGCTCGGCCCCCGCGGCCACCACCAGCGGCGCCCCCGACAGTGCGTACAGCACGTACCGGTCGACGTAGAGCGGCGAGACCTGCGAGGCCAGCATCAGCAGGGCCGGCGGCACCACCGCCACCGGCAACCCCACGCCCGCGCACGTCAGTTCGCCCCGCCGCCCGGCGATCCCGGCCAGCCCGAGCAGGGCCAGCGCGAGACACACCCAGTACACCTCGTCGGCCGGCCCGAGGAAGGTGCGCAGCAGGCCGCCCGCCGTCTCGGCCGTGGGCGTCCGCAGCCACGCCACCTGCGCCGCCTGCCCCCGCGACACCAGCACCATCGGCAGCAGCGCGAGCACCACCGCGCCCGCCGCGCCCCCGAACCGCCGCCACGTGCGCGCCCCCGCCCGGGCGAACGCCAGCGACACCGCGTGGGCGAACGGCAGCAGGACCGCGAACTCGTGCAGCCAGCAGGTGACCGCGAGGACCATGCCGTACGGCCAGAACGAGCCGCCCCGCACGGCCCGGACGAACAGCAGCGTCGCGCCGGTGGCACCGGCCGCGACCAGCGCGTAGGAGCGGCCCTCCTGGGCGTAGTGACCGGCCATCGGGGCGACGGCGTAGAGCAGGCCGGCCCACAGGCCGACCCGCGGCCGGGCCAGCCGGCAGCCGAGCGCGGCCACCAGGCCCGCCGTGCCGGCCGCCGCGAGCACCGACGGCAGCCGCAGGACGACCTCGCCGGGGTGCACGGCGAGGACCGCGTGCACGAACAGGTAGTACAGGCCGTGCACCGCGTCCACCTCGTGCAGCAGCCGCCAGATCTGCGGTACCGTGCGGCGCCCGACCTGGAAGCTGACGGCCTCGTCGCGCCACATGCCGCCCCGGTCCAGCCCCCACAGCCCGAGCACCGCCATCACCAGCGCGGGCACGCCCACGGCCCCGGCGCGGCCCAGCCGTTCCCGGGACCACCCGGGCACCCGGCGGGGCGCGTGGCCCGCCGTACCGGCCGGCGCGGCGCCGGCCGCTCCGGCCGCCCGACGCGACTGCGGTTGCACAGGAAGCCCGACGTTCACCATGGCCCGATCTTTTGCGATTAGCCAACCTTTGTAGGTCATTGACGGCGTATCGGCATGGATACCCCATCCGCTCGGCTTAGGCTCCCATGTGATGAACCGTCTCCGTGTCACCCCCGGCCCGGTCCTCGCCCTCACCGTCCTCTGGCTCACCACCCGCGCCCTCATGCTGTGGCTGCTCACGCACGGCACCGCCCCCCTGCTGGGCGGCGGGGCGGTGTCCCGGGAGGTGTGGCGGCTGTACTTCCACTGGTACGGCGTCCTCGCGCACGGCTCCTTCCCCGTGCACGACACGCTGTGGCAGTACCCGCCCGGCGCGGGCGCGGTGCTGCTGGCGCCCGGTCTGCTGCCGTGGCTGTCCTACTTCCAGGCGTTCGTGCTGCTGACCCTGACCGTGGACGCGGTGACCGCGGCGGCCCTGGTCCGCGCGGGCACCCGGCCCGGGCGCAGCCTGCTCGGCGCGGCCGTGTGGACCGGCGGACTGCCGCTCCTGCTGCACCTGCCGCTCGCCCGGTACGACGCCGAGGTGACCGCGCTGGCCGTGCTGTCCCTGCTGGCGTCGGCCCGCTCCCCGCGCGCGGGAGGGGTGTTCGGGGCGCTGGGCGCCCTGGTGAAGGTGTGGCCGGCGCTGGTCCTGCTGGGCACGCCCCGGGGGCGGTCCACCCGTACGGCGTGGACGTGGGCGGCGGTGACCGGGGCCGTGTGCTTCGGGCTGCTCGCCGTCTTCCTCGCCCACCCGCTGTCCTTCCTGCGCGAGCAGAGCGGCCGGGGCGTGCAGGTCGAGTCGCTCGGCGGCACGGCGCTGAACCTGGCCCGGCACGCCGGCTGGCCGGGCCGCACCCGCTACCAGTACGGCGCGATCGAACTCACCGGCCCGCACGTGCACGCCGTCGCCACGGCCTCGCTCGCGCTCACCGCGGTCGCGGGCGGACTGCTGCTGCTGTGGCGGGTGCGGGCGCGGCGCTGGAGCGAGGCCACGCCGTACGACGCGGCGCTGAGCGCGGTGCTGCTGTTCACGGTCACCAGCCGGGTCATCAGCCCGCAGTACATGATCTGGCTGATCGGGCTCGCCGCCGTCTGCCTGACCTCGCGCCGCACCAGCCAGCGCCCGGTCGCGGTGCTCGTCCTGGCGGCGTCCGCGCTGAGCACCGTCGTGTTCCCCATGTGCTACCGCGAGGTGGTCGACGGCACCTGGGCCGGCTGTCTGCTGATGCTGGCCCGCAACGGGCTGCTGGCCGCGGCCGCCGTGCTGTCCTTCGTGCGGCTGTGGCGGGACGCCCGGCCACCGGCCGGCGAGACCGGGCCGCCGGCGGAGCCTTGGCCCGGTTCGGACCGCCTGCGCGCCCGGGCGTTCAGCGCCCCCTGACGGGACGATTCACCTGCACAGCACACCGTCCGACGGGTGAGGCCCATGTCCCCAGAACCACCGGCCCCGCACCCGGCGCCCCGGGCCGCGGTCGTCGTCATCGGCTACGACGACCGCGCCCACGTGGCCGACGCCGTGCGCTCGGCCCTGGCCCAGGGGCCCGCGGTCACCGAGGTCGTCGCCGTGGACGACGGCTCCACCGACGGCAGCGTCGCGCTGCTCACCCGGCTGGCCGCCGTCGAGCCACGGCTGCGGGTGGTGCGCCGGGAGGTGAACAGCGGCGGCTGCGGCAGCCCGCGCAACGCCGGGATCGACGCGGTGACGGCGCCGTACGTGATGTTCCTGGACAGCGACGACGTGCTGCCGCCCGGCGCGGTGGACGCGCTGCTCACGGCGGCCACCGGGGCGCGCGCCGAGGTCGCGGGCGGGCTGTGCGTGCGCCGGGAGCTGCCGTCGGGGCGCGAACGGCCGTGGCAGGCGTTCCTCTACCCCACGCACCGCGTCCTCGCCCGCCCCGCCCAGCTCCCCCGGCTGGTCCACGACACGCTGTGCGTCAACAAGCTGTACCGCACCGGCTTCCTGCGCGACCACGGCATCCGCTTCCCCGAGGGCCGCTTCCGCTACGAGGACTTCGTCTTCGGCGCGCGCGTACTGGCCGCGGGCCCGCGCGTCGTCCTCGTACCGGACCGGGTGTACGTGTGGCAGGTCCGCCGGTCGGCCGAGCGGCTGTCGCTCTCGCTGGACCGAAAGCGCGTGGAGAACTGGGCGGCGCGCGTCGAGGCGTGCGCGCTGGCGTACGACATCCTGCTGGGGGCCGGGCAGCGGGAGCTGGCCCGGGCGGCACGCGCCAAGTTCCTCGACCACGAACTGCGCATGTACGCGCGCGAACTGGGCCTGCGCGACGCGGAGTACCGGCGCGCGTGGTGGGCGCTCGCGCGGCGGCACCTCGCGGGTTTCGACGACACCGACTGGGCGCCCGACCCCGGCGCCCCGGGCCGGCTCCTCGGACGGGTCGTGCTGGCGTCCCCCGAACCCCGCGACCTGCCCCGGCTGCGCGAACTCGCCGCCCGCCCGGCGCGCCTGCTCCCGCCCTACGCCCGCGCCGCCGACGGCACGCCTATCTGGTCCCCCGCCCTCCCCCAGGTCTCGCTGGCCGCGCTGCTGACCCGGCCGGTCCCCGCCCTGCCCCTCGCGGTGGACGCGGAGCTGCGCCCGCGCGCGCGTGCCTCGGCGCTGCGCCTCCGCCTGCACGAGATGTACGGCCGGGTGGCCGGGGCGGGTCCGGTCGGGGTGGACGTGGTGTGGCAGGCGCGCGACGACGACCGCACGCGCGGGCGCGCGACGGCCGCGCTCACGCCCCGCGGAGCCGCCCTCTGGTCGGCCGAGGTCCCCGTCGACCTGGCCGGGCTCGGTACCGGCATCTGGGACCTGCGCCTCACCGTGCGCTTCGCGGACGGCGGGCGGCGCGCGGTCACGGCGCACGCCCGGACGAGCGCCGGTCGGCTGCGCCGTCGCGCGGTACCGAGCGTCGCGCACGGCGTACTCCTGGTACGGCCGTACGCCACGCACTCCGGCGCATTCGCCGTGCGCGTGGCGAGCGGCGTGCGCGGGGTGCTCGCCGTGGCCGGCGGCCGGTTCCGCCGCCGCCTGTTTCACTGGGACCGGGGGCACCCTGGGAAACCCGACGAACTGACGAGGGACGGCCGCACATGACCTGGCTGATCACCGGTGGTGCCGGATACATCGGGGCGCACGTCGTCCGGGCGATGACCGAGGCGGGCGAGCGCGCGGTCGTCTACGACGACCTGTCCACCGGGCTCGCCGAGCGGGTGCCGGCCGAGGTGCCGCTGGTGCGGGGCTCCACCCTGGACGGGGAGCTGCTGGCCCGCACGCTCGCCGGGCACGGGATCACGGGGGTCGTCCACCTGGCGGCCAAGAAGCAGGTGGGCGAGTCGGTGGAACGCCCGCTGCACTACTACCGGGAGAACGTCGAGGGCCTGCGCGTCCTGCTGGCGGCGGTGACGGCGGCGGAGGTCCCCTCCTTCGTCCTCTCCTCCTCGGCGGCCGTCTACGGCATGCCCGACGTCGACCTGGTCACGGAGGAGACCCCCTGCCGCCCCCTCTCCCCCTATGGCGAGACCAAGCTGGCCGGCGAGTGGCTGGTGCGCGCCACGGGCCGGGCGGCCGGCCTCGCCACCGCCTCGCTGCGCTACTTCAACGTGGCGGGCGCGGCCACCCCCGAACTCGCCGACACGGGCGTGTCCAACTTGGTCCCGATGGTCTTCGCACGGCTCACCGAGGGCGCGCCGCCCCGCATCTTCGGCGACGACCACCCCACCCCCGACGGCACCTGCGTGCGCGACTACATCCACGTCGTCGACCTGGCCGAGGCGCACGTGGCCGTCGCGCGGGCCCTGCGCTCCGCCCCGGGCACCGCGCTGACCCTCAACATCGGCCGCGGCGAGGGCGTCTCCGTCCGGGAGATGATCGACCGCGTCAACGCGGTCACCGGCTACCACCGCCCCCCGGTCGTCACCGCCCGTCGCCCCGGCGATCCCGCCCGCGTGGTCGCCTGCGCCGACCGCATCCGCACGGAGCTGGGCTGGCAGGCCGAACACGACGTGCAGGACATGATCGCCTCGGCGTGGGAGGGCTGGGTGCGCGTCCGTCCGGAGGCGGCGCGCTCGTGACCGCGGCGCCGGGCGACCGGCCGGCGCCGCGGGCTCACAGCGCCCTGAGCGCCGCCGCCGTGGCCCGCGCCAGCCGCTCCAGGTAGCCCTTGGGCGGCTTCGGGGCGCGGACGACGACCGACCGCCAGTACAGCGGCCCGGAGATCAGGTCGAGGGCGAGGTCGGGGTCGATGCCGGCGCGCAGTTCGCCGCGCCGCTCCGCCGCCGCCACGATCCCGCTGGCCACACCCTCCTGGCCGTCCCGCAGCGCCTTCTGGAACGCCTCGGCGAGGTCGGGGTTGCGGGCGGCCTCGGCTTGGAGGTCGGGGATGACCTGCGAGGCGACCGGGTGCCGCAGGGCCCGGGAGGTGACCTCGTACAGCAGGTGCAGGTCACCCTCCAGGGAGCCGGTGTCGGGCGCCGGGAAGCCCGTCACCGCCAGGGCCGAGACGACGTCGAGGACCAGGTGGAGCTTGGACCGCCAGCGCCGGTACACCGCCGTCTTGCCCACGCCCGCCCGGCGCGCGATCCCCTCGATGGACATCCGGGCGTAGCCGGCGGCCGCCAGTTCCTCGAAGACGGCCGCACGGATGGCCTCGGTCACGTCCTCCCGCAGCACGGCGGCCCCGGCGGGGGCACGGCGGCGCGGACGCGCCGGCGGCTCGTCGGCGGGCTCGGCGGCGTTCGTCGTCATGCCGCACAGCATAGGCCGTAGCGACGAAACGGTTGCGTTCCGACGTCGATTGGGCCTACGCTCGCGTTGCGACGATACGGTCCCGTCCCGACGTAAAGAACGTAAAGAGACACACGGGGAAACGCCGGGCGACGGGACCCGGACGCGGCACCCCCGGCGGCAGCCGGACGCAGCAGCCCCTCCCCCCGAGCGAAAGCAGCGGATGTGAGCCAGGTCCTCCACACACCGCCCCCCACCCGGGCCCGGACCGACGACGACCTCGCGGCCCTGGCCGCCCGGCACGGCCTGTCGGTCAGCGGCGCCCGCCCCTCCCTGCCGGAGTACGTCCGCCAGCTGTGGGCGCGGCGCCACTTCATCGGCGCGTTCGCCACCGCCAAGCTCACCGCGCAGTACAGCCAGGCGAAGCTCGGCCAGCTGTGGCAGGTCATGAACCCGCTGCTGAACGCGGCGGTCTACTACTTCATCTTCGGCGTACTGCTCGGCACCAAGCAGCACGTACCCGACTACGTGCCCTTCCTGGTCACCGGCGTGTTCATCTGGACCTTCACGCAGAGTTCGATCATGGCGGGCACCCGGGCGATCTCGGGCAACCTGGGGCTGGTCCGCGCCCTGCACTTCCCGCGCGCCGCGCTGCCGATCTCCTTCGCGCTCCAGCAGCTCCAGCAGCTGCTGTTCTCGATGGCCGCGCTGGTCGTCATCCTGCTCTGCTTCGGCGTGCCCGTCGCCGCCTCCTGGCTGCTGGCCGTCCCGGCGCTCGTCCTCCAGTTCACGTTCAACGCCGGCGTGTCCATGATCGTGGCCCGGATGGGCGCCAAGACGCCGGACATCGCCCAGCTGATGCCCTTCCTGCTGCGTACGTGGATGTACGTGTCCGGCGTGATGTGGAGCATCGACAAGATCACCAAGCACGACCACCTGCCGCACGTCGTGACCGTCCTGCTCCAGATCAACCCGGCCGCCGTCTACATCGACCTGATGCGGTTCGCGCTGATCGACAGCTTCCACGCCCGGTCGCTGCCCCCGCACGTGTGGGCGGCGGCCATCGGCTGGGCCCTGCTCGCCGGCATCGGCGGCTTCATCTACTTCTGGAAGGCTGAGGAGACGTACGGCCGTGGCTGAGCAGATTCCCGGGACGACCGGGCCCACCGGGACCATCGAGACAGCCGGGACCACCGGGACCATCGAGGCGGCCGGGACCTTCCCGGCCGGCGGGGCGGCCGAGAAGGTGCCCACCGTCGTCGCCGACCGCGTCGACATCGTCTACCGGGTCAACGGCACCGGCGCGGGGCGCGGCTCCGCCACCGCCGCCCTCAACCGCATCCTGCGCCGCAGGCAGACCGAGCAGGCGGCCGGCGTGCGCCGGGTGCACGCGGTGCGGAAGGTGTCGTTCGTCGCCTACAAGGGCGAGGCGATCGGACTCATCGGCACCAACGGTTCCGGCAAGTCCACCCTGCTCAAGGCGGTCGCCGGGCTGCTCCCGGTGGAGAACGGCCAGATCTTCACCGACGGTCAGCCCTCCCTGCTCGGCGTCAACGCGGCCCTGATGAACGACCTCACCGGCGAGCGCAACGTGCACCTCGGCGGCCTCGCCATGGGCATGTCCCGGGAGCAGGTCAAGGAGCGCTACCAGGACATCGTCGACTTCTCCGGCATCAACGAGAAGGGCGACTTCATCACCCTGCCGATGCGCACCTACTCCTCCGGCATGGCCGCCCGGCTGCGGTTCTCCATCGCCGCCGCCAAGGACCACGACGTCCTGCTGATCGACGAGGCGCTGGCCACCGGCGACCGCTCCTTCCAGAAGCGCTCCGAGCAGCGCATCCGCGAGCTGCGGCAGCACGCGGGCACGGTCTTCCTGGTCAGCCACAACAACAAGTCGATCCGCGACACCTGTGAGCGGGTCCTGTGGCTGGAGCGCGGCGAGCTGCGCATGGACGGGCCGACGGAGGAGGTCATGAAGGAGTACGAGGCCTTCACGGGCGAGAAGAAGCCGGCCGCCAAGCCCGCGGCCAAGCCGGCCGCGAAGCCGGCCGCCACGACCTGAACGGCCCCGGACGGACTCCCACACCGGGCACGCTTATCCCTTTCATCCGTTTAATGACAGTATGTTATGGATGGTGTGCCCGGAGACATCGAGCCGAAGGAGCCCCCCGCGATGCCCCAGCTGAGCCTGATCGTCTACGGGCCGAACACCCAGGGGCATCTGACCGAACTCCTCGACTCGCTGGACGCCCACCCGCTCACCGACGCCGAGGTGATCGTCGTCGCGGTCGGCGAGTGGGCGCGGGAGACGGCCGAACGCCACACCCCGGACACCGTCACCGTCGCCCTGCCGGAGGGCACCGGTGACGCGGCGGCCCGCGCGGCCGGCGCCGCCCGCGCGGCCGGCCGCTGGCTGCACTTCGTGCACGCCAAGGACGGCCTGCCGGCCGGCGCGCCCCGCCTGATCGCCGAGCGGACCGCCGAACTGGACGCCGCCGGCACCGAGCCCGACCCCGGCGACCCGGGCAACCCCGTGGACGTGCTCCTCCTCGACCACGTCACCACCACCTGGCAGACCGCCGCCACCCCCTCCCGGGACGGCCGCCACCTCGCCGCCGTCGGCCGCGCCCCGCTGCCCCTGGCCGAGGCCGCCCACCTGCTGCGGCTCAGCCCGCTGCTCGGCAACCGCGCGCTGCGCGCCGCGTTCTGGCGGGCGCACGAGGAGGAGCTCGGCACCGACGACGAGCCGCGCGCCGCCCACGCGGCCCTGCTGCGCGCCGGCCGCGTCGCCTGCCTGAACCAGGCGGCGTACGACAACCGCGTGCTGCGCCCCGAGAGCCTGCCGCCGCGCGCCCCCGAGGACCGGCTCGGACTCGTCGACCGCTACGAGTCGCTGTTCCCGCTCACCGGGGAGCGCCGCGCCGTCCGCACGGTGCTGTACGACCTGATGGTGCGCGACCTGCTGCGCACCTTCGCCCGCGAGGACCTGCCCGACCCCGTGGCCCGCGAGTTCTTCCGGCGCGCCTCGCTGGCGGCGCTCCGCTGGCGCCCCGAGGGCCACCGGCGGCCGGCGGGCCTGGAGGGTGTGCGGCACGCGCTCCTGGAGGAGGGGGCCTACCACCGCTACCGGACGTTCCAGGCCGCCAACCGCACCCGGCGCGCGGCCCGCAGGACCGTGCGGACGCAGCGGCGGCGACTGGGCACGAAGGTCCGCGACCACCAGTACCGGCGCGCCCTGAACCGTCCGCTCCGCCCCGACCTCGCCGTGTTCGCCGCCTACTGGGACCGCGGGGTCGCGTGCAACCCGGCCGCCATCGCCGCGAAGCTCGCCGAACTCGCCCCGCACATCCACCCGGTGTGGGTGGTGACCGGCCGCGACGCGGCGCTGCTGCCGCCCGGCACCGACCACGTGGTGCCCGGTACCCGCCGCTACTGGGAGACCCTGGCCACCGCCACGTACCTCACGAACAACGTCAACTTCCCCAACGCGGTCGTCAAACGCCCCGGCCAGATCCACCTCCAGACCCACCACGGCACCCCGCTCAAACGCATGGGCCTGGACCAGATGGACCACCCGGCCGCCGCCAAGGGCCTGGACTTCGCCGCCCTGCTGGCCCGCACCGACCGGTGGGACTACAGCGTCAGCGCCAACAGCCACTCCACCCGGATGTGGGAGCGCGCCTACCCGGCCCGCTACACCTCCCTGGACCACGGCTATCCGCGCAACGACGTCTACTACCGCGCCACGGCGGCCGACGTCCGCGCGGCCCGCGCCCGCCTCGGCATCGCCCCCGGCACGACGGCCGTCCTGTACGCCCCCACCCACCGCGACTACGAGGCCGGGTTCACCCCCCGCCTCGACCTCGCCGCCCTCGCCGACCGCCTCGGCGACCGCACGGTGCTGCTCGTGCGCGCGCACTACTTCTACGGCGGTACGGCCTCCCCGCTGACCGGGCTGCGCCGCTCCGGCCGGATCATCGACGTCTCCTCCTACGACCCCGTCGAGGAACTGTGCCTGGCAGCCGACGCGCTGGTCACGGACTACTCGTCGATCATGTTCGACTACGCCAACCTGGACCGCCCGATCGTGATCCACGCCGACGACTGGGAGACGTACCGGACCACCCGCGGGGTCTACTTCGACCTGATGGCCGAACACCCCGGCCAGGTCGCCCGCACCCAGGAGGAACTGGTCGAGATCTTCGCCTCCGGTGCCTGGCGCGACGAGAGCGCGGCCAAGGCGCGGGCGGCGTTCCGGCGCCGGTTCTGCGAGTACGACGACGGACGCGCCGCCGAACGGGTCGTGCGGCGGGTCTTCCTGGGCGAGCCGGAGGAGTCGCTGCCGCCGGTGCTGCCGCTGGAGGACCGCACCCCCGCCCCGACACCCGAGGAGGCCACGGCATGACCCGCCCCGACGTCACGGTCACGGTCATCGTCCACAACGACGCCGCCCGCCTCCCCCGCGCGGTCGCGTCGGTGCGCGCCCAGACCCACCCCGGCCTGGAGATCGTCATCAGCGACGACCACTCCGAGGACGACACGCCGGCCGTGGCCCGGGAGCTGGCGGCCCGGGACCACCGCATCCGCTACCTCCGTCTGCCCCGCAACAGCGGTGGGTGCAGCGCGCCGCGCAACCGGGCCGTGGAGATCGCCCGGGCGCCCTACCTGATGTTCCTGGACAGCGACGACGAACTCCCGCCACGGTCGGTGGAGTCGCTGCTCGCGGCCCACCGGGAACGGGAGGTCGACTTCACCATGGGCGCGGTCCGCCGGGTCCGGGTGGACACCGGGCGGCGCTCGACCTGGATGCCGCACCTGGTCGCCGAGCGCCGCACCCTGGAGGGCATCGGGGCGGACCCGCGGCTGTTCTTCGAGCACCTGTCGACCAGCAAGATGTACGCCCGCTCCTTCCTGGACCGCCACCGCCTCCGCTTCCCCGAGGGCATCCACTACGAGGACCAGCTCTTCTCGGCGCAGGCGTACTGCCTGGCGCGGGCGTTCACGATCATCCCCGACCCGGTGTACGTCTGGTACATCGAGCCGTTCGCCGACGCGGCCTCCGCCTCCATCTCCAACCAGCGGCACCGCATCTCCAACGTCCGCGACCGGGTCCACGTCCAGCACCTCATCGACGACTTCCTGGTGAGCAGCGGGCACGCCGGGCTGCGGGCGGACAAGGACTACAAGTTCCTCAAGCACGACTTCCGGATGTACGCGGGCGACCTGCCCTACCGTGACGAGGAGTGGCTGACCTCCTTCGCCGGCCTCGTCAACCCCTACCTGGACACGCTGGCCCCCGAGGCCTACGCCCGGCTGCCCCGCGCCGAGCGGGTCGTGCTGGAGCTGCTGCGGGACGGCCGGACCGACGATGCCCGGCTGGCGGCGCGCGGCCTTGGCCACGGGGTGGCGCCGCGGCGGGTCACCGTCGACGCGGCGGGCCGCCCGTACTGGGGCGACACCGTCCCCGCCACGGAGCGCGCCCGCCGCGAACTGGACCTGTCCGAGCTGGAGCTGGGCACCCGGCCGTTCCCCACGGCCCTGTTCCGCCACGAGATCACCGACCTCCGCCACGGTCCCGGGCCGGCCCTGGTCCTCGCCGTGCGCACCTACGACCCCGGGCTGCGCCTCCCGGTCGGCCCCCAGCGGGCCTGCCTGCTGCTCTCCCCCGCCGGGCGCCGCATGACGGTCCCCTTCCGCCTCGACCCGGTCCGGCCCGGCGTGTTCGAGGGCACCGTCCGCCTCGACCTGGCCGCCGCACGGCTGCCCCTCCAGGGTTTCGAGGGCGTCCGGCACCCGGTGGTCCGCCTGGACCAGCAGGGCCTGTCCCACACCGGTCTGCTGCTCGCCCCGCCGGAGTTCCCCGGGCGCGCCGTCCGCGTGCCCTACCGCTCCGGCGCCGCCCCGCACGAGATCGTCGTCGAACCGGAGGGCCGCGACCCCGGCCGGCTCCAGCTGCGGTGGCGTCCGGTGGGGGCGGCGGCACGGGTGATCCGGCCGGTGGTGCGGCAGGTGGCCCGGCCACGGATCCGCGGCGCCGCCCGGCTGGTGGCGAGCCTGCTGAGGTGAGACGGGCGCAGGGCACCGCCGCGCCGAGCCGTACCCGCACCCACCGCACCCCCGGGGAGTCACCGTGGCCCAGTTGGTCCCTCCGACGGCCCTCGGCGCCGGCCGGTCGCCGGGCGCGCCCGGCAGCCTGCGGGCCCGGCTGCGCCAGGCGGTGCGCCGCCGGCCCGCGCACATCGTGTTCGTCCCGCGCGAGACCTGCCGGGCGGTCGCCCTCCAGCTGGCGCTGTCCCTCCTCGGGTTCGCCGTCCTGCTGCTGCTGAACCGGCACCTCGGCCACGGGGTGACGGGCCTGCTCGGCCGCTGGGACGCGGCCAACTACCTGTCCGTGGCCGCGCACGGCTACCCCGACCGGCTCCCCCTCCGGGCCGACGGGGTGCCGGGATACAGCACGATCGCCTTCTTCCCGCTGGTCCCCGGCCTGATCCGGGCCGTGCACGCGGTGACCGGGCTGACCCTCGCCCACGCCGGTGTGCTGGTCTCCTGGGTCGCCGGGGCGGTCGCGGCGAGCGGCATCCACACCCTCGCCCGGGCCGTGGTCGGCAGCCGCGCCGCCCTGGTGTGCGTCGGGCTGTGGGCGTGTTCGCCGTACGCGTTCGTGCTGTGGATCCCGTACTCCGAGGCCGTCTTCACCGCCGTGCTGACGTGGGCGCTGGTGGCCCTGGTCGCCCGGAGGTGGGTGACGGCGGGGCTGCTGTGCGCGCTGGCCGGCACGGTCCGGCCCACCGCGTCGGTGCTGGTCGCGGTCACCGCCCTGACGGGGGTCGTGGCGCTGGCCGGCCGCCGGGACGGGGTGCGCCCGCTGGCCGCGGTGGTGCTGGCTCCGCTGGGCCTGGCCGGCAGCTGGCTGTACCTCGGCAGCCGGATCGGCTCGGTCACGGGCTGGTTCGCGGCGCAGCGGGCCTGGGGGCAGTCCTTCGACCTGGGCCGGGGCACCCTCCACTTCCTGCGCCACGCCGCCGGGGCGCACTCGCCCGACATGCGGTACGTGGCCGTGCTCACGACGCTCGCCGCCGTAGCCGTCGGGACCGTCGCCCTGGCGCTGGACCGGCGGGTGCCGTGGCCGCTGGTGCTGCTCGTGGCGGGCGCCTGGCTGCTGATGGCCGGGGCGTCCGGTGCGCCGTACTCCAAGCCCCGCTTCATGCTGCCGTTCCTGCCCGTCCTGCTGCTGCTCCCGGCGCCCGCGCTGGCCAGGATCCGCCGGGAGGTGCGCTGGATGGTGTACGGCAGCGGCGCGGTGTTCGCCGGCTGGTACGGGGCCGGGCTGCTCGTCCTGTTCCGGCCGGCGCCCTGACATCCGGCGCCGTCGTCGACATCCGGCACCGTCTCCGTTATGCCGGGAATCTTCGGCTATATGCTGGATCGTCGGGCCCGGTCCTGCCGGCCCCTGAGCCCGGACGACCGGACTGGAGAGACCTGTGGACGGCGCAACGGCCCACCTCGCCCGCCGCCGGGCGCTGCCCCTGCTGGCGGTCGTGGTCCTGCTGGCCCTGCACGTCTTCGCCTATCCGGCGACCCGGTTCTCCAACGACTCCTACCGCTACGCCCGCCAGGCCTACGAGTTCCTCGGTGACTCCCCGCAGCGGGCGCGGCAGAAGGCCGTCGCCGCGTACTGCGCCGACACCGCCCGGCTCGTGCACCGCAACCGCCTGCTGGACCAGCGGCGGTTCGCCGAGCCGGGACGGGAGGCGGCGTACCGGCACGGCTGCGAGGCGAAGTACCGCGACGGGCTCACCCCGACCGGCGCCGAGTACGAGCGCATCTTCCGCACCCGGCCGGGTTACCCGCTGCTGGCCGCGCCGTTCGTGGCGCTGCTCGGCGCCAAGGCGGGCCTGACCGCGGTGTCGCTCGCCTTCACGGCGGCCGCCGGCTGGCTCGTGTACCTGCTGCTGCGCGCGCTGCGCTCCCCACCGCCGGCCGCCGTCCTCGGCCAGGTCCTGTACTACGTCACGCCGCTCGCCCAGTGGGGCGGGCGCCCCCTCTCCGAGGGACCGGTGACGGCCCTGATGACGGCCCTGCTGCTCGCCTCGGTGTGGCTGCTGTGCGGCCGGGTCGCCCGGGGCGCGGCGCTCTTCGCCGGCGCGTTCGCCCTCGGCTGCGCCGTCAAGTACTCCAGTTTCCTGATCGTCGGACTGTTCCTGGCGGTGGCCGCGTTCGCGATCCTGCTGTTCGTCCGGCGCGCCCGGCAGCGCGGCACCTGGGTACTGGCCGGGCTCGCCACGGCCGGCACGGTGGGGGTGCTCGCCGTCAGCGCGGCGTTCGGGCTGCCGGGGACGACCGACTCGCTCCAGGACATGTTCACCCTGCACTGGACCCACCCCGAGGTCGCCTCCCCCTGGCGGTCCCTGCTCCGGCTGGACTCCCACTACTGGTGGCAGTGGCTCCAGAAGGAGGCCCTCGCCCCGCTGCTGCTCACCCTGCTCGCGGCCGGCGCGTGGGGGCTGTGGAAGCGCTCGGTGCCGGTGGCCCTGTGCGTCCTCGCGACGGGCCTGACCGGATTCGCCACCATGGCCGCGCACCCGCTGGCGGTGGAACAGGACCGGCTCTACGTCCAGGTCTGGCTGATCCCGGTGATCGGCCTGCCCCTCGCCCTGGAGCGGCTGTGGCGGCGCGGCGGCACGGCGTCCGCCGCGTCCGGCGGCGACCGGACCGCCGGGGAACCGGCCGGCTGCGCCGGCTGAGCCTCGCCCCGGGGGGAACCGCCGGGAAAGGACGGCGCCCCGGACCGTCACCGGCCCGGGGCGCCCTCAGCGCCGTACGGCTACGAATGCGTCCGCAGCAGCGTCCGCATCGTGCGCATCGCCACCGACAGGTTGGCGAGGTCGAAGGAGTCCGACCCGCGGATCTCCTCCAGGGTGGTGCGGGCCCGGCCGAGGATCGCGGTGTTCCGCTCCTCCCACGCCGTGAACCGCTGCTCCGGCGTCGAGGTGCCGTCGCCCGCCGCGAGGACGTCCGCGGTGAGCGCCGCGTGCGCCGCGTACAGGTCCTCGCGGATGGAGGCGCGGGCCATGGACTGCCAGCGGTCGGCCCGGGGCAGCTCGATGATGCGGTCCATCAGCTGCGTGATGCCGAGCCGGTCGCCGAGGTCGTAATAGATCTCGGCGACGTCCAGCGGGTCCTTGCCGGTGCGGTCGGCCACCGAGACGATGTCCAGCGCCGGGAAGGCGGAGGAGAAGCCCGCCACCCGGGTGGCGAGTTCGTCGGGGACACCGGCCGCGGACAGCTCGTCGTACACGTGCTGGTACCACTCCAGGTCCGCGCCGCGCAGCAGCTTCGGCAGCTCCTGCCAGACCCGCTCGACCCGCTCGGCGAAGAACTCCACCGTCTCGGCGAGCTGGAGCGGCTGCGGCCGGTTGTTGAGCAGCCAGCGGGTGCCCCGCTCGATCAGGCGCCGCGAGTGCAACCGGATGCGGGTCTGGACGTCGGCCTCGACCCGGTTGTCCAGGGCCTCCACCTCGTCCCACACCGGCGCCGAGCTGAAGATCCTGCGGGCCGCGGTCTGGGCCCGCACGATCTCCTCGAGCGAGGCGCCGGTCTCCTCGCGCAGACGGTGCAGATACGTCGTACCGCCCGTGTTGACGGTGTCGTTGACCAGCACGGTCGTGGTGATCTCGCGGCGCAGCGGGTGGTTGTCGATCGCGTCGGCGAACCGCTCGCCCAGGGCCGCCGGGAAGTACGAGTGCAGCAGACCGCGCAGGTACGGGTCGTCCGGCAGCGAGGTGTGCAGCAGCTCCTCGGCGACCGTGATCTTCGTGTACGCCAGCACCACGGCCGTCTCCGGGCCGGTCAGGCCCTGGCCCTGCGCGAGGCGCTCACGGATCTGGCGGTCGGTGGGCAGGAACTCCAGCGCCCGGTCCAGGTGGCCCTCGCGCACCAGGTGGCGGATGAACCGCTGCTGGGCGTGGAGCATGTCCTTGGCCTGGAACAGGGCGTTGGCCAGGGCGGTGTTCTGCGCGTAGTTGTTGCGCAGCACCAGGAAGCCGACCTCGTCGGTCATCTCGGCGAGCAGCTTGTTGCGCTGCTTGAGGGTCATGTCGCCGTCCGCGACGAGACCGTTCAGCAGGATCTTGATGTTCACCTCGTGGTCGGAGGTGTCCACGCCGGCGCTGTTGTCGATCGCGTCGGTGTTGATCCGGCCGCCGTGCAGCGCGAACTCGATGCGGCCGAGCTGGGTCAGGCCCAGGTTGCCGCCCTCGCCGACGACCTTGACACGCAGGTCGGCGCCGTCGACGCGAATGGCGTCGTTGGCCTTGTCGCCGACGTCGGCGTTGGACTCCGCCGACGACTTCACGTACGTGCCGATTCCGCCGTTCCACAGCAGGTCCACCGGCGCCCGCAGGATCGTCTTCATCAGGTCGGCCGGGGTCATCTTGGAGATCTTCTCCTCGATGCCCAGGGCCTGCCGGATGTGGCTGTTGAGCGTGATCGACTTGGCGCTGCGCGGGAAGATCCCGCCGCCCGCCGACAGCAGCGTGGTGTCGTAGTCGGCCCAGCTGGAGCGGGGCAGCTCGAACAGGCGGCGGCGCTCGGCGTAGGAGACGGCCGCGTCCGGGGTGGGGTCGATGAAGATGTGCCGGTGGTCGAAGGCGGCGACCAGGCGGATGTGCTCGCTGAGCAGCATGCCGTTGCCGAACACGTCACCGGACATGTCGCCGATGCCGACGACCGTGAAGTCCTCGGACTGTGTGTCCACGCCCAGCTCGCGGAAGTGCCGCTTCACGGACTCCCAGGCGCCGCGCGCGGTGATGCCCATGCCCTTGTGGTCGTAGCCGGCCGAACCGCCGGAGGCGAAGGCGTCACCGAGCCAGAAGTTGTACGTCCCGGCGACCTGGTTGGCGATGTCCGAGAACGTCGCCGTGCCCTTGTCCGCGGCGACCACCAGGTAGGTGTCGTCCCCGTCGTGCCGGACCACGTCCCGCGGCGGCACGACCTCGCCGGCGACCATGTTGTCGGTGATGTCGAGCAGCGCCGAGATGAACGTCTTGTAGCTGGCGATGCCCTCCGCCAGCCACGCGTCGCGGTCCACGGCCGGGTCGGGCAGCTGCTTGGCGACGAAGCCGCCCTTGGCGCCGACCGGCACGATGACGGTGTTCTTCACCATCTGCGCCTTGACCAGGCCGAGGATCTCGGTACGGAAGTCCTCGCGCCGGTCGGACCAGCGCAGACCGCCGCGCGCGACCTTGCCGAACCGCAGGTGCACGCCCTCCACGCGCGGCGAGTACACCCAGATCTCGTACGCCGGGCGCGGCGCGGGCAGGTCCGGGATGGCCTGCGGGTCGAACTTCATGGACACGTACTCGTGCGGCCCGCCGCCGGGCGCCTGCTGGAAGAAGTTCGTGCGCAGGGTCGCCTTGATGACGGTCAGGAACGACCGCAGGATGCGGTCCTCGTCCAGGCTGGCGACCTGCTCCAGGGCCGCGTCCAGCTCCTCCAGCAGGGCGTCGGTGATCTCCAGCCCGGCCTGCTGCCGCTCCGGAGACATCCGCGCCTCGAACAGGGAGACGAGGAGCCGGGTGGTGTGGACGTTGTTGCGGAGGGTGTCCTCCATGTAGTCCTGCGAGAAGGTCGAACCGGCCTGCCGCAGGTACTTGGCGTAGGCGCGCAGCACCATCGCCTGGCGCCAGGTCAGCCCGGCGCTGAGCACGAGCGCGTTGAAGCCGTCGTTCTCGGCCTGACCGGTCCAGGTCGCGGCGAACGCGTCCTGGAACCGCTCACGGGCGTCGCCGCCCAGGTAGTCGCTGCTGGAGCCGCCGAGCGACTTCGGCATGCGCAGGCCGAAGTCGTAGATCCAGGCGGTGGTGCGGTCGGCGCAGCGCAGCTCGTACGGCCGCTCGTCCGTGACCTCCACGCCCAGCCGGCTGAGGACGGGCAGCACCTGCGAGAGGGAGACCGAACCGCCCTTCTGGTAGATCTTGAACCGGCGCTCCTCGGGGGCGGCGCCCACCGGCTCGTACAGGCTCAGCGAGAAGATCTTGTCCTCGCCCAGCTGCTCCAGGTGGACCAGGTCGGCGACGGCCGCGCGCGGCGGGTGGTCGGCCTTGTAGCCCTCGGGGAAGGCGTTGTTGTAGCGGCGCAGCACCTCGGCCGCGCACTCCTCGCCGCACTCGGCGGTCAGCGCCTCGGCGAACGCGTCGGCCCAGGAACGGGCGGCCGCGGCCAGGCGGCCCTCGATGCGCTCCTTGTCGGTGTCCGACAGCTCGGACAGCTCGGTGCCCTGCGGGACCCGGACCACGAAGTGCAGCCGGGACAGGATCGACTCCGTGTTCCAGGCGGTGAAGTCGACGCTGATGCCGCCGAGCTCCTCCTTCAGGATGTCGATGATCCGCAGGCGGACGCCGGTGGTGTAGCGGTCGCGCGGCAGGTAGACGAGGGCCGAGTAGTAGCGGCCGTACTCGTCCTGGCGCAGGTACAGCCGCAGCCGGCGGCGCTCCTGGAGGTAGAGCACGCTGGTCACGATGGCCTGGAGCTCGGTGACCGGCGTCTGGAACAGCTCGTCGCGCGGGTAGGTCTCCAGGATCTGGAGCAGGTCGCGGCCGTCGTGGCTGTGCGGGGAGAAACCGGCGCGCGCCAGCACGTCCTCGACCTTGCGGCGGATCACCGGGACCCGGCGCACGGACTCGGTGTAGGCGGCGGAGGAGAACAGGCCGAGGAAGCGGCGCTCGCCGACGACGTTGCCGTCCGCGTCGAACTTCTTGACGCCGATGTAGTCCAGGTACGACGGCCGGTGCACGGTGGCCCGGCTGTTGGCCTTGGTCAGCACCAGCAGCTTGTGCTCGCGGGCCTTGGCGCGGGCGTCGGCCGGGAGGCGCTCGAAGGAGGGGCTGACCGGGTGGCGGTCCTCCTCGGCGTGGTGCGGGTCGGAGCGCAGTATCCCCAGCCCGGTGCCGGGCACGGCGGCCAGCGTGTCGTCGTCGCGCAGCTGGTACTCGCGGTAGCCGAGGAAGGTGAAGTGGTCGTCGGCCAGCCAGCGCAGCAGCTCGCGGGCCTCCTCGATCTCCGGCTTCGCCAGGTCGGCGGGGGCGGGCTCGTCCGCCAGGCCGTCGGCGACGCGGATCGAGGTGTCCCGCATCTTCTCCCAGTCCTCGACGGCCTCCCGGACGTCGGACAGGACGCGCAGCAGGTCCGCGGAGATCTGCTTGAGGTCGGCGCGGTCGGTCTCCCGGTCGATCTCGACGTGGATCCAGGACTCGACGTGCGCGTCGTGCGGGAGGTCACCGTTGGGCGGGGTCGCCAGCACCTCGATGAGCTTGCCGGTCAGGTCCCGCCGGACCACGAACTGCGGGTGGATCACGACGTGGATGCCGCGTCCCTGCCGGGTCAGCTCATTGGTGACCGAGTCGACGAGGAAGGGCATGTCGTCGGTGACGACCTCCACCACGGTGTGGCTGCACGTCCACCCGTTCTCCTCCACGGACGGGGTGTGCACCCGCACGTTCGCGGTGCCCTGCGGGCGGGTCTCGGCGAGACGGTGGTGCGACACCGCGGCACCGAAGACGTCGACCGGGTCGCGGTCGGTGAGGTCTTCCGGTGCGGTGTGCAGGTAGTAGCGCCGGAGGAACGTGAGCAGGGACTCGCCGTCCGGGGTGCCGGAGCCGCCCCCGCTCGTCGTCCCGGTCGGTAGGTGCCCCCCGACCGGGCTGTTCTCAGCTACCCGGGCGGCCCGTTCGAGCAGCTCGGCCTTGGCTTCGTCCAGCTTGGTCTGCATTGTCCTCTGGCTCCTGTCGCGCGCCGTTGCGTGACGTAGAAGGAAGTACGGTCTCTTTCCTCCCGGCTCGACGCCACGGCCCGGGGTGTCCGGTCCGATCCGACGCTATGCCGCGAGGTGAGATTCGTGGGGGGTATTCGGCCATTTCCGGCACGTCCGTCGAGTGTGACGCTGCTCTCGGCACCGCCGTGTCCCGGAGCGTCCCCGGCGTCCTGGGGGCACCGGTGCCCCCGTCCCGCCCGCGAAGATCGGCGATCGGCGCCCGGTCACGGAGGTGCTCCGTGCGGCCCGGGCGCGAGGCGGGAGCGACGTCGCTCCCGCGGGATATCGCGCTGATCACGCCACAAGGCTATCGCCACCCACCCGGGAGCCGTCATGAGCCGTATGTGTACAAAACCGAGGGGCGAAGTTTGACGTTCTGCACAGCGGCGGTACGGGGCCGGGTGGCGTAACCGCGATCCGGTCGCGCCCCCGCGTCCGCGGACGCACCCTGAGAGACGCCGGGCCCCCTTGGCAGGCGCCCGCGACGCGGGCACGGTACCGAGAGTGCCCGGAGTCCGTCCCGAGGAGCCCACCATGCCCACCCAGATCCTGATCGTCACCGGCGACGCGGCGGAGTCGCTGGAGGTCCTCTACCCCTACCAGCGGCTGCGCGAGGAGGGCTACGAGGTCCACATCGCGGCCCCCACCCGCAAGACCCTCCGTTTCGTCGTCCACGACTTCGAGCCCGGCTACGACACCTACACCGAGAAGCCCGGGTACACCTGGCCCGCCGACCTGGCCTTCGCCGAGGTCGACCCCGGCCGGTACGCGGCCCTGGTCATCCCCGGCGGCCGGGCCCCCGAGTACCTGCGCAACGACCCCGAACTCCGCAAGATCCTCAAGGCGTTCTTCGACGCGGACAAGCCGGTCGCCCAGATCTGCCACGGCCCGCTGCTCACCGCCGCGATCGACTCCCTCCAGGGCCGCCGGGTCACGGCGTACCCCGCGCTGGAACCCGACATGCAGGCCGCCGGCGCCGGCTTCCAGGACACCGAGGCGGTCGTGGACGGCACCCTCGTCTCCGCCCGCGCCTGGCCGGACCACCCGGCGTGGATGCGGGAGTTCCTGAAGATCCTGCGCACCAAGGCGCCGGTCACGCCGGCGTGACGGCTGCCGGCCGAGCCGGTACCGCGCGCCGGGTCAGGCCGTGGCTATTCGGCGGGCCTCGGCCACGGCCTCGGCCAGGGTGTCCACCACCGGCACCCCGACCGCCTCCAGACCGGCCCGGCTGTGCGAGCCCCCGGTGTACAGCACGGCCCGCGCGCCCACGTGCAGCGCGGCGACCGCGTCGTCCGCCGCGTCCCCGATCACCACGGTCCGCTCCGGCGCCGCCCGCCCCGCCAGCGCCTCCAGGTGCCGCACCATGTGCTCGGCCTTGCTGCCGCCGGACGGCCCCCTGCGCCCGTCGACCCGGAGGAAGTGCTCCGCGATCCCGAAGCCCCGCACCAACGGCACCAGGTCCTCGTGCCCGTACATGCTCAGCAGCGACTGGCTGTGTCCCGCCGTCCGCCATCCGGCGAGCAGCTCCGCCGCGCCCTCGGTGAGCGAGCACCGCACCCGGTGCTCGGCGTAGTGCCGGTGGAAGACGACGTCCATCGACTCCCACTCGGCACCCGTCGGCAGCCGGCCGAGCAGCCGCTCGTAGAACTTCGGCACCGGCACGCAGTACAGCGACCGGTACTGCTCCAGTGTGATCGGCGCGAGGCCCAGCTCGGCGAAGGCCGCGTTCGTCGCCCCGATGATCGCGTCATTGTCGTGGAACAGCGTCCCGTTCCAGTCCCAGACGATGTGCGCGCTTCCTTGCGTCCCCATGTCGAAAACCGTACCCGCCACCACTGACAGTCACGGCTCCCGCCCGGGTCAGGCCCGTCCGACCAGGTGCGGGATCTCCTGCGTGGCGAACCACAGCAGCTCGTGGTCGTCCGCCCCGTCCACCACGAACCGCGCGTCGTCGTCGCCGCCGTCCGCCGCCTCCAGCGCGTCCGCCGCCGCGCGCACGTCCCGCTCCGCGTCGTCCGCGTCGACGTGCACGGCGGCCGCCTTCGCCAGCGGCACCGGCGCCTTCAGCGTCACCTCGCCCAGGGCGGCCGGGTCGAGGGCGCGGTCGGGGTCGGCGCTCGCGGCACCGTCCGGCACGTCCACGGCGACGACGACCCGGCGCCGTACCGCGTCCGGGTCCGCCGCCAGCAGTCGCAGCGAGGCCAGGGCTGCCCGGCCGAGCGCCGCGTACTCCAGCTCCTCGATGTCGTCGGAGAGGTACCACTCGCGCAGCGCGGGGGTGACGGCGTACGCCGCGAAGGGCCCGCTGCCCAGCTCACCCGTCTCGTGCGCCTCGGCGAGCGCGGTGAGGGTCAGGGGGACGTAGACGCGCATGCTGGCCGCTCTTTCCTGGTCGAAGGCTCCGCTGGGGGCCCCGGGAGGAAGCGGCTGGCGCGTCCCCCGGCGGGCCTTCAGGATACGTGCGCCCGTCCCCTTTCGAGCCCCTGCCCGGCGCCGCCCGGGCGTCCACCGCGCGCCGCCGCCTCACCCTCCCCGGCCGCCCAATGACACGGTCCGCGACACCCCACGTCCCTCGGATAGGTGAACCTCGCGGACACCGCCCCGCCCCCGTCCCTTCCTTGCCCGCGCCCGCCCCGGCCCGTACAAGATCCCCACCAGCTAGTTACCGCCCGGTATCACCCGGCCCGCCGAACGGGGACCCCATGAACAAGGTCATGAGCCGCACCACGACCGCCCAGTCCCGGCCGCGTCACCGGCCGCCGACCCGCCGCGACCCCCGCCGCCCCGGGGGCGCACCGCCCCGCACGCCCAGCCGGCCGGCGGCCACCGCGGCCGTGCGGCCGCCCGACCTCTTCGCCGACCGTCTGCTGGCCGTCCTGAGCGGTCAGCGGCCCGTCCACTGGATGCTCCGGCACACGGCGGGCCGCGCCTACGACGACCTGGCCCGCCTCGCCGAACGCGGCCCCCTGCGCGCCCTCGGCGCCCGCCCGGTCGTCCACGACATCGGCTACTACGTCCCGAGCGAAGGCGCGCTGGAGGTCTTCGCCCGCGTCGGCGCCGGGGGGCGGCTGCGGGCCATGGCCTTCCGCCTGGAACGCGGCAACGACCTCCGCTGGCGCTGCACAGCCGTGGAAACGGGCCCCCACTGACCCCGGGGGGACAGCGGCCCCCTCAGGGGCGCGGGGAACTGCGCGACCGACCCCCGCACACCCGCACCCGACGACGAAAAGGGCCGGCCCCGCGGAGGGAACCGGCCCTGTTCACGCCCAGGCGTCACTTCTTGCGGCGGCGACCACCCTTGGCCTGGCGGCGCCGCTCGGCGCGGGTGAGCCCGTCGGACTCGGAGCGCACCGGCTCCTCGTCCTCCAGGTCACGCTCGACGATGCCACCCTCGCCGTCCACCGACGGCGCCGAGAAGTGCAGGTCACGCCGCTGCGGGACGTCCAGCCCCTTCGCGCGGATCTCGGGACGGGCGCCCGCCTGCGCCGGCACCGTGTCGTGCACGCCCTCGCCCGCGGGCACGGCCTCCTCGACCGGGACCTCCTCGACCTGCTGCTCGACCTGGACCTCCAGGTTGAACAGGTAGCCGACGGACTCCTCCTTGATGCCCTCCATCATGGCGGTGAACATGTCGAAGCCCTCGCGCTGGTACTCGACCAGGGGGTCCTTCTGCGCCATCGCGCGCAGGCCGATGCCCTCCTGGAGGTAGTCCATCTCGTAGAGGTGCTCGCGCCACTTGCGGTCCAGCACCGACAGCACGACCCGGCGCTCCAGCTCACGCATGATCTCGGAGCCGAGCTGCGCCTCCCGGGAGGCGTACTGGTCGTGGATGTCCTCCTTGATGGACTCCGAGAGGAACTCGGCGGTCAGGCCCGCGCGGTCGCCGGCCGCCTCCTCCAGCTCCTCCACGGTGATCTTCACCGGGTACAGCTGGCGGAAGGCGCCCCACAGCCGGTCCAGGTCCCAGTCCTCGGGGAAGCCCTCGGCGGTCTCGGCGGCGATGTACGCGTCGATCGTGTCGTCCATGAAGTGCTGGATCTGCTCCTCGAGGTCCTCGCCCTCCAGGACGCGGCGGCGCTCGCCGTAGATGACCTCGCGCTGCCGGTTGAGCACCTCGTCGTACTTCAGGACGTTCTTGCGGGTCTCGAAGTTCTGCGTCTCCACCTGGGCCTGCGCGGACGCGATCGCCCGGGTGACCATCTTGTTCTCGATCGGCACGTCGTCCGGCACGTTCGCCATCGACATCACGCGCTCGACCATCTGCGCCTTGAACAGCCGCATGAGGTCGTCGCCGAGGGACAGGTAGAAGCGGGACTCGCCGGGGTCGCCCTGACGTCCGGAGCGGCCGCGCAGCTGGTTGTCGATGCGGCGCGACTCGTGCCGCTCGGTGCCCAGCACGTACAGCCCGCCGAGGGCCTCGACCTCGTCCTTCTCGGCCTTGACCGCGGCCTCGGCCCGCTCCAGGGCGGCCGGCAGGGCCGCGGCCCACTCCTCGATGTGCTCCTCGGGGTCGAGGCCGCGCTGGCGCAGCTCCGCCTCGGCGAGGTCCTCGGGGTTGCCGCCGAGCTTGATGTCCGTGCCACGGCCGGCCATGTTGGTGGCCACGGTCACGGCGCCCTTGCGGCCGGCCTGGGCGACGATCTGCGCCTCACGGTCGTGCTGCTTGGCGTTGAGCACCTCGTGCTGGATGCCGCGCTTGCTGAGCTGCTGCGAGAGGTACTCCGACTTCTCGACGGAGGTGGTGCCGACGAGGATCGGCTGGCCCTTCTCGTGCTTCTCGGCGATGTCGTCGACGACCGCCTCGAACTTGGCGACCTCGGTGCGGTAGATCAGGTCGGACTTGTCCGCGCGGACCATCGGCTTGTTGGTCGGGATGGGGACCACACCGAGCTTGTAGATCTGGTGGAACTCGGCGGCCTCGGTCATCGCCGTACCGGTCATGCCGGACAGCTTGCTGTACAGGCGGAAGAAGTTCTGGAGGGTGATCGTGGCGAGGGTCTGGTTCTCGTCCTTGATGTCCACCCCTTCCTTCGCCTCGATCGCCTGGTGCATGCCCTCGTTGTAGCGGCGGCCGGCGAGGATACGGCCGGTGTGCTCGTCGACGATCATGACTTCGCCGTCGATGACGACGTAGTCCTTGTCCTTCTTGAACAGTTCCTTCGCCTTGATGGCGTTGTTCAGGTAACCCACGAGCGGGGTGTTCACCGACTCGTAGAGGTTGTCGATGCCCAGCCAGTCCTCGACCTTGCTGACGCCGGACTCGTGGATGGCGACCGTGCGCTTCTTCTCGTCGACGTCGTAGTCGCCGGTCTCCTCGAGACCCTTCAGGGGGTTGCCGGCCTCGCCGCGCTTGAGGCGCGTGACCAGCTTGGCGAAGTCGCCGTACCACTTGGTGGCCTGGTCGGCGGGGCCGGAGATGATCAGCGGCGTACGGGCCTCGTCGATGAGGATGGAGTCGACCTCGTCCACGATGGCGAAGTTGTGGCCGCGCTGCACCAGCTCGTCCTGCGACCACGCCATGTTGTCGCGCAGGTAGTCGAAGCCGAACTCGTTGTTCGTGCCGTAGGTGATGTCGCACGCGTACTGCTCACGGCGCTGAGCCGGCGTCATGTTGGCGAGGATGCAGCCGACCTCGAGCCCCAGGAACTTGTGGACGCGGCCCATCATCTCGGAGTCGCGCTCGGCCAGGTAGTCGTTGACCGTGATGAGGTGGACGCCCTTCCCGGACAGGGCGTTCAGGTACGCGGGCAGCGTGCCGACGAGGGTCTTGCCCTCACCGGTCTTCATCTCGGCCACGTACCCGAGGTGGAGCGCGGCGCCGCCCATCATCTGGACGTCGTAGTGCCGCTGGCCGAGGACGCGCTTGGCGGCCTCGCGTACGGTGGCGAACGCCTCGGGGAGCAGGTCGTCCAGGCTCTCACCGTCGGCGTACCGCTGCTTGTACTCATCGGTGAGGGCGCGCAGCTCGGCGTCGGAGAGGTTGACGAAGTCCTCTTCGATGGAGTTGACCTGGTCCGCGATGCGGTGCAGCTTGCGCAGGATCTTGCCTTCGCCTGCACGCATGATCTTCGAGAGGACGGACACGGGGGCTGGTCTCCTTGCCGGTCGGGCCTGGGACGGTCGGGTTTCCTTGTGACGTACTGAGCAACGGCCATCGTATGCGAGGACCCGGCTGCCCCGGGAGGCCTGGCGGCGCGACGGCTGCTTCACCCGGGACAACGGACGGGGCGGCCGGATGGTGCCGCTCCGCACCCCGATTCCCCGCCGGGCGTGATCACCCGCTCACACCGTGTCCACCCGGATGGCCACCCCGGGGGCGCGCCCAGCAGAATCGGGCGATGCGACCCGTCACGCTCACCACGGACCGTCTCGTGCTCCGCGCCGTCGGCCCCGCCGACACCGACGCGGTGTACGTGGCCGTACAGGACCCCGACATCCGGCGCTGGACCACGATCCCCTCGCCCTACCTGCCGGAACACGCGCTCGCCTTCACCGAACAGATCGTCCCCGACGGCTGGGCACAGGGGTCGATGTTCGGTTTCGGCGTGTTCCTCGCCGCCGGCCCGCTGGCCGGCGTGCTCGGTCTGACGATGCGTTCCCTGGGCACGGCCGAGATCGGCTTCTGGGCGGCCCGGGAACACCGGGGCAACGGCTACCTGACCGAGGCCACCCTCACCGCCTGCCGGTGGATCTTCACCGAGGTCGGCGTCGACCGGGTCGAATGGCGCGCGGAGGTGGGCAACCACGCCTCCCGCGCGGTGGTCGAACACGCCGGGTTCACCGTCGAGGGCACCCTGCGCTCCGCCCTCAACAACAAGGGGGTGCGCCGGGACTGCTGGGTCGGCTCCCTGCTCCCCTCGGACCTCGGACTGCCCTCCACCGCCCCCTACCTGCCCGCGCGTTCGTGACCGGGAGGGCCCGGCATCGGTGATCGGGAGGGCCCGACCCGCACTGTCAGTGGCACCCTCTACCCTCCGACGCATGACGACCCACCCGCGCCCCACCACCACCCTCACCGCGGACGACGCCCGCCGGATCGTGCTGCGCGCCCAGGGCCTTCTCGGCGCGCCCGACCGGCGTGCCGGTGTGCGCGGGGTGCTGCGCCGCCTCGGCGCGGTGCAGCTCGACACGATCTCGGTCCTCGCCCGCTCCCACGAACTCGTGCCGTACGCGCGCCTGGGCGCCGTCGGCCGCAGGGCCGTCGAGGGCGCGTACTGGTCGGACACCCACGCCTTCGAGTACTGGTCGCACGCGGCCTGCATCCTCCCCGTCGAGGAGTGGCCGCACTTCGCCTTCCGCCGCCGCGCCTACCGCGGCCGGCCGCACTGGAATCACGACCTCCCCGCGGGGGTCTACGACCAGGTCGTCGCGCAGCTGCGCGCGGAGGGCCCGCTGACCGCCACGGAGCTGGGCGGCGCGAAGCGCACCAGCGAGTGGTGGGACTGGTCGGGCACCAAGGTCGCCGTCGAGCGCGCGCTGATGTACGGCGAGGTGGTGTGCGTGGAACGGCGCGGCTGGAAGCGGGTGTACGACCTCGCCGAGCGCGCGATCCCTCAGAAGCTGCTCCACGACGACCTGGACGACGCCGCGTGCCTGCGCCGCCTGGTCCGGCTGGCGGGCGAGTCCCTCGGTGTCGGCACGCGCGCGGACATCGCCGACTACCACCGCCTCAAGGGCGAGCAGGTCGACGCGGTGATCGCCGACTCGGGGCTGGTGCCGGTGGAGGTCGAGGGGTGGGGCAGGCCGGCCTGGGCCGACCCGGCGGCCCTCGCGGCACCGCCGCGCGGCCGGCACCGCACCACCCTGCTGTCGCCGTTCGACTCCCTGGTCTGGGAGCGGGCGCGCACGGAGCGGATCTTCGGCTTCAGCCACCGCCTGGAGGCGTACGTGCCCCGGCCCAAGCGGGTCCACGGTTACTTCGCGATGCCGGTGCTGGCCGGCGGCCGGCTGGTCGGGCGGGTCGACCCGGCCCGCGAGGGCGGCACGCTGGTGGCGAGGCAGGTCACCCTGGACGGGCCGAAGGCGGTGCCGGCGGTCGCGCAGGCCCTCGTCGAGGCGGCGACCTGGGTGAACTGCACGGACGTGCGGGTGGAGCGGGTGGACGCGGCCGAGTTGCGCGAGCCGCTCACCAGGGAACTGTCCGTGCTGCTCGGACAGGGCTAGCGGATCTCGAGGATCTTCTCCCGCATCGCGTAGACCACGGCCTCCATCCTGGAGTGCAGCTGGAGCTTCTCCAGGATGTTGCGGACGTGGTTCTTCACGGTGTTCTCGGAGATGAACAACTCCTTGGCGATGTCCCGGTTGTTCATCCCGGTCGCGACGAGCTTGAGCACCTCCAGCTCCCGGTCCGTCAGCCGGGGCGCGGGCACCAGCCGGCGCTCGTCGGTGCGCTGGATCATCGACTTGAACTCGGTGAGGAGTTTCGACGCCATCGAAGGGCTGATCTGCGACTGCCCGTCGGCCACCGCGCGGATCGCGGTGGCCACCTCGTCGGTCGAGATCTCCTTGAGGAGGTATCCGGTCGCGCCCGCCTTGATCGCTTCGTAGAGGTCGGCCTCCTCGTCGCTGATCGTCAGCATGATGATCTTCGCGCTGGGCGCCACCTCCTTGATGGAGGTGCAGGCCTCGATACCGCCGCGCCGGGGCATGCGGACGTCCATCAGCACGATGTCGGGCAGCAGGTCGGCGGCCTTGTCCACGGCCTCGGCGCCGTCCCCCGCCTCGCCGACGACCTGGATGTCCTCCTCGGCGGCGAGCACGATCTCCAGGCCGCGCCGGAAGAGGGCGTGGTCGTCCACGACCAGGACCCGGATCGGCTCCTGGCGTGCGGAGCCCGCGTCCGGGTCCCTGCCGTTGACATGGTCGCCGGCGCCCCCGTCCCGCATCGGTCCGAAGGTGTCCGCCATCGTTCCTCCCCCTGAAGGCTGTGGCCCGTGGTCCTGTGCCATCGCCAACCCAAGGCAGCGGCCCACCGGTTGGGCCGGTGCGGCCATGATTCCATGCCCGGGCGCCACCGAGGTGACGTGCGAGGCGTGAAGTGGTCGCACATCGGTGCCCCTGGGGGCGCACAGGCGCTCCAGGGGCACCGGCCGAGCTTCGGGCCGGGCGGGTCAGCCGCCCAGCGTGCCACCCGCCGCGTGCGGGTCCGTCTCGGTGACCATCGGGTCGGTGCTGAGGTGGATCACGCCGTAGTCGTAGGCGTGCCGTCGGTAGACGACGCTCGGTTCCTTCGTCTCGGCGTCGACGAACAGATAGAAGTCGTGGCCGACCAGTTCCATCTCGTACAGGGCCTGGTCGAGCGTCATCGGGGAGGCGACGTGGGTCTTCTCGCGGACCACGAGGGGGCCTTCGCCCTTGATCTCCAGCGAGCCGATCCTCTTGGTCGGCACCGCGTCCTGCTGCTCCTCCTCCTGGACGAGGAGGCCGTTCTCGTCCAGCGTCGCCACGTCCGGGACGTGGTCGGCGATCTCCGCCGCCGACACGCGGTGCGCGCCCCGGCGTGAGTAGCGCTTGTCGTGCTGCTTGCGCAGACGCGCGTCCAGCTTCTCCGCCGCCAGGTCGAGTGCCGCGTACGGGTCGCTGGCCGCTGCCTCCGCCCGGATCACCGGACCGCGGGAGCGGAGCGTGATCTCCACTCGGTCACAGCGGTCGGCCTGTCGGGGGTTGGGCTCCTTGGACACCTCGACGTCGAGGCTGATCACCTTGCCATCGAGCTTCTGGATCTTCTCCAGCTTCAGCTTCTCGGCCACGTGCTTGCGGAACCGCTCGGGCACCTCGGTCTTGCGGCCTTTGACGACGATGTCCACGCAGAACTCCGTTCCCGGATCGCTCCGCCTCGGCGGAGCGTCTCCCTTTCGCACCAGGTCCGGTGATCACCGGACCTCGGACTCGGTGACTTCCACCTCCTCCTCCCCCATGGACGAGATCTCCACCCCACCGGTGCGGGTGATTGAGAAAAACCCGCGGCACGGCATTCGGATATGGGAGGTGTGGCCTGCGCCTTTCCTCACCACCGAACATATCTCGCCCGGACGGATGGCGTCACCCTCTACTACGACGTACCTCCGTCGGAGTGAATAACCCCTCTCGTATCCCTCTCACTACCTGCAACGACGCAGGTCGACGGTCAGTTCCTGTCCAATTCGAAAGAATCCCACGGCGCGGCGATCACCGCGGCGCGGAGCAGTCGCCCGAGGGCGTTCGGTACCGCGATATCCGGTGCATCCGGCACGCACTTCCTTCCCTCCAGCCGTGCACCGTTCCGTTGTTCTCCCCTACCTTCCCGGCTTGCGGCGGCGTACACAGGCGTCCCCTGATCGGGGCGGGGGACCGCCGCCGCCCCGAGGGCCCGCGCCGCCTCGGCGAGACTGGCGCCCGTGGTGACGAGGTCGTCGACGAGCACGATCCGGCCCGTCCCGAGCAGCCGGCCGCCCCCGGCGGTGACCTCCAGCGCGCCGGCCAGGTTCGCCCGGCGGCGCCGCGCGTCCAGACCCGTCTGGTCCGCCACGGCCCGCCGCTGCCGCAGCACGGCCGCCACCCGGGCCGGCGTCCCGGTGCGCCGCAGCTCCCGGGCCGCCGCGAGCGCCATCCGCCGTACCGGGTCGTGGCCGCGCGCCCGCACCGCCCACCGCGCGGAGGGCACCGGGACCAGCAGCACCGGCCCCGGACGCCCACCGGGTCCGCCACCCGCCCCCGGTCGGTGGAGGCCGGCCCCCGGAGCGCGAAGGCCCGCCCGCACCGCTTCCGCGAGCGCCGCGCCCAGCGTCCCGGCGAGCGCCAGCGCGCCGCGCTCCTTGTGGGCGAGGAGCAGCGCGCGCACCTCCGTCGCGTACGGCGCCACCGCGTGCACCACCGGCAGCCCGGCCGGCTCCGGCACCGGCCGTACCCGCCGCGCCGGACGTCCCTCCAGCGCGGCCCGGCAGCGCGGGCAGAGCGCCGTACGAGGTGCCTCGCAGCCCGCGCAGTCGGACGGCAGCACCAGGTCGGTGAGTTCCTGCCACCACCCCCGCATGCCCACCACTGTGCCGACGCCGGTCCCGGCCCGCCACCCCTGTGGACAACCGCCTGTGGACAACGCGTGCACCGGCGGAACGGCCGGCGCTCAGCCCGGATAGACCGGCGCCGTCCCGTCCTTGTCGATCTTCTGCCACTGCTCGCCGGACGGCAGCCGTACGATCCCGTCGTCCGAGTACGCCACCAGCGGCACCCGCTCGTTCTCCGAGGCGGCGATGGCCTTCACGCCGGGGAGCGCGCCCGGGGCCGGGCTGTCGAGCGCGGAGCCGTCGATCTGGACGTACCGCATCTGCTGCACGCCGCCGTGCTCCTGGCCGACGACGAGCAGTCTGCTGTCACCGGCCCAGGAGACGGCGCTGACCTCCTCCAGATCCGGCGCCGGCGAGTGCAGCCCGTCCACCGAGATGCCCTGCCCGGTGCCGTCGTCGTGCTGGACCCGGCCGATCAGCAGCGACCGCTTGCCGTCCTTCTCCACCACCAGCGCGATCCGCGTCCCGTCGGCGGCCACCCGCGCGTCGGTGATGCGGCCCGGCAGGTCCGGGACCGCGACCCGCTCCGGCTTGTCGCCGCCCTGTTCCAGGACGAACAGCCGCGGCCGGCGCGGGTCCCGGTCGGCCACCCACAGATCGCCGCGGGCGTCCCAGCTCGGCGTGGCCAGTCGCTCCGCCGGCGTCGCGCCACCGCTGGTCACCAGCGGCTCGCCGAGCGCCCCGCCGGTCGACAGCGACGTCGTGTACAGCGAGGCACCCTGGTCACCGACGGCGGCCGCGGTGTCCTCGTCCCGCGACACGGCCACGGACCGCAGCCCGCTGCCGCCCTCGCCCAGCGGCCCGGGCACCCGGTCGGCGCCCGCGCCGGCCCCGGTGCTGCCGGTCGGCATCCGCACCAGCCGGTGCCTGCCGTCGAGGAAGTACAGGTACTCGGGACGCCGGACGGAGCCGTGCCAGGCGGCGGACTCCGCGCGCTCCTCGCTGACCTCGCACAGCCGGTCGCCGCCCGCCCCCCGCAGCTGCACGGACTCCAGCGTCGGCACCAGGTTGCGCAGGGTGAACAGCACCTGCGTCGCCATCTCGGTGCACTTGCCGGCCGTGACCCGGGAGGCCTTCAGGTTCAGTGGCACGGTCAGCCTGTTCTGGTCGTCCGGCGCCAGCCCGGAGACGCCCTTGCCGAGCGCCGTACCCGTCGGGAAACTCGACCGGACCACCGGGCCGAGCCACGCGGTGGGACCGTGCAGCAGCGAGCGGACCAGCTCCGTCATCGGGTCCACCTTGCTGCGCACGAACACCGGATCGGCGACCGCCACCGGCTGCCCGCCGGCCCCGGCCGCCGTGCGGGAGGCGAAGTAGTACTTGTCGACGGACGTGTAGTTCCGCTGGAAGTCCGACTTGCCCATGACGACACCGTCGGGCAGCCCGTCGATGCGCCACTGCCCGCTCCTGGGGTTCTTCGTCAGGTGCAGCTTCTTGCGGTAGGGGGCCTCGGCGGGCTGGTAGGCCTGCTCCTCGTCGACCGTGGCGACCCGGGCGCCGGTCAGCACACAGGTCGCGCTGTTGGTCTCCTCCCGGCCCCCCGGGTTGCAGTTGGTCGCGATGCTCGGGCCGTTCGCGAGGACCGTCGTCGACCGCTCCGGCCGCCACCTGCGGGCCGCGTCCGCCGTCAGGTACTTGCGCGCCGTGTCATAACCGGGGTCGTCGCTGGTCAGAGCCTCAAGGAAGCCCTGCATGATCTCGCCGGGACCGACTCCCTCGGCGGGCGGCATCGCGAAGACGCGTACCCCGGTGTCCTGCCGCGGTGTGGACTCCACGTCCCTGAGGTCCCCGCTGTCGGGCATCGAGGCGCACCCGGCCAGTACGACCATCCCCAGTGCGGCGTACGCCACCGCGCGCCCCGGCCGCCGCCGTGCGCCCCCCGTGCGGTCAGCGGCCACGAAATGCCTCCCCTGGCTGGTTCGAGTCCTTCGGCGCGGCCGTGCCGGACGCGGAGGTGCGCGGCCGGTCCGCGTCCGCGTCGGCCGGCGGACGGGCCGCCGGCCTGTCGTCCGGGCGCCGGGCGCCGCCGGCGGGCCGGGGCACGACGCGCGCGCCGTTGCCCGGCAGCGCGGTCGGGTCGGCGGCGGGACCGGCGTTGGCCAGCCGCGGCGCGCCCGATGTCCGCGGCGGCAGCGCGGACGCCTGCGGGCCGCCCTGCTGCACCGGGACCGTCGCCCGCTTCTCCTCGTCGCCCCGGCGCTGACCGGCGTCGTCGAGGCCGCGGTTGCGGCGCGAGTCCTTGGGCTCCAGCGGTATCGGGGAACCCCGCAGCGGCTCGTCCGCCGTCCGCGGCAGCGTCAGCCGGAACTGCGAACCGCCGCCCGGCTCGCCCCACGCCTGGAGCCAGCCGCCGTGCAGCCGCGCGTCCTCCAGGGCGATCGACAGCCCCAGCCCGGTACCGCCGGTGGTACGCGCGCGCGCCGGGTCGGCCCGCCAGAAACGGCTGAACACCCGGGTCGCCTCACCGGGCTTCAGCCCGACGCCGTAGTCGCGCACCGCGACGGCCACCGCCCCGCCCGCCGAGGCGAGCCTGACGACCACGTCCTTGCCCTCACCGTGCTCGACGGCGTTGACGACGAGGTTGCGCAGGACGCGCTCCACGCGCCGGGCGTCCGCCTCGGCGACGACGGGCTGCCGGTCACCGCGCACCCGTATGCGGCTGCCCTTGCGCTCCGCGAGCGGCTCGGCGCCGCTGACCACCCGGCGGACGACCTCCCTGAGGTCGATCGGCTCGGCCTCCAGCGCCGCCGCCCCGGCGTCGAACCGGCTGATCTCCAGCAGGTCCGCGAGCAGCGACTCGAACCGGTCCAGCTGGTCGGCGAGCAGCTCGGCGGAGCGCGCGGTCACCGGGTCGAAGTCCTCGCGCGCCTCGTGGATGACGTCGGCGGCCATCCGGACGGTGGTCAGCGGGGTGCGCAGTTCGTGCGAGACGTCCGACACGAACCGGCGCTGCATCCGCGACAGGTCCTCCAGCTGCTGGATCTTCACCTGGAGGTTCTGCGCCATCTTGTTGAAGGCCTCGCCCAAGCGCGCGATGTCGTCCTCGCCGGTGACCTTCATCCGTTCCTGCAACCGCCCCGCGGACAGCCGCTCCGCGATCCCGGCCGCCATCCGCACCGGCGTGACCACCTGCCGCACCACCAGCCAGGCGATGGCCCCCAGCAGGACGACCACGAACAGCCCGGCGGTCGCCAGCGTGCCCTTGACCAGGCTGAGGGACTTCTCCTCCTGCGTCAGCGGGAAGAGGTAGTACAGCTCGTACGGCCGCCCGTTGGGGTCGTTGACCTGCTTGCCGATGACCAGCGCCGGCTGGGACTCCTTGCCGTTGGAGTAGACGATCCGCGTGTAGCTCTGGGCGGCCGTCGTACCGCCGTTGACCCGCTCCCGCAGGTCCGCGGGCACGCTGGACGTCGGGCTGACGTTCCCCGAGCCGCGCGGGCTGCGCCCGCCGCCGCTGTCGTCACCGACGGGCAGCGTCACCACGTCGAAGGCGCCCGCACCGCCGCTGGACAGCGAATCCACGAGGTCGCTCATCCACGGGATGACGTTCTGCGACTGCCGCCCGTCCGGGGTCACCGTGCCGTCGCCGGCACCGGTCCCGGCCGCCGTGCCCGCGCCGACCCCGCCGGCCGCCTCGTCCGCCTTCTGCTTGGCCACCGCGAACCCGCCCGTGGCCTGGCTCTGCGACGCCTTCACCTTCGCGTCGAGCAGGCCGTTGCGTACCTGCCCGATCACGACGAAACCCAGCAGCAGGACGACACCCAGCGACATCAGCAGGGTCGTGGCGACGACCCTCAGCTGGATGTTGCGCCGCCACAGCCGCATCACCGGCAGCAGCGGACGGCGCACCCAGCGCAGCAGCAACCGCAGCACCGGGCTGCCCTGGACGCCGGCCCGGGGCCAGCCGCCCTGGAACAGCCGCCGCAGACGCGCGGCCGGCGCCGGCCGGCCGACAGGCCGCTCCGGGCGGGTCCCGGACCTGCCGGGGGCCGAAGCGGCACTGTCCCCGTGCATGTCAGCTCGGTCCGGCCTTGTAACCGACACCACGGACGGTCACCACGATCTCCGGCCGCTCCGGGTCCTTCTCGACCTTGGAGCGCAGCCGCTGGACGTGCACGTTGACCAGCCGCGTGTCCGCCGCGTGCCGGTAGCCCCACACCTGCTCCAGCAGCACCTCGCGGGTGAACACCTGCCAGGGCTTGCGCGCGAGCGCGACCAGCAGGTCGAACTCCAGCGGCGTCAGCGCGATCGACTGCCCGTCCCGCTTCACCGAGTGCCCGGCCACGTCGATGACCAGGTCACCTATGGTCAGCTGCTCCGGCGCCGGCTCCTCGGACCTGCGCAGCCGCGCCCGGATCCGCGCCACCAGCTCCTTCGGCTTGAACGGCTTGACGATGTAGTCGTCGGCCCCCGACTCCAGGCCCACGACGACATCGACGGTGTCGCTCTTCGCCGTGAGCATCACGATCGGCACCCCGGACTCCGCCCGGATCAGCCGGCAGACCTCGATGCCGTCCCGTCCGGGCAGCATCAGGTCCAGCAGCACCAGATCGGGCTTGGACTCACGGAAAGCAGCCAGCGCCTTGTCGCCGTCGGCTACGAAAGACGGCTCAAAACCTTCACCACGCAACACGATGCCGAGCATCTCGGCCAGTGCGGTGTCGTCGTCGACGACAAGGACTCGTCCCTTCATAAACGACATCATCCCATTCTCGTAACGACGACAGAGGCGCAGGTGAGCAGGCTCACTGGCCGGTGACGATAGTCGTACAGGGGCGTCACTGTCTGCCCCGGTCCGCCGCGGCCGCGCCGGACCGGGTCCGCGGCGGGCCCGACGCCCGCTCCGCCGGGCCCTCCCGGGGCCCCGGGAGGAGCCGCTCCCCGGGCCCCGTTCGGGGTCGCGCCGTCAGCCGGCCGTCACCTGACGCGCCCGGGCGCACAGCTCCGCCAGCGCCTCGGCCGTCACGGGGGAGACGATCCCCTCCTCGGTGACGATCGCCGTCACCAGCTCGGGCGGCGTCACGTCGAACGCCGGGTTGTACGCCTGGGTGCCCAGGGGCGCCACCGGGATCCCGCCGCCCGCTCCCGTCACCGGCACCTGCGGCGCCGCGATCTCGGTCACTTCGTAGCCGGGACGCTGCTCGACCTCGATCGACGCCCCGTCCGGTGTGTCCGGGTCGACGGTCGTCAGCGGCGCCACCACGATGAACGGCACATGGTGGTACCGGGCGAGCACCGCCAGCGGATAGCTCCCCACCTTGTTCGCCACCGAGCCGTCGGCCGCGATCCGGTCCGCCCCGACCAGCACCGCGTCCACCTCGCCCGCCGCGAACAGCGAACCCGCCGCGTTGTCGGTGAGCAGCGTGTACGCCATCCCGGCCCGGGCCGCCTCGTACGCCGTCAGACGGGCGCCCTGGAGCAGCGGACGCGTCTCGTCCACCCAGAGCCGCCGCAACCGCCCCGCCCGGTGCGCGGCGAGCGCCACCGCCAGGGCCGTGCCCTCCCCGCCCGACACCAGCGAACCGGTGTTGCAGTGCGTCAGCACCCGGTGCCCGCCGGCGGGCAGCAGCTCGTCCAGCAGCGCCAGACCGTGAGCGGCCATCCGTACGCTGGCCTCGGCGTCCTCCCGGTGCAGCGTCCGCGCCGCGGCGAGCGTCGCCACCGCCGCGGCCGTGGGGTCACCGGTGCCGGCCAGCGCCGCCTCGTACGCGGCCCGGGCCCGGCGCACGCCGACGGACAGGTTCACCGCGGTGGGCCTGGCCTCCTCCAGCGCCCGCGCCGCGTCGGCCACGTCGAACCCGCGCGCGGCGGCGAGCGCGACACCGTACGCCCCCGCGATCCCGAGCAGCGGCGCCCCGCGCACGGCGAGCGAACGGATCGCTTCCACCAGCGCCGACGCGTCCGTGCACACCAGTTCGACCTCTTCGGCCGGAAGCCTCGTCTGATCGAGAAGGACCAGCACGGGCCCCTCGGGTGGTTCCTCCCATCGGATCGCCGGTATCTCGGTCGGCCGCCTGTCCTCACCGGTTCGCGCCTGCTGATCAGCCATGCCGTCAGTCTGCCCCGGAAACGGCGGACAATTGAAGGTGGCCGGCCCCCACCTCGACCGGACCCGCCGTGACCGGCCCATGGCACGATGGCTGCCAACCCTCCGCCGCGACCGCGGAAGGGCACCGAGAAGGAGCTTCGATGACAGACACTCCGGGCTGGGCCTCGCCCGGATCCGCCCCGTCGCCCGAGGGGCGGGAGCCCGGTGCGTCCGGCCCCGCCGAACCCGCCGACCACCCCGGCACCGACGACCGGGAACCGCGGGCGGCCGCGAACACACCGGACCGGGGCGCGACGTGGTCGGAGCGGCAGCCGCCGCCCGGCCAGTGGCCCGCGCCCACCGGCGCCCCCGGTCCGGGCCAGGCACCCCCGCCGCCGCCCGGCCCCGGCTGGGACGGCCGGTACCCCGGCGGTCACGGAGCCACCGGCTGGGGCGGCCCCGGTGGCGGTCACGCGGCCCCCGGCGGCTACCCCGCCTGGGGCGGCGGCTGGGGCGGCCCCCCGCCCGCGGCCAAGCCCGGCGTCGTCCCGCTGCGCCCGCTCGGCGTCGGCGAGATCCTCGACGGCGCCGTCTCCACCATGCGCGCGCACTGGCGCACGGTCCTCGGCATCGCACTGGCGGTCGCCCTGGTCACCGACATCGCCCTGGTCGTCGTGCAGGGCCTCTTCCTCGACGACACCCTCCCCCGGACCCCTCTGGACGGCCGCACCGCCACCCCCGACGACGTGCTCCGCGCCATGCGCGAGACGATGATCAGCTCCGGCGTCGTCTCCGTGATCTCCGGCGCCGCCCTCATCGTCGCCACCGCCCTGCTGGCGACCGTCACCAGCCGCGCCGTGCTCGGCAAGCCGATCGGCGGCGGCGAGGCCTGGCGCGAGGCCCGCCCGCAGCTCCCCCGGCTCGGCGGACTGCTGCTCCTGCTCGGTCTGATCATCGCCGGTGTGTTCGTCGCCGGCGCACTGCCCGGCTTCCTGGTACGGCGCACCGGCGACGACGCCGGTGGATCCGCGCTGCTCGCCCTCGGCCTCCTCGGCGCCACGGCCGTCGCGGTGTGGCTGTCGATCCGCTACTTCCTGGCCACGCCCGCCCTGATGCTGGAACGGCAGGGCGTGCTGAAGGCCATGGGCCGCTCCGCCAAGCTGGTGCGCGGCGCATGGTGGCGCATCCTCGGCATCCAGTCGCTCGCCTGGCTCATCTCCGGCATCGTCTCGGCCATCGTCACCGTGCCCTTCGCCGCCATCGGCGCGGCCGCGAGCGGCGACGGCATGGACGACTTCCTCACCACCGGCACCGGGCACCTCGGCTGGACGTTCCTGATCATCCGGGGGATCGGCTCCCTGATCGGCACCACGCTCACCCTCCCGATCACCGCCGGCGTCACCGTGCTCCTCTACATCGACCAGCGCATCCGTCGCGAGGCCCTCGACCTCGAACTGGCCCGCGCCGCCGGCGTCCAGGGCTACGGCACCGCCGCCCCCGGCGCCCTCCCCGGGAGCTGACGGGGTGAGCCTCGCGGGGGGCGTTCTCACGACGGCGGCCCCACCGGGTGCCGCCGCCACGGCTGTACGACTCGTGCGGCGCGCGGCGGACACCATCGCCTCGACGGCCGGCGACTCGGGCGACGGACCACCGGTGACGATCCCGCGCGGTCCGGCGCGGGAGGCGGCCCGGCGCGAGCTGTCCGAGCGGCTGTACCACCAGAACGACCCCAGTCCGCTCCAGCGCGCCCTCGACGCGTTCTGGGACCTGCTCGACCGGCTGCTCGGCTCGGCCGCCTCCGCGACACCCGGCGGCACGGTGGGCCTGGTCGTCGTCACCCTCTTCGTCGCCGCCGTACCGGCCGCCCTCTGGTGGCGGCTCGGCACGCCGCACCGCCGGCCCACCCCCGCCACCGCCCTGCTCGACGACCGTCCCCGCAGCGCCGCCGACCACCGCGCGGCCGGCGAGGCGCACGCCGCCCGGGGCCGGTGGAACCAGGCCGTCCAGGAACGCGTGCGGGCCCTCGTCCGCTCCCTGGAGGAACGCGGCCTGCTCGACCCGCACCCCGGCCGCACCGCGGACGAAGCGGCAGCCGAGGCCGGCCGTTCCCTCCCCGCGCACACGGACCGGCTGCGCGCCGCCGCCCGCGAGTTCGACGACGTCACATACGGCGGACGGGAGGCGAGCGCGCGGTCGTACCACCGCATCGCCGCCCTCGACGACGACCTCGCGCACACCCGGCCGAGCACCGCCGACAACGCCACCGGCGCGCCCCACCGCACCCGCCGGGGGGACGCCGAGTGACCACCGAGGCTCCGGCCACGGCCACCTCCACCACGCCCACCGGACGCCAGGTGTGGTCCCGCGCGCGGGGCGCCGCACTCGCCGCCGTACTGATCCTGGCCGCGGCCGTCGCCATGGCCGCCGTACACTCCACCGACCACCACGGCGACCTGGACCCGCGCTCCGCGGACCCCTACGGCAGCCGCGCCGTCGCCCGGCTCCTCGCGGCACGCGGCGTGTCCACCCGTGTGGTCACCACGCTCGGCGCGGCCCGCGCCGCCACCGGCCCGGACACCACCCTGCTGGTCGCCGTACCCGACCGGCTGACCCACCGTCAGCAGGAACAGCTGCACGCGGCGACGGCGGCCTCCGGGGGACGCGCCGTCCTCGTCGCGCCCGGCAGCTGGTCCGTCGAACGGCTCGCCCCCGGGGTCACCGCGGACCCGGCCACCAGCCCCCGCTCCGCACTCGCCCCCCACTGCCTCCTGCCCGAGGCCCGGCGGGCGGGCAGCGCCGACACCGGCGGCCTCCGCTACACCACCACCCACCTCGACGCCGACGCCTGCTACCCCAGCCAGCGCCTCGCCACCCTGCTGCGTGTCCCCGCGGCCTCCGGGAGCGGCGACACCGTCGTCCTCGGCGCACCCGGCATCCTCCGCAACAACCGCCTCGACCAGCAGGGCAACGCCTCGCTCGCCCTCCAACTCCTCGGCTCCCGCCCCCATCTGGTCTGGTACCTCCCCTCACTGTCCGACACCACCACCACCGGCGACCGACGGAACTTCCTCGACCTGCTCCCCACGGGATGGCTCCTGGCCACCGGACAACTCCTCCTCGCGGCCGGCCTCGCCGCCCTGTGGCGGGCACGCCGCCTCGGCCCCCTCGTCGCCGAACGGCTCCCCGTGGCGATCCGCGCCTCGGAGACCACCGAGGGCCGCGCCCGCCTCTACCGCAAGGCCGACGCCCGCGACCACGCGGCCGCCGTTCTCCGCTCCGCCACCCGCACCCGCCTCGCCCCCCTCGTCGGCGTCCCCCCGGCCCGGGCACACACGCCCGAGTACCTGCTCCTCGCCCTGTCCGCCCACCTCACCGGCGACGGACGGGCCCTGCACGCCCTCCTCTTCGGACCACCGCCCGGCGACGACGCGACCCTCGTCGCCCTCACCGACCGACTCGACGCCCTCGAAAGAGAGGTACGCCGTCCATGATGGCCCCGACCACTGACAACGCCGGGCGGACCGGGGACGCGGGCGCCGCCCGCGCCTCCCTGGAAGCCCTGCGCGCCGAGATCGCCAAAGCCGTGGTCGGCCAGGACCCCGCCGTGACCGGCCTCGTCATCGCGCTCCTCTGCCGTGGACACGTACTGCTCGAAGGGGTGCCCGGAGTCGCCAAGACGCTGCTCGTCCGCGCTCTCGCGTCGGCCCTGGAACTCGACACCAAACGCGTCCAGTTCACCCCCGACCTGATGCCGAGCGACATCACCGGCTCCCTCGTCTACGACGCCCGCACCGCCGAGTTCTCCTTCCAGCCCGGCCCGGTCTTCACCCACCTCCTCCTCGCGGACGAGATCAACCGCACCCCGCCCAAGACCCAGTCGTCCCTGCTGGAAGCCATGGAGGAACGCCAGGTGACGGTCGACGGCACGCCCCGCCCGCTGCCCGAGCCGTTCCTCGTCGCCGCGACCCAGAACCCGATCGAGTACGAGGGCACCTATCCCCTCCCCGAGGCCCAACTGGACCGCTTCCTTCTCAAGCTGACGGTTCCTCTGCCCTCCCGTCAGGACGAGATCGACGTCCTCACCCGCCACGCCTCGGGCTTCGACCCCCGCGACCTGCGCGCCGCCGGCGTACGCCCCGTGGCCGGGGCCGCCGACCTCGCGGCGGCCCGCGCCGCCGTCGCCGGCACGACGGTCTCCCCCGAGATCGCCGCGTACGTCGTCGACGTCTGCCGCGCCACCCGCGAATCGCCCTCCCTCACCCTCGGCGTCTCCCCCCGCGGCGCCACCGCGCTGCTCGCCACCTCCCGGGCCTGGGCCTGGCTGACGGGCCGCGACTACGTCACCCCGGACGACGTGAAGGCCCTCGCCCTGCCCACCCTGCGCCACCGGATCCAGCTGCGCCCGGAGGCCGAGATGGAGGGCGTCACCGCGGACTCGGTCATCAACGCCGTGCTCACCCACGTCCCGGTGCCCCGCTGATGCCCCTCACCGGACGCGCCGCCCTCCTCGCGGCCCTCGGCTCGATCCCCGTCGGCGTCCTGGAACCCGGCTGGGCGGGCATGGCGGCGGTCAACGGCTCCCTGGCCATGGCCTGCGCCTGCGACTACGCCCTGGCCGCGCCCGTGCGCCGTCTCGTACTGTCCCGCTCCGGCGACACCTCCACACGCCTCGGTGAAACCGCCGATGTCACCCTTTCGGTCACCAACCCGTCCTCCCGTCCGCTGCGCGCTCTGCTTCGCGATGCCTGGCCGCCCAGCAGCTGGCGGCCGGGCACCGAGTCCGAGGCCTCCCGGCACCGACTGACGGTGCCCCCGGGCGAACGCCGGCGGGTGACGACCCGGCTGCGTCCCACCCGCCGGGGCGACCGCCGGGCCGATCGCGTGACCATCCGCTCCTACGGTCCCCTCGGCCTGTTCTCCCGTCAGGGCACCCACCGACTGCCCTGGACTGTACGAGTCCTCCCCGCCTTCACGAGCCGCAAGCACCTCCCGTCGAAACTCGCTCGATTGCGTGAACTCGACGGCCGCACCAGCGTGCTGACGCGGGGCGAGGGGACGGAGTTCGACAGTCTGCGCGAGTACGTGCCCGGGGACGACACCCGCTCGATCGACTGGCGGGCCACCGCACGGCAGTCCGCGGTCGCGGTCCGCACCTGGCGACCCGAACGCGACCGGCACATCCTGCTCGTCCTGGACACCGGCCGCACCTCCGCGGGACGGGTGGGCGACGCCCCGCGTCTGGACGCGTCGATGGACGCGGCATTGCTCTTGGCGGCGCTGGCGGCCCGCGCCGGCGACCGTGTCGACCTGCTGGCCTACGACCGCCGGGTGCGCGCCCTCGTGCAGGGCCGCTCGGCACGTGACGTACTGCCGTCCCTGGTGCACGCGATGGCCACGGTGGAACCCGAGCTGGTCGAGACGGACGCGCGCGGACTCACAGGAGCCGTCCTGCGCACGGCACCGCGGCGCTCGCTGGTCGTGCTGCTGACGACACTGGACGCGGCACCGGTGGAGGAGGGCCTGCTCCCGATGCTTCCGCGGCTCACGGGACGCCACACCGTCCTGGTCGCCTCGGTCGCGGATCCGTACATCGCCCGTATGGCCGGGGCCCGAGGCAACGTGGAGGCGGTGTACGAGGCCGCGGCGGCGGCTCAGGCGCTGGACGAGCGCCGGCGTACCGCGGAGCAGCTGCGTCGTCATGGGGTGACGGTGGTGGACACGACACCGGAGGACCTGGCGCCGGCTCTGGCGGACGCGTATCTCGCTCTCAAGGCGGCGGGCCGGCTCTGACCCGGCCGTCGAATCCGAGCATCAATGTCGGAGCTTGACCGTCGGAGCTGAATGGGTCCCGGAACGCAGAAAACCCCCGCATCGAAGATGCGGGGGTTTTCCCAAAGATTGTTCGGCGGTGTCCTACTCTCCCACAGGGTCCCCCCTGCAGT
>NZ_JBIVZV010000015.1:55895-249225 GCF_044759735.1 Streptomyces sp. NPDC100445 | reverse complement strand
AACGGTGGTCTGACCGCGCCGCACCGTGGGGACGGGGGCGGCGCGCACCCCCCGGCCGGGTGGGGTTCCTCTTGAGCGGAGAGGAACCCCACCCGGCCGATCCGGGTCTCAGACGTCCTGGCCGTCGCCGGTGCCGGACGAGACCTTGATCCCCTTGACGATCTCGTCGACCACGGACACCTGCCGGCCGACGTCCACGCCGAAGCGCACCACCAGGAACTGCCGGGGGTTGTCGGGCGAGGGGAAGGCCACGGACTCGACGTAGCCGTCGGCGCCCTTGCTGGTGACCGCCTTCCAGCGGACCAGGTAGCCCTGCTGCCCGGCGACCTTCACCGCCCGGGAGGCCAGCACCTGGTGCGAGGTGATGCCGCCGTAGGTGGTGCCGCCGTACGACTCCTTGACGTTGGCGGCGATGTCCGCCTTCGCGACCTTCTCGGCCGTGCCGGCCCGGATGCCCAGCAGCGCCGCCGGGGCCGTGTAGGCGCCGCCCGCCGTGCACGTCTTGGTGGTGTCGCCCGGGCACTTGTAGGAGTCGCCCGAGGTCACCGCCACGCCGGCGCGGCTCGCCTGCCCGGTCCAGCCCTTCGGCACCGGCAGGCTGATGCCGGTGACCGGGTCGGACACCGTGCCGCCGCCCTGCACCTCCGGCGCCCCGGACCGCTGAGGTGACGGCGAGGCCCCGCCGGAGCCGCCCGGCCCGCCCTGCCCACCGGAACCGCCCGACCCGCCCGAGTCACCGGCACCGCCGGAGCCGCCCGGGCCGCCGAACGGGCCGCCCCGGCCGCCCTCCTGCCCGCCGCCCGGGCCCCGCTGCGAAGCCGCGCGGTCACCGTCGCCGCCGTGCCCGGCGAGGGCGTACACGCCGACCCCGATGCTCACCAGCACCGCGGCCGTCACCGCGACGGCTATGACCGCGCGCAGCCCGCGCCGGGACCCGGCCGGGGGCTGGGCGGGGTACGCCGGGTGTCCCGGGTACGCGCCGTACCCCGCCCCGCCGGGATACGCGCCGTACCCCGTCGGTGCGGCGGCCGCCGGACCGGCCGGCTGTCCGGGTGGGGCCGGCTGTCCGGGAGGGGCCGGGGACGGGACGGCGCCGGCCGCCGGTCCCGGCGGGGGACCCCACGAGGCGGCCGTGCCGGCGGGGCGGGTCCGGTCCGTCCAGGCCTTGCCGTCCCACCAGCGTTCGGTGGGCGGAGCGTCATGCGTCTGCCCGGGATCGGGGTACCACCCGGGAGGAGTCACCTGCGTCATGCCCCCACCGTATGAGGCAACGGTGAAAGAGGGATGAGAGTGTCCACCGCCGATGCCGTGAACGGGCGCGCCACGCCCGGCTCCCGGGTGCCCGGCCCCCGTCCCCGACCTCACCGGAACCCCGGCGTCCACGCCCGCGTCCGCCGGGCGGACGGGACCGGCGTCGCCCGGCCGCACCCGCGTTCACCCGGCGGGGCGATACCTGACGGACCCGCCACCACGGACCCCGTCCAAGGACTACGCTCGTGCTCCGTACGTCGTCCGGGCGACCTGGGGAGGCAACGCATGGCGGAGGGACGCCCGTCGGCGGCCGGTTCGGCTCCCCTGTGGGAGCGGGACACCGAGATCGCCACCGTCGTACACGCGCTCGACGCGCTCTGCGCCGACCGTTCGTCCGCCGGCAGCCTGCTGGTCTTCCGGGGCGAGGCCGGACTCGGCAAGACGGCGCTGCTGGCCGAGACCCGCCGCATCGCCGAGCGCCGCGGCTGCACGGTATGGTCCGCGCGCGGCGCCGAGACCCTGAAGTCCGTCCCGTTCAACGTGGTACGGCAGTTGCTCCAGCCCGCGCTGCTGTCCCTGCCGCCCGACGAGGCCCGCGAGTACCTCGGCGACTGGTACGACATCGCCGGCCCCGCCCTCGGCATAGCCGACCCGCGGGCGGGCAACGCCGACCCGCAGTACGTCTGCGACGGACTGGTCGCCGCGGTGTGCCGGCTGGCCGGCCGTGAATGGCCGCTCGTCCTGCTCCTCGACGACGCCCACTGGGCCGACCAGGAGACCCTGCGCTGGCTCGCCGCGTTCGCCGGGCGCCTGGCCGGCCTGTCCGTCCTCGTCGTGGTCGCCCGCCGCCCGGACGGGGCCGGTGGGGACGGCGCCCGCCACCTCGACGCGGCGGCGGCCGCCGGCCGTCCCGTCAGCAACCTCAGGACCCTCACCCCGGACGCCACCGCCGGCCTCACCCGTGCCACCCTCGGCCGCCACGCCGACGACGCGTTCTGCCGCGAGGTCTGGGCCGTCACCGCCGGCAACCCCTACGACACCGTCGAACTCCTCGCCAAGGTACGGGACAGCGAACTCCAGCCCGTCGAGGCGCAGGCCGGGGAGTTGCGCGCCCTCAACCGGGGCGCCCGCGGCGGCGGACTGGTCGACCGGCTCAAGGGCCTCGGCCTGGAGGCCACCCGGTTCGCCTGGGCCGCCGCCATCCTCGGCACCGGCATCACCGTCGACATGGTCGCCCGCCTCGCCACCATGAGCGACGACGTGGCCCGGCACAGCGCCGAACTGCTCCGCAACGCCCGCATCCTCACCCCGCCCGACCCGGCCGCCGCCGCGGAACACGAGGCCGGCGAGCTGGAGTTCGTCCACCCGCTCATCGCCTCCGCCGTCTACGACTCCATCCCGCCCGGCGTGTGCACCGCCATGCACGGCGTCGCCGCCCAGATGATCACCGAGCTGGGCCGCGGTGCCGCCGAGGCCGCCCGGCACCTGCTGAAGGTGCACCCGGACGACGACGAGGAACTCGTCCGGCAACTGCGCGACGCCGCCCGCGAACACCTCGCCGTCGGCGCGCCCGACGCGGCCCGCCGCTGCCTGGAACGCGCCCTGCGGGAACCGCCCCTGCCCGAGGTGCACGCCCACGTCCTGTACGAACTGGGCTGCGCCACCCTGCTGACCAACCCGGCGGTCACCATCGGCCACCTCCAGAGCGCGCTCGGCATGCGCGGCCTGGACGGCACCGAACGGGTCGACGCCGTCGTCCGCCTCTCCCAGGCCCTGCTCCACAACGACCAGTTGGAGGAGGCCGTCCGCACGGTCGAGGCCGAGGCCGCCCGGCACGAGGCGGGGCCCGTCCGGATGCGGCTCCAGGCCTTCCAGTTCATGTGGGAGGGCATCCACGGCGAGACCGTCTCCCCGGCCCGCTCCCGGCGCCTGGCCGAGCTGGCCGCCACCTGCACCGGCCGCGACAACGCCGAACGTGCCCTGCTGATCCTGCGCGGCTTCGACGCGATGACCCACGGCGAGAGCGCCGACGAGGTCGTGGCCCTGTGCGACCGGGCCCTCGTCAACGGCCGCCTCGCGCCCGGCCTCGGCTGGACCGACCCGGCGTGGGGCATGGAACTGCTGATGATGCTCGGCAGCGCGTACGCCTACGCCGACCGGCTGGAGCGCGCCGAGAGCCTGTTCACCGAGGCCCGGCGCGTCTACACCGCGGCCGGCTGGCACGGCGGCCACCTCTCCCTGGCCAACGCCTTCCTGGGGCTCGCCTACCGCCGGCAGGGCAGGCTGCGCGACGCCGAGACCACCCTGCGCGAGGCCCTGGTCCTGGCCGAACGCGTGGGCCGGCGGCTGCCGTTGTACTGGTCGGCCGTCTGCGGGCTGGTCGACACCCTGCTGGCCCGGGGCCGCGTCGCCAAGGCCTGGTCGGTCGCCGAACAGTACGGCTTCGCACCGCCGTACCCGTCCACGATCGTGCTGCCCGACATCCGCTCCGTGCGTGGCCGTCTGCTGCTCGCCGTCGGCCGCACCGAGGACGGCGTCAACGAACTGGAGGCCGCCGAGAAGACCGCCGTCTCCCGCGGCGGCCACAACCCGGTCCTCGCGCCCTGGTCCGTCGACCTCGCCAGGGCCCTCGCCGGCCGGGATCCGGCCCGGGCCGCGCGGCTCGCCGCCGACGCCCGCCGGCAGGCCGAACGGTTCGGCACCGACACCGCGGTGGGCGAGGCCCTGCGCTGTGCCGCCGCGCTGGCGACGGGCCAGGAGGCGGTACGGCTCGCCGCCCGGGCCGTCACCCACCTGGAGGCCTCGCCCTGCCAGTACGAGCACGCCGCGGCCCGGATCGAGTACGGCATCGCGGCCCGTTCCGCCACGGAACTCGACCGGGGTCTGGACCTCGCCCTGGCCTGCGGCGCGGACGGCCTCGCGGACCGAGCACGCGAGGCCCGGGCGGCGGGACACGGCCTCCACTGACGCGTCGGCGACGGACCGACGCCCGGTGGGGGACCGGAGGCGCTGCCGCGAGTCCTGTTCCGGCCGCCCGTGGTCCCGCCCGCCCGCTCACCCCGCCGGTACGAACACCACCCACACCTGCCCGGCGGCGAAGTCCAGCCGGCTGCCGTCGGGCGCGGTGAACGCCGTACCGGCCGCCGCCGTCGGCCGTGACCAGTGGGCCTCGAAGGCGCGCCCGTCCCGCAGCACCTCCGCCCGGCCGGAGCCCACCGTCGCGGTGTACGGCGTGTGGTTGCCGAGGGCGTCGTGGTAGCGCGAGGTACGGACCCGTACGTGCTGCACGACCACCGTCGCCGGGGCCGTGCCGGCGGGGGTGCCGTCCATCGTCACTCGCCAACTCCCGCGCGCGGCCGACCAGGTGAAGGTGAAACGGGCGGCCGGGTAGCGCACCGTCCGGGAGGGGGCGGGGGTGCCGCCGGAGGGGGCCGGGCCGTAGCGGAACCCCGTGGTCAGTGCCGCCGTGCCGGGAGCGGTCCGCAGGAGGGCGGCCGGGCGCAGGTAGAGGTTGTGCGGGGCGGCCCTGCCGGTGTCGCGGTGGTAGGCGCCGGGCGCCTCGTCGGGCGGTTCGGCCCGCAGCGGCGCCCGGTCGATCAGCGGGAGCAAGGCGTGCTGGGCGCCCGAGAAGGCGAGGACCGGCCGGCGGAACTGGCGCAGCAGCTCCAGGTCGGACTCGCGGGCGCTGCGCACGGGACCCACGGTGCGCGGGAGCCGGGTCGCGTACACCGCCATCAGCCGGCTCAGGCCGCCCTCCACCTGCTCCGCGTACACCACGTCCGCCGTCTCCAGCCCGGTCTGCGGACGTGCCGCGGGCGCGTTGTCGATCTTCACGGCGAGAGGGGGACCGGCCCCCGTGGGGGCTGTCGGCGCGGTCGGCGTCCGGGTGTGGTGCGGGGCGCGGTGGTCGTCGTCCCGGCCGTGCCGGGCGCAGCCCGCCACGAGCGAGGCCGACAGCGCGCCGGCCAGCAGTGCCGCCACCGGTGCCACGCGCCGCCGGCGGGCCCTGTCCCTGGTGTCCACCGCGGACCACCCCCGTCCGTCATGTCCGATTGTGCGCCCACCGGTCCACGGCCGGCCACAGCGGGCCGCCCACGGTGACGGCCGGGATTCGTCGCGGGCGGCCCGGGTACTCGGCGGCCACCGCGCACGGGACGCAGGACGCAGCCACACGCGACCGAAGGGAGTGCGACCGCATGAAGGCAGTCACCTGGCAGGGCAAGCGGAACGTCCGGGTCGAGGAGGTGCCCGACCCGAGGATCGAGGAACCCACGGACGCCGTCATCCGGGTCACGTCGACCGGACTGTGCGGTTCGGACCTGCACCTGTACGAGGTGCTGACCCCGTTCATGACCCCTGGTGACATCCTCGGCCACGAACCGATGGGCATCGTGGAGGAGGTCGGCGCGGAGGTCACGAACCTGCGGCCCGGCGACCGGGTCGTGGTGCCGTTCCAGATCGCCTGCGGACACTGCTTCATGTGCGACACCGGTCTGCCCACCCAGTGCGAGACCACCCAGGTCACCGGCGAGGGCATGGGTGCCCAACTCTTCGGCTACACCCGCCTGTACGGCGCCGTCCCCGGTGGTCAGGCCGAGTACCTGCGGGTGCCGCAGGCGCAGTTCGGGCCCATCAAGGTGCCCGAGGGCCCCTCCGACGACCGGTTCGTCTACCTCTCCGACGTGCTGCCGACCGCCTGGCAGGCCGTCGAGTACGCGGCCGTCCCGCCGGGCGGCACCCTGGCCGTCCTCGGTCTCGGCCCCATCGGTGACATGGCCTGCCGCATCGCCCTGGCCCGCGGCGCCGAGCGGGTGTTCGGTGTCGACCTCGTGCCCGAGCGGCTCGCCCGGGCGAAGCGGCGCGGCGTGGAGACGTACGACCTCAGGGCCTTCGACAACGAGAAGGCGCTCGTCCACGCCATCCAGGACCAGACCGGCGGCCGGGGCCCGGACGCCGTGATCGACGCCGTCGGCACCGAGGCGCACGGCAGCGCCGCCGCCAAACTGGCCCAGCAGGCCACCGCGCTGCTGCCGCGCAAGATCAGCGCCCCGCTCGCCGAGCGTTTCAGCATCGACCGGCTCGGCGCCCTCTACATGGCCATCGACCTGGTCCGCCGCGGCGGCACCATCTCCCTCAGCGGGGTGTACGGCGGCATGGCCGACCCGATGCCGATGCTCACCCTCTTCGACAAGCAGATCCAGCTGCGCATGGGGCAGGCCAACGTCCGCCGCTGGAGCGACCAGATCATGCCCTACCTGACCGACGCCGACCCGCTCGGTGTCGACGACTTCGCCACGCACCGGGTGCCGCTGGCGGACGCCCCGCACGCGTACGAGATGTTCCAGCGCAAGCAGGACGGGGCCGTCAAGGTCCTCATGCAGCCGTAGCGCACCCGGCTCTCAGCCGCGCTCCCGCTCCCCGAGGATCTCCGCCAGGTCGTAGCGCACCGGCTCCTCCAGCTGGGTGTAGGTGCAGCTGTCCGGCGTACGGTCCGGCCGCCAGCGGCGGAACCGGGCCGTGTGCCGGAAGCGCTGCCCGTTCTCCATGTGGTCGTAGGCCACCTCGGCCACCCGGTCCGGCCGCAGCGGCACCCAGGACAGGTCCTTCTTGCCGGACCAGCGGCTCGGCGCGCCCGGCAGCCGGGCGGTCTCGTGCGCGGCCTCGTCCGCCCAGGCGGCCCACGGGTGCGCGGACACGTCGTCCATGCGCAACGGCGCCAGCTCCTCGACCAGTTCGGCGCGGGTGCGCATGGGGAAGGCGGCGGACACGCCCACGTGCTGGAGCCGGCCCCGGTCGTCGTACAGCCCGAGCAAGAGGGAGCCGACGACCGGGCCGCTCTTGTGGAAGCGGTACCCGGCCACCACCACGTCCGCCGTCCGCTCGTGCTTGATCTTGAACATCGCCCGCTCGTCCTGGCGGTAGCGCAGGGTGAGCGGCTTCGCGACCACCCCGTCCAGACCGGCGCCCTCGAACCGCTCGAACCACTGCCGGGCCACCTCGATGTCGGTCGTCGCCGGTGCCAGGTGCACCGGCGGCGTCACCCCGGCCAGCGCCCGGTCCAGCAGGGCGCGCCGGTCGGTCAGCTCCTCGTCCAGCAGGGCGTGGTCGTCCAGGGCCAGCAGGTCGAAGGCGACGAACGACGCCGGCGTGCGCTCCGCGAGCGTCCGCACCCGGGACGCCGCCGGATGGATCCGCTCGGTCAGCGCGTCGAAGTCCAGCCGGCCGTCCCGCGCGATCACGATCTCCCCGTCGATCACGCACCGCTCGGGCAGCCGCTCCCGCAGCGCTGCTACCAGCTCGGGGAAGTACCTGGTCAGCGGCTTTCCGGTACGGCTGCCCAGCTCGACCTCGGCACCGTCCCGGAACACGATCGAGCGGAACCCGTCCCACTTCGCCTCGTAGTGCATGCCCGGCGGGATCTTCGCGACCGACTTGGCGAGCATGGGCTTGACGGGCGGCATGACGGGCAGATCCATGGCTCCGATTCTGCGCGCATACGCCCCGCTCCGCCCGGTATGCGCGCCGCGTGGGGTGCGCCTACCGTGGCCGCATGGGCGATGCGGTGGAACTCGAGGTGGGCGGCCGGACGGTACGGCTGTCCAGCCCGGACAAGGTGTTCTTCCCGGAGCGGGGCTTCACGAAGCTGGACCTCGCCCGCTACTACGCGGCCGTCGCCCCCGGCATCCTGCGCGCCCTGCGAAACCGCCCGACCACCCTGGAGCGCTACCCGGACGGCGTCGGCGGCGAGTGGTTCTACCAGAAGCGGGCCCCCAAGGGGATGCCCGACTGGATCCCGACCGCCCACATCACCTTCCCCAGCGGACGCAGCGCCGATGAGATGTGCCCCACCGAGGAGGCCGCCGTGGTGTGGGCCGCCCAGTACGGCACCCTCACCTTCCACCCCTGGCCGGTGCGCGCCACCGACGTCGACCACCCCGACGAGCTGCGCATCGACCTCGACCCGCAGCCCGGTACCGACTACGACGACGCGGTCCGCGCCGCCCACGAACTGCGGGCCGTACTGGACGAGTTCGGCGGACTGCGCGGCTGGCCGAAGACCTCCGGCGGCCGGGGTCTGCACGTCTTCGTGCCCATCGAACCCCGCTGGACCTTCACCCAGGTGCGGCGTGCGGCGATCGCGGTCGGCCGGGAGATGGAACGCCGGATGCCCGACCTGGTGACCATCAGGTGGTGGAAGGAGGAACGCGGACGCCGGATCTTCCTGGACTACAACCAGACGGCCCGCGACCGCACCATCGCCTCCGCCTACTCCGTACGCCCCCGCCCGCACGCCCCCGTCTCCGCGCCCCTGCGCTGGGAGGAGGTCGGCACGGCCCACCCCCGCGACTTCGACCTCGCCACCATGCCCGCCCGGTTCGCCGAGGTCGGCGACGTGCACGCCGGCATGGACGACCACGCCCACTCCCTGGAGGCGCTGCTCGACCTGGCCCGCCGGGACGAGCACGATCACGGGCTCGGCGACCTGCCGTACCCGCCGGAGTACCCGAAGATGCCCGGCGAACCCAAGCGCGTCCAGCCGAGCCGGGCCCGCCCCGAGCCGACGCCCTGACCCGAACCGCCCCACCCGGTGGACCCGCCCTTTCCGCAGTACGGCCACCGAGCCCGGCCCCGCTGCCCGGCGTCGACGCCCGCACGGGGAGGGTCGACGCCGGCCTCCGGAGCCCGGCGCGCCGTGCGCGGGGGTTGTCCACGACACGTGCCTTACGGGCCGGGGGGAACCGCCGTCGCCCCGCTCGCGCGAGCCGCTGCCGACAGCGGCCGGCCGGGGTCCCACGGCTATCCTGATCGGCAACCGCCGATGAGGAGTCCCGAAGTGACCGAGGCAGTGTCGCGCCCCACGCTGGAGGCCGTGGCCGCGCGGGCCGGCGTCTCCCGGGCCACCGTGTCCCGGGTGGTCAACGGCGGGGACGGGGTCCGCGAACCGCTGGCCGAGCGGGTCCGGCGGGCCGTGGAGGAGCTGGGGTACGTCCCGAACCAGGCGGCGCGCAGCCTCGTCACCCGGCGGCACGACGCCGTCGCCGTCGTCATCGCCGAACCCGAGGCCCGGGTCTTCGCCGACCCCTTCTTCGCCCTCCAACTGCGCGGCATCAGCAAGGAACTGACCGCCCACGACAACCAGCTCGTGCTGCTGCTCACCGAGGGCCGCGCCGACCACGCGCGCGTGGCCCGGTACCTCGCCGGCGGCCATGTCGACGGCGCGCTCGTCTTCTCCCTCCACCTGGACGACCCGCTGCCCGGCCTCATCCACGACGCCGGCCTGCCCACGGTGTTCGGCGGCCGGCCCGACTGGGACGAGGGCACCAGGGCGCCGCTGCCGGGCGCCGTGTACGTCGACTGCGACAACCGCGGCGGCGCCCGCACGGCCGTACGGCACCTCGTCGGCCTCGGCCGCCGGCACATCGCGCACATCACCGGCGCGCTGGACCAGACGTCGGCGGTGGACCGCTTCGACGGCTACCGGGACGTCATGGCCGACGTCCACGGCAGCCAGGACCCCTCGCTGGTCGTGGAGAGCGACTTCACCCCGGCCGGCGGGGAACGCGCGATGCGGGAACTCCTCGCCCGCCGCCCGGACGTGGACGCCGTGTTCGCCGCCAACGACCTCTCCGCGCTCGGCGCCCTGCGGGTGCTGCGCGAGAGCGGCCGGCGTGTCCCCGAGGACGTGGCGGTGGTCGGCTTCGACGACGTGATGCCGGTGGCCGAGCAGGCCGACCCGCCGTTGACGACCGTCCGCCAGGACATCGAGGAGGTGGGCCGCCTGATGGCCCGTCTCCTGCTCCAGGGCCTGACCGGGGAGCGTGGCGACCCGGTGGCCGAGGACCTCGCCCGGCCCGGCGCCGGCGCCCCGGGCACCTCACCGGCGGGGGTCATCCTCCCGACGACCCTGATACGCCGGGCGTCGGCCTGATCCTCGGCCGGGCGCCGGGGCCGGTCACCCCACCGGGTCAGCTCTGCGCCGAGGCGTTCCGGATCACGGCGAAGCGGGCGCCGTACGGGTCGGTGAGTGTGGCCATGCGGCCGACACCGTCCACCGTCGTCGGCGGCGTGCGCACCTGCCCGCCGAGCCGCTCCGCCCGGCCGGCCACGGCGTCGGGGTCCTCCACCTCGAAGTACGGCAGCCAGTACGCCTCCTCCCGTGCGCCGGCCGGGGCGTCGGCCAGCGGGACCACGCCGCCGAACATCGCGTCCTCGCCGGCCCCGGCCGGGCCGAGGCAGGTGTACGTCCCGCCGGGGAAGGAGACCCCGTAGGTCTCCAGGCCGAGCACCCGGTGGTAGAAGGCCGCCGCCGCGGCGACGTCCCGGGTGTACAGCTCCACCCAGCACAGCGCGCCCGGTTCGTTCGCCGCGTCGACACCGACGGTCCGCCCCGGCTGCCAGATCCCGAACGGCACGCCCGCCCGGTCGGCGAGGACCGCCATGCGGCCCTCGCCCATCACGTCCGTCGGCGGCAGCAGGACGCCGCCGTGGGCCTGCTCGGCGGTGTCGGCGGTGGCCTGCGCGTCCTCGCTGCGGAAGTACACCGTCCAGGTCGGCGGGCCCTGCTCCGGCCCGGTCCGCGCGCCGCCCGCGACGGTCCTGCCGTCCCGCTGGAAGAAGCCGTAACCGCCTGCCTCCGGACCGGCCGACCGGAACCGCCAGCCGAGGAGGTCGCCGTAGAAGGAGGTGGCGCCGTCCAGGTCGGGGGTGGTGACGTCGATCCAGTTCGGGGCGCCGGTGACGAAACGGGTGGTGAGCATTCTCGCCCTCCTCGAAGGGGGTCCCGTCCTGTGCACTGCCGAGTGTGGCACCGCCCACCGGCACGCGCCGCCGGAGCACCGCGCCGCGCCGGCCACCGGGGGCTCCCGCGCCGGTTTCCCCGGCGGTTCCGCGCGCCGCCGTGCGCGGAGTGGGTCCACGGAGCAGCATCGGGGTGCACGGGAACGGCGACGGGCGCGGGGACGGCCTGGGGGAGCCGTTGATCCGGCGTTGATCGAACGTTTTTCGGTGTGCGGCAGGCTCCTGGCCATGCACTCCGAAACCATCACCCCGGCCGACGACACCTGGCAGGCGCAGGCCCTGTGCGCGCAGACCGGGCCCGACTTCTTCTTCCCCGAGCCCGGCAGCTCCGTGCGCGACGCCAAGCGCATCTGCGCCATGTGCGAGCTGCGCCCGGCCTGCCTGGACTACGCGCTCGCCAACGACGAGCGGTTCGGCGTCTGGGGCGGCCTGTCGGAGAAGGAACGCCTCGCCCTGCGGCGCACCGCCCGCTGACAACCGGCCCCGGCCGGCCGCGCCCGCGCGGGCCGTCAGCCCGCGGCGCGCGCCGCCATCCGGGCCTTGCGCGCGGCGAGCTTCTCGTCGAACTTCGCGGCCTCCGTGTCCAGGCCGCCCAGGTACAGGCCCAGCTCCTCCTGCGCCTGGCGTCCCTCGGGGCCGAGGCCGTCGATCTCCAGGACCTTCAGGAAGCGCAGGACCGGCTGGATCACGTCGTCGTGGTGGATGCGAAGGTTGTAGACCTCGCCGATCGCCATCTGCGCGGCGGCCCGCTCGAAGCCGGGGATGCCGTGGCCGGGCATGCGGAAGTTCACGACGACGTCCCGGACCGCCTGCATGGTGAGGTCGGGCGCCAGCTCGAACGCGGCCTTCAGCAGGTTGCGGTAGAAGACCATGTGCAGGTTCTCGTCGGTGGCGATCCGAGCCAGCATGCGGTCGCAGACCGGGTCGCCGGACTGGTGGCCGGTGTTGCGGTGCGAGATCCGGGTGGCCAGCTCCTGGAAGGCGACGTAGGCGATCGAGTGCAGCATCGAGTGCCGGTTGTCGGACTCGAAGCCCTCGCTCATGTGGGACATGCGGAACTGTTCCAACTGGTCGGGGTCGACCGCGCGCGAGGTGAGCAGGTAGTCGCGCATCACGATGCCGTGGCGGCCCTCCTCGGCCGTCCAGCGGTGCACCCAGGTGCCCCAGGCGCCGTCGCGGCCGAACAGCGAGGCGATCTCGTGGTGGTAGCTGGGCAGGTTGTCCTCGGTCAGCAGGTTGACGACGAGGGCGATCCGGCCGATCTCCGTGACCTTGGACTGCGGCTTCGCCCAGGCCTCCCCGTCCTCGAACAGGCCCGGGAAGTTGCGTCCGTCGCTCCACGGCACGTACTCGTGCGGCATCCAGTCCTTGGCGACCTTCAGGTGCCGGTTCAGTTCGGTCTCGACCACTTCCTCCAGCGCGTGGAGCAGCCGGGCGTCGGTCCAGACGGTCGGGCTGCCGAGATGGGGGGAGGTGATCGTCACGGGAACTCCAGGGGGACGCCGAACGGGGGGAGGGGGAGGCCCGGCGAGCGGTGCCGGGAGCCTAAGAGATCGTAGGCTACGAACCCGTAGGTTACGAAGCCGTAGGTTAAGGCGACCGTAAAGGAACCGCTGATCAGCCGCCGGGAGCGACTCTCGCGCGGGTACGCGGCGGCCCCGGGACCCGCAGGTCCCGGGGCCGCCGGCCGGACTGGATCACCCGGTCAGGCGTACAGCTCCCGCAGCCGCACGGAGAGACAGGTCACACAGCCCTCCAGCTTCTCGAACTCGCCGATGTCGACCGTGACCACGTCGTGGCCGAGGTCGGTCAGCAACTCGGCGGTCCTCGGGGCGCTCGCCGCCATGAGCAGCTTGCCGCCGCCGAGCAGCACCACGTGTGCGCCGGCCTCCTCGGGCACCGACAGGAAACCCGGGAACAGCGACGGCCGGTCCACGTGCGGGATGTGCCCGATCACCGTGCCGTCGGGCAGGGCGGTCACGGCCGACTTCAGGTGCAGCACCTTGGTCACGGGGACGGCGACCACCCGGGCGCCCAGCGGTTCGAAGGCGGCCCGCAGTTGCTGCACGCCGGCCGCGTTGGTCCGCCCGCCCCGGCCCACGTACACCGTGTCACCGACCTTGAGGACGTCGCCGCCGTCCAGGGTGCCCGGGTCCCAGATCCAGTTCACCGAGCAGCCGAGGCGGGCCACCGCCTCCTCGACGCCGGCGGTCTCCGCCCGGCGGGACGTCGCTCCGGGCCGGGTGATCAGCGCCACGTTCCGGAACATGACCACGGTGTCCTCGACGAACACCGAGTCCGGGCAGTCGTCGGCCGGCTCGACCTCGACCGTCTCCCAGCCGTGGGCGCGCAGTGTCTCGACGTAGGCCTCCCACTGCTCGGTGGCGAGCCCGACGTCCACCTTCTCCCGCTCGAGGTGCGTCACCAGACCGTCGGCGAGGAGGGGGCTGGGGCGGCGGACGAGGGCCTTCTTGCTGGGCACGACGGGCCTTTCGGGTCTGGCGGTCGACGGTGCGGTTCGGCGGTGCCGGCGGGACGGCACCGGTCCGCCATCATGCAGGGCGGGCCGCGGCCGGCACAAAAACCCCGCCGCCGGGCCGCGGCCGTTCCCCCGTCGTCGTCCGGGCCGGTCAGGCCGGGTCGCCGAGCGCCTCGCGGGTCGTCTCCCGCAGCTGTCCCCCTTCCATCAGCAGCCACCGGGTGATGCCGACCGAGTCCAGGAACGGCAGGTCGTGGCCGGCCACGACCAGCGCGCCCTCGTACGACTCCAGTGCCGAGGTCAGCTGCCGGACGCTGGCCAGGTCGAGGTTGTTGGTCGGCTCGTCGAGCAGCAGCAGCTGGGGCGCGGGTTCGGCGAGCATCAGCGCGGCCAGGGCCGCCCGGAACCGCTCGCCGCCCGACAGGGTGCCCGCCTGCTGGTCGGCCCGCCCGCCCCGGAACAGGAAGCGGGCCAGACGCGCCCGGATCCGGTTGGCGGTGGCGTCCGGCGCGAACCGGGCCACGTTCTCGGCCACCGTCAGGCCGTCGTCGAGCACGTCCAGCCGCTGGGGCAGGAACCGCTGCGGCACGTGCGCCGTCACCGTGCCCGACACCGGCGCCAGCTCCCCGGCGACGGTCCGCAGCAGTGTCGTCTTGCCGGAGCCGTTGCGGCCGACGAGCGCGATCCGTTCCGGGCCGCGCAGATCGAGGACGCCCGCCACCCGGGCGCCGTGGGCTATCTCCAGGTTCTCCAGGGTGAGCACCTGCCGCCCGGGCGGCACGGCCGTGGCGGGCAGGTCGACGCGGATCTCGTCGTCGTCCCGGACCGCCTCCGCCGCCTCGTCCAGGCGCTCCCGGGCCTCGGCGAGCCGGCCCTCGTGCAGCAGGCGGTGCTTGCCCGCGGACTCCTGGGCGGCCCGTTTGCGCGCGCCCATGACGATCTTCGGTTCGCGTGCGGAGTCCCACATCTTCTGCCCGTAGCGCTTGCGCCGGGCCAGCTTGACCTGGGCGTCGGACAGTTCCCGCCGCTGCCTGCGCACGTCGGCCTCGGCGACGCGCACCATCCGCTCGGCCGCCTCCTGCTCGACGGCCAGCGCCTCCTCGTAGGCGGAGAAGTTGCCGCCGTACCAGGTGACCTCCCCGGAGCGGAGGTCCGCGATCCGGTCGACCAGGTCGAGCAGTTCCCGGTCGTGGCTGACCACCACCAGCACCCCCGGCCAGGAGGCGACGGCCTGGTACAGCCGGCGGCGCGCGTACAGGTCGAGGTTGTTGGTCGGCTCGTCCAGCAGCAGCACGTCCGGGCGGCGCAGCAGCAGCGCGGCGAGCCGCAGCAGGACCGACTCGCCGCCGGAGACCTCGCCGACGGTGCGGTCCAGACCGATGTGGCCGAGGCCGAGTTCACCGAGGGCGGCGAGGGCGCGTTCCTCGACGTCCCAGTCGTCGCCGAGGGTCTCGAAGTGCTCCTCGGCGGTGTCGCCCGCCTCGATGGCGTGCAGCGCGGCGCGCCGGCCGGCGATGCCGAGGGCCTGGTCGACGCGGAGCGCGGTGTCCAGGGTGACGTTCTGCGGCAGGTAGCCGGTCTCGCCGGCCGCCTTGACGGTGCCGGCGGCCGGGACCAGCTCGCCGGCCAGCAGTTTCAGCAGGGTGGACTTGCCTGATCCGTTGACGCCGACGAGGCCGGTGCGGCCGGGGCCGAAGGCGAGGTCGAGGCCCTCGAAGACGGTGGTGCCGTCGGGCCAGGCGAAGGACAGGGAGGAACAGGTGAGGGAAGCAGACATGGGCGCCTCGTTTACGGTGCGAACGGGTCGGGCGGACACGTGTCGAGACACCGCGAGGCGGAAACCGAAGGGCCCGGGAACGCGAGCAGGCCGTGGAGGAAGGGCCTGTGCCGGGGACGGACGGCTCGGACGCCGAGGTCGTACGCCGCGCACACCTCACCGGTGCGACGCGGTGTCTCGAGACCTCAGACGAGCAACGTCCTTCTCCGATCGGCGGCAACAGAACCACTGTGAACGGTAGGAGAGGGGCCGGAAGGGTGTCAACGGGATTACCGCGCCGCCCCCGGCACGCGCGCGTGGCGCGGGGCGGGCGCTAGCAGGCGTCCCGCATCAACTCGGCCAGGTCGTGGTCCAGGTCGACCTGGAGGTGTTCACGGCCGACGGGCACCAGGGCGTCGGCCGCGGCCAGGAACCGCCGGATCTCACCGGAGCGCACGTGCACGATCGCGGTGCCCTCCGGGGCGTGGAACTCCAGCACCGTGCGGTCGTACCCGTACGGCCGCACCCGGACGTCGCCGTACCCCTCCGGTCCCGCCAGCCCGGCCGCCAGCAGCTCCCGGGAGAAGGTCCAGCAGACCTCGACGCCCTCCAGGGTCGCCGGGGCGGGGAACGTCATGCGGACGGCGAACGGGTCGCGCCGGTCGTAACGCAGCGTGGCGGGGATGTTCGGCATGCGCGGTGCGGCGGCGACGAGGCGGGCCTCTACGGGCTGCTCGATGACGGTGGACAACGCCTTGCTCCCTCGTGACGGCTGGACTACGTCCGGACGTGTGACACCCGGTACCGGAAGAGACGAAGGAAACGGCCGTTGCGTGCACACGGGGAACGAGTGACCTCGGTCACCGCCTTCATGCGCGGGGACCCGGCCGCGTGTCCGTGATCACTCTCCGGCACCTCCCCGCCGCCGCGGGCAGCCCCGCGAGACACCGGACGGTCCTCTGGACGGCACCGGTGCGGCGCACTGGCTTCGCCCGCCATGAGGCGCTGGGTGAGCACGCGACGCGGGGGACCGGTGGGACGACCGGTGGCGGTGGGGACGGCGTGCGGGGCGGCGCTGGCCCTGCTGACCGCCCCGGCGGCCGGGGCCCGGCCGCTCGGACACCCGCACCCCGCACCGGCGGGCACCGGGCGGCCGGCACCCGGGCCGGGCGGCGCGGACCCGGCGGTCCCGCACTGGACGCCGAAGGATCCCGGCACCCCGCAGGTCCGCTACCGGGGGCTCGCGGCCGTCGGCCCGCGCACCGCCTGGCTGGCCGGCACCGGCGGCACGGTGCTGCGTACCACGGACGGCGGCGCCCGCTGGCGCGACGTCTCCACGCCGGGCGCGGCCGCGCCGGAGTTCCGGGACGTCGAGGCGTTCGACGCGCGGCGCGCGGTGGTCCTGGCCATCGGCGAGGGCGAGGCGTCCCGCGTCTACCGCACCGACGACGGCGGAACCACCTGGACGGAGTCGTTCCGCAACACCGACCCGAAGGCCTTCTACGACTGCCTCGCCTTCTCCGACCCCCGCCACGGCCTCGCCCTGAGCGACCCGGTGGACGGGCGGTTCCGGCTCCTTTCCAGGTCCGACGGCGGCCGTGGCCGGCGCGTACCGCCCTCGGCGGGCATGCCGCCCGCCCTGGACGGCGAGGCGGGTTTCGCCGCGAGCGGGCAGTGCCTGGTCACCTCCGGCCCGAAGGACGTCTGGCTGGCCACCGGCGGCGCCGCCCGCGCGCGTGCTGCACTCCGCCGACCGCGGACTGACCTGGACGGCCGCCGACACGCCGGTCCCGGCGGGCGATCCGGCGGAGGGCGTCTTCGCGCTCGCCTTCCGCGACCGCGCCCACGGCATCGCGGTCGGCGGCGACTACCGCGCCGGCCGGCCGTCACCGCGCAGCGCCGCGCCGCGGTCACCACCGACGGCGGCCGGACCTGGCGGCCCGCCGCGGCCCCGCCGCCCGCCTACCGCTCCGGTGCCGCCTGGCTCCCGCACAGCCGCTCCGCCGCACTGGCCGTCGGCCCGGAGGGCACCGACCGGACCACCGACGGCGGCCGCCGCTGGCGCACGAGGTCTGCTGGGCGGCCGGGGAACACGGCAGGGTGGCCCGGCTGGAACCCTGACGTGGACGGCCGGAACGTGGGTACCCGCTCCCTGCCGCAAGGAAAGGAGCGATCATGCCAGCCGGTTCCAGCCCCAAGCGCGAGCGTCAGTACAAGCACATCAAGGACAGCGCCCAGGACCGGGGCGAGAGCGAGGGACGCGCCAAGGAGATCGCCGCGCGGACCGTCAACAAGGAGCGCGCGCGGTCGGGCGAGTCGAAGACCGCCAGCCGCAGCTCCACCCAGGACATGTCGTCCGGCAAGCGGGGCGGCCAGCGCTCGGGCAACCGGTCCGGCTCGCACGGGCCGACCCGCGACCAGCTCTACAACGAGGCGAAGCAGCGCGGCATCGAAGGCCGCTCGAACATGAACAAGGACGAGCTCCAGCGCGCGCTGGACTCCAAGAAGGGCTGAGCCGCCGGTTCAGCCGAGCGTCTGCCGGTGCCGCGCCAGCTCCGGAGCCGTCTTCGTGGCGACGAACTCCGTGACGCGGTAGGCGCACACCCCGGCGGTGACGAACGGGTCGCCCGCGACGATCTCCTCGATCCGGGCGCGGTTCCCCGCGACGGCCAGGATCACCCCTCCGTCGCGGGGTTCCTTGCGCCCGGAGGCCAGGAAGAGACCCTTCTCGTACTGCTCGTCCAGCCAGGCCACGTGGTCGGGGAGGACGGCGTCCACGGCATCGAGCGGCGCGGTGTAGCTCAGTTCCAGTACGAACATGATCACGAGCCTACCCCCGGCCGGCCGGCGCCCCGGGGCGGCCCCGTACAGTCGCCCGTCATGACGATCGTGGGCGTACCCGCGGGCTGGCCCGCGACCGAGGAAGAGGCCCGTGCGGTGCAGGACGGGCTGCGCGGGCGGGTGGATCTCGGCGAGCCCGGACCCCCGCCGGGGACGGGCCGCGTCACGGGGGTCGACGTCGCCTACGACGACGGCCTTGACCTCGTCGCGGCGGCGGCCGTCGTGCTGGACGCCGCGACCCTGGAGGTCGTCGCGGAGGCGACGGCGGTCGGCCGGGTCTCCTTCCCCTACGTGCCCGGGCTGCTCGCCTTCCGGGAGCTCCCGACCGTACGGGCCGCCCTGGACCGGCTGCCGTGCCCACCCGGCCTGGTGGTGTGCGACGGCTACGGAGTGGCCCATCCGCGCCGCTTCGGCCTGGCCAGCCACCTCGGCGTGCTCATGGACCTGCCGACCGTCGGCGTCGCCAAGAACCCGTTCACCTTCACGTACGACGACCCGGCGCCGGCGCGCGGCAGCTCCGCACCGCTGCTCGACGGTCCCGAGGAGGTCGGGCGCGCCCTGCGGACCCGGGACGGCGTCAAGCCGGTGTTCGTCTCGGCGGGCCACCGGGTGAGCCTCGGCACCGCCCTGGCCCACACCCTGGCGCTCACCCCGCGCCACCGGCTGCCGGAGACCACGCGCCACGCGGACGCCCTGTGCCGCCGGGCCCTGCGAGCGGCCGCCGCGGAGCTCTCCGCGGGCCCGGCGGGCGGTTCCGGTCCTGTCTGACAATCCGCGTCGTCACCCGAAGGGCGGCAGACGCGAATTGTCAGACAGGGCCTAGCGTTCCGCCGCGACCCGGAAGGTGATCCCGGCTGCGCGCAGCCGCGCGGTCAGGGCGTCGCCCATCGCCTCGACCGTGGTGACCTGTCCGGCCGTCGGCGGCAGGTCGTCGAAGGCCAGGGCGAGGGCCGCCTCGGCGAACATCTTCGCGGTCTCGTCGTACCCGGGGTCGCCGCCCGCGACCTCCGTGAACACGCGGCGCCCGCCGCCCTCGCCGACGAACCGCACCCGGAACCAGCTCTTCGCGCGCTTCCGCTCGCTCGGCCCGTCGCCCGGCCGCAGCCGGTCCGACAGCCAGTGGCGGGCGGTCGGCACCTGGGCCGCCGCCGTCAGCGCGCCCACGGCGGCGACCGACCCGAGCGCCACCGGCAGGCGGCGGACGGCCGCGTAGTGCCGGTAGCGGAAGTCCGGGCCGTACCGCTCGAGCGCCCGCGCCGAACGGCGCACGACCTGCGGGTCGATGGTCGGCAGCGGCAGCGCCCACGCGCCGATCTCACCGGCGAACCTCGGGGCGCCCGTGGGAGCCGTCACCCGGCGGCCCGGCAGCCGCGGTTCGTGGCGGGCCCGTTCGCGCGCGGCGCCGAGCATCCGCCGGCCGCGGGCCATCTGGTTCAGCGCCGAGGCGAGGGTGCCGCCGGAGAAGGCGGCGTCGGCGCTCACGTAGCCGTCGACGGTCAGCGGGACGCCCTCCGGCAGCTGCCGGACGGTGAAGTACGCGCCGAGGTCGTGGGGTACGGAGTCGAAGCCGCAGGCGTGCACCAGGCGTGCGCCGGTCTCGCGCGCGCGGGCGTCGTGCCGGACGTACATCAGGTCGACGAACTCCGGTTCGCCGGTGAGGTCCAGGTAGTCGGTGCCCGCGTCGGCGCAGGCGGCGACGAGGTCCCCGCCGTGCAGCACGTAGGGCCCGACCGTCGTGGCGACCACGCGCGCCTGTTCGGCGAGGGCGCGCAGGGTGGCCGGTTCGTCCACGTCGGCGCGCAGCACGTCGGGCACCGCGCCGCCGGGCAGCCGCTCGCGCAGCTCCGCCAGCCGGCGTTCGTCGCGGCCGGCGATCGCCCAGCGCAGGTCGGCGGGCGCGTGGGCGGCGAGATACCGGGCCGTGAGCGCGCCGACGAAGCCCGTGGCCCCGAAGAGCACGACGTCGTAGGGACGGCCTGTCGTGGTTAGCCTGCTCATGACACCCCTCGGTTCGTGCGACCCGTCGCGCAGCCCGCGCCGCTGTCGGTGGCTGAGGCTAGCGTGAGGGGTGCCGAGCCCGACACGTCACCCGGAGGAAGCCGATGGCGGCGGCCAGGAATGCCCCGAAGAAGCGGGAGAAAGCACCCGCCCACGTCCGCGCGGAAGAGCTGTACGCCGGTCCGGCCGGCCCTCCGGCGACCGAGTCGTGGACCCCCGGTCCGGCCGGGTCCAGCACCCCCGACCCGTAGCCACCAGGCCCCTGGGACGCGAAGCGCACTCGGCGGGCGCGTCACTCTCCCGGGTGAGGGGCGGCGGGACGGGCACTTCGCTAAGCGCTTGCTCGTTCAGGTCTTGTGCCCGGTGGGACGCGTTCCTAGCATCATCGGTGTTACATCAGTTGTGTCACACACGCTCCGGGAGCTGGTCGCATGACAACGGCAGGGACGCCGACGCCGGGCGCAGGCCCGCTCCACGGCGTGCGCGTGGTCGAGCTCGCGGGCATCGGACCGGGCCCGTTCGCCGCCATGCTCCTGGCCGACCTGGGCGCCGACGTGGTCCGGGTGGACCGTCCGGGCGGCCCCGGTCTCGCCGTCGACCCCGCGTACGACGTCACCAACCGCAACAAGCGCTCGGTCGTCGTCGACCTGAAGACACCGGACGGCGCCGCGCGCGTCCTGGACCTCGCCGAGCGCGCCGACGTCCTCGTCGAGGGCTACCGCCCCGGCGTCGCCGAGCGGCTCGGCGTCGGCCCCGCGGACTGCCACGCCCGCAACCCCCGCCTGGTCTACGGCCGCATGACCGGCTGGGGCCAGGACGGCCCCCTCGCCCGGCGCGCGGGCCACGACATCTCCTACATCGCGCTCACCGGCGCACTCGGCATGACCGGCCGCCCCGGCGAGCCGCCGGCCGCCCCCGCCAACCTCCTCGGGGACTACGCGGGCGGCTCCCTCTACCTGGCCGTCGGCGTCCTCGCCGCCCTGCACCACGCCCGGGCGAGCGGCACCGGCCAGGTGGTCGACGCCGCCATCGTCGACGGCACGGCCCACCTCTCCACGATGATCCACGGCATGCTCGCCGCCGGCGCCTGGCAGGACCGCCGCGCCGCCAACCTGCTGGACGGCGGCTGCCCCTACTACGGCACCTACGAGACCGCCGACGGCGGCCACATGGCGGTCGGCGCCCTGGAGGAGCGGTTCTACGACGAGTTCCTGCGCCTGCTCGGCCTCGACGACCCCTCGTCCGCCCGTACCGACCCGGCCCGCTGGGACGAACTGCGCGCACGGATCGCCGCCCGCTTCCGCTCCCGCACCCGCGCCGAGTGGACCGCCGTCTTCGAGGACACCGACGCCTGCGTGGCGCCCGTACTGACCCTGCGCGAGGCCCCGCACCACCCGCACCTCGCCGCCCGCGGCACCTTCACCGACCACGGCGGCATCACCCAGCCCGCCCCCGCGCCCCGTTTCTCCGCGACGCCCACCACCGTCCGCACCGGTCCCGCCCGGCCCGGCGCGGACGCGGAGGCGGTCGCCCGGGACTGGGGCATACCCGCCCGGCCGACCGGCGACCCGGTCACCGACGGCGCCTGACCCGGCCCCTCCCGCTCGGCCCACCCTCCCGAAAGGCACCCCAGTGAGCACCGAAGCGTACGTGTACGACGCGATCCGCACCCCGCGCGGCCGCGGCAAGGCGAACGGCGCCCTGCACGGCACGAAGCCCATCGACCTGGTCGTCGGGCTCATCCACGAGATCCGCGACCGCTTCCCGGGGCTGGACCCGGCGGCCATCGACGACATCGTGCTCGGCGTCGTCGGGCCCGTCGGTGACCAGGGCGCCGACATCGCCCGGATCGCCGCCATCGCCGCCGGACTGCCGGACACGGTCGCGGGCGTGCAGGAGAACCGCTTCTGCGCCTCCGGCCTGGAGTCCGTCAACCTGGCCGCCGCCAAGATCCGCTCGGGCTGGGAGGACCTGGTCCTGGCGGGCGGTGTCGAGTCCATGTCCCGCGTCCCGATGGCCTCCGACGGCGGCGCCTGGTTCAACGACCCGATGACCAACCTCACCGTCAACTTCGTGCCCCAGGGCATCAGCGCCGACCTGATCGCCACCATCGAGGGCTTCTCCCGCCGGGACGTCGACGAGTACGCCGCCCTCTCCCAGGAGCGGGCCGCCACCGCCTGGAAGGAAGGGCGCTTCGACCGCTCGGTCGTGCCCGTCAGGGACCGCAGCGGCCTGGTCGTCCTCGACCACGACGAGCACATGCGCCCCGGCACCACCGCCGACTCCCTCGCCCGGCTGAAGCCGTCCTTCGCGGACATCGGCGAACTGGGCGGCTTCGACGCCGTCGCGCTCCAGAAGTACCACCGGGTGGAGAAGATCGACCACGTCCACCACGCGGGCAACTCCTCCGGCATCGTGGACGGCGCCGCGCTCGTCGCGGTCGGCTCCGGGGAGGTCGGTGAGCGCTACGGCCTCACCCCCCGCGCGCGGATCGTCTCCGCGGCCGTCTCCGGCTCGGAGCCCACCATCATGCTCACCGGGCCCGCCCCCGCCGCCCGCAAGGCCCTGGCCAAGGCCGGCCTCACCATCGACGACATCGACCTCGTCGAGATCAACGAGGCGTTCGCCGCGGTCGTGCTGCGCTTCGCGCGGGACATGGGCCTGTCCCTGGACAAGGTCAACGTCAACGGCGGCGCCATCGCCCTCGGCCACCCGCTCGGCGCCACGGGCGCGATGATCCTCGGCTCGCTCATCGACGAACTGGAGCGCCAGGACAAGCGCTACGGACTGGCCACGCTCTGCGTGGGCGGCGGCATGGGTGTCGCCACCATCATCGAGCGCGTCTGAACTTCCGGCGGAACCAAGCGACTTCAACGGAGACGACTGTCATGACCGAGAGCACCACCATCCGCTGGGAGCAGGACGACACCGGTGTCGTCACCCTCGTCCTGGACGACCCGAACCAGTCCGCGAACACCATGAACGAGGCCTTCCGGACCTCCGTCACGGCGATCGCCGCGCGCGCGGAGGCCGAGAAGGACTCCATCCGCGGCATCATCTACACCTCCGCCAAGAAGACGTTCTTCGCGGGCGGCGACCTCAAGGACATGATCAAGGCCGGCCCCGAGGACGCCCAACGGGTCTTCGACACCGCGACCGAGATCAAGGCCGCGCTGCGCCGCATCGAGACCCTCGGCAAGCCGGTCGTCGCCGCCCTCAACGGCGCGGCCCTCGGCGGCGGCTACGAGATCGCCCTCGCCTCCCACCACCGCATCGCCCTGGACGCCCCCGGCTCCCGGATCGGCCTGCCCGAGGTCACCCTCGGCCTGCTGCCCGCGGGCGGCGGCGTCACCCGCTCGGTACGGCTGATGGGCATCACGGACGCGCTGCTGAAGGTGCTCCTCCAGGGCACCCAGTACACCCCCCGGCGCGCCCTGGAGAACGGCCTCGTCCACGAGGTGGCCGCGAGCGTGGAGGAGATGCTCGCCAAGGCCCGCGCCTTCATCGACGCCCACCCCGAGTCGCACCAGCCCTGGGACCTCCCCGGCCACAAGATCCCCGGCGGCACCCCGGCGCACCCGAAGTTCGCCGCCAACCTGCCCGCCTTCCCGGCCAGCCTGCGCAAGCAGACGGGCGGCGCCCCCTACCCGGCCCCGCGCAGCATCATGGCGGCCGCCGTCGAGGGCTCCCAGGTCGACTTCGAGACCGCGAGCACCATCGAGACCCGCTACTTCACCGAGCTGGTCACCGGGCAGACCGCGAAGAACATGATCCAGGCGTTCTTCTTCGACCTCCAGGCGGTCAACTCCGGCGTCAGCCGCCCCCGGGGCGTCGAACCCCGCCCGGTCCGCAGGGTCGCCGTCCTCGGCGCCGGCATGATGGGCGCCGGCATCGCCTACGCGTGCGCCCGCGCGGGCATCGACGTCCTGCTGAAGGACGTCTCCCTGGAGGCGGCCGTCAAGGGCAAGGGCTACTCCGAGAAGCTGTGCGCCAAGGCCGTCGCCAAGGGCCGCACCAGCCGCGAGAAGGCGGACGCGCTGCTAGCCCGGATCACCCCCACCGCCGACGTCGCCGACCTCGCGGGCTGCGACGCGGTCGTCGAGGCCGTCTTCGAGGACACCGCCCTCAAGCACAAGGTGTTCCAGGAGACCGAGTCCGTCGTCGCCCCCGACGCGCTGCTGTGCTCCAACACCTCCACGCTGCCCATCACCACCCTCGCCGAGGGCGTGGAACGCCAGGCCGACTTCATCGGGCTGCACTTCTTCTCACCGGTCGACAAGATGCCGCTCGTCGAGATCATCAAGGGCGAGCGCACCGGCGAGGAGGCCATCGCCCGCGCCTTCGACCTGGTGCGGCAGATCAACAAGACGCCGATCGTGGTCAACGACTCGCGCGGCTTCTTCACCTCCCGGGTGATCGGTCACTTCATCAACGAGGGCGTCGCCATGGTCGGCGAGGGCATCGAGCCCGCCTCCGTGGAGCAGGCCGCCGCCCAGGCCGGCTACCCGGCCAAGGTGCTGTCCCTCATGGACGAGCTGACCCTCACCCTCCCGCGCAGGATCCGCCAGGAGACCCGGCGGGCCGTCGAGGAGGCGGGCGGCACCTGGACGACGCACCCGGCGGAGGAGGTCATCGACCGCATGGTCGACGAGTTCGGCCGCCCCGGCCGCAGCGGCGGCGCCGGGTTCTACGACTACACGGCGGACGGCGAGCGGGCCGGGCTCTGGCCGGGCCTGCGCGAGCACTTCACGCAGCCCGGGCACGAGATCCCGTTCCGGGACATGCAGGAGCGCATGCTCTTCGCCGAGGCCCTCGACACCGTGCGTCTCCTGGAGGAGGGCGTCCTCACCTCGGTCGCCGACGCCAACATCGGCTCCATCCTCGGCATCGGTTTCCCCGGCTGGACCGGTGGCGTCCTCCAGTACATCAACGGCTACGACGGGGGCCTGCCCGGATTCGTCGCCCGCGCCCGCGAGCTGGCCGAACGGTACGGCGAGCGGTTCGTCCCGCCCGCGCTGCTCGTCGCGAAGGCCGAGAAGGGGGAGACCTTCACCGACGCGCGCTGATCACCCGCGCGACGGCCCGCGGGCCTGCCCACCCGCGGGCCCGCGGGCACCCCGCCCGGGGGTGTCCCGCCGCTCAGCCCCGACCGGCAGCGCCGTCGTCACCGCTCCCGGCATGCTCGCGGGGGTCGCTCAGCCAGCCGCGCAGCTCCTGCCGCAGGGAACGCTGGAACGACGTGAGCAGCGCCTGCACCACCAGCGGGTGCATGTGGGCGGTCAGTGACTTCACGTCCTTCGCGGCCCGCTCGGACACCGCCCCGCGCAGCAGCCGCGACAGCTCCTGCGCCGCCGCCCGGGAGTGCTCCAGCAGCACCTCCCGCGCCGCGAGGACCACCTCCTGGGACAGCGGCACGTCGAGCAGCTCGACGCCCAGCCGCAGGAGTCCCGTGTCGACCCGGTAGCCGCCGTCCTCGACAGCCACCACGTCCAGGTCGGCCAGCCGGACCACGTCCGCGTCGTCCAGCTCCCGGCCCGCGAGCCGGCACAGTTCCTCGCGGGTCACCGACTCCACCGTGTCCGGCGCCCAGGACGCCACCACCGCCCGGTGGACGGCCAGGTCCTGGGCGCTCAGGTCCGGCGGCAACCGGCGCAGGTGCCGTTCGATCGCCGACAGGGTCATGCCCTGCCGCTGTAGCTCGTCGATCAGGGCCAGCCGCGCCAGGTGCTCCGGCCCGTAGTGCCCGACCCGGCGCGGACCGAGCACCGGCGGGGGCAGCAGCCCCTTGGTGCCGTAGAAACGGACGGTACGGACGGTGACGCCCGCCCGGGCGGCCAGCTCGTCGATCGTCAGCTTGGGGCCGCCCGGATCCGACTGCTCCGTGGTGTCGGTCGTCATGTGCAGCAGTATCGCTGTCCCACCGGAACTGTGACACCTCATCCGTCGTAGGTGAACGGCCCGTGACGTCCGCTTTCCCACCCCTGTGACCTGTGAGAAAGGACGCTCTGTGACGTGGGCCACCGCGTGCCGGCGGAGACGTCTGGGAAGCTGCTGTCTTGGTCTGTGCCGCGACCCACCAGGGTGGTGCGGGCCATGACCTGCACGAACCCCGGCCCACGAGGCCGGGCGCACCAGGAAGTGAAACCACCCGTGAGCAGTAAGGACGCCGTGGACACCACACAGGCCGCCGACCGTCCCGAGGTGGCCCGGACGCCCGAGGACGCGGGCGACGCCGGTTACAGCAAGGGCCTCAAGGCCCGCCACGTCAACATGATCGCCATCGGCGGCGCCATCGGCACCGGTCTCTTCCTGGGCGCCGGCGGACGGCTGCACAACGCGGGCCCCGCGCTGGCGCTGGCCTATCTGGTCTGCGGCATCTTCGCCTTCTTCGTCGTCCGGGCCCTCGGTGAGCTGGTCCTGTACCGCCCGTCCTCCGGCTCCTTCGTGTCGTACGCGCGCGAGTTCCTCGGCGAGAAGGGCGCCTACGTCGCCGGCTGGATGTACTTCCTGAACTGGTCGACCACCGGCATCGCCGACATCACCGCGATCGCGCTCTACGCGCACTACTGGAGCATGTTCACCTCCATACCGCAGTGGGTGCTCGCGCTGATCGCCCTCGCGGTGGTCCTCGCCGTGAACCTCATATCGGTGAAGATCTTCGGCGAGATGGAGTTCTGGTTCGCGATCATCAAGGTCGTCACCCTCGTCGGTTTCATGCTCATCGGCATCTTCCTGCTGGTCACCCAGCACGACGTCGACGGCACCCGGCCCGGTCTCAGCGTGATCGCCGACCACGGCGGCTTCTTCCCGCACGGCATGATGCCGGTCGTCCTCGTCATGCAGGGCGTGATCTTCGCCTACGCGGCCCTGGAACTGGTCGGCGTCGCCGCCGGCGAGACCGCCGAGCCCGAGAAGATCGTCCCGCGCGCGGTGAACTCGATCATGTGGCGCGTGGGCCTGTTCTACGTCGGCTCGGTCGTCCTGCTCGCGCTGCTGCTGCCCGGCTCGGTGTACTCCGCCGACCAGAGCCCGTTCGTGACCGTCCTGTCCAAGATCGGCATCCCGGCGGCCGGTGACGTGATGAACCTGGTGGTGCTCACCGCCGCCATGTCCTCGCTCAACTCCGGGCTGTACTCCACCGGCCGCATCCTGCGCTCCATGGCCACGGCCGGCTCCGCCCCGAAGTTCACCGCCCGCATGAACCGCAGCCAGGTCCCCTACGGCGGCATCCTGCTGACCTGCGCGGTCTGCGTCCTCGGTGTCGTCCTGAACTACCGCCTGCCCAGCCAGGCCTTCGAGATCGTGCTGAACGTCGCCTCCCTCGGCATCATCAGCACCTGGGTCATCATCATGATCTGTCATGTGATCTTCGTCCGCCGGGCCCGCGCGGGGCTGGTGACCCGGCCGCACTTCCAGCTGAAGTTCACCCCGGTCACCGAGATCGCCACCATCGCCTTCCTCATGGTCTGCCTCGGCCTGATGTGGAACGACCCCGAGGTCGGCCGCAAGACGCTGCTCATGGTCCCGGTGATCGGCGTCATGCTGGTCGCCGGCTGGTTCGGCGTCCGCCGCCGGGTGGCCCAGAACACCGACCGGAACACCCCGACCACGAAGTGACCCGGGGTGCCCGGGTCCGGCTGGCGTTCGCCCCGGCCCGGGCGGCCACCGCCTGTGGCGACGCCCCCGGAGGCCCGTCCTGCGGGCGAGCGGGCCCGGCCGCCTCACCGGCCGTTCGGCCGAGGCGCCGGTAGGGCCGCGTCATCGGCCGGGCCCGGCCCCGACCCCGCGCCCGTTCCGGCCGCCGGGACGATCCCCGTGCCCGTTCCGGCATCGCTCCGCCCGGTGCCGGCCCGCGCCGAGCGGGCGCTCGCCTCGGTCCGAGTGTCCGACGCCTGTCGCTGTACGACACGAGCCGCGTCCGCCTCCGGGCGTCCTCCCCGGAGGTGATCCCGCGCGAGCCGCTGTCTCAGGGGCCGGCCGACCGCATCCACGCCCACGCCGGCCACCGCGGACACCGGGACGCTCGCCGGGGCGGGCCCGCGCCTAGTGGGTGGTCACCTGCTCGGGATGGCCACTTTCTGTCGCTGTGCGACATGGGTCGCGCCGGGTCCTGGCGGTCCCTGAGGCGGTCCCCGTGTGCCGGCCGGGCCGCCTCACCGGCCGATCGGCCGAGATTTCGCGCTGGAGCCGGTTGCTGCGGGCGCCGGGACGCTCGCCGGGGCGGGCCCGCGCCGAGTGGGTGGTCACCTGCTCGGGATGGCCACTTTCTGTCGCTGTGCGACATGGGCCGCGCCGGGTCCTGGCGGTCCCTGAGGCGGTCCCCGTGTGCCGGCCGGTCGGCCGGGATTTCGCGCCGGAGTCGGTCGCTGCGGGCGCCGGGACGATCTCCGGTGTCGGCCGGCACCGAGCACGGCATCGCCTGCCCCCGCCGCGGAGGCCGCCCGACGCCGAGTGGGCGGAGCCACCGTCTGTCGCTGCGTGACATGAGCCGTGCCGGACTCGCCGTCCGCCGGGGCGGCCCCGCGCGAGTCGGTGCGGCCGAGTCTTCGGCCGGTCGGCCGAGGTCCGGCGGCCGGTCCGTCCGCCGGGACGACCCCTCGGAGGCGTCCGGCGTCGGGAACACGGCGTCGGCCCCGCCCACTCGCCGCCGCGGTCGGTCGGCGTCGAGCGCGGGGCAGCCGGTGTCTGTCGCTGTGTGACACGGGCTGCACCCCGCCCCGGCGCCCCCTAGGTGGGCTGGGCGGGGGCGGCCGGGGCGGGGTGGTGAGGAGCGCGCGGGTCAGTGCTCGTGCACGTCGTTCGTCGCCTCGATCTTCTTCCACGACTTCGGCTGCGCCACCGACCTACCCGTCCCCGCCAGCGCGCGGGCCGTCGTCGCGGCCGGCTTCGACGGCTGGAACAGCCACGTGTCGAACAGTGCGGACAGGGGCTTGCCGGACACCTGCTCGGCGTACTTCTGGAAGTCGGCCACCGAGGCGTTGCCGTACGCGTGCGCCTTCGGCCAGCCCTTGAGGATCGCGAAGAACGCGTCGTCACCGATGGTCTCGCGCAGCCTCTGGATGGCCAGGGCACCCCGGTCGTAGACGGCGGCGCCGAACTGCTCGTCGGGGCCCGGGTCGCCGGGCTCGACCGTCCAGAACGGGTCGTCGGCCGGGTGCGAGGCGTACACGTAGTCGGCGAGTTCCCGCGTGGTGCCCTCGCCCTCCGCGTCGGACCACAGCCACTGCGCGTACCGGGCGAAGCCCTCGTTGAGCCAGATGTCCTTCCAGCCCTTCACCGACACGTCGTCGCCGTACCACTGGTGGGCCAGCTCGTGCACGACCACGGAGGTGTTGGAGCCGTTCGCGAACTGCTTCGGGCTGTAGTAGACGCGGCCCTGCGTCTCCAGCGCGTACCCGGTGGTGGTGTTCGGCACGTAGCCGCCCGCCGAGCTGAAGGGATACGGCCCGAAGTAGTCGCTCAGCCAGTCGACGAGCTCCTCGGTGCGCTCCACGCCGGCCCGCGCGGCCCCGTCGTTGTCGCCGAGGTCCTTGCTGTAGGCGTTGATGACGGGCACCCCGCCGTCGGAGGTGCCGGTGGTGATGTCGAACCTGCCGAGCGCCAGGGTGGCCAGGTAGGTCGCCTGCGGCTTGTTCTGCCGCCAGTTGTAGCGGGTCCAGCCCAGCTTCGACGCGGTCGACTGGAGCGTGCCGTTGGAGATGGCCTGGGTGCCGTCCGGCACGGCGACCGACACGTCGTAGGTGGCCTTGTCGCTCGGGTGGTCGTTGCTGGGGAACCACCACCAGGCGGCCTCGGGTTCGTCGGCGGCCACCCCGCCGTCCGGGGTGCGGTGCCACGCGGTGAACCCGTAGGCGCTCTTCGCGGACGGCACGCCCCGGTAGCGGACGACGACCGTGACCGGCGTGCCCTTCGCCAGCGGGGTCTTCGGAGTGACGACGAGCTCGTGCTGGCCGGAGGTGGTGAAGGCCGCCTTCACGCCGTTGACCCGCACCTCGCCGACGTCCAGCAGGAAGTCCAGGTCGAAGCTGGACAGGTCCTGGGTCGTCTTCGCCAGGATGGTGGCGGTGCCCTCCAGTTCGTCCGTCGCCGGCTGGTACTGGAGCCTCAGGTCGTAGTGGGAGACGTCGTAGCCGCCGTTGCCGTAGTCCGGGTAGTAGGGGTCGCCGATGCCCGGCGCGCCCGGGGAGTAGCTCGCGGCCGATGCCGGGATCGCCAGCAGGAGGGAGGCCGCCGCCAGGGTGCCCGGCGCGATGATTCTGCGGTGCACGTCAGCTCCAAGTCGTCGGGAGTGAGAGTCCGTTCGGACAAGTCTGTTCGCAGCCTATTCAGACCCTGTGGCCCCTGACCTGTCCATGACCCCTGCTGTCACACGATCGCCATTCAGCCGTCACGGCTCCCGGAGAGCCCTCTTCTGCACGGCAGTTGACGGCGGTACCGTCCGCGCATGCCGAAACGCCAGCGCTCCACACTCCGGAGAACGCTCGTCATCGCCGCCGTCGCCGCCCTGACGGCGGTCTTCCTCGCCCCGGCCGGCGCACAGGCCGCACCCCGGGAGAGCAGACCCGTCTACTCCTACGCCGACGCCATCCGCGAGTCCGTTTGGGTGGACACCGGCCTGGACGAGGACCGCGACGGACGCACCGACCGCGTCGCCGCCGACATCGTCCGCCCCGCCGAACCCGCCCGGCAGGGCCGCAAGGTGCCGGTCATCATGGACGCCAGCCCCTACTACTCCTGCTGCGGACGCGGCAACGAGAGCCAGCGCAAGACATACGACGCCCAGGGCCGCGTGGTACAGATGCCGCTGTTCTACGACAACTACTTCGTGCCCCGCGGCTACGCCTTCGTCGGCGTCGACCTCGCCGGCACCGACCGCTCCGACGGCTGCGTGGACGTCGGCGGCCGCTCCGACGTCCGGTCCGCGAAGGCCGTCGTCGACTGGCTCAACGGCCGCGCTCGGGCGTACACCAGCCGGACCGGCGGCACCCGGGTACGAGCCGGCTGGACCAACGGCAGAACCGGCATGATCGGCAAGAGCTGGGACGGCACCATCGCCAACGGTGTCGCCGCCACGGGCGTCAAGGGCCTGAGGACCATCGTCCCCATCAGCGCGATCTCCTCCTGGTACGACTACTACTTCGCGCAGGGCGCCCCCCTCTACGACGGCGGCCCCGACGAACTGGCCGGGTACGTCGAGAGCGACGACGCGCACGCCCACTGCGCCGCCGTCCAGCGGGAACTCGCCGACGGCAGCCCGCGCAGCGGCGACTGGACCCCGCTGTGGACCGGACGGGACTACGTCAAGGACGCCGGCAAGGTGCGCGCCAGCGTGTTCCTCGTCCACGGCATGCAGGACCTCAACGTCCGCACCAAGCACCTCGGCCAGTGGTGGAACGCCCTCGCCGAGCACGGCGTCGAGCGGAAGATCTGGCTGTCGCAGACCGGGCACGTCGACCCCTTCGACTACCGGCGCGGCGCCTGGGTCGACACCCTGCACCGCTGGTTCGACCACGAACTCCTCGGTTACGACAACGGCATCGACCGCGAACCCGTCGCCGACATCGAACGCCACCCCGACCAGTGGGTCACCTCGGCGGCCTGGCCCCCGCGCGGCACCCGCGCCACCGTCCTGCACCCGGCCCCCGGCACCCGGGCCGGCGTCGGCACGCTCGGGCGGCGCCCGGCCACCGGCACCGAGACCTTCACCGACGACCCGCGGCTGAGCGAGACCGACTGGGCCGCCCACCTCACCACGCCCACCCCCGAGAAGGCCGGGTTCCTCACCGCACCCCTCACCCGCGACCTGCGCCTGTCCGGCTCCTCCCGGGTGACGGTCACCGCGACCCCGACCACCACCTCCGCCCACCTGTCCGCCGTCCTCGTCGACCTCGGTGCCGACACCATCCGCGACTACGCCGACGCCGCCGAGGGCATCACCACCCTCACCGACCGCACCTGCTGGGGCGCGAGCACGGCCGGGGACAACGCCTGTTTCAAGGAGACCCGGGCCAGGACGGCCGCGGTCGAGCAGACCGTGTTCAGCCGCGGCTGGGCCGACCTCGGCCACCACGCCTCCCTGGACAAGGGCGTCCTGCTCGTCCCCGGCAAGCCGTACACGATGACCCTCGACCTCGCGGCGACCGACCACGTCGTGCCCGCCGGGCACCGGCTGGCGCTGATCGTCGCCGGTACGGACCGGGACCTCATCGATCCGCCCGCGTCGACCGCGCCGACCCTCACGGTGGACCTGTCGGGTACGAACGCACTGCTTCCGCTGGTCGGCGGCGCGGCGGCGTTCGCCCGCGCCACGTCGGGCAGCGCCACGGAGCCCGCGCCGCGGACGCTCTCCGGTGTCCACGCACCCCGGGCCGTCCGACACCTCCCGGCAGCCTGACGACCCGCCCCCCGCACAACCCCGGCCGCCTGCCACCCCGACAGGCGGCCGGGTCCCCCTACTCCCGGCACCGGACCCCGCCACTCACAGCCGCCCGGGCCCACCGCCGGGTTCTCCCCGCACGCGGCTGCGCCCCGTTCATCCGGTACGAACCGCGCTCGCCCACTCCGGTCGGGGGCCCGTGCACCGGGACGAACCGCTCGCGCCCCCAGATGGGGGCTCGCTCAACGGAGCCGAGTCACCCGCCCGCGTCGGCCGGGCCCGGTGCATCGAACCCGAGTCACCGCCCTGCCTCGGCCGGGCCCCGTGCGGCAGGCGTGAGCCACTCGCCCACTCCGGCCGGCGACGGGGGCGCCAGACCCGATGCGCTCGCCGACTCCGGACAGCGACCCCTTCGTCAGGCCCCCCCGAGTCGCCTGCCCGCCCCGGCCGGGACGCGCACAGCCGACGGGAGACGCCCACCCGCCCCAACCGGAAACCGCACGCCAAGCCGAAGTCACCCACCCCACCCCCGCCGGGACCCCGCTCGTGGTGGTGCCCGGCGTCTTCGGGGGCGGGGAGTCCGTCGTGGGGCGTGTTTCATGCCGTGGGGTGGGCCAGCGTGGCTGCCTCGTGGGCGCAGCCCCATGCCACCGTGATGCCGGCGCCGCCGTGTCCGTAGTTGTGCACCACCGTGCGGCCGCCCGGCAGGGGCCGGCGTTCCAGTCGTACGGCGTCCCGGGCCGGCCGCAGCCCCACCCGGTGGGCGAGCACCCGCGCCCCGGCGATCTCCGGCCGGGCCGCCGCGCAGCGGGCGACGATCGCCGCGGCGGTGTCCGGGTCCGGCTCCAGGGACCAGTCGTCCTCCTCCGCCGTACCGCCGAGGAGCAGCCCGCCCGGCTGCGGGATGAAGTAGGCGGAGGCGGCCGAGGAGTGGTCGACGGAGGTGAACCAGGTCGTGACGCCCGGGTTCTCCACCACGACCAACTGCCCGCGCACCGGACGCACCGCCGGGTCCGGCACCAGCGCGCGGGCGCCCAGCCCGGCGCAGTTGACGACCACGGTGGCGGGCACCGCGTTCAGGTCGGTCACCTCCCGCTCCTCCACCGTCCCTCCCGCCTTCACCAGCCGCTCCCGCAGCCATGCCAGGTGCACCGGCATGTCGATCACCGGCAGCCGCGCCGCCAGTCCGTCGGCCACGGCCCGCAGCCCCGGCACGCGGCCCGCCCACGGGCCCAGCTCATTCAGCCGCGCTCCCTGGTGCACCCCCTCCAGCAGGCGTACGCCCGTCTCCGCGGGCCGCGCCGCCAGCTCCTCGTACACCGTCAGGGAGTGCAGTGCCCAGGCGCCGACCAACGGTTCGGGTTCGATGCGGTACGGCCACCACAGGCCGCCCGCCACCGCGGAGGTCGTCCGCTCGGCCGATTCCCGCGCCCACACCCGCACCCGTCGCCCGGACTCGGCCAGCAGCACGGCCGTCGTCAGCCCGGCGATCCCGCCGCCCACCACGATCACTTCGTCGTTCCGCTCACTGTCCACGCCAGGACGATAGGCCTCGCGCGCGTCCGCCGGCACCCCGCCGCCGAAGACGCCCGCGGGGGCGGCCGGGTGTGCCCGGCAGGGCCGTGAGCGGCGGGAACGGGGCCGGCCCGGGCCGTTACGGCCATTAGGATCGACGCCTGATGACTGCCACCCTCGTTGCCAAGAACCTCGCCGCCGGCCATGGCGACCGCTCCCTGTTCTCCGGGCTCGACCTGGTCGTCGCGCCCGGCGACGTCATCGGGCTGGTCGGCGCCAACGGCGCGGGCAAGTCGACCCTGCTGCGGATGCTCGCCGGTCTGGTCCCGCCCGAGCAGGGCGAACTGCGGCTGTCCCCGCCGGCCGCGACCGTCGGCCATCTGCCGCAGGAGCCGGAGCGCAGGCCGGGGGAGACCGTCCGGGAGTTCCTGGCCCGCCGCACCGGTGTCGCCGAGGCCCAGCGGATCATGGACGAGGCCACCCAGGCGCTGGTCGACGGCGCGCCCGGCGCGGACGACGCCTACGCGACCGCCCTCGAACGGTGGCTCGCCCTCGGCGGTGCCGACCTCGACGAACGCGCCGAGGAGGTCGCCGACTCGCTCGGCCTGGCCGTGGACCTGGGGCAGCCGACGACCACGCTCTCCGGCGGCCAGGCGGCCCGCGCCGGCCTCGCGTCCCTCCTGCTGTCACGGTACGACGTCTTCCTCCTGGACGAGCCCACCAACGACCTCGACCTGGACGGCCTGGAGCGCCTGGAGCGGTTCGTCACCGGCCTGCGCGCGGGCACGGTCGTCGTCAGCCACGACCGCGAGTTCCTCACCCGCACCGTCACCAAGGTCCTCGAACTGGACCTCGCCCAGCAGCGGATCAACCTCTACGGCGGCGGTTACGAGGCCTACCTGGAGGAGCGGGACGTGGCCCGCCGGCACGCCCGCGACGAGTACGAGGAGTACGCCGACAAGAAGGCCGGCCTCCAGGACCGCGCCCAGACGCAGCGGTCCTGGATGGACAAGGGGGTCAAGAACGCCCGGCGGAAGGCCGGCGCCGACAACGACAAGATCGGCCGCAAGTTCCGCAGCGAGGCCAGCGAGAAGCAGGCGGCGAAGGCCCGCCAGACCCAGCGCATGATCGAGCGCCTCGAGGTGGTCGAGGAGCCGCGCAAGGAGTGGGACCTGCGCATGGAGATCGCGTCCGCGCCCCGGTCCGGCGCGGTCGTCGCGACGCTGCGGGACGCCGAGGTGCGACGCGGCGGCTTCACCTTCGGCCCGGTGTCCCTGCGGATCGACTGGGCCGACCGGGTCGCCGTCACGGGGGCCAACGGCGCGGGCAAGTCCACGCTGCTCGGCGCCCTGCTGGGCCGGGTGCCGCTCGACGCGGGCCACGCGGCCATGGGCTCCGGGGTCCTGGTCGGCGAGGTCGACCAGGCCCGCCTGCTGTTCCACGGGCCCGAGTCCCTGCTCGACGCGTTCGGCGCCGCCGTACCCGACACCGAACCGGCGGAGGTCCGCACGCTGCTCGCCAAGTTCGGCCTGAAGGCCGCTCACGTCCTGCGCCCGGCGGCGACCCTCTCCCCGGGCGAACGCACCCGCGCCGCGCTCGCCCTGCTCCAGGGCCGGGGGGTGAACCTGCTGGTGCTGGACGAGCCGACCAACCACCTTGACCTGCCGGCCATCGAGCAGTTGGAGTCCGCCCTCGACGCCTACGAGGGCACCCTGCTGCTGGTCACCCACGACCGGCGCATGCTCGACGCGGTCCGGGTGACCAGGCGCCTCGAGGTGGCGGCCGGCAAGGTGACCGAGCGCTAGGGTCTTTCGTTCGGATCGGGCCGGATCAGGGAGCGGTGCCAGGGCCCGCGAGCCCGGCATGATCCGAACGAGAGGCCCTGGGGTCCTGCGTCCGCATCGGGCCGGGCCTGCCGGGCCGCGGGGTGATGCCCGGGCGGGGCCGGAGCCGGGCGGCTCCGGCCCGGCCGGTCAGCGCTTCTTCGGGTTCAGCAGGCCCGCGCGGCGCAGGGCGTCGGCCATGGCGCTGTTGGCCGGCGCCGGTGCCTGCCGTCCGCCCCGGTCGCCGCCCCCACGGGGCTGCCGCTGCTGCCCCTGCTCGCCGCCCTGCCGCCGGCCCTGGCCGCCGGAGGCCTGGCGCTGCCCCTGGCCGCCGGCGCCCTGGCGCTGCTGGGGCGGCCGCGTACCTCCGCGCTGCGGCCTGCCGCCGCCCTCGCCCTGGGGCGCCGCCTCGTCGTCCAGGCGCAGGGTCAGCGCGATCCGCTTGCGCGGGATGTCGACGTCCAGCACCTTCACCTTGACGATGTCACCCGGCTTCGCGACGTCGCGCGGGTCCTTGACGAACGTCTTCGACATCGCGGACACGTGCACCAGACCGTCCTGGTGGACACCGACGTCCACGAACGCGCCGAACGCCGCCACGTTGGTCACCACGCCCTCCAGGACCATCCCGGCGGACAGGTCGGAGATCTTCTCCACGCCCTCCTTGAAGGTGGCCGTCCGGAACGCCGGACGCGGGTCGCGCCCCGGCTTCTCCAGCTCCCGGAGGATGTCGGTGACGGTCGGCAGACCGAACGTGTCGTCCACGAAGTCGGCGGGCCGCAGCGAGCGCAGCACGCCCGTGTTCCCGACCAGGGACGCCACCTCCTGACCCGTGGTCTTCACCATGCGGCGCACCACCGGGTACGCCTCCGGGTGCACGCTGGAGGCGTCCAGCGGGTCGGCGCCGCCCCGGATGCGCAGGAAGCCCGCGCACTGCTCGTACGCCTTCGGGCCGAGGCGCGACACCTTCTTCAGCTCGGCGCGGGAGACGAAGGGGCCGTTGTGGTCCCGGTGCGCGACGATGTTCTCGGCGAGCCCGGCGGAGATCCCGGACACGCGGGACAGCAGTGGCACGGACGCGGTGTTGACGTCCACGCCGACGCCGTTCACACAGTCCTCGACGACCGCGTCCAGCGAGCGGGACAGCTTCACCTCGGACAGGTCGTGCTGGTACTGGCCGACACCGATCGACCGGGGGTCGATCTTCACCAGTTCGGCCAGCGGGTCCTGGAGGCGCCGGGCGATGGAGACCGCGCCGCGCAGCGACACGTCCATGCCGGGCAGTTCCTGGGAGGCGTACTGCGAGGCGGAGTACACGGAGGCGCCCGCCTCGGACACCACCACCTTGGTGAGCTTCAGCTCGGGGTGGCGGGCGATGAGTTCGGTGGCGAGCCGGTCGGTCTCGCGGGAGGCCGTGCCGTTGCCGATCGCGATCAGCTCGACCGCGTGCTCCCGGGCCAGCTCCGCCAGCCTGGCGAGGGCCTCGTCCCACTTGTTGGCCGGTACGTGCGGGTGGATCACGTCCGTGGCGACGGCCTTGCCGGTCGCGTCGACGACGGCGACCTTCACACCCGTACGGAAACCCGGGTCCAGGCCGAGCGTCGCCCGGGTGCCGGCCGGCGCGGCCAGCAGCAGGTCGCGCAGGTTCGCGGCGAACACGTTCACCGCCTCGTCCTCGGCCGCCGTGCGCAGCCGGACCCGCAGGTCGATGCCGAGGTGCACCAGGAGGCGGGTGCGCCAGGCCCACCGGACGGTGTCGGTGAGCCACTTGTCGGCCGGACGGCCCTGGTTGGCGATGCCGAACCTCGCGGCGACCAGACCCTCGTACGAGGACGGGCCCTCCGTGGGCTCCTCCGGCTCCAGGACGAGGTCCAGGACCTCCTCCTTCTCGCCGCGCAGCATGGCCAGGATCCGGTGCGAGGGCAGCTCGGTGAAGGGTTCGGCGAAGTCGAAGTAGTCGGCGAACTTGGCGCCCGCCTCCTCCTTGCCCTCCCGCACCTTCGCGACCAGCCGGCCGCGGACCCACATGCGTTCGCGCAGCTCGCCGATCAGGTCGGCGTCCTCGGAGAACCGCTCGGTGAGGATCGCCCGCGCACCCTCCAGCGCGGCCTGCGCGTCGGCGACACCCTTGTCCGGGTCGACGAACGCCGCCGCGGCGGTCACCGGATCGACCCCGGGATCACCCAGCAGCCCCTCCGCCAGCGGCTCCAGGCCCGCCTCCCGCGCGATCTGCGCCTTGGTGCGCCGCTTGGGCTTGTAGGGCAGGTAGACGTCCTCCAGCCGGGCCTTGGTCTCGGCGCCGCGGATCCGGGCCTCCAACTCCTCGGTCAGCTTGCCCTGCTCGCGCACCGACTCCAGGATCGCGGTCCGCCGCTCCTCCAGCTCCCGCAGGTAGCGCAGCCGCTCCTCGAGCGTGCGCAGCTGCGCGTCGTCGAGCATCTCGGTCGCTTCCTTGCGGTAGCGGGCGATGAAGGGCACGGTCGAACCGCCGTCGAGCAGTTCCACCGCGGCCTTCACCTGCCGCTCCCGTACGCCGAGTTCCTCGGCGATCCTGCCTTCGATGGACCCTGCTGCCAGGGAACCGGGTGTCGTCACGATCCCGTACCGCCTTCTCCACTGAGGTTGCGCGGCAATTGTGGCAGGTGACACCGACAACCGGGATCAGGGCGACGCGCGGCGGGGCGCCGGACCGTCCCGACCCGGGCACCCGGCCCGGCGCGGTGCCGCGTGGCCGGAAAGGTGGGAAACACGTCATTGCGGCCGTCGCCGGGGCCGCGAAGAATCGGTGCCATGCGGCAGCGAACCCTCCTCGTCACCGTCTTCGACGGCCTCCAGAGCCTCGACGTCACCGGCCCCGTGGAGGTCTTCGCCGGTGCGGAGCGGCACACCCCGGGCTCGTACCGGATCCGGACGGCGTCCCCGGACGGCGCGCCCGTGCGCACCTCCAGCGGACTGACCCTCGTACCCGACGGGTCCCTCGCGGACGCCCCGGACCCGCACACCCTGCTGGTCCCCGGCGGCGAGGGGACCCGCGACCCCGACCCACGGCTGGTGGAGTGGCTGCGGACGCGCGGCCCGCGGGCGGCACGCCTCGTCTCCGTCTGCACCGGCGCCTTCCCGCTGGCCCGGGCCGGGCTGCTCGACGGCCGGCGCGTCACCACCCACTGGGCGTACTGCGACCAGCTCGCCCGGGACCACCCCGCCGTCCACGTCGACCCCGACCCGATCTTCGTCCGGGACGGTGACGTGGCCACCTCGGCCGGGGTCACCGCGGGCATCGACCTCGCCCTCGCGCTGGTGGAGGAGGACCTCGGCCGGGAGGTGGCGCTCACCGTCGCCCGCCACCTCGTGGTGTTCCTGCGCAGGCCCGGCAACCAGGCCCAGTTCAGCGCGCAGCTGGCCGCCCAGACCGCCCGGCGCGAACCCCTCCGGGACGTCCAGCAGTGGATCACCGAGCACCCGGACGGCGACCTCGGTGTCGAAGCGCTGGCCGCCCGCGCCGCCCTCTCCCCGCGCCACTTCGCCCGCGCCTTCCAGGCGGAGACCGGTATGACACCCGGCCGGTACGTCGACCGGGTCCGTCTGGAACACGCGCGCCGCCTGCTGGAGGACACCACCGACGGCATCGAACAGATCGCCCGCGCCAGCGGCCACGGCACGCCGGAGGCCATGCGCCGCGCCTTCCTGCGGGTCCTCGGCACCGCTCCGGCCGAGTACCGCCGCCGCTTCCGCCCCGCCCCCGCGAGCTGACCCCCGTCCCGGCCCGTCACCGGCCCCCAGAGACAAGGAAACCGCGTGCAGATCGCCGTCGTCCTCTTCGACCGCTTCACCGCCCTCGACGCCGTCGGCCCCTACGAGACCCTCGGCCGGCTCCCGGACTCCGAGACCGTCTTCGTCGCCGAACGGACCGGACCCGTCCGCACCGAGACCGGGAACCTCGCGCTCGTCGCCGACCGCCGGCTCGCCGACGTACCGCGCCCGGACATCGTGGTCGTCCCCGGCGGCCCCGGCCAGGTCCCGCAGATGGACAACCCCGTCCTGCTGGACTGGCTGCGCGCGGCCGATGCGACCAGCGCCTGGACCACTTCCGTGTGCACGGGCTCGCTGCTGCTGGCCGCCGCGGGACTGCTCCGGGGCCGGCGTGCCACCTCGCACTGGCTGGCCCTGGACCAGCTGAGCGGCTTCGGGGCCGAACCGACGGGGGATCGGGTGGTCGTGGACGGCAAGTACGTCACCGCGGCCGGTGTCTCGTCCGGCATCGACATGGGTCTCACGCTGCTCGGCACCATCGCCGGCGACGACCACGCCCGGGCCGTGCAACTGCTGACGGAGTACGACCCGCAGCCGCCGTACGACGCCGGTTCGCCGGAGAAGGCGCCCGCCCACCTCGTCGCCGAGTTCCGCTCGGCGAGCCGGTTCATCCTGACGTAGACACGCTCCAGGTGAACCGCGGCTGCCTGCGCTCCAGGAACGCGGCCACGCCCTCCGCGATGTCGCCGCTGTCCCGCGCCTGCCCGGCCCAGTGGGCGTCCCGGTCCGTGCGGCCGTTGATGAACTCCTTGGCCGCGGCCTGGGTGAGCTGCGACCGCGAGGCGAGGACCCGGGTCAGGTCGGCGACCCGCGCGTCCAGTTCGCCCGCGGGCAGCACCTCGTCCACCAGACCGGTCCGCAGGGCCCGCCCGGCGTCGATCAACTCGGCCGTGAACAGCAGGTACTTGGCCGTGGCCGGGCCGACCAGGGACACCAGCCGGCGGGTGGAGGAGGCCGGATAGACGATCCCGAGCCTCGCCGGTGTCACCCCGAACGAGGCGCCCTCCTCCGCCAGCCGCAGGTCGCAGGCGGCCGCGAGCTGCGCCCCGCCGCCCACGCAGTGCCCGCGCACCGCGGCGACGGTCGGCTTGGGGAACGCGGCCAGGGCCTCCTCGGCCACCACCGCGAGGCCCGGCGTCCGGTCCGGCGCGTCCCGCAGCGCGGAGATGTCGGCACCCGCGCAGAAGGTGCCGCCCTCACCGGTCAGCACCAGCGCCCGCACCCCCGGGTCCCGTGCCAGCGCGTCCAGCAGCGGCGGCAGCGCCAGCCACATCGACGCCGTCATGGCGTTGCGCTTCGCGGGGTTGCGGATCACCACGGTGGCGACGGAGTCGGTGACCTGGTGGGACAGCTGGGGCTCCATGCGGCGGATCGTACCGAAGGCCCCGTCCGCCGCCCCGGGCGCCCGGAGGACCCCGGAGGGCCCGCGGCGGGGGCGCCCTATCGTCGGACTAGTTCGCGAATCGGCGCCCCGGCGACAAAGGTGATCGCCTTCCTGACTCCGTCACGCGCACTCGGTCAGAAACCGTTCGATACCCGCTGACTTGCGTTCAGAGTTGCGGGTCGGAGCGGATTGTTACCAACACTCGACGCGTGGTGACAATCGAGTGTGAGGGCGGCGACCTGACGATGGACGACCACGGGCGCGGAGCCGGCCGGCGCCCAGCGGGGGGCGGCGAACGGCCGCCCGATCCCCTGCCGTACGAAGGTGTCTGGCGGTTCACCGCGGCCGCGGTGGACGCCTCGGTCCCGCAGGCCCGGCACGCGGTGCGGGACCTGCTGCTGCGCCAGGGCGTGCCGGTCCCCGACGACCTGGCGCACGGCCTGCTGCTGATCGTCTCCGAGCTGGTCACCAACGCGGTACGGCACGCGGCGCTCCTGTCGCCGGTGCTGGCCGTCGAGGTCGCCGTCGGAGCGGAGTGGGTGCGGGTGTCCGTCGAGGACAACCACCCCTACCGGCCGACCGCCCTGGAGGCCGACCACGGCCGGACCGGCGGCCGGGGCCTGCTCCTGGTCCGTGAGGTGGCCCGGGAGGCGGGCGGGGTGGTCGACGTCGAACACACCGCGAGCGGCGGCAAGGTGATCTGGGCCGCCCTGCCGCTCAAGCCCGACTACTCCTGAGGATCCCTACCAGCCCGCGGACGGGCCCGTCAGCTCCCTGATCGCCGGACGGGCCGCGTCCAGCACGGTCATGAACCAGGCCGAGAACGGCTCCCGGGCGTGCCGCTCCGCCAGCTCGGCCGCCGTCACGAAGGCCGTCGAGGCGACCTCCTCCGGGTCCGGTCCCGGCTCCGCCTGCACCAGGCCGACGAACAGGTGGTTGAACTCCTGCTCCACCAGGCCCGACGCGGGGTCCGGGTGGTTGTACCGGACCGTGCCGGCCTCCGCGAGCAGCGACGGCGACACGCCCAGCTCCTCGAACGTGCGCCGGGAAGCGGCCGCGAACGGCGCCTCGCCGGGGTACGGGTGACCGCAGCAGGTGTTGGACCACACACCGGGGGAGTGGTACTTGCCGAGGGCCCGCTGCTGCAACAGCAGCCGGCCCCGCTCGTCGAAGAGGAACACCGAGAAAGCGCGGTGCAGCTGTCCCGGCGGCTGATGGGCCGCGAGCTTCTCCGCCGTACCGGTCGTCATGCCCTTCTCGTCGACCAGTTCCAGCAGAATCGCCTCTTCGGTGCCCTCCGACGAGCTGTGCGTCGCGGTGGCAGGTGTGATCGGCATACCCATCCTTCGCCTCGGTTCTCGCACCCCAAGTCTGCCGTACGAATCCGGCACTCCCGGCACCTCACGGCAGGGGAGGCCCCGCGCACGGTGCGGTGCCCGGGGCCGGACCCGGTGGATCATCGTGCCCGCCGGGCGCCGCCGGGAACCGTCCGCGGTGCGTCGTACGACTGTGCGGACGGTCAGTGGCACAACCGCGCTTCGTGCTCCGCGTGGCCACCCGGCTCCAGCTGGAAGGTGCAGTGCTCCACGTCGAAGTGGTCGCCCAGGCAGCCCTGGAGTTCGTGCAGCATCTTCTCGTTGCCGATGGCGTTCAGCACCTCCGAGCTGACCACGACGTGCGCGGACAGCACCGGCATGCCGGAGGTGATCGTCCAGGCGTGCAGGTCGTGGACGTCCTCGACGCCGTCCAGCGCCAGGATGTGCGCCCGGACCTCCGCCATGTCGACGTCCTTCGGCGCCGCCTCCAGCAGCACGTCCAGCGTCTCGCGCAGCAGCCTGACGGTCCGCGGCACGATCATCAGCCCGATCACCAGCGAGGCGACCGGGTCGGCGGGCTGCCACCCGATGGTGAGGATCACGGTCGCCGAGATCAGCACCGCCACCGAGCCGAGGGCGTCCGCGGCCACCTCCAGGAAGGCGCCGCGCACGTTCAGGCTCTCCTTCTGCCCGCGCATCAGCAGCACCAGCGAGACGGAGTTCGCGACCAGGCCGACCAGACCGAACACGATCATCAGCCCGGCCCGGGTGTCCGCGGGCTCGACGAACCGCTGCACCGCCTCGTACACGACGTAACCACCGACGCCGAGCAGCAGCAGGCAGTTGGCCAGCGCGGCGAGGATCTCCGCGCGAGCGAGACCGAACGTGCGGTTGGTGCTCGGCGGGCGGCCGGCGAAGTGGACGGCGAGCAGGGCCATGCCCAGCCCCACCGCGTCGGTCGCCATGTGCGCCGCGTCCGCGATCAGCGCGAGCGAGTCCGCGAGGAGGCCGCCGGCGATCTCGACCACCATGACCGTGAGCGTGATGCCCAGCGCGATCCGCAGCCGGCCCCGGTACGCGGCCGTGGCCGTACCCGTGGCCGGCACATGGGAGTGCGCGTGCCCGTGGTCGTGCCCTGCCCCCATGACTACCGCCTTCCGTGAGCCTGCCGGAAGGGCCAGTCAACTACGGGGCGGGGGTATCGGGCAACGCGGCACTGAACACCGTTGTCATATGCCCTGACCTGCGGAAACGTTTCGCAGGTCAGAGCCCTGCCACCCCGGCGCCGCGGGCCTGCCTGTGCCGGCGGCGTCACCCGCGCGTCGGAACCCGGCCCGGACGGGTGCACCGCCGTGCGCCGCGCTGCTCGCGGGTCGCTGCTGAGCCGGGGGCCGCTACTGCGGGCGCGGATGTGCCGCCGGGACGGGAGGCGGCTCCCCGGCCGGTTCGCCGCCGTGGCTGAGGCGGGCCGCCCGCCGTGGACTCGCAGGTCCCGCCCGCCACCCGTCGCGCGGGCCCACCGCCGAGCAGGCGCGGACCGCGCGGGCGCGGGCCTGCCCTGTGCCGGGGCCGTGTCGGGCCCCGGCCCGGACGGGTGCGCCGTGCTGCTCCCGGGGCGCTGCCGAGCCGGGGCCGGGTCGGGTCGGTCGTCCGCAAGTTCGCGAGGCTTCGTCCGCTGTGCGCCACGCCAGGCCTGTCCCGCGGGTGCGGGGCCACCGCCGGTCGGCGTGGGTGGGGCGAGGTGCCCGAGCGGCTCAGCCGCGCGTCGGCTGACCGGCCGTGCCGGAGTTGTCCGCTGCCGGTGGAACCGGCCCCCCACCGCGCGTGCCGGCGGGGTGGACGGTGTGGTGGTGCTGCCAGCCCTGCCAGGCCGACTCGGTCATCTCCCGTACACCGCGCCGGGCGCGCCAGCCCAGGGTCTCGGCGGCGCGTTCGGCGCAGGCCACCGCGCGGGGGGCATCGCCCGGACGGCGGCCCTCCACCACGGGTGCCCGGCGGTCCCCGGTGACCTCCCCGATGACCGTGATCAGTTCACGGACCGAGACGCCCTCGCCGCGGCCGATGTTCAGCGTCAGGTCACCGGTGGCGCCGTCGGCCAGCCGCCGGGCCGCCGCGAGGTGGGCGTCGGCGAGATCGGCGACATGGATGTAGTCCCGCACGCAGGTGCCGTCCGGTGTCGGATAGTCGTCGCCGAAGATCCGCGGGGCCTCGCCCCGGGTGAGCCGGTCGAAGACCATCGGCACGATGTTGAACACCCCGGTGTCCGCGAGTTCCGGCGCCGCGGCGCCCGCCACGTTGAAGTAGCGCAGGCACACCGTGGAGATGCCGTGCGCCCGCCCGGCCGCCCGCACCAGCCACTCCCCGGCCAGCTTGGTCTCGCCGTACGGGTTCACCGGGGCGCACGGGGTGTCCTCGGTGATCAGGTCCACGTCCGGGTTGCCGTACACCGCGGCCGAGGAGGAGAACAGCAGCCGGCCGACGCCCGCCTCGGCGACCGCGTCCAGCAGCGTGGCCAGCCCGCCCACGTTCTCCCGGTAGTAGCGGGTGGGCTGCGCCACCGACTCCGCGACCTGCTTGCGCGCCGCGAGGTGGACGACGCCCGTCACGCCGTACTCGGTCAGGACCCGCTTCAGCAGGGCCCCGTCCAGCGTCGAACCGCGCACCAGCGGCACCTCGGCGGGGAGCCGCGCCGGCACGGCGGCCGACAGGTCGTCCAGCGCGACGACGCTCTCCCCGGCGCCGGTCATGGCCCGTGCCACGTGCGCCCCGATGTATCCGGCTCCGCCGGTGATCAGCCACGTCATGGTCGCCCACCCTATGCCGAACCGCCCGGTGTCCCGGATGCCCGGGTCTGCGCCCACGGGTTTGTGGGCCGGGGCCCGGATCCCCGATGATGATCGCGGCAAAGGCCGGGGCAGTCCCCGTGGACCGGGCCGTGAACGGCCGGTGAACACGGCCTCCGGCCCATCCGATAGCCTCTGCCGACATGCCGCCCGGGTGCCGCTGGCAGGGCGCCCCATCACGCAGAAGACCGGCGCCCGCGCGCCGGCACCCAGGGAGTGAGTTCGGTTGTCGACCGCCATCGTCACCGGTCAGCCGGTGCCCGGATCGTCACTCGAGAACGATCTGCGGTCCCTCGGCTTCGACGTGCGCGTGGCCGCCGACGCCGCCGAGGCGGAGACCCTGCTGGCGGCCGTGCCCGTCGACCGGCGCGTGGCGCTGGTCGACTCCCGTTTCGTCGGTCACCCGCACGCCCTGCGTCTCGGCCTGACCGACCCGCGCTTCCCGCTCGCCGCGGTCCCCGGCGCCGTCACCGCGCAGCCCGCCGCCCGGCAGGCGCTCACCCGGGCGGTGGCCCGCGAGACATCCGCCGGCACCGGTGCGGCCGGCGACCCGGCGGCACTCGCACCGGGCGGTGCCCCCGCGCTCGCCGCGGACAACCTCGCCGACCACGTCGTCACCGCCCTCGACGCCGGGGGCGACGCCGTGCACCGGCCGGAGCTGGGCAGCCTGGTCGCCACCGTCCCCGCCGACCCGCAGGCCCGCAACGAGGCCCGGCAGGCGGTCGCCGCCGTGGACGACGAGGCCGTACGCCTGAGGTCGGCCGTGAAGTCCCGCGACGGCTTCTTCACCACGTTCTGCATCAGCCCCTACTCGCGCTACCTGGCCCGCTGGTGCGCCCGCCGCGGTCTGACCCCGAACCAGGTCACCACCGCCTCGCTGCTCACGGCCCTGATAGCGGCGGGCTGCGCGGCCACCGGCACCCGCGGCGGTTTCGTCGCGGCCGGCGTGCTGCTCATCGCGTCGTTCGTACTGGACTGCACCGACGGCCAGCTGGCCCGCTACGCGCTCAAGTACTCCACGCTCGGCGCCTGGCTCGACGCCACCTTCGACCGGGCCAAGGAGTACGCCTACTACGCCGGTCTCGCGCTCGGGGCGGCCCGCGGCGGCGACGACGTGTGGGCCCTCGCCCTCGGCGCGATGATCCTCCAGACCTGCCGGCACGTGGTCGACTTCTCCTTCAACGAGGCCAACCACGACGCCACCGCCAACACCAGCCCCACCGCCGCCCTCTCCGACAAGCTCGACAGCGTCGGCTGGACGGTCTGGCTGCGCCGCATGATCGTGCTGCCGATCGGCGAGCGCTGGGCACTGATCGCCGTACTCACGGCCGTGACGACCCCGCGCATCACCTTCTACGTCCTGCTCGTCGGCTGCGCCTTCGCGGCCACCTACACCACGGCCGGCCGGGTGCTGCGCTCGGTGACCCGCCGGGCCCGGCGCACCGACCGGGCGGCGCGGGCGCTCGCCGACCTCGCCGACTCCGGTCCGCTCGCCGAGGCGGTCGGGCGGGTGACCGGGCGGGGGCTGCCGGGCTTCGCCGTGCCGGCCGTCGCGCTGCTCGGCGGCGCCGCGGTCGTGGCCTGCTCGGCGCTCACCCGGTTCGGCGGTGTGCTGCCCGTCGCCGGCGCCCTCGTGTACGTCGTCACCTCCGCGCTCGCCGTCGCCCGCCCCCTCAAGGGCGCCCTGGACTGGCTGGTGCCGCCGTTCTTCCGGGCCGCCGAGTACGGCACCGTGCTCGCCCTGGCCGCCCGGGCCGGGGTGAACGGCGCCCTTCCCGCGGCTTTCGGCCTGGTGGCCGCCGTCGCCTACCATCACTACGACACGGTGTACCGCATCCGCGGCGACGCCGGAGCGCCCCCGGCCTGGCTGGTGCGTGCCGTCGGGGGGCAGGAGGGGCGGACGCTGCTCGTCACCGTCCTGGCCGCGGTGCTCACCGCCTCGCGGTTCGAGGCCGCGCTCACGGTCCTCGCCGTGGCCGTCGCCCTGCTGGTGCTCGTGGAGAGCATCCGCTTCTGGGTGTCCGCCCACAAGGGCGGCGCGCCCGCCGTACACGATGAAGGAGAACCCGCATGATCGGCCTCGTGCTGGCGGCCGGCGCCGGACGGCGTCTGCGCCCCTACACCGACAGCCTTCCCAAGGCTCTGGTGCCGGTGGGTCCCGCGGGCATAGAGGGCGAACCCACGGTCCTGGACCTGACCCTCGGCAACTTCGCCGAGATCGGGCTGACCGAGGTCGCGGTCATCGTCGGCTACCGCAAGGAGGCCGTGTACGAGCGCAAGGCGGCCCTGGAGCGGACGTACGGCCTGAAGCTCACGCTCATCGACAACGACAAGGCCGAGGAGTGGAACAACGCCTACTCCCTGTGGTGCGGCCGGGACGCCCTGAAGGACGGCGTCATCCTCGCCAACGGTGACACCGTGCACCCGGTCTCCGTGGAGCGGACGCTGCTCGCCGCCCGCGGCGAGGGCCGGCGGATCATCCTCGCGCTGGACACCGTGAAGTCCCTCGCCGACGAGGAGATGAAGGTCGTCGTCGACCCGGCCAAGGGTGTCCGGAAGATCACCAAGCTGATGGACCCGGCCGAGGCGACCGGCGAGTACATCGGTGTCACCCTCATCGAGGGCGACGCCGCGCCCGAGCTCGTGGACGCGCTGAAGACGGTCTGGGAGACCGACCCGCAGCAGTTCTACGAGCACGGGTACCAGGAGCTGGTGAACCGCGGCTTCAGGATCGACGTCGCGCCGATCGGCGAGGTCCCGTGGGTGGAGATCGACAACCACGACGACCTCGCCCGCGGACGGGAGATCGCGTGCCAGTACTGACCCGGCTCATTCCCTCGCCGGTCGTCGTGGACATCCGCCCGGGTGCCCTCGACGACCTGGCCTGTGTCCTCGCCGACGAGCGCATCTCGCAGTCGGGCCGGCTCGCCATCGCCGTCAGCGGCGGGTCGGGCGCCCGCCTGCGCGACCGGATCGCCCCCTCGCTGCCCGGCGCCACCTGGTACGAGGTCGGCGGCGGCACCATCGACGACGCGGTCCGGCTGGCGGGCGACATAAAGGCCGGCCACTACGACGCGGTCGTCGGCCTCGGCGGCGGAAAGATCATCGACTGCGCCAAGTTCGCGGCGGCCCGTGTCGGCCTGCCGCTGGTCGCGGTCGCCACCAACCTCGCGCACGACGGCCTGTGCTCGCCGGTCGCCACCCTCGACAACGACGCGGGCCGCGGCTCGTACGGCGTGCCGAACCCCATCGCGGTCGTCATCGACCTGAACGTGATCCGTGAGGCGCCCGTCCGCTTCGTGCGTTCCGGCATCGGCGACGCCATCTCCAACATCTCCGCGGTCGCGGACTGGGAGCTGGCGCACCGCGTCAAGGGGGAGAAGATCGACGGCCTGGCCGCCGCCATGGCACGTCAGGCCGGCGAGGCGGTGCTCCGGCACCCCGGCGGGGTCGGCGAGGACGGCTTCCTCCAGGTGCTGGCGGAGGCGCTGGTCCTCACCGGCATCGCCATGTCGGTGTCGGGTGACTCCCGCCCGTCCTCCGGCGCCTGCCACGAGATCAACCACGCCTTCGACCTGCTCTACCCCAAGCGGGCGGCCGCCCACGGGGAGCAGTGCGGTCTCGGCGCCGCCTTCGCGATGTACCTGCGGGGCGCGCACGAGGAGTCGGCGTACATGGCCGGGGTGCTGCGCAGGCACGGGCTGCCGGTGCTGCCGGAGGAGATCGGCTTCACGGTGGACGAGTTCGTCCGCGCGGTGGAGTTCGCCCCGGAGACCAGGCCCGGCCGCTACACGATCATCGAACACCTCGACCTCAAGACGAATCAGATCAAGGACATCTACGCCGACTATGTCAAGGCCATCGGTAGCTGAACTCCGTCCGGTCGTCCACCCCGCGGGGGTGAAGGACCGGCGCAGCGGTGAGCACTGGGCGGGACGCCTCTACATGCGTGAGGTGTCCCTGCGCGTCGACCGCTACCTGGTGAACACCAGGGTCACGCCCAACCAGCTCACGTACCTGATGACCGTCTGCGGCGTGCTCGCGGCCCCGGCCCTGCTGGTGCCGGGGATCGCGGGCGCCGTCCTCGGGATCGTCGCCACCCAGCTGTACCTCCTGCTGGACTGCGTCGACGGCGAGATCGCCCGCTGGAAGAAGCAGTACTCGCTCGGCGGGGTCTACCTGGACCGCGTGGGCGCCTACCTCACCGACGCGGCCGTCCTGGTCGGCCTCGGCCTGCGCGCCGCCGACCTGTGGGGCAGCGGCCGCATCGACTGGCTGTGGGCCTTCCTCGGCACCCTCGCCGCGCTCGGCGCCATCCTGATCAAGGCCGAGACCGACCTGGTCGGCGTCGCCCGCCACCAGGCCGGCATGCCGCCGGTGCAGGACGCGGCGGGCGTCGCCGAGCCGCGTTCCGCGGGCATGGCGCTGGCCCGCCGCGCCGCCTCGGCGCTCCGTTTCCACCGGCTCATCCTCGGTATCGAGGCCTCGCTGCTCATCCTCGTCCTGGCCATCGCGGACCAGGTGCGCGGCGACCTGTTCTTCACCCGTCTCGGCACCGCCGTCCTCGCCGGCATCGCCGTGCTCCAGACGCTGCTGCACCTGGTGTCCGTCCTCGCCTCCAGCAGGCTGCGGTGAGTGCCGTGAAGGTCGGCGCCGTCATCATCACCATGGGCAACCGGCCCGAGGAACTGCGCGCCCTGCTCGACTCCGTCGCCAAGCAGGACGGCGACCCCGTCCAGGTCGTCGTCGTCGGCAACGGCTCCCCGGTCCCGGACGTGCCGGCGGGCGTCCGCACCGTCGAGCTGCCCGAGAATTTGGGCATCCCCGGCGGACGCAACGTCGGCATCGAGGCCTTCGGTCCCGGCGGCCGCGACGTCGACATCCTGCTCTTCCTCGACGACGACGGCCTGCTCGCCCGGCAGGACACCGCCGAGCTGTGCCGGGAGGCCTTCGCCGCCGATCCGGAGCTCGGCATCATCAGCTTCCGCATCGCCGACCCCGGCACCGGCGAGACCCAGCGCCGGCACGTGCCCCGGCTGCGCGCCGCCGACCCGATGCGCTCCTCCCGGGTCACCACCTTCCTGGGCGGTGCCAACGCCGTGCGCACCCGCGTCCTCGCCGAGGTCGGCGGGCTCCCGGACGAGTTCTTCTACGCCCACGAGGAGACCGACCTCGCGTGGCGGGCCCTCGACGCCGGCTGGATGATCGACTACCGGTCCGACATGGTGCTGTACCACCCGACGACCGCGCCCTCGCGGCACGCGGTCTACCACCGCATGGTCGCCCGCAACCGGGTCTGGCTGGCCCGCCGCAACCTGCCCGCCCCGCTCGTCCCCGTCTACCTCGGGGTGTGGCTGCTGCTCACCCTGGCGCGCCGCCCGTCGCGGCCGGCGCTGAAGGCGTGGTTCGGCGGATTCCGGGAAGGCTGGAGCACACCGTGCGGTCCGCGCCGCCCGATGCGCTGGCGCACGGTGTGGCGCCTCACCCGGCTGGGCCGTCCCCCGGTCATCTGACAAGCTCGTCCGTGAGGGCCCGCGCGCCCCGGGAGGGGCCGCCGGACGAGACGGGCCGCCGGACCACGAACGCGAACCCGATGACGATGACGATGACGAAAGTTTCCACCTGTGAGTGAGACCACGCACGACGGCACGGTCGCGGTGACCGCCGCCCCGTCGCCCGACGAGGGACTGACGGCGGACCGGCTGGCCGCCAGGTACGGGCTGACCGTGAGCGGTGCCCGGCCCTCGCTCGTGGAGTACGTCCGTCAGCTGTGGGGGCGCCGCCACTTCATCCTCGCCTTCTCCCAGGCGAAGCTGACGGCCCAGTACAGCCAGGCCAAGCTGGGCCAGCTGTGGCAGGTGGCCACGCCGCTGCTGAACGCGGCCGTGTACTTCTTCATCTTCGGGGTGATCCTGAAGGCCAGCCGCGGCATGTCCCGGGACGTGTACATCCCGTTCCTGGTCACCGGCGTGTTCGTGTTCACCTTCACGCAGAGTTCGGTGATGTCGGGCGTCCGGGCGATCTCCGGGAACCTCGGTCTGGTGCGGGCGCTGCACTTCCCGCGCGCCTCGCTGCCGGTCTCCTTCTCGCTCCAGCAGCTCCAGCAGCTGCTGTTCTCGATGATCGTGCTGTTCGTCGTGGCGATCGGTTTCGGCAGTTACCCGAGCCCGTCGTGGCTGCTGATCGTGCCCGTCCTGGTGCTCCAGTTCCTGTTCAACACCGGACTGGCGATGATCGTGGCCCGCATGGGCGCCAAGACGCCTGACCTGGCGCAGCTCATGCCGTTCCTGCTGCGCACCTGGATGTACACCTCCGGCGTCATGTTCTCGATCAACAAGATGCTGGAGGGGCGTCCCGAGTGGATCGTCCGGGTGCTCCAGGTCAACCCGGCCGCGATCTACATGGACCTGATGCGGTTCGCGCTGATCGACGGCTACGGTGCCTCGAACCTGCCGCCGCACGTGTGGGCCATCGCCCTGTTCTGGGCCGTGGCGGTCTTCGCCGGCGGCTTCGTGTACTTCTGGAAGGCGGAGGAGCGGTACGGCCGTGGCTGAACACGACAACGGCGAGCGTCGTCCGACGGTCATCGCCGACGAGCTGCACATCGTCTACCGCGTCAACGGCGCCCGCACCGGCAAGGGCAGCGCGACGGCGGCCCTGAGCCGGATCCTCAGGCGCGGCTCCGACGACGCGGCGCGCGGGGTGCGCAAGGTGCACGCCGTACGGGGGGTGTCCTTCGTCGCCTACCGCGGCGAGGCCATCGGCCTGATCGGCTCCAACGGCTCCGGCAAGTCCACCCTGCTGCGTGCCATCGCCGGTCTGCTGCCCGCCGAGAAGGGCAAGGTCTACACCGACGGCCAGCCCTCCCTGCTCGGCGTGAACGCGGCCCTGATGAACGACCTCACCGGCGAGCGCAACGTCATCCTCGGCGGTCTCGCCATGGGGATGTCCCGGGAGCAGGTCAAGGAGCGCTACCAGGACATCGTCGACTTCTCCGGCATCAACGAGAAGGGCGACTTCATCACCCTGCCGATGCGCACGTACTCCTCCGGCATGGCCGCCCGGCTGCGGTTCTCCATCGCCGCCGCCAAGGACCACGACGTGCTCATGATCGACGAGGCGCTGGCCACCGGTGACCGCAAGTTCCAGAAGCGCTCGGAGGAGCGCATCCGGGAACTGCGCAAGGAGGCCGGCACGGTCTTCCTGGTGAGCCACAACAACAAGTCGATCCGCGACACCTGCAACCGCGTGCTGTGGCTGGAACGCGGCGAGCTGCGCATGGACGGACCCACCGAAGAGGTGCTCAAGGAGTACGAGAAGTTCACCGGCAAGTGACCTGTTTCGGCCAGGGCCCCACCGGTGACCGTCCGGCGGGGCCCTGCGTCCGCGCAGGACCGGTGGGGCCCCTCGTCCGCAAAGGAAACGTCAACTCCGGCCGCCGTAAGGAATCTTGACGCCGATCGGTGTGTTGTTGTGATGTGCAGGACACCCCGGCGGTCCGTGCCGCGTTGTACAACGTAAGCTGTACCGGCGCCGGAACCCGGCAAGTGGGGCGATAACGCGCGACACCCTCCGTCAGGGCGCCGTACGCGCGGCCGGGCGGCGTGTCCGAAATAGTGTGTATTAGGTCGGCAGTGTAGAACGGGAGATGTGACGGCAATGGCTACGGAGACTCCCCTGCTCGACGCAGCGTGTGCCGTCCCCGCCCCGGGCGGCACACGATGACGGCCACCGACCCGGCGCCGGACCTGGAACGCGCCACCCTGGCCAAGTCCGCGAGCGAGAACTTCCCCGTGGCCCCCTTCTTCCTGCCCCGGGCGTGGCGCGAGGACCTCATGGCCGTCTACGGATTCGCCCGACTGGTGGACGACATCGGCGACGGCGACCTCGCCCCCGGCGGCGGCGACGCCCGTCTGCTCGGCGTGGAGCCGGACGCGGCCGAGGACCGGCTGGTCCTCCTCGACGCCTTCGAGGCCGACCTGCGCCGCGTCTTCGACGGCACGCCGCGACACCCGCTGCTGCGCCGCCTCCAGCCCACGGTCCGCCGCCACGCCCTCGCCCCCGAACCCTTCCTCGGGCTGATCGCCGCCAACCGCCAGGACCAGCTCGTCACCCGTTACGAGACCTACGACGACCTTCTCGCCTACTGCGAACTGTCCGCCAACCCCGTCGGCCGCCTCGTCCTCGCCGTCACCGGCACCTCGACCCCCGAGCGGGTCCGGCTCTCCGACGCGATCTGCACCGCCCTCCAGATCGTGGAGCACCTCCAAGACGTCGCCGAGGACCTCGGCCGCGACCGGATCTACCTACCCGCACAGGACATGAAGCGCTTCCACGTCCGCGAGACGGACCTCGCCGCGGACAGCGCGGGCGCGTCGGTGCGCGCCCTGGTCGCGTACGAAGCACAACGCGCCCGCGATCTGCTGAATGAAGGCGCCCCCCTGGTGGGTAGCGTCCACGGCAGGCTGAAACTGCTGCTCGCGGGGTTCGTGGCGGGCGGGAGGGCGGCGCTCGGCGCGATCACCGCCGCCGAGTTCGACGTACTTCCCGGCCCGCCCGCGCCCGGCACGCTCCGGTTGCTGCGCGAGGCGGGCGTGATCCTGCGAGGAAAGGGGTGATCCGGACCGTGGATTCTCCGCCGCACGTGTCCGCACCGGTACTCGCCGCCTACAGCTACTGCGAGACCGTCACCGGGCAGCAGGCCCGGAACTTCGCCTACGGCATCCGGCTGCTGCCGACGGCGGAACGCCGCGCCATGTCGGCGCTGTACGCGTTCTCCCGGCGCGTGGACGACATCGGCGACGGCGACCTGGCCGACGAGGTCAAACTGACCCGTCTGGAGGACACCCGGACGCTGCTCGCCCGGGTCAAGGACGGCGAGGTCGAGGAGGACGACACCGACCCGGTGGCCGTCGCCCTCGCCCACGCGGCCGAGGCCTTCCCGATCCCGCTCCACGGCCTGGACGAGCTGATCGACGGCGTCCGGATGGACGTGCGCGGACAGACCTACGAGACCTGGGACGACCTGAAGGTCTACTGCCGGTGTGTCGCCGGCGCCATCGGCCGCCTCTCGCTCGGCGTGTTCGGCACCGAACCGGGCGCGCGCGGCGCCGAGCGCGCACCCGAGTACGCCGACACCCTCGGCCTCGCGCTCCAGCTCACCAACATCCTCAGGGACGTCCGCGAGGACGCCGAGGACGGCCGTACCTACCTGCCCGCCGACGACCTCGCCAAGTTCGGCTGCTCGGCCGGGTTCCGGGGACCGACGCCCCCGGCCGGCTCGGACTTCGCGGGCCTCGTCCACTTCGAGGTGCGCCGCGCCCGGGCCCTGTTCGCCGAGGGCTACCGGCTGCTGCCCATGCTCGACCGGCGCAGCGGCGCCTGCGTGGCCGCGATGGCCGGCATCTACCGCCGGCTGCTGGACCGCATCGAGCGCGACCCGGAGGCCGTGCTGCGCGGCCGGGTCTCGCTGCCCGGGCACGAGAAGGCCTACGTCGCCGTGCGCGGCCTGTCCGGGCTCGACACCCGTCACGTGACCCGCCACGTCTCCCGGCGCTCCGTCAGGAGGCGCGCCTGATGGACCTCCCCGGACCAGGCGGCAGAGGCCGGGCAACCCCGCGCCGCGGCGTGGCGTCCCTGACTGCGACGGCCGGGCGTGCACCGTTCGACCAGCACGTCCGGCACGCACGGAAGGACGCACGATGAGCGACGGCTCACGCCCCGCACCGGCGCACGCCGCCACCCCCCGGCCGGGGGGCCGCAGCGCCGTCGTGGTCGGCGGCGGACTCGCCGGGGTCACCGCGGCCCTCGCCCTCGCCGACGCCGGGGTACGCGTCACCCTGCTCGAAGCCCGGCCCCGGCTGGGCGGCCTCGCCTTCTCCTTCCGGCGCGGCGGGCTGACCGTCGACAACGGCCAGCACGTGTACCTGCGCTGCTGCACCGCCTACCGCTGGTTCCTCGACCGGATCGGGGGAGCGGCGCTGGCACCGCTCCAGGACCGCCTGGACGTGCCCGTCGTCGACGTCTCCAAGCCCGCCGGCCGGCGGCTCGGCCGGCTGCGGCGCGACCCGCTGCCCGTCCCCCTCCACCTGGGGCGCAGCCTGGCCGCCTACCCGCACCTCTCGCTCGCCGAACGCGCGGCCGTCGGCCGGGCCGCGCTCGCGCTGAAGCGGCTCGACCCCGCCGACCCGGCCCTGGACGCACAGGACTTCGGCAGCTGGCTGGCCGCCCACGGCCAGTCGCCGCGCGCCGTCGAGGCGCTGTGGGACCTGGTGGGTGTCGCCACCCTCAACGCGGTCGCGGGCGACGCCTCGCTCGGGCTCGCCGCGATGGTGTTCAAGACCGGTCTGCTCTCCGACCCGGGCGCGGCCGACATCGGCTGGGCCCGCGTCCCGCTGGGCGAACTGCACGACCGGCTGGCCCGGGTGGCACTCGACTCCGCGGGCGTCCGCACCGAGGTCCGGACCCGCGTCACCTCCCTCTCCTCCCACGCGGACGGGTCCTGGAGCGTCCACCTCCCCGGCGAGACGCTGGAGACGGACACGGTCGTCCTCGCCGTACCCCAGCGCGAGACCCACGCCCTGCTGCCGGCCGGCGCCCTGGACTCCCCGGGCCGGCTGCTGGAGATGGAGACCGCGCCGATCCTCAACGTCCACGTCGTCTACGACCGCCGGGTCCTGGCGGCGCCCTTCCTCGCCGCGCTCGGCACCCCGGTGCAGTGGGTCTTCGACCGTACCGACGCCTCCGGACTGCGCACCGGCCAGTACCTCGCCCTGTCCCAGTCGGCCGCGCGGGACGAGATCGACACCCCGGTCGCCGAACTCCGCCGGCGCTACCTGCCCGAGCTGGCCCGGCTGATCCCGGCGACGCGTACGGCCGTGGTGGAGGACTTCTTCGTGACCCGGGAGCGCACGGCCACGTTCGCCCCCACCCCCGGCGTCGGGCGGCTGCGGCCCGGCGCCCGCACCAAGGCCCCCGGCCTGTACCTGGCCGGAGCGTGGACCGCCACAGGGTGGCCCGCGACCATGGAGAGTGCGGTCCGCAGCGGAGTGAGCGCGGCCGACGCCGCGCTCGGCGCCCTGGGCCGGCCCCGCCCCCGCCGCCTCTTCGGATTCGAGGAGGCGGCCTGATGCCCGGTCAGCGGGCGGCGGCCCCCCGCACCTCCGGTACCGCGACAAGAGGAGAGACTGTGCCCACTGTGCCCCCGGCCTCGACGCCCGCTCCACGGGCCGCGGTGGACGTGACCGCGCTGCTGGAGCGCGGCCGGACCCTGGCCACACCGGTCCTGCGTGCGGCCGTCGACCGCCTGGCGCCTCCCATGGACACCGTCGCCGCCTACCACTTCGGCTGGATCGACGCCGCCGGCAACCCCGCCGACGGCGACGGCGGCAAGGCCGTGCGTCCCGCGCTCGCCGTCCTCTCCGCCGAGGTCACCGGCGCCGCACCCGAGACGGGCGTCCCGGGCGCGGTCGCCGTCGAACTCGTGCACAACTTCTCCCTGCTGCACGACGACCTGATGGACGGCGACGAGCAGCGCCGGCACCGGGACACCGTCTGGAAGGTGCACGGCCCCGCCCAGGCCATCCTGGTCGGCGACGCCCTGTTCGCCCTCGCCAACGAGGTGCTGCTGGAACTGGGCACCGCCGAGGCCGGCCGCGCCACCCGCCGGCTCACCACCGCCACCCGTGCCCTGATCGACGGTCAGGCCCAGGACATCTCCTACGAGCACCGCGACCGCGTCAGCGTCGAGGAGTGCCTGGAGATGGAGGGCAACAAGACCGGTGCGCTGCTCGCCTGCGCCTCCTCCATCGGCGCGGTCCTCGGCGGCGCCGACGACACCACCGCCGACGCGCTGGAGCGCTACGGCCACCACCTCGGCCTCGCCTTCCAGGCCGTCGACGACCTCCTCGGCATCTGGGGCGACCCGGACGCCACCGGCAAGCAGACGTGGAGCGACCTGCGCCAGCGCAAGAAGTCCCTGCCGGTGGTGGCCGCGCTCGCGGCCGGCGGCCCCGCCTCCGAGCAACTCGGCGAGATCCTCGCCGCCGACGCCAAGAGCAGCGACTTCGCGAACTTCTCCGAGGAGGAGTTCGCGGCCCGCGCGGCCCTCATCGAGGAGGCCGGCGGCCGCGAATGGACGGCGCGGGAGGCGCGTCGCCAGCACACCATCGCCATCGAGGCCCTCGACGCCGTCGGCATGCCCGACCGGGTACGGGACTCCTTCACGGCCCTCGCCGACTTCGTCGTCGTACGGAAGAGGTGACCGCCACCGGTTCGACAGGCCTCGCGTAGTCGCCGGCCGGTGACCCTTTCGAGGACACCGGCCGACGGAGTTCCCACAGCAGCACGACGCGCACGACTGCACGAAGGGGAAGCCATGACAGCGACGACCGACGGAAGCACCGGGGCGACCTTGCCGTCCCGCGCGGCCGCGGCCAGCGACACCACCACCTTCACCATCCCCGAGAAGACCGGGGTGCACGAAGCCGCCGCACGCGCCGCGCAGCGCGCCACCGACTTCCTGCTCGCCCGGCAGGACGCCCAGGGCTGGTGGAAGGGCGACCTGGAGACCAACGTCACCATGGACGCCGAGGACCTGCTGCTGCGTCAGTTCCTCGACATCCTGGACGAGGACACCACGCGGGCCGCCGCCCTGTTCATCCGCGGTGAGCAGCGGGACGACGGCACCTGGGCCACCTTCTACGGCGGGCCCGGCGACCTGTCCGCCACCGTCGAGGCCTACGTCGCCCTCCGGCTGGCCGGTGACGCCCCCGACGCCCCCCACATGGCGAGGGCGTCGGCCTGGGTCCGCGAGCGCGGCGGCATCGCCGCCGCCCGCGTGTTCACCCGGATCTGGCTCGCCCTGTTCGGCTGGTGGAAATGGGAGGACCTGCCCGAACTCCCGCCGGAGCTCATCTGGTTCCCCAGCTGGATGCCGCTGAACATCTACGACTTCGGCTGCTGGGCCCGGCAGACCATCGTGCCGCTCACCATCGTCTCCGCCAAACGACCGGTCCGCCCGGCGCCGTTCCCGCTGGACGAGCTGCACACCGACCCCGCCCGACCCAACCCGCCCAAGCCCCGCGCGCCGCTTGCGAGTTGGGACGGTGCCTTCCAGCGTCTGGACAAGGCGCTGCACCGGCTGCGCAAGGTCGCCCCGCGCAGGGTGCGCAAGGCGGCGATGGACTCGGCGGCCCGCTGGATCATCGAACGGCAGGAGAACGACGGCTGCTGGGGCGGCATCCAGCCCCCGGCCGTCTACTCGGTGATCGCCCTCTACCTGCTGGGCTACGACCTCCAGCACCCCGTGATGCGGGAGGGCCTGGCCTCCCTGGACCGCTTCGCCGTCTGGCGCGAGGACGGCGCCCGGATGATCGAGGCCTGCCAGTCCCCGGTGTGGGACACCTGCCTGGCCACCATCGCCCTCGCCGACGCCGGACTCCCCGTCGACCATCCGCAACTGGTCAAGGCGGCCGACTGGATGCTCGGCGAGGAGATCGTGCGGCCCGGTGACTGGGCCGTCAAGCGTCCTCATCTCCCACCCGGGGGCTGGGCGTTCGAGTTCCACAACGACAACTACCCGGACATCGACGACACCGCCGAGGTCGCGCTCGCGCTGCGCCGGGTCCGTCACCACGATCCCGAGCGGGTGGACCGCGCCATCGGCCGGGCCGTCCGCTGGAACCTGGGCATGCAGTCGAGGAACGGCGCCTGGGGCGCCTTCGACGCCGACAACACCAGCCCGTTCCCCAATCGGCTGCCGTTCTGCGACTTCGGTGAGGTCATCGACCCGCCGTCCGCGGACGTCACCGCGCACGTCGTGGAGATGCTCGCCGCCGAGGGCCTGTCCCACGACCCGCGCACCCGGCGCGGCATCGCCTGGCTGCTCGCCGAACAGGAGGCCGACGGTTCGTGGTTCGGCCGCTGGGGAGTCAACTACCTCTACGGCACCGGGTCGGTGGTGCCCGCGCTCACCGCGGCCGGACTGCCCGGCTCGCACCCGGCGATCCGGCGGGCCGTCCTGTGGCTGGAGAGCGTCCAGAACGACGACGGCGGCTGGGGCGAGGACCTGCGCTCCTACAAGTACGTCAAGGAGTGGAGCGGCCGGGGCGCCTCCACCGCCTCCCAGACCGGGTGGGCGCTGATGGCCCTGCTCGCGGCGGGCGAGCGGGACTCCAAGGCCGTGGAGCGCGGCGTCCGGTGGCTGACGACCACCCAGCGGGCGGACGGCACCTGGGACGAGCCGTACTTCACCGGCACCGGCTTCCCCTGGGACTTCTCCATCAACTACCACCTCTACCGGCACGTCTTCCCCCTCACCGCGCTCGGCCGCTATCTGCACGGGGACCCCTTCGAGCGGCAGCTGCTCGCCCGGGCCGCGGCACCGCTCACCGAGGCCGGGGGAGCCTGACATGAGCACCCCGCCCGTCCCCGCCCCGCTGCTGATCGCCTGCGCGCTCGGCATCGAGCACCTGGCCCTGCGCACCGGTGACCGCAGCGGGGCCGACGGGCGGGTCACCTTCGTCCGCACCGGCATGGGTCCCCGCGCGGCGGAACGCTCCGTCACCCGGCACCTGGGCGCCCCCGCCCTGGCCGGCGCGGCCGTCCTGGCCACCGGCTTCTGCGCCGGGCTGGCCCCCGGTATGCACCCCGGCGACCTCGTCGTCGCCGAGGAGACCCGGGACCCGCGCGGGACCGTCCCGTGCGCGGGCACGGCACCGCTGGTGGCGGAGCTCGTGCGGCGCCTGCCCGGCCGCACGGTGCACACCGGCCCGCTCACCGGCTCCGACCACGTCGTGCGGGGACACGAGCGCTCCGCCCTGCTCGCCACCGGCGCGATCGCGGTCGACATGGAGTCGGCGGCGACCCTCCTCGCGGCCGTCCGCTCGGGCCCCCGCCCGGCCGCGGCCGTCCGGGTGGTCGTGGACGCACCTGAACACGAACTCGTCCGGATCGGCACCGTACGCGGCGGAATATCGGCTTTCCGCGTACTCCGTTCCGTACTTCCCGCGTTTTTCGAATGGCACCGTTCTTTGTCGCTCCCCCGGAGGTGAGCCAGATGGCCATGCCGTTGCGTCAGTCCATCAAAGTCGCTACTTACCTGGCTGAACAGAAGCTTCGCAAGCGGGACAAGTTCCCGCTGATCGTCGAGCTGGAACCGCTCTTCGCCTGCAATCTCAAGTGCGAGGGCTGCGGCAAGATCCAGCATCCGGCCGGCGTGCTCAAGCAGCGCATGCCGGTCGCGCAGGCCGTGGGCGCGGTGCTGGAGTCCGGCGCGCCGATGGTGTCCATCGCGGGCGGTGAACCGCTGATGCACCCCCAGATCGACGAGATCGTGCGGCAGCTGGTGGCCAAGAGGAAGTACGTCTTCCTGTGCACCAACGCGATGCTGCTGCGCAAGAAGATCGACAAGTTCACGCCGTCGCCCTACTTCGCCTTCGCCGTGCACATCGACGGTCTGCGCGAGCGGCACGACGAGTCGGTCGCGAAGGAGGGGGTGTTCGACGAGGCGGTCGAGGCCATCAAGGAGGCCAGACGGCGCGGCTTCCGGGTGACCACCAACTCCACCTTCTTCAACACCGACACCCCCCAGACGATCATCGAGGTGCTCAACTTCCTCAATGACGACCTCAAGGTCGACGAAATGATGATCTCGCCCGCCTACGCCTACGAGAAGGCACCCGACCAGGAGCACTTCCTCGGCGTCGAGCAGACCCGTGAGCTGTTCCGGAAGGCCTTCGCGGGCGGCAACCGCCGCAGGTGGCGGCTCAACCACTCCCCGCTCTTCCTGGACTTCCTGGAGGGCAAGGTCGACTTCCCCTGCACCGCCTGGGCCATCCCCAACTACTCGCTCTTCGGCTGGCAGCGCCCCTGCTACCTGATGAGCGACGGGTACGTACCGACGTACCGCGAGCTGATCGAGGGGACCGACTGGGACAAGTACGGCCGCGGCAAGGACCCGCGCTGCGCCAACTGCATGGCGCACTGCGGGTACGAGCCCACGGCCGTCCTCGCCACCATGGGCTCACTGAAGGAGTCGCTGCGGGCGATGCGCGAGACGGTCTCCGGGAACCGGGACTGACGCGGCGGCCGCCGGACCCCGGGACCCGCCGGGGTACCGGCCCGTCCGGTCGCGCCGCGCCGCCGGCCGCGGTGGGTCCGGGCCGGGCCGGCGGCGGCCGGGGGCGGCACCCGGTGCGGTGCCGAGGGACGAGCGGGTCGAGGCGAGGCACGGACCGAGAGGGGGCCGAGCGTTGAGCATTCTGGAGACCGTCCGGGGACCACGCGACCGAAAAGCGCTGTCCGAGACGAGACTCGGTGAACTCACCGACGAGATACGCGAGTTCCCGGTGCAGGCGGTTTCCGGGACGGGACGCCGACGGCACAGTCAAGGAGAGTGAATGACCACCGAGTTCGACCTCGGCGCCCTGCTCGCCGAGCGCGGAGCCGAACGCTACGAGCTGCACGCCAAGCACCTCAACCCGCAGCTCCCGCGCATGCTGCGCACCATCGGCTTCGACAAGGTCTACGAACGGGCCGAGGGCGCCCACTTCTGGGACGCCGACGGCAACGACTACCTGGACATGCTCGCCGGGTTCGGGGTCATGGGGCTCGGCCGCCACCACCCGGTCGTCCGCAAGGCGCTGCACGACGTGCTGGACATGGACCTCGCCGACCTCACCCGCTTCGACTGCCAACCGCTGCCCGGCCTGCTCGCCGAACGGCTGCTGGCCCACAGCCCGCACCTGGACCGGGTGTTCTTCGGCAACAGCGGCACCGAGGCGGTCGAGACGGCCCTGAAGTTCGCCCGGTACGCCACCGGACGGCCCCGTGTCCTCTACTGCGACCACGCCTTCCACGGCCTGACCACCGGCTCCCTGTCGGTCAACGGCGAGCGCGGCTTCCGGGACGGTTTCGACCCGCTGCTGCCCGACACGGCCGTACCCCTCGGTGATCTCGACGCGCTCGCGCGGGAACTGGACAAGGGCGACGTGGCCGCCCTGATCGTCGAGCCGATCCAGGGCAAGGGCGTCCACGAGACCCCGCCCGGCTATCTGCGCGCCGCACAGGAGCTGCTGCGCCGGCACCGGGCGCTGCTCGTCGTCGACGAGGTGCAGACCGGGCTCGGCCGCACCGGCGACTTCTACGCCTACCAGCACGAGGACGGGGTGGAACCCGACCTGGTGTGCGTGGCCAAGGCGCTGTCCGGCGGTTACGTCCCCGTCGGCGCCACCCTGGGCAAGGAGTGGATCTTCCGGAAGGTCTACTCGTCCATGGACCGGGTCCTCGTCCACTCGGCGAGCTTCGGCTCCAACGCCCAGGCGATGGCGGCCGGCCTGGCCGTGCTGTCGGTGATGGAGAACGAGCAGACCGTCGCCGGGGTGCGCAGGACGGGTGAGCTGCTGAAGTCCCGGCTGACCGCGCTCATCGACAGGTACGAGCTGCTCGCCGACGTCCGCGGCCGGGGCCTGATGATCGGCATCGAGTTCGGCCGGCCGTCCTCGCTGGCGCTGCGCAGCCGCTGGACGGTGCTCCAGGCGGCACGCAAGGGGCTGTTCGCCCAGATGGTCGTCGTCCCGCTGCTACAGCGGCACCGGATCCTCACCCAGGTCTCCGGCGACCACCTGGAGGTGATCAAGCTCATCCCGCCGCTGATCATCGACGAGGCCGACGTGGACCGGTTCGTGGACGCCTTCACCGCGGTGATGGACGAGGCGCACAGCGGGGGCGGCCTGATGTGGGACTTCGGCAAGACCCTGATCAAGCAGGCGGTGGCCAACCGCTGATCGGGGGAGCGCCGGGACGCGCCGGGCACCGGGTCAGGCGGACAGCGGCATGAGGAGGAGGAAGAGAAGGAAGAGGTAGCAGAAGCCCACCGCGCCCAGGACGGTGCCCGTCACGGCCGGCCAGAGCCGGCCGGTGCCCCGCCGGGCGTAGTGGACGCCCATGAGGCCGAACGTGATGGCGAGCCCCCCGGTGATGGGCACCACCGGCAGCAGGAAGAGCGTCAGGGCCGGCCACACGCCCGCGGCGGACACGGCGCCGAGGACGAGGGCGACGGGGCCGAGGCCGGCGGCGGGCGCGTCGGCCGGGCGGGGCGTGGTGCTCGTGGACATGCGATCCCCCAAGGTTTTGAACGCGTTCAAATCCAGGGCTCGATCGTAACAGGGCACAGTGGAGGGGTGCGGGGCGCGTGGGTCCGGCGATTCTTGCCTCTGAGGCAAGGAAATTGCCGCTCAGGCAAGAGTCGGGCTCAATGGAGGCATGACCGCCTCAGACGCCCCGCCGCCCGCGGGGCCGCCGGGTGACGACCTCCCGGCCGTCGCGCCCCAGCTGCGCGCCCTGCGCCGGCGTGCGGGGCTGACCCTGGAGGCCGCGGCACGCTCCGCGGGGCTCTCGCCGGCCCACCTGTCCCGCCTGGAGACCGGGCACCGCCAGCCCTCGCTGCCGATGCTCCTCGCGCTCGCCCGTATCTACGGTACGACCGTCTCCGAGCTGCTCGGCGAGACGGTCGCCGACCGGGACGCGATCGTGCGGGCCGCCGACATGGAGTCCACGCGGGCGGGCGGATGGACGTACGTGCAGGCCGGCGCGCCCGGCCGCGGCATGCAGGCCCTGCGGGTGCGCGTGCCCCACGGCTCGCAGGGCGACATGGTGCGCGTCCATCCCGGCGAGGAGTGGCTGTACGTCCTGAGGGGGCGGCTCCGGCTCCGGCTCGGCGACACCGCGCACCTGCTCGCCACCGGCGACAGCGCGCACTTCGACTCCCTCACCCCGCACCGCCTGGCCGCCGAGGACCAGGACGGCGTGGAGCTGCTGTTCGTCCACACCCTGTTGCAGAGTCCCACGGCCACGCTGTGCCTGGGACCACCGACCGGAGAGCTGCCATGAGCGACTTCGAGACCAGGTTCCCCCGTTCCCTGTGGATCCGCCTGATCATCTACATCGCCCTCGGGCACGTCCTCGCGGCGTTCCTGTACCTGCTGTTCACGGTGGGCGCCAAGTCCTGACCTGCCCGCCGCTCAGTCCAGCAGGCGCTCGCGGAGCCGTGCGCGGGTGTCGGGGGAGAGGCCCAGGCCCCGGAGCAGGTAGGTGTCGACGTCGCCCCACGTCTCCTCGATGCTCCGGAAGGCCGCCTCCAGGTACTCGGCGCGGGCGTCGAAGAGCGGGTCGAGCAGTGCCATGACCTCGGGGGTGTACGCGGTGTCCGCGCTGCCGCTGCGGCGCACCTTGTAGCGGCGGTGCCGCGCGTTGGACTCCAGGTAGTCGGCGACGATCGCGTCCCGCTCCACCCTGAGGGCCAGGAGGGTGACGGCTATCGAGATGCCCGCGCGGTCCTTGCCGGCCGCGCAGTGCATCAGCGCGGGCACGCTGTCGTCGGCGAGCGCGTGCAGCACGCGGGAGTGCTCGGCCGTGCGCTCCTTGACGATCTTCCGGTAGGAGGCGGTCATCCGGGCCGCCCCCTTGCCGCCGTCGAGGATCGCGCGCAGCTGCTCCAGGTCGCCGTCCCGGACCATCTTCCAGAACTCGGCGCCGTCCGCCGGGTCGCTCAGCGGCAGGTTCACGTTCCGCACACCGGGCAGTTCGACGTCGGGTCCCTCCAGTCGCTGGTCGGCCGCGTTGCGGAAGTCGAAGACCGTGTGCAGGCCCAGGGAGGCGAGGAACTCCGCGTCGTCCTCGGTCGCGTGCGCCAGGTGCCCACTGCGGAACAGCACGCCGTGGCGCACCCGTCGGCCGTCCGTGGTCGGCAGCCCGCCCACGTCACGGAAGTTGCGCACTCCGGACAGCTCCGGCTCGGTCGACGGGACCTGCTGCGTCACGGGGGCTCCTCCCGGTCGGCCCCGTCGGCGCGGCTCACCGGCGGGCACTGCGACGACCATACGACATCGATTTCCCCAGGCGGCAGGTGTCCGGCGGGCGTGGTCACACCCACCGGCCGACCTCCCGGGGGAGGGGCGCCGTGGTCCCCGCCCGGCTCCGGGCACGGCACCACGGCGCACCGGTACGGGGACCGAGGAGTAGCCCGGACTCCGCGTTCCTCCGGTTATATGACGCTTGGGAGGAATGCCCCCATCGTGACATTGTGCCCAACTCGCGGTCGACCGACCGGACATGTGAGGGACCTACGTGACCAGCGTCATAGTGGTGACCGTACGTCGCATGTCATGCCCACGTAATGTCGTTGCCCAGCCGGGTACTTGAGGGACGGGCGAGGCGGAGTTGCACGCAGGGTGACCACGAGTTCCCCGGTGCGGGTGCCCGAAACACCGGGAGCGGGAACCGGATGCTTGTCTCCCCGCGTCCCGCTCGCTTACGTTCACCACCAATCCGGACGGAACGCCGAATCCTGCCGCCGCCCGGAGCCCCACACTGATCCGCGTCCGGCAGGAGCGGGGGACCCACCAGGTACGACTGCCTGTCCCGGTCTCCGCGACAGGCTTTGGGGTGCAGCCGTGCGACGCACGGCCGGGCAGCTCCAGCCCGAACCCGACAGCTGACCTCGCAGGCGCCGGAGAGGAACCGCGCCATGCCCGCCACGGGTAAGCACCGCCGCCCCAAGACCCAGCGTCTGTCCCGCTCCATCGCCGCCGCCGGGACCGGTGGCGCCGCGCTGGCCCTCCCGCTGATCGGGGCCGCCGGCGCGCACGCCGCCACCCCCGCCCAGCCCGTGGTCGGCAAGACCGTGCGGTCCCTCCCGGACACGGCGGTCAGGACCGCCGCGCAGCCGGCTCCGGGCCTGCGCACCTACACGGTCCGCAGCGGCGACTACCTCGCCAGGATCGCCGACGAGCAGCATGTCGGCGGCGGCTGGCAGCGCCTCTACGAGGACAACCGGCAGGCCGTCGGCGCCGATCCGTCGCTGATCCACCCGGGCCTCAGGCTCACCCTCGGCGGCAAGGCCACGGGGACCCGCACCGACTCCGCCCCGGCCCCGAGGTCCGCCCCGGCCCCGAAGCCGGCCCCGGCCCCCAAGTCCGCCCCGGCCCCCCGCACGTCCACCGGCTACACCCTCCCGGTGGCCGGCGCGGCCACCGGCACCGGCTACCACGTGGCCGGCGGCATGTGGTCCAGCGGCTACCACACCGGCGTCGACTTCGTCGTCCCCACCGGCACCTCCCTGAAGGCCGTCGCCGCGGGCACCGTCGTCTCCGCCGGCTGGGGCGGCGCCTACGGCAACCAGGTCGTCATCCGCCTGAACGACGGCTACTACGCCCAGTACGGCCACCTCTCCCAGCTCTCCGTCTCGGCCGGCCAGAGCGTCACCGCGGGGCAGCAGATAGGCCTGTCCGGCGCCACCGGCAACGTGACCGGCCCGCACCTGCACTTCGAGATCCGCACCACGCCGTACTACGGCTCCGACATCGACCCGGTCGGCTACCTCCGCCGGCACGGCCTCACCGTCGGCTGACACCCCCGCACCACCGTCCGACACGCCACCGAAGGCCGGACCCCGAACCCGGGGTCCGGCCTTCGGCGTTCCGGTTGCCAGGCGGTCAACGCGCCTGACGACGGCCCTATTCCGTGGTTGGCCGATTCTTTGTCAGTGGCTCATGTCACCGTTCGTCAACCCCCGCCTACGGTCGCGTAGGTCACATCCGAAGGTGAATCATGGTCCGACGTGGCAGACGATTCGAAGAATGACAACAGATCAGTGATCGGGTCGTACGTGGCGGTGGGGGACAGCTTCACCGAGGGCGTCGGCGACCCCGGCCCCGACGGGGCGTTCGTGGGCTGGGCCGACCGGCTCGCGGTACTGCTCGCCGACCGGCGTCCCGAGGGCGACTTCCAGTACACCAATCTCGCCGTGCGCGGCAAACTCCTGGACCAGGTCATGGCGGACCAGCTCCCCAGAGCCGTCGAACTCGCCCCGGACCTCGTCTCCTTCTGTGCGGGCGGCAACGACATCATCCGCCCGGGCACCGACCCGGACGAGGTGGCGACGCGTTTCGAAGGCGCCGTGGCCCGGCTGACCGGAGCCGTCGGCACCGTGTTGGTGACGACCGGCTTCGACACCCGTGGCGTGCCCGTGCTCAAGCACCTGCGCGGCAAGATCGCCACGTACAACGGGCACGTCCGGGCCATCGCCGACCGGTACGGCTGCCCCGTGCTGGACCTGTGGTCCCTCAGATCCGTGCAGGACCGCAGGGCCTGGGACCGCGACCGGCTGCACCTTTCACCCGAGGGACACACCCGTGTGGCGCTGCGGGCCGGGCAGGCCCTCGGCGTGGACGTCCCGGCCGACCCCGAGCAGCCGTGGCCGCCGCTGCCGCCCCGGGGCACCCTGGAGATCCGCCGCGACGACGTGCACTGGGCCCGCGAGCACCTCGTCCCGTGGATCGGACGGCGGCTGCGCGGCGAGTCCTCCGGCGACCACGTGACCGCCAAGGGGCTGTTGTCGCCGGACGACATCCGGATGCGTATCGCCGCCGTGGCCTGACCGCATCGCGGCCGTGTCCCGTGCCCCGCACCCGGGGGTCCGGGACACGGCCCGGCGGGGAACTCGTGCGACGGTTCCCGAAAGGCGGCGCGCTCAGCGTCCGCGTCCGGCCGACGCCTCGCGTTCCAGGCCGAGTTCCCGGGCGAGGGCGTCGTCCACCCATTCCTGCGCCCGGGCCCGCGGCACCCCGCCCGGGTAGGACGTCAGTTGCACCGCCAGGCCGTCCAGCAGCGCGGTCAGCCGCAGCGCCGTACCGGGCGGGTCGGCGCACACGAACTCGCCGCCCGCCACCCCCTCGGTGATGACCTCGACGATGGCCGCTTTCCACTGCCTGTCGAGGTCCCGGGTGACATCGCGCAGCGCGGGCTCCCGCAGGGCCACCGCCCAGCCCTCGATCCACAGCCGCCAGCCCTTCGCCTGCCCGGTCGGCGCGTACCAGCGCACCGCCGCCCGCAGTCGGCGCAGCGCGGACGTCCGCCGTCCCAGCAGCCCGCGCAGACGCGCTAGGTCGTCGGCCGCCGCGTACGTGAAGGCGGCGGCGACCAGCTTCTCCTTCGTCGAGAAGTGGTACAGCACCAGCGCGTTGCTCACCCCGAGGGTCGCGGCCACGTCGGCGATCCTGACCGCCGCCACGCCCCGCGCCTCGATCTGCCCGATGGCGGCCCGCAGCAGTTCCTCCCGCCGCTCGGCCACGCTCAACCGCACTCTCGCCACGCGGTCACCCTAGCCGTTGTCCCACGGGCCCCGAAGCCGTCCCGCGCCCCCGCCCCGGCCCCGCACCGCGGCGGAGCCATCGGCGCCGGGCGGCGCGCGGCCCGGCCGGCGAAGGGCAGGCACCCCCGGCCCGTCGGGGCCGCCGGCGGGGCCGACCATAATGGAGGGCCTCACCCACTCCACCGGGAGGTACCGTGACCGGTCTGCGTATCGCGAACCCCGGGCTGCGCGCGCTGCGGCCCGCGGCCTTCGGCGCCGACCCCGGCGGAGCGCGCCTGGCCCGCATCCGCCGCTCGCCGCACTTCGAGAACGGTGTCTTCCAGAACCCGGGCGGCCCCGCACGCACCCGACCCTCCGGCTCCGGGATCGACATCGCCAAGGTGTTCCTGGACAAGGACACCCGGCCGCTGCGCGCCCCCGGTGGCACCGTGCCCGTGTACCCCACGACCTACGCCGACCTGGCCCGGCCGCCCGCCACCGGTCTCCGGCTCACCTGGGCGGGCCACTCCAGTGTGCTCGCGGAGATCGACGGACACCGGGTCCTGTTCGACCCGGTCTGGGGCGAGCGCTGCTCGCCGTTCCCGTTCGCCGGGCCGAAGCGGCTGCACCCGGTGCCGCTGCCGCTGGCCGCGCTGGGACCGGTCGACGTCGTCGTCATCTCCCACGATCACTACGACCACCTCGACCTGCCCACGATCAAGGCGCTGGCCGGCACCGACACCCTGTTCGCCGTGCCGCTGGGCGTCGGCGCCCACCTCGAGCACTGGGGCGTCTCCCCGGACCGGCTGCGCGAATTGGACTGGCACGAGTCCGCCCGCGTCGGCGGCCTCACCCTCACCGCCACCCCGGCCCGCCACTTCTGCGGGCGGGGCCTGCGCAACACCCAGCACACCCTGTGGGCGTCCTGGGTGGTGGCCGGCGAGGAACACCGGATCTACCACAGCGGGGACACCGGCTACTTCGACGGTTTCCGCGACATCGGCGCCGCGCACGGCCCGTTCGACGCCACCATGATCCAGATCGGTGCGTACAGCGAGTTCTGGCCCGACATCCACATGACGCCGGCGGAGGGTCTGCGCGCCCACCTCGACCTCCAGGGCGGGGCGCCGCACGGAGTGCTGCTGCCGATCCACTGGGGCACCTTCAACCTGGCCCCGCACCCGTGGGCCGAGCCGGGCGAGTGGACCAAGGAGGCCGCCGAGGAGGCCGGCCAGGCGGTGGCCCTGCCCCGGCCCGGCGAGCCCTTCGAGCCCGCCGGCAAGGTACCGGCGGAGGCCTGGTGGCGGGGCGTGTCCGGCGACGTACGGCGCACCTGGCGTTCGGTCGGCGCGTTCGTGGCGGAGCCCCCGGCCGCACGGTCCTGACGCGGTACGGAGTCCAGGCCAGGAGATCACTGTCCGTGACTCCGTGCGGGGGTCGCGGACGCCCCGCGAGGAAGCGGGAAGGGCGCCGCGCACGTCAGGGCGCGGATGTCCGGCGGAAGACGGCCGAAAGACGCCCGCCCCTCCGCGCCGCCCGCGACCTCCTTTTCCTGACCGCTTTTGACCAGCTCTTTTCGTCTGCTTCCGGAACGGCCGCGGCTGTCCGGTCGGGTTATCGGTCCCGCGTACGACGCTTCATACCAGAGCGGGACGCTCCTCGGGTGACTTTGTCAACTGCCCACCGCACGTGATGCCGAGGCAACTACTGTGAGTGTCCGTCGGGCGACGCACGGCCGGGTTCCCCCGGTCCCGCCGCCGACGGCGCGATGACGCATGCCCGCAGCGCGCACCGCAGGACACCCCAGGCCCGACGGACCAGTACGAGGACGCAGATGTCTCACCTCCGAGCACCGGCCACCCGTGCCGAGCGCCGCGAGGGCGGCCGGCACGGGCGGCCGGTCGCCCGACCCGCCCCCGCGCTGCCCGAGACGCACATACGGCCCCAGCTCATGCGGCTCGCCGTCCTGCCACCCCTCGCCGTCGCCCTCGGCGCCACCGCCGCCGTCCTGTTCACCATCCGCTCCACCGGCGTGCGCACCGGCCCCACCCTCTGGGCCGTACTCGCCGGAGCGGTCACCGTGGCCGTCGCGGGCATCCTCATCGCCGCCGTTGCCGCCGACCGCGCCGCCCGCTCGGTCGCCGACCGCGTCGACGCCCTGCGCCGCACCGCCGCGGTCGGCGAGGCCGACCTGCACGACCTCGTCGACGCGCTGCGCCGGGGCGAGACCCCGCCCCGGCGCCCCCCGCACCGGGGCGCGCCGGCCGACGCCGACCATTTCGAACTCCTCGCCGCCGAACTGGCCCGCGCGCACGACGGCGCCGTCACCGCCGTCGTGCGCGCCGCCCAGCTCTCCAGCCAGGCGGGCAGCGAGCAGAAGCTCGAGGTCTTCGTCAACCTCGCACGCCGCCTCCAGTCCCTCGTGCACCGCGAGATCTCCATCCTCGACGACCTCGAGAACGAGATCGAGGACCCCGACCTGCTGAAGGGCCTCTTCCACGTCGACCACCTGGCCACCCGCATCCGGCGGCACGCCGAGAACCTCGCCGTGCTCGGCGGCGCGGTCTCCCGCCGGCAGTGGAGCAACCCGGTCGACATGACGGAGGTGCTGCGCTCCGCCATCGCCGAGGTCGAGCAGTACTCCCGGGTCAAACTGGTGCCGCCCATCGACGGCGAACTGCGCGGCCACGCCGTCGCCGACGTCATCCACCTGCTCGCCGAACTCATCGAGAACGCCACGGTGTTCTCCGCCCCGCACACCCAGGTGCTGCTCCGTGCCGACCTCGTCACCGCCGGGCTCGCCGTGGAGGTCGAGGACCGCGGGCTCGGCATGCCCGTCACCGAGCAGAACCGCATGAACGCCCTGCTCGCCGATCCCGACCAGGTCAACGTCGCCAGCCTGCTGGCCGACGGCCGCATCGGCCTCTACGTCGTCTCCCAACTCGCCCGCAGACACCACATCCACGTCCGGCTCCGGACCAACATCTACGGCGGTGTCCAGGCCGTCCTCGTCGTCCCGCAGGCCCTCCTGGGCGGCGCGCCGGCCGTTCCCGGCGCGGACACCGCACCCCGGCCACAGCCGGGGCCGGGGCCGTCCGCGCTGACATCCGGCGCCGGGACTCCCGGCCACGGCGGCGCCCGGCGGACGGGTCCGGCGCCGACGGACGCCGCGGACCCGCCCGGCACGGGGAGCCCGGTCGCGGCCGGGAGCGCGGCCCGGCCGGACGGCGAGACCCCGACCGGCCCCACCGTCACGGACACCCCCGCGGCGGCCACGGACGACGGACAGACCCCGGGCACCGGCCGGCGGCGGCACGCCCAGCGCGGAACCGGACGGCGGACCACTGCGGAGGGCACCGGACCCGGACGTCACGGCGCCGCCCCGGCACCGCTTCCCGTGCGCGGCGCCCGGGAGACGCGGCCCACCCCCGCCGCCGCCCTGCCCGGCGTCAACGCCGAGGACCGGCCGGCCGTGGACGCACACGCCGGCATCCTGCCCGTCCCGCGCGGCGACGCCGTACGCGGCACCATGGACAGACCCGAGCTGCCGCGCCGCCGCGCCCAGGAACACCTCGTCCCCCAGCTGCGCGGCGGCCCCGCGCCCCGCCAGGACACCGGCACCGACATCGTCACCGGGCACGACCCCGGTCTCATGGCCGCCTTCCGGCGCGGCATCGGCCTCGCCGAGGCCCGCCAGCACCTGGAGACGACGTACGAGGAGCCGGTGTACGAGGTGCCCGCGTACGAGGAGACGGTCTCCGGCGAGACGGTGTACGAGGAGCCGGTGCACGGGGAGTCGGCGTACCGGTCCGCCTCCCTGCCCATGGAGTCCGACCACACGGGGTCCGACAACATGGCGTCCGACCACATGGGTGGTGGCCACACAGGTGACGACCACACGGTGGCCGACCACGCCAAGGTCCCCGCGGCGCGGCCGGCCGAGCCCGCACGCGGGCGCCCCGAACTCCCCGGCCCGCACCACCCGGACCCCCGCCCCACCGGCCCGCACGAGCTGACCCCGGTGTCGGACCACATGGCGTCAGGACACACCGCCGCGCCCCCCGCGCCCGGGAGCGCGCCGGCCGGATGACCGCTCCCGCACGCGTACGCCGCAACCCCGCCCCCACTGCGCCCCCACACCTTCGTACCGCAAGGAGTCGATCCACCATGGCGAGCGAAGCGCCGACCGCCCACGCGTCCGACCTCGACTGGCTGCTGAGCGGCCTCGTGCAGCGCGTACCGCACACCAGCAGCGCGGTACTCCTGTCCTGCGACGGACTGGTCAAGTCCGTGCACGGCCTCGACCACGACAGCGCCGACCACATGGCGGCCCTGGCCTCCGGCCTGTACTCCCTCGGCCGCAGCGCGGGGGTCCGGTTCGGTGACGGCGGTGACGTCCGGCAGGTCGTCGTCGAACTCGCCTCCACCTTGCTGTTCGTCACCACCGCCGGCTCCGGCACCTGCCTCGCCGTGCTCGCCGGCCGCGAGGCCGACGCCGCCGTACTGGGCTACGAGATGGCGATGCTGGTCAAGAGCGTCCGCCCGTACCTGGTGACCGCACCCCGGCAGCACACCGGCGAACCCTCGGCGACGAGGCATTGAGCGTGACCGCGGCCGGTGACGGGCCGTGGCTGGACGCCGCGGCCGGACGCCTGGTCCGCCCGTTCACCGTCAGCAACGGCCGCACCAGACCCAGCGTCGCCCTCGACCTGATGTCGCAGGTGATGTCCACCGGCGTCACCCCGCTGGGCTACCTGGGACCCGAGCACGCGCAGGCCCTCGAACTGTGCCGGGCGCCCGTCTCGGTCGCCGAACTCGCCGCCCAGCTGCGACTGCCCGCCGTGGTCACCAAGGTGCTCCTCTCCGACCTGGTCGACTGCGGGGTGCTCACCACCAAGCCGCCCGCCTACCACCACACACCCACTGACCGGTCTCTGCTGGAGGCAGTGCTCGATGGACTACGACGACAGCTCTGACCCGTTCCCCACCGCGCTCAAGATCCTCGTCGCGGGCGGGTTCGGGGTCGGCAAGACGACCTTCGTGGGCGCGGTCAGCGAGATCGCGCCGCTCAGCACGGAGGAGCTGCTCACCACGGTCAGTGTCGGCACGGACAGTCTCGACGGCATCGAGAACAAGATGGAGACCACCGTCGCCATGGACTTCGGGCGGATCACCCTCGATCCGCAGCACGTGCTGTACCTGTTCGGCACACCGGGGCAGGAGCGGTTCTGGTTCATGTGGGACGAGCTGTCCGAGGGAGCGCTCGGCGCCGTCGTCCTCGCCGACACCCGGCGCCTGGAGGACTGCTTCGCCGCCGTCGACTTCTTCGAGGAACGCGGCCTCGCCTTCGTCGTCGCCGTCAACGAGTTCGACGGCTCCCACCGCTACGACGCCGAGGAGGTGCGCTCCGCCATCGACCTCGACCCGCGGGTCCCGGTGGTCCGCTGCGACGCCCGGATCTCCAGCTCCGGCGTGCAGACCCTGCTCACCCTCGTGCGTCACCTCCTCGCCCACGCCCCGGCGACCGCGCCCACCCACGGCGCCCACAGGTGACCCCGCCCTACCGCCCACGGAGCCCCGACATGAGGTACGCCCACAGCGCCGGAGCCCGGCCATGAGCTACGAGCCGCCCCGGCCGGTCCGGGGCCTGCTGCTCACGCCCGAGGACAAGGAGGCCCCCGCCCGGACGGACCGGCTGCGGCGGCTCGGTCTGGCCGACCGGCCCGACCCCGTGCTCGACGCCTTCGCCGGGCACCTGGCCCAGCTCACCGGCGCGCCGTACGCCATGGTCAACTTCGTCGGCGAGGACCACCAGTTCTTCGCGGGCCTGAGCGCCCCGGCCACCGCCCCGGTCGTGCGGGAGGACGGCGGCAGGGCGCTCATCGGCCGGGTGCTGCCGCGCGACCATGGGTTCTGCCCCCATGTGGTGGTACGCCACAAGGCGCTGGTCCTGGAGGACGTCCGCGACTATCCCCGGTTCGCGGGCAACCCGGTCGTCGACGCGTACGGCATCCGGTCGTATCTCGGCGCCCCACTGATCGACCGTTCGGGTATGGCGCTGGGCACCGTGTGCGCCGCCGACATGGCGCCGCGCGCCTGGGGCAGGCCGGGCCTGGCGACCATCAAGGGGTTGGCCGCGGACCTCGTCGTACGCCTCGAACGCAGCGCGGCGGACGGTCTGCCCCTGTGAGGCGCCGGTCACGGCGCGGGGCCTGAAGGAAAGCTGAGGCGGCGGTTAAGAAAAGCTCGATGGACCCGGGCCCGCGCATACGGCAGATTGCGGGGTGATCACACCCCTCCGACCCGGTGCCGGTCTGCTTCGGCATGCCCGCGGTCCGGGCCTCACCCACAGGAGCCGTAGCGTTGAAGGCGCTGGTCAAGGAGAAGGCGGAGCCGGGACTCCGGCTGACGGACGTCCCGGAGCCCGTCGTCGGCCCCGGTGACGTACTGATCAAGGTCATGCGGACCGGTATCTGCGGCACCGACCTGCACATCCGCGCCTGGGACGGCTGGGCCCAGCAGGCGATCCGCACGCCGCTCGTCATCGGTCACGAGTTCGTCGGGCAGGTCGTCGAGACCGGGCGCGACGTGGCCGACATCCGCATCGGCGACCGGGTCAGCGGTGAGGGCCACCTGGTGTGCGGCAAGTGCCGCAACTGCCAGGCCGGCCGCCGTCACCTGTGCCGGGCCACCGTCGGTCTCGGTGTGGGCCGCGACGGCGCGTTCGCCGAGTACGTCGCGCTGCCCGCCTCCAACGTCTGGGTGCACCGCGTCCCCGTCGACCTCGACGTCGCCGCGATCTTCGACCCGTTCGGCAACGCGGTGCACACCGCGCTGTCCTTCCCGCTGGTCGGCGAGGACGTCCTGATCACCGGGGCCGGCCCCATCGGTCTGATGGCCGCCGCGGTGGCCCGGCACGCCGGCGCCCGCAACGTCGTCATCACCGACGTCAGCGAGGAGCGTCTCGAACTGGCCCGCAAGATCGGCGTCAGCCTCGCCCTGAACGTGGCCCGGACCCCGATCGCCGAGGGCCAGCGGGAGCTGGGGCTGCGCGAGGGCTTCGACATCGGCCTGGAGATGTCCGGCCGTCCCGAGGCCATGCGGGACATGATCGCCAACATGACGCACGGCGGCCGGATCGCCATGCTCGGCCTGCCCGCGCAGGAGTTCCCGGTCGACTGGGCGCGGATCGTCACCTCGATGATCACCATCAAGGGCATCTACGGCCGCGAGATGTTCGAGACCTGGTACGCGATGTCGGTGCTGCTGGAAGGCGGTCTGGACCTCGCCCCCGTGATCACCGGCCGGTACGGGTACCGCGACTACGAGGCGGCCTTCGCCGACGCCGCCGGCGGCAAGGGCGGCAAGGTCGTCCTCGACTGGACCGCGTGACCCGTCCCGGACACGACTTCCCCTCTCCGTCAGCGCCTTCAGGAGCACCCCACATGTTCGACACCGTCCGCGACGACCTGCGCGCCACCCTCGACGAGATCCGCGCCGCCGGCCTGCACAAGCCCGAGCGTGTCATCGGCACCCCGCAGTCCGCGACCGTCGCCGTCACCGCCGGCGGCCGCCCCGGCGAGGTCCTCAACTTCTGCGCAAACAACTACCTCGGCCTGGCGGACCACCCCGAGGTGATCGCCGCCGCCCACGAGGCCCTGGACCGCTGGGGCTACGGCATGGCCTCCGTCCGCTTCATCTGCGGCACCCAGGAGGTGCACAAGGAGCTGGAGGCCCGGCTGTCGGCGTTCCTCGGCCAGGAGGACACGATCCTGTACTCCTCCTGCTTCGACGCCAACGGCGGTGTCTTCGAGACGCTGCTCGGCGAGGAGGACGCGGTGATCTCCGACGCCCTCAACCACGCGTCCATCATCGACGGCATCCGCCTGTCGAAGGCCCGCCGCTTCCGCTACGCCAACCGCGACCTCGCGGACCTGGAGACCAAGCTCAAGGAGGCGTCCGGCGCGCGGCGCCGCCTGATCGTCACCGACGGCGTCTTCTCCATGGACGGCTACGTGGCCCCGCTGGCCGAGATCTGCGACCTCGCCGACCGCTACGACGCCATGGTCATGGTCGACGACTCGCACGCCGTCGGCTTCGTCGGCCCCTCCGGCCGCGGCACCCCCGAACTGCACGGCGTCATGGACCGCGTCGACATCATCACCGGCACCCTCGGCAAGGCCCTCGGCGGCGCCTCCGGCGGATACGTCGCCGCCCGCGCGGAGATCGTCGCCCTGCTGCGCCAGCGCTCCCGGCCGTACCTGTTCTCCAACACCCTCGCCCCGGTGATCGCCGCCGCCTCCCTGAAGGTCCTCGACCTGCTGGAGTCGGCCGACGACCTGCGGGTCCAGCTCGCCGAGAACACCGCGCTGTTCCGCCGCCGGATGACCGAGGAGGGCTTCGACGTCCTCCCCGGCGACCACGCCATCGCCCCCGTCATGATCGGGGAGGCGGCGAAGGCCGCCCGCATGGCCGAACTGCTCCTGGAGCGCGGCGTCTACGTGATCGGCTTCTCCTACCCGGTCGTCCCGCAGGACCGGGCCCGCATCCGCGTCCAGCTGTCCGCCGCGCACTCCACGCAGGACGTCGACCGCGCCGTCGACGCGTTCGTCGCGGCGCGCGCCGAGCTGGAGGCCTGAGCGGACCGGACACCCTGGGATAATCGGGGGCATGATCGAGGCACGGCGGCTCCACATCCTCCGTGCGGTGGCCGACCACCGCACGGTCACCGCGGCGGCCGCCGCGCTCTACCTCACCCCCTCGGCCGTCTCCCAGCAGCTGACCGCGCTGGAGCAGGAGACCGGCCACCGGCTGGTCGAGCGGGGCGCCAGGGGCGTACGGCTCACGCCGGCCGGTGAGATCCTGCTCAGCCACACCAACGCGGTCCTCGCCCAGCTGGAGCGGGCCGAGGCGGAGCTCGCGGCCTACGGCTCGGGCGAGGCGGGCACGGTGACCGTGGCGTCCTTCGCGACCGGCATCGCCCAGGTCGTGGCCCCCGCGGTGGCCCGGCTCGCGGCGTCCGCGCCCGGCATAAGGATCCGGGTCCAGGACGCGGAGGGCGACGCCAGCCTGCCCATGGTGCTGGACCGGCAGGTGGACGTCGCGGTCGCCGTCGAGTACCGGGGCGCCCCGGTCGCCGGCGATCCCCGTCTGACCCACGTCCCGCTGTACGCCGAGCCGTTCGACGCGGTCGTCCCGCTCGGGCACCGGCTGGCGGACGCCCGCGAGGTGCCCCTCGCCGACCTGGCCAAGGACGCCTGGATCGGCCCGTACCCCGGCAACCCGTGCCACGACGTGGTCGTCCTCGCCTGTGAGAGCGCCGGTTTCCAGCCTCGCCTGGAACACTCCTCGGACGACTTCCGTGCCGTCGTCGCCCTCGCGTCGGCCGACGCCGGGGTCGCCCTCGTCCCGCGCTCCGCGCTGCGCGGCATGGACCTCACCGACGTGGTGGTCCGGCCCGTCGACGGCGTCGCCCCGACCCGTAGGGTCTTCGCCGCCGTACGCCGTGGAGCCGAGGGGCACCCGTTGATCCGCCCGGTGCTGGAGGCCCTGGGCGAGGCCGCCCGGACGTGAGGACTCCGTAACCCGCCTGTCCCATCCCCGCCGATAGCGTCCCGGACATGAGAACCGAGGACGCCGTCGATCACCTCATCGGTGCCCGGCTGGCCGAGCTGCGCGCCCAGCACGGCTGGCGCTGGGCGAGTTGGCGGAGCGCAGCGGAGTGAGCCGGTCCACCCTGTCCCGCGCCGAACGGGCGGAGACCAGCCCTACCGCCGCCCTCCTGAACCGGCTCTGCCACGTCTACGGCCGCGCGATGTCCCAGTTGCTCAGCGAGGTCGAGGCGGAACCGGCCGCCCTGGTGCCGGCCGCGGAGCAGCGGGTGTGGCAGGACCGCGCCTCCGGTTTCCTCCGCCGGTCGGTGTCCCCGCCGCACGCCGCGCTGCGCGGCGAACTGGTCGAGGGCCGCCTCGCCGCGGACGCGGACATCGCCTACGACCGCCCGCCCGTCCCCGGCCTGGAACAGCACGTGTGGCTGCTGGAAGGGGCCCTGGAGGTGACCGTCGGCGGGCGGGTTCACCGGCTCGGCGCGGGCGACTGCCTGCGGATGCGGGTGCACGGGGCGACCCGGTTCCGCTGCGCCGCACCGGGCGGGGCGCGGTACGTGCTGGCGGTGGTGCGGCCATGAGGGTGGAACGCTGGGACGCGACCCGCGTCCGCGACCGGGCCGGCGACCTGGCGGCGCTGCTGGCCGACACGGTGGCCGCCGGCGCCTCCGTCGGCTTCCTCGCGCCGTTCACCCACGCGGAGGCGACCGCCTGGTGGCGGGAGCGGGAGGACGCCGTCCGGGCGGGCCGAGTCGCCGTCTGGGCGGCCGTGGATCCCGAGGGCCGGGTGTCCGGCACGGTCGGTCTGGCCTTCCCCGACCAGCCGAACAGCCGGCACCGCGCGGAGCTCGTCAAGCTGATGGTGCACCGCCGCGCACGCGGGCGGGGACTGGGCCGCCGGCTGCTCACCACCGCCGAGGAGGCGGCTCTGGCCGGCGGGATCGGCCTGCTCCACCTCGACACCGAGACCGGCAGCCCGGCCGAGGAGCTGTACCGCTCGGCCGGCTGGACCGAGGCCGGCACGATCCCCGACTACGCCGCCGCTCCGACGGGCGGCCTCCGGCCCACGACGCTGTACTTCAAACGCCTCGGGGGGTGACTGTCAGTGGCAGGAGTTACGGTGCGGGCATGCCGGACGCAGAAGACGTACGCCGCCTCGCCCTGTCCCTGCCGGAGACGACGGAGAAGACCGCCTGGAACATGCCCACCTTCCGGGTGGCGGGGAAGATGTTCGCGACCCTGCCGGAGGACGAGACCTCCCTCGCCGTGCGCTGCCCCAAGGAGGAGCGCGCCGAACTGGTGCTGGCCGAACCGGAGAAGTTCTGGATCGCCGCCCACGAGGCCCAGTTCGCCTGGGTGAGAGCGAGACTCGCCGCCCTGGACGACGAGGACGAGCTGCGGGACATCCTCACCGACTCCTGGCGCCAGGCCGCCCCGCCCCGACTCCTCGACGCACACCCCGGGTTGCTCCTGTCCGGGGAGTGACACCCCGGGTGCGCGCGGCCGGGGCGGGGCATGATCCCTCGCGACGGGACGGCGCCGCCGGGGCCGGACGGCGGGGAGGGGAGCGGGGGACATGACGGGGACGGACGCACGACGCGGCGGTGCCGTACGGGGCGTGGGCGCCGCCCCGGCGGGCGGTCCGGCGCTCTGGTCGCGGGACTTCGCGCTGTTCTTCACCGCCCGGGCCGTCGCCCGCCTCGGCGACACCATGCTGCCCGTGGCCCTCGCCACCGGCCTGCTGGAACAGGGGTACGGCGCGGGCGCGGTCGGCCTCGCGATGGCCGCCACGACGGCCGCGTTCGCCGGACTGGTCGTCTTCGGCGGGGTCGTCGCCGACCGGTTCAGCACCCGGAGGCTGATGATCGGCGCCGATCTCGTCCGGATCGGCACCCAGTCGTTCGCCGCGGGCCTGTTCTTCACCGGGCACGTGGTGCTGTGGCAGATCTGTGCCGTCGGCGTCGTCAACGGCGCGGCCGGTGCCGTCTTCCAGCCCGGTGTGGCCAGTACGGTGCCGAGGCTCGCCGCCGACGTCCAGGGCGCGAACGGCGCGATCCGCGTCGCCGAGTCCGCCGCCCAGCTCGCCGGCCCGGCCGTCGCGGGCATCCTGGTCGGCCTCGCCTCGCCCGGCGGGGTCTTCGCCGCGCACGCCGCCACCTACGCGGTCAGCGCCCTGTGCCTGCTGCTGCTCCGGCTGCCCGCGCCGCCTGCGGGCACCCGCGCCGCCACCGGCTCCGGCCTGCGGGCCTTCCGCGCCGATCTCGTCGACGGCTGGCGGGAGTTCCGGTCCCGTGCCTGGCTGTGGGGCGTGATCGCCGTCTGGGGCCTCTACATGATCGCCGTGTGGGGTCCCACGGTTCCGCTGGTGGCCACGGAGGTGGTCCGGCACCACGGCCCGGGCGCCTACGGCCTGGTCAACTCGGCCCTGGGCGGCGGCACGGTGATCGGCGGCATGATCGCCCTCCGGCTGCGGCCCCGCCGCATGCTCCGGGCGGGCGCCGTCGCCCTGTTCGCCTTCTTCGGCTTTCCGGCGGCCGTCGGGGCGGGGCTCGGGGTGCCGGCCATGGCGGCCGGTGCGGCGCTCGCCGGTGCCGGGATGTCCTTCTGGGCGGTCATGTGGGCGACGAGTGTGCAGACCCAGGTCCCGGCCGACGTCCTGAACCGCATCCACGCCTACGACGTGGCCGGTTCGCTGGCCATGATGCCGATCGGCCAGGCCCTCGCCGGTCCGGCGGCCGGCGCGCTGGGCGCCGGCCAGGTGTTGCTGATCGCGGGCGTGGTGAGCGTGGTGGTGGCGGCGGCCCTGCTCGCCTTCCCGGCGATACGCGACCTGGTCCGCGCCGACGCCGACGCCCCCGCCACCCGGGCCGGCGGTGCCGGTCCGGTGCCGCGGCCCGAGTGTGCCGTCACCGGCCGGGAGCCGGGGCGGTGGCGCGGCCGGCGCCCAGATAGGCGGTGATCCGCCGGCGCAGCCCCGCCGGGTCCAGGCCGTGGGCGGCGACGTGCTCCTCGACCGTGCCGTAGCGGCGCAGCTCCCGGCGGCCCACGCCGAGGCCGAGCACCCGGTGCGGCACGTCGGCCAGCGCCTCGCTCACCGCGGCCGTCGACGTCCCCGCGAGATACGGCTCGACCAGCACCACGTCCGTGCCGGCCGCCTCCGTCGCCCGCCGCAGCCCGGCCGTGTCGAAGGGCCGCACGGTCGTCGCGTGGAGCACGGTCACGTCCAGGCCCTCCGTGGCGGCGAGGGCGGCGTCCAGCAGCGGGCCGACGGCGACGACCACGCCGGCGCGGCCCTCGCGGACGGTGCGGAAGTGCCGCCCGTCGACGGCCGACGCCCGCCGGTTGGACTGCGCGGACAGGCGCACGTACACCTTGTCGTCGCCCGCGGCGACCGCGTGGCGCAGCAAGGTCTCGGCCTCGTCGGGGTGGCCGGGGACGTGGACGGTCCAGCCGTCCAACGTGTCCAGGAGGGCCACGTCACCCGGCGCCATATGGGTGAAGCCGCCGGCCGGCCAGTCGAACGAGGCGGCGGCGCTCACCAGCACCGCCCCCGCGTCCTGGTGTCCCAGGTCCAGCTTGACCTGCTCGAACGGCCGCTCCACGAGGAAGCTGGCGAAGGTGTGCACGACGGGCCGCAGTCCGGTGAGCGCCAGCCCCGCCGCGGCGCCGATCAGCAGCTGTTCCCGGATGCCGACGTTGATCACCCGGTCGGGGTGGCGGCGCCCGGCCTCCCGGAAGCCGTCGGCGCCGATCTCGGCGAGGACGACGGCGACCCGCGGGTCCTCGTCGAGCAGTCGGGAGACGACGGGGGCGAAACGGTCACGCATGGTGTCCATCGAAGGGTCCTTCCCTTGCGGCGGTGGGGGAGCGGTGGTGGTCAGGCGTCCTTCGGTTCGACACGGGCCACGACGACGTGCGGCCGGCCGGGATGCGGGGCGGTGAAGGCGGCGTACAGCGCCTCGTGGTCGCGGCCGTCGGCCTCGACCGCGGACCAGCCCGCGGCCTCGAACCGGGCGGTGATCCCGCCGGGCCGCGCGTGGCGGGCGGAGGCGTTGTCGATCACCACGGTGTGCAGCCGGTCCAGTCGGGCGGGCCCCGCGAAGGCGATCGCCTCGTGGTTGCTGCCCTCGTCCAGCTCCGCGTCGCCGGTCAGCACCCAGACCGCCGGACCGGGCAGGCCCCGCGCGCGCAGCCCGAGGGCGGTGCCCACGGCGATCGGCAGCCCGTGCCCGAGCGAGCCGCTGCCGATCTCGGCGCCCGGTACCAGCACCCGGTCCGGGTGGTGCCCCAGCGGGGAGTCGTACGAGCCGAACCCGGACAGCCGGTCGACGGGCAGGAAGCCCTTGGCGGCCAGCACGGCGTAGTACGCCATGGGGCCGTGTCCCTTGCTGAGCAGGAAACGGTCACGGGCCGGGTCGTCGCGCAGCGCGGGGGTGACGCGGAGCACCCGGTCGTAGAGCACCCACAGCGCGTCGAGGGTGGAGGTGGCCGCCGGGCCGTGCTTCTCGTCGCCGCTCATCAGCCCCATGAGCCGGGGCAGGTCGGCGTAGCCGTACGTGCGGTTGTCGTCCGCTGTGATCGTCATGGGGTGATCGTGCGACCTCAAGCGGACTTGAGGTCAACCGGGAAAGGGGCGCACGACCACCGACCCGAGTGCGGTATTGTTTCTCTGCGCGTTCGGCCGGGCGAAAGCCCAGGTCAAACAGCATCGGGACGTGGCGCAGCTTGGTAGCGCACTTGACTGGGGGTCAAGGGGTCGCAGGTTCAAATCCTGTCGTCCCGACTCGTGAGAGTCGCAGATGAGGGCCGGTTTTCGGAGGTGTCCGGAAGCCGGCCCTCACGCATTTCCGCTGGCCGGTGAGGGACGCCGTACCGCCGGCGCGCGCGGCCCCTGGGCCCCCAAGTCGTTGGACACGGCGGCACTTTCCGTCTGAATGGATGGCCCACTTGTCACGGTGCGGCTAACATAAAGATCGCTATCTATGTTCTGCGGAGGACGGTGACGAGTGCCAAGTGTCAAGGCGGAGCGAGCCGCGCGGACGCGACAGCGGATCCTGCTGGCCGCGGCCGAGGTCTTCGACGAGGCCGGTTACGAGAAGGCGGCGGTGACCCAGGTCGTGGAACGGGCGGGGCTCACCCTCGGCGCGCTCTACTTCCACTTCGGCTCCAAACAGGGCCTCGCCGAGGCGCTGATGAACGCTCAGCCGACGACGATAGAGCCTCATCTGGAGTCGACCGGCCTCCAGCGCGTGGTGGACATCACCCTGGTGTGGGCGGACCGCATGAAACGCGACCCGATCCTGCGCGCGGGGGTCCGTCTCGCCGTAGAACAGGGCAGCCACGGCATGAACGACGCCTCCTCGTTCGAGGAGTGGCGCACGCTCATGCGCGGCCACCTCGACGCGGCCCGGGACGACGGTGAACTCCGTGCGGGCGTCGACCCGGACCAACTGGCCCGTTTCGTCGTCGGCGCCTGCACCGGCATGCAGGTCTACTCACAGCTCGCCACCCAGCGCGCCGACCTCACCGAACGCGTCCAGGACATGTGGGAACTGCTGCTGCCCAGTGTGGCCCGCGAGTCGGTGGCCGGCGCGATAGGGCTCGGCGCGGAGCGTGTCCCCGCCTCATGACCGCCACAGCCACCGCGTCCCGGCACATCGTCCTCACCGGAGCCACCGGACAGATCGCCCCGCTGGTGGTCCGGCACCTGGCGGCGCACCACCGCGTCACCCTCACCAGCCGCACGCCCCGCCCGGTGACGGGGCATCCCGGCATCCGCCACGTCGCCTGCGACTACGACGCCCCCGGCAGCCTCGCCGACGCGTTCTCCGGCGCCGACGCCCTCTTCGTCGTGACCAACGACCCCACCCGGCCCGAACACGACCGGAACATCCTGCGCGCGGCCGTCGACGCCTCGGTGGGGCACATCGTCAAGCTCTCCGCGGCGGCGGTGCGCGACAGCGCGGCGAAGGACCTCGTCACCGAGTGGCAGCGCGTCAACGAGGAGCGCATCATGCGCAGCGGCATCCCGTGGACGATGATCCAGCCACGCCTGTTCATGTCCCACGCGCTCGCCTGGGCGTCCGGCATCCGCGAGCGCGGTGTCGCCCACGCGCTGCACCCCCACAGTCGCAACGCGTGCATCGCGCCGGAGGACATCGCCGAGGCGTCCGCCCGCGTCCTCGGCGAGGCCGCACACCATTTCCGGTCCTATGAACTCACCGGCCCGCAGTCGCTGACGGCCCATGACCAGTGCGCCGTCCTGGCCGAACTGCTGGGACGCCCCCTCGTCTGCCGGGAACTCTCCCGCGAGGAGGCGCACGCGAGTTACGCGCGCCGGTACTCGACGGCGATGGCCGACGCCCTCGTCGCCAGTGCCGAGCGGCAGCTGGCCGGGGCCAAGGCGCGGACCACGGACACGGTCGAGCGGCTCACGGGACGGCCCGCGACCACCTTCGCCCGGTGGGCGGCCGGCCACCGGGACCGCTTCGCCTGAGGACGGGCGGACGCGGCGGCCGTACACAGCCACACGCCCCGCCCTCGACAGCGGGCGATGTCAACGGTGTCCGCTCAACCCATGTTGCCCACGTCATCCATGTTGAGGAGAACCATGCCCGCACGGGGTCTGCTGCACGGCAAGACGGTCGTCATCACGGGAGCGAGCAGCGGCATCGGAGCGGCGGCGGCGCGGCTCTTCGCCGAGGAGGAGGGCCGCGTGGTGCTGGCCGCCCGCCGCGAGGACCGGCTGCGCCGGATCGTGGACGGGATCCGCGCGGCGGGCGGGCAGGCCACCGCCGTGGTGGCCGACGTGACCCGCGCCGAGGACATGCGCGCGGTGGTGCGGACGGCGCTGGACACCTTCGGCAGCCTCGACGCGGCCTTCAACAACGCGGGATGGACCTCCACCGGGACCCCGATGCACCTCATGGACGACGAGGAGTACGACCGCATCATGGACGTCAACGCCCGGGGCGTGTGGAACGCCATGCGGGCACAGGTCGCCGTGATGCTGGAGCACGGCGGTGGCTCGATCGTGAACACGTCGAGCGTCGCCGGAGTCCGCGCGACGGGGGCCTCGGCGCCCTACATAGCCGCCAAGCACGCCGTCATCGGACTGAGCCGGGCCGCGGCCGACGAGTACGTGAAGCAGGGCGTCCGCGTCAACGCGATCGCCGTCGGCAGCACCCGCACCGAGCTGATGGACCAGGTGCTCACCGACACCCCCGCGCTCCTCGGGCCCTTCACCGAACGCGCGATGCAGCAGCGCCTGGCCGACCCGGAGGAGATCGCCCAGACGGCCGCCTGGCTCTGCTCGGACCGCTCGTCGTTCACCACCGGCGCCGTCATCCCGGCCGACGGGGGATGGACCGCCCGGTAGGCGCGCGGGCACCGGCGGAGCGGGGGCGGGCGCCGTCCGCGCCGCCTCAGCGGGCGGCGCCCCGCACCCGCGCGTAGGCGAAGGCGGCGGACACCAGGGTCGTGTGGTGGTGCCAGCCGGGGAACGACCGGCCCTCGAAGTCCCGCAGCCCGAAGTCCCCGCTGAGGGTGTTGACCACGGTCGCCGCGAGCCGTGGCTGCCCCATCAGCGGCAGCAGGTCGGGCAGCGGCCGGTCGACCAGATTCGTCAGCCATGTCCGGGCCGAGCCGGACGGCCCGCGCTGCGCCAGCAACCGCAGCCGCACCCGTCCCACCGCCGGCCCGGGCAGGGCCACCGGGAGGCTCACGACGTGCTGTCGCTCCGCGCCGTCCGCGGCCCCGCGCTCCTCGATCACCTGACGGACCGGGGCGGGTGCCGACGGGACGGCCGGCTGTGAGGTCACGGGCCTGACGCGCACGGTGCCGGGGACCTCCACCACGAAGGGCTGCTCGCCGCGCACGAGGTGGGCGAGGAAGGCCTCGCGCTCCGGCAGCCACGACAGTTCGGCCGTGACGGGCGCCGGCCGGCCCGCGGTGCCCGAGGTGGCCCGGTGCAGGACCTCGACGGCCTGTGACCACAGGGGCCCGCGGACCTCGTCCGGCACCCGCACCTTGGACCGCAGCGCGGTGTCGGCCGCCCAGTCGTGCGGGATGTACAGGTTCCAGTCGACCGGCAGCGGGCCGTGGTCGCCGGTGGCCAGCACGACCATGCCGAGCTGGCAGTTGGTCACCCGGCGCAGCCTGGGGTCGAACCTGCGGTGCACTCCGGCGGAGTGCTCGCCGCGCTTGGGGATGAAGGCGGGCGCCAGCGTCCAGGCCCGTACCGCCGGGCTGGTCTGCCGCACCCAGCGCAGCAGGCCCCGGCGCGCCGCCGACCAGTCCCAGGGGCTCGCGTTCACGAACTGGTGCATCGCCTGGGGCGCCGTGGGGGAGTCGCTGACGGAGTGCGCCAGCCGCCGCACCGACTTCTTGCCGGGGGTGCGCAGGAGCGCCCTGATGTACAGCTCCGCCCACTTGCGCTGGTCGACGCGCGGCAGGCAGTCGAAGACGGTCTCGACGAACGGCTGGAGCCGATGGGTCTCGCCGCACTCGGTGAACATTCCCGGTGCCGGCCCGTGCAGCGGTGTCATCGGTACGGTCCCTCCCCCCGCCGTCCCCGGTCGGGCATGCGGACGACCTCGCCGCCGGCGACGGGGGATTCACCCGGCGGCGAGGCGGTACCAAGCATAAAGAGCGCTATTTATGTATGTCTACCGGCCGGGGGAACCCGATGCGGTCCTCGATGAGTTGCGGATCGAAACCGTCGTGCCGTACCGTGAAAACGGTTGCGATCTGCTACTGATTTGGGATGGGGGCGCGATGGATGCCTGGCGACGGTTGTTGCTCGCGGTGGTGTGCGGTGTCGCGGTGGCGAGTATCTACGCCGCGCAGCCGATCCTGGAGCCGATGGGGCACGACCTGGGTCTGTCCCCGGGGCTCGCCGGGTGGATCGTCGCGACCGGCCAGTTCGGCTATCTGGCCGGGCTGGTGCTGCTCGTCCCGCTCGGCGACGTGGTGGACCGGCGGCGGCTCATCGCCGCGCACCTCACGGTCACCGCGGCGGGCATGGTCCTGACGGCCTCGGCGTCGGCCGCCTGGGTGGCGTTCGCGGGGCTCGCGACGGCCGGGATGTTCGCGGTGGTGGTGCAGACCACGGTGGCCTACGCCGCGTCGATCTCGCCGCCCGCGGAACGCGGACGGAACATCGGCGTGGTCACCTCCGGCGTCGTCGTCGGCATCCTGGGCGCGCGGGTCGCCACCGGCGCGCTGGCCGAGGTGTGGGGCTGGCGCAGCGTCTACGCCGTGCTCGCGGTGCTGTCGCTCGCACTCGCCGCCCTCGTCCTCCTTGTCCTGCCGTCGGAGGAGCGTCCCAGCCGGCCCGTGGGATACGGGCGGGCCGTCGCCTCCACCGGCGAACTGTTCCGGCAGCGGGTCTTCCTCACCCGCGGGCTCATCGCGTTCTTCCTGTTCGCCTCCTTCGGATCCCTGTGGAGCGGGCTGTCCCTGCCCCTGGCCGCCGCGCCGTGGCACCTGAGTGAGACCCAGATCGGACTGTTCGGCGTCGCCGGACTCGCCGGCGCGCTCGGCGCGGCCCGCGCGGGACGGTGGGCGGACGCCGGCCGGGCGGTCCCGGCCGCCGGACTCGCCCTCACCCTGCTGATCATCTCCTGGGCGGCCACCGGACAGCTGCCGTCGTCGCTGTGGCTGCTGGCCGTCGGGATCGTGCTCCTGGACTTCGCGGTCCAGGTCGTCCACGTGAGCAACCAGCACGTGCTCACCGCCGCGTTCCCCGACCGGCTCAGCGGCGTCATCGGCAGCTACATGGTCTTCTACTCGCTCGGCTCCGCCCTCGGCGCCGCCGCGACCACCGCCGTCTTCAGCGCGCACGGCTGGACGGGGTCCAGTCTCCTCGGGGCCGGGTTCGCGGCCTGCGCGCTGGTCGTCTGGGCGGTCGACCGTCGGCCCGCCGGCGCCGGCACCCACGACGCGGACACGCGGCGGGAGCCGGTCGAGGCCCGCGGGGCCGACCGGGCCGGACACGCGCTCTGAGCATCCGCTGACCGCGGCGACCCCGGGGCCGGGCCCATCGCCCGCCCCCGGGGTCCTGCGTGTCCCCGCCGGGAGCCCGGCGAGGATCGGGCGCGGGCTTCCCGCCGGTCCGCGCGGGCGCGAGGGCTGCGGACCGCCACTTACGGCTTCTGGGGCGATTCGCACCACTGGACTTGGCGAAGTCGCGTCGCGCATCCCTCTCGTGATTCACATACATAGCGTTCTTTATGCTTGGCTGGTCTCGCCGTCGGGTGAACCCCCCGTCGCCGGCGGCGAGTCGTCCGCACACGATTCGGGGGCAGCGGAGGGACCACCGATGACACTGCTGCACGGGCCGGCACCAGGAACGGGCGCGGGACGCGCCGACACCCCCGGACCCCGTCCCCTCATCCCGGAGTCGCGGGCGGGGCGGGATGCCTCACCGGTCTCCGTACCGCCCGCCGGGAAGCCCGCCGGAACGGCCGGCGCGTCGCCGGGGTGTACGCCGGTGCGGGCCGCAGCCTCCCCGTGTAGGTAGCGGATCGCAACCATGTGCCGTGCGGCATAATGGTTTCGATCCGCAACTCACCGGGAGGTCTCATGGCGAGCCGCACCGCGCCTGCCGCGAACCCTGGCTGGACCGACCCGGACTGCCCCGTCGCCCGAACGCTCGACCTCGTCGGCGACAGGTGGAGTCTCCTCGTCGTCCGCGACGCGATGGACGGGGCCCGCTCGTTCACCGAGTTCCAGCGGCGCACGGGCATCGCCCGCAACATCCTCGCCGACCGCCTGCGCAAGCTCACCGCGCACGGGCTCCTCGTCCAGCGCGCCGCGCCGTCGGGCCGCCGCCAGGAGTACGTGCTCACCGACACCGGCCGCGACCTCTTCCCGGTCATCCTCACCCTGCGGCAATGGGGCGAACGCCACGCCTTCGCCCCCGGCGAGGCCCACTCCGTCCTCGTCGACCAGCACGGCACCCCCGTGCCGGAGGTCGCGCCGACCAGCGCCGCCGGCACCCCGCTCGACAGCGACACCACCCACGTGCAGAAGACCCGATAGAAAGCGGAACCTCCGGTGCCGTCCGACCTCGCAGACACCCCGCCGCCCGCGCGCCCGTCGCAGCGGGCGGTGACGGAGGCACCGGCCCGGACGACGCGAGGTCGTCCCCGGCGGATGTGGGGACCCCCGGCCGGCCGCGCCCTGGGCGACGCGCACGCGGCGGACCCCGCCACGCCGCCGGCCGGGAACGACTCCCCGGTCACCGGCGGCAGGACCGGGACCGGAGCCGAGCCTGCCCGACAGGGCGTCACCGGGTGGCGGCGCCTCGCCCGCCCGGCCCTCCGCCGGGGTCCCCGAGCCCGCTAGCACCGGCGGCTCACCGCGCGGCAAGGCGCCGGCGTGCCCTCGTCCGGGCGCGACGGCCGGACCGTGACGCGGCCGGCGAGGCGGGGACGCCCTCGGCCCGGCGGCCGCGGGCCCACCCCTGCCGACTTTGCCGGCGAGCCACCTTTCCGGCCGTGAAGCGTGAAGCCGAGACAGAAGGAGACGGTCTCCGTGTCCGAACCGCCCTGCGGCGGCATGTTCAATTCGCGTGCGTTGTATTAGGGGGACTGGCGTGATAGGTCATGCAGAGTCATTAGCCCGGAATATCGGCGCCGTGACGGGAGGGGAATGTGCCGGCGTTCATCTGGTGCCGGTCGACTCCCTGGTGGCTGCCGATTCGCCCCGCCTGGACGGGGTGAATCAAGAACATGTCGAGGTTCTCGCGCAGCGTGATATCGAGCCGATCCTGGTGCATCGGGAGACGCGGCGCGTGGTCGACGGAATGCACCGCCTCCAGGCCGCGCGGCTGCGCGGCGAGGAATTCGTCCCGGTCCGGTACCTGGACGGGCCGGTCAGTGAGCTCTTCCTCCGTTCCGTGGAGGCCAACGTCGCCCACGGTCTGCCCCTGACGCTCCGGGACCGGAAGGCCGCGGCCCGGCGGATCCTGGCCTCCCACCCGGATCTCTCGGACCGCGCGGTCGCGCGCGTCGCCGGACTCTCGCCCAAGACCGTGGGCGCCGTCCGGCGCGGTTCGAGTGAGGAAGTTCCTCAGTCGAAGGTCCGGGTCGGCGCCGACGGCCGCTCCCGCCCACTGGACGCGGCGCGGCGCCGCGAGGCCGCGCGCACCTTCCTCGCCGAGCGTCCCGGCGCCACCCTCCACCAGATCGCCGCCAGCGCGGGGGTGTCGGTCAGCACCGCCTGCGAGATCAGACAGCGCGTACGGCGTGACGAGGCGAAGCAGTCGTCGCCCCGGGCGGCGGGTGCCACGCGCGGGCTCCGTGACCGCGGACGGGCGTCCGGCGCCGGGGCGCCGGCCCCCGGCCGGCCGGCCCGGACCGCCCGGGCCCAGCGCATCGAGACCCTGGCCAAGGATCCGTCCCTGAGGTTCACCGAGTCCGGGCGGGCGCTGCTGCGCTGGCTGAACGAGCACGCGCCGGACCTGGAGGCGGGTCGGCAGCTGATGGCCGCGGTGCCGCCGCACTGCGCCGCCGCGGTCGCGGACCTGGCCGACTCCTACGCCAGGGAATGGCTGCGTTTCGCCAGCGTGCTGGACCACGCCGTCGGGGACGGCACGGGACCGGAAAAGGAATGCTGAATGCCCTCGCCCACCCGGACGGAGCGGAGTTCCGGCCCCTTTTCTTGACGGTGGGATCGAGGCCCTGAATGATGAAATGGCACTCGGCGGAGGAATTCATTCACCGAACACGGAAACCGCTGCGGTGATTTTACCGGCACGACGCGAACAAGGGTCGTAAACCGGCCGGCCGGCCACGGGATCGAGCTGGCCGAGCCGTTCGACCGAACACCAGGAATGCCCGGAGTCCAGGACGAATCGAGCGGGAGATCGAGTGAAGACGACCCTAACCGGTGCAGAGACGAGCGCGGACGTGGCCGTCGTCGGAGCGGGTCCGGCCGGCCTGTACGCCGCCTATTGCGCGGGATTCCGCGGGCTTTCCAGTGTGCTGGTCGACGCGCTGCCCGAGCCGGGCGGCCAGTTGGCGGCCCTGTACCCCGAGAAGACGATCCACGACGTCGCCGGCCACGTGGCCGTGCGGGGCCGGGAACTGACCGATGAACTGGTCGCCCAGGCCGCGCCGTTCGCTCCCCGCTACCTGCTCGGCCGGACGGCGGCCTCGCTGACGCCGGACGGGCGGTCGGGCTGGGTGATCGGACTGGAGGACGGCGGACGGGTGCGGGCCGGAGCGGTCGTGATCGCGGCCGGACTGGGCCGTTCCACACCGCGCACGCTGCCGTGCCTGCGGCCCTATGAGGGGCGGGGCGTGGCCTACCACGTGCCGCGCCTGGAAGCGCACCGGGACCGCGACGTGGTGGTCGTCGGCGGTGGGGACAGCGCGGTCGACTGGGCCCTCGCCCTCGCGCCGATCGCCCGGTCCGTGACCGTCGTCCACCGGCGCCCGTCCTTCCGCGCCCACGAGCACGGCGTCAGGCGGATGTACGCGTCCGACGTGCGGGTGCTGACCGACGCCCAGGTGACGGCCTGCGAGGGCGTGGACCGGCTGGAGGCGGTACGGGTCCGCACCGGCGGGGGCGAACTGACCCTGCCCGCCCGGGCCGTCGTCGCGGCCCTGGGGTTCATCACCCATCCGGGCCCGCTCGCCGACTGGGGACTGCGCCTGGAGAACCGCCAGATCGCGGTCGACAGGGCGATGCGGACCAACCTGCCGCGGGTCTACGCGGTCGGCGACATCTGCGGGTACGAGGGGCGCGTCCCGCTCATCTCGGTGGGGTTCGGCGAGGCGGCGACCGCCGTGAACCACGCGGCCGTCGAACTGCGTCCCGGCTCCCGCCTCGCGCCGGAGCACTCCACCGACCGCGAGGCCGCGCTGCTGTCATGACCCTGAAAAAGCTGACCATCCTCCCGGCGGGAACCGAGATCCTGCTTCCCGCGGGCTCCCCCCTGACCGAAGTCGAGTACGAGACCACGCAGCGGCTCATCCCGTTCGGATGCCGTTCCGGATCGTGCGGCGCGTGCGTCGTCGAGGTGCTGGAGGGCTTCGGCTCCCTCGGTGAGCCCGACGACGACGAACTCGACTTCCTCGAAGACCTCGGCCGGACCGGCGGCGACCACCGCCTGGCCTGTCAGTGCCGGCTGCGGGGCGACGCGACCGTCCGTGTCGCCGACGACATCTGAAACCGCTCGTACGCGACGTCCGAGCGTCCACGAAGCACGAGAAGGGTGACATCATGCCGAACCGCGTGACCAACGTCGGCTACGGGGACCGGACCCCGTTCCTCAACGCCGCCGCCTCCGCCCAGCTGCGCGCCGAGATCGACGAGCAGCTCGACCAGCAGGTCCTCGAGTGGTACGCCAACGTCCCCGAGGCCGCCCACCTCGAAGGGCGCAACGTCGACTCCGAGTACTACAAGCGGAACCTGATCGAGACCGCCTGGCGCATCCGGCTGCTGCGGGTGGCCGAGGCCAAGGCGCTGGTGGAGGTCGCCAAGCGCAGCCCGGAGGCGGCCCAGGTCTGGGCCAACTACGAGCAGGAGGAGATGCTCCACGACGAGCTGTTCATCGCCGACCTGGAGAAGGTGGGCGTCTCGCGCGAGCAGTTCCTGGCCACCGAGCCCTACCTGTCGACCAAGCTGCTGACCGGCTACTTCTCCTACCTCCTGGACCACGAGGGCCCGCTCGGCGTGGTGGCGTACTCCTACCTCGTCGAGTACGTGAACGTGAAACTGGAGCCCAAGAAGTTGGAGGCGCTGAAGGGTTCGGTCGGCGAGGGCAACATCGGCGGCCAGATCAACCACTCGCACACCGACATCAACGACGACCACCCCGGCGAGGTGTGGGCGGCAGTCCGGCACCTGCTGCGCGGCGACGACGACATCGTCGCGTTCAAGCGGTACCTCCGCGAGCACCAGGCGATCCTGGCGCAGTACTTCGAGGAGCTGTACCTGGACACCATCGCCAAGGCCGAGCAGCAGCCGGCCTGACCTCTGTCCCGAGCGGGGGCGCGGCGTGACCGCGCCGCGCCCCCGTCCACCGGTGAGGAGGCCGGATCGAGCATGGAAAACGCCAGGGGAGTGCTGCTGCTCAGCCATGTGGGGTTCTCGTTCATGGAGGACCTCGTCGGCACCGTCGCGGCGCGGGGACTGAGGTCCTGCGTGCTCAGCTCGCTGCCGGAGCCGCAGCACCAGGAATCCAGGCCGGGGGCGCTGGCGGACCTCGCCGACGACGTCCGGGTGACCGACGGGCACGTACTGACCGAGCGCGACGTCGAGGAACACCTCGACCGGCTGGCGGCGGCGGGCGTGCGGGTGCTGTGCTGCCTCACCGTGTGGGAGGGGTACCGGCACCTGATGGCGCTGGCCAACGCCCGGCTCGGGGTGCCGGACCTGGACGAGAAACAGGTCCTGGGACTCCGCGACAAGCTGACGCTGCGCAACCGCCTCGCGGACGCCGGACTCAGCCGGGGCCGGGCGTCCGCGCTCACCCCCGAGACACTCGCCGCGCACCGGGACGGGGACGGCCGTTACTTCGTGAAGCCGGTCAGCGGCATCGCCTCGTTCGGCACCTTCCCCCTCACCACCGGGACGACCTGGGCCGACGTGGAGCGCATCGCCGCCGAGGCCCACGCCGACACCGTCTACGCCAGCGCTTTCACCACCGGCCGGCGCCCGGAGCCGGGGGTGGACTTCCTCGTCGAGGACTACGTCCCCGGACAGGAGTTCAGCTTCGAGGTCGTCGTCGTCGACGGTGAGCCGTACGTGGTGGCCGTGCACGAGAAGTGCGAGGTGACGGAGACGGCGGGCACCGTGCTGGAGAACGCCTGCGTCAGCCCGCCCACGAGCCTGACGCGGGAGGAGACCGCCGCCGGGATCCACTGGGTGACGGACGTGCTGGACGTCCTCGGACTCCGCTGGGGCTGCTTCCACGTCGAGGCGCGGCACGCCCCGTCCGGCTGGGACCTGATCGAGGTCAACCCGCGCGTCGGCGGCAGCCTCATCTCGCCCAGCGTGGCCGCGCTGACCGGCGGCCCCGGCCTGCTCGACCTGTGGCTGGACTCCCTGCTCACCGCGCACCGGCCGGCCGGCTTCCGCGAGACGCTGGAGGACCTGTCGTACGACGCGGACGGCACCGCCCGGAGCGGGAACGCGACGTTCTTCCGCGTCTTCTTCGCCGATCCCGGCACCATCCGCGCGGTCGGACTCAACGACGACCTCCCGCTGCGGCCGGTCGTCTCGCACGTCCTGCTGAAGCCCGGCGACGTCGTGGAGTCGTCCTCGCGCGAGGTGTTCCTCGGCCAGGTGCTGTGGTGCATGGACCGGGCCGACCGGGAGGCGGTCCTGCCCGAGCTGCTGCCCGCCTCCGAACGGGCGATCGAGATCGTGTACGGGACGGAGCGCGCATGACCGGGCCGATCCTCCTCATCGTCGACTACAACCTGAGCCGCATCGACGAGGTCCGCCACCTGCGGGACCACGCACGCGCCCGGCACGGCGCGACCGTCGTCCTGATCCGCGCCGACCCCACCGAGGCCGACGCCGCCATCGCCGACGAGGTGATCGACCTCGACCCGCTGCGCGACGACTTCGCCGAGGCCGGCGAGAAGCTGCTCGGTGACCGGCGCGAGCGGATCGGGGCCGGCATCGTCTTCTCCGACAACGCCGTGCGCAGCGGGGCCGAGCTGCTGGAGCGGCTCGGCGTCCCGGTCGACTCGGCACCGCTGGCCGGGGGCGCCTTCTCCAAGTACCGCTACCGGCTCGGCGAGGCACGCGTGGCCGACCTGCTGGCGGCGCAACGGATCATGGTGCCCGACTTCGCCGAGATCGCCTCGCTCGACCAGCTCAGGGAGTTCGCGCGCGCCCATCCCGAGGGCTTCGTCGTCAAGCCCGCCGCGGAGGGCAACAACCGGGGCGTCGTCGTGGTCCGTCCGGGCGACGACCTGACGGCGGCCTTCGCCGAGGTGCTCCCCTACCTGGAGGGCGGTGTCGTCTGCGAGGAGTACATCCCGTACCGGCGCGAGTACTCCTACGACGGGCTCGGATCGCTGTCGTTCGTCACCGAGAAGATCAGTGCCCGCGGCCGCTATCCCGTCGAGGTCGCCCAGGTGCTGCCCGCCGGGCTGGACGAGCACGAGCGCGCGACGCTGGAGCGGGCCGGACGGCAGGCGAACTGGCTGGTGGGCCAGTGCGACGGGCCGTTCCACAACGAGGTGAAACTGAGCGACGACGGGCTGCGCGCCGCGATCGTGGAGCCCAACCGGCGCCCGGGCGGGATGAAGATCTGGTCGCTGGCCCGCTGGGTCTACGGCATCGACCTGCACCAGCGCTGGGTCGACACGGCCTTCGGCACGGCCGCCGAGGCCGGGCGGCTGGTCCCCGGCTGCGCGGCGGCGACGGTGCTGCTCGGCGTGGGCAGTGACCGCTGGTTCTCCCCGGGCGACGTCGCGGCCGGCGCGGACCCGTTCGCGGACGCGGTCCGGGCCACCGCCGACCGACTCGGCCTGGGCGACGGGGAGCTGACCGTCACGGACTTCTCCTGGCTGTCGTCCGGGCGACGCCGGCTGCACGCCGTCGCCCGCGACAACGCGGACTTCGCGGCGCAGGGCTGCGTCGTGCTGCGCGGCGACCGCGCCGACATCCGCACCGTCGTCCACGTGCTGCGGGAGGCGTGGTCGGACGCCCTGGACCGGGCTCTCGCCCTCCCCGCTCCCGTCAGGAAGGTCCGATGAAGATCCTCATCCTGCACCGCGTGCCCTACTTCAAGATCGAGTACCACCGGGGGATCTCCCACGACCTGCACGAGGTCACCTACTTCGGCACCGACCGGGCGCTGGCCACCCTGCCGCCCGGACTGCGCTGCGAGCGCGTGAGCCGGCCGGGCACCCGCCCGGCCTTCGAGGAGGCCCGGGACTGGCTCGCGCGGCGCCCCCGCGACTTCGACCGGATCATCTCGATGTCGGAGTACGAACTGCTCGACGCCGCCCGGCTGCGCGGGCACCTGGGGGTCCCGGGCCCGCCGGTGGACCAGGCCGACCTCGCCCGCGACAAGGTGCTGATGAAGCGGGCGGTCGCGGAGGCCGGCCTGCGCGTGCCGCGCTTCGTGCCCCTGCCGGACTTCCTGGAGTCCGGCGCCCCGGTGCCCTGGCACGGCCGGACCGTCCTCAAGCCGCACCGCGGCGCGTCCAGCGAGGACGTGCTCGTGTTCGACACCCCGGGGCAGGCCGCGGCGGCGGTCACCGGACGCCGCACCGGAGTCGCCGCTCTGGACGCCGGACACGGTCTGGAGGACTTCGAGGTGGAGGAGTTCGTCTCCGGACCGATCAGGCACTACGACGGCCTGGTGCAGGACGGCGAGGTCCTCGTCCTCAGCGCGAGCGAGTACGTGGGCACCTGCCTGCGGTACGCGCAGGGCCTGCCCATGGGGTCGTTCCAGATCCCCTGCCCGGAGGAGACCCGCGCCTGGGTGTCGCGCGCCCTGGCCGCCGTACGGATCGAGGACGGCAGCTTCCACCTGGAGGCGATCGTCCACGAGGGGGAGCCGGTCTTCCTGGAGGTCGGCAACCGGGTCGGGGGAGCCGACGTGGTGGCGACCGTCGAACTGGCCACCGGCGTCCACCTGCCCTCGTACGAACTGCGGGTCCTGCTCGGCGAACCTGTCGCCGGCACCCTCCCCGAACCGCCCGCGGGCCCGCGGCGGTACGGCTGGTTCGTCCACCCCGGCCACCACCTGGCCGGGCGGGAGTTCGGGGGCCTCGACGGCACCCTGGCGTTCCGGGCCGACCCGCGTGTCGTCGCCTGGCACGAACTGCCGCCCGGCGCGCCACTGCCCGACCACATCACCTACCAGGCCGGAGAGACGGTACTCGCCGGGATCGTCGCCGGCGACACCTCCGAGGAGACCCGGGACTGGATCGTCGACCTCTTCGACTCCGTCTCGGTCCGCACCCGTCCGGCCGCACTCACGACAGCGAAACAGGTTCTGGCATGAAGAAACAGCACATCCTGATCGCGGTGGTCATCACCGCGATCTGGGGCCTCAACTTCTCGATCATCAAGATCGGGCTCGAGAGCGTCGACCCGCTCATCCTGGCCGGCATCAGGTTCGCGCTCAGCGCGCTGCCCGCGGTGTTCTTCCTGAAGCGGCCGCAGGTGCCGTGGCGGTACACCATCGGCTACGGGCTGGTGTTCGGCGTCGGCCTGTGGGGTGTGGTGAACCTGGGCATCAAGGCCGGGCTGTCGTCGGGGATCGCCTCCCTGCTGCTCCAGTTCAGCGCGTTCCTGACGATCGTCCTCGGCGCCGTGGTGTTCCGCGAGTCGCTGTCGCGCTTCCAGTACCTGGGCATCGCGGTCGCGTTGGCCGGCCTGTTCTCCATCACCTTCGTCACCGACGGCACGGTGACGCTCGCCGGTGTCGCGCTGGTGCTGCTCGGCGCGGTCTCGTGGAGCGTCGCCAACGTCATCCTGAAGAAGGCCGCGCCCAAGGACACGCTGGCGTTCATGGTGTGGTCCAGCCTGTTCTCGCCGGTCCCGCTGTTCCTGCTGGACCTGGCGGTCAACGGCACCAAGGGCTATGCCGAGCTGCCCCACCAGATCGGCTGGGCCGCGGTCCTGTCCATCCTGTTCCAGGCCTACCCGAACACCGTCCTCGGCTACGCCGTGTGGAACTGGCTGCTGCGCGAGTACCCGGTGTCCACCGTCGCGCCGCTCTCCCTCCTCGTCCCGATCTTCGGCGTACTGGGCTCGGTGCTGATCTTCGACGAGTCGCTGCCGCCGCTCAAGCTCATGGCCGGCGCGCTGGTCGTGGCCGGCCTGGTCATCGGGCTGTACGGCAAACGGCTGGCGGAGTCCGGGCCCGCCGTCCGGGTCCCGACGGCGAGCCGCTCGCGATGACCACCGCCCTGAACGACCTCACCGACCGGTACGTCGACGAGCTGGCCGCGCTCGATCCGTGCCTGGCCGCGGTGATGGGCATCGCCGGCCAGGAGGAACGGCTGACCGACTTCGGTCCGCGGGCGGCAGGGGAGCGCGCCGAGCTGGCGCGCCGCACCCTGCGGGCCGTCGACGGCACCCCGGTCGCGGGCGAGGCGGAACGCGTCGCGGCGGCCGTACTGCGCGAGCGGCTCGCCACCGAGGTGGCGCTGGCCGACGCCGACGCCTACGGCACGCTGCTGGACACCATCGACGGGCCGGTCCAGCGCGTGCGGCAGGCCGTGGCGCTGCTGGACCAGGGCGCCGACACCGCCTGGGAGACGCTGCTGGCACGGCTGCGGGCCGTCCCCGCGACGCTGGCGGGACTGCGCGACAGCTTGGAGGAGGCGCGGCGCGGCCGCCGGGTCGCACCGTACCGCCAGGTGGTGCGCAACGCCCGGGACTGCCGGGACCTGCGGCAGTACCTGACGGGTCTGCCCGCCGGACACGGCGACGGCGCCCTGCGCGGCGTCCTGGAGGAGGCCGCGCGGGCCGCGGACGAGGCGCTGTCGGACTTCGCGTCGTACCTGACGCGGCAGCTCGCGGCGGACGCGCCGCGGCTCGACGCCGTGGGCGCGGACCGTTACCGGCTGGGCGTGCGGGAGTTCCTCGGCACCCGGCTGGACCTGACGGAGACCTACGCCTGGGGCTGGGACGAACTGGCCCGGGTGCGGGCGCAGATGAGCGCCGAGGCGGCGCGCCTCGCGCCCGGCGAGCCGGTGCCGGCGGTGCTCGCGGCGCTCGACCGCGACCCGCGGTACCAGGTGGCCGGGCCGGCCGCGCTCCGCGACCGGCTCCAGGAACTGGCCGACGGCGCCATCGCCGACCTCGACGGGACGCACTTCGTGATCCCCGAGCCGCTGCTGCGGATCGACTGCCGGGTCGCCCCCTCCGACGGACCCGCCTTCTATCTCGCGCCCAGCGAGGACCTGTCGCGTCCCGGTGCGGTCTGGTGGCCGCTGTCCGGCTCGGACCGGCCGATCCCGACGTGGACGGTGCCGTCCACGATGTTCCACGAGGGAGTCCCGGGCCACCACCTCCAGCTGGGGGTGACGACCCTCAACACCGGCACCCTCAACCGGTTCCAGCGCCTGGCGTCCGAGCTGCACCCGGGGCACTGCGAGGGCTGGGGCCTGTACGCCGAGCAGCTGATGGACGAGCTGGGCCATTTCGCCGACCCGGCGCACCGGCTCGGGATGCTCGCCGGCGGGCAACAGCTGCGGGCGGCACGGGTCGTGCTGGACATCGGGCTGCACCTGCGGCTGCGGATCCCCGCGGGCACCGGGTTCCACGAGGGGGAGCGGTGGACGCCGCGGCTGGGCCGCGAGTTCCTCACCGAGTACTGCGGGCTGGGCCCGCCCGGATTCGTCGACTTCGAGATCGACCGCTACCTGGGGCGCCCCGGGCAGGCCCTCGCCTACAAGCTGGGGGAGAAGGTGTGGCTGGAGGCGCGCGAGGCGGCCCGCCGCCGCGACGGGGCCGCCTTCGACCTCAAGCGGTTCCACCAGCGGGCGCTGGACCTCGGGCCGATGGGCCTGGACCTGCTGCGCGCCGAACTGGCCCGCCGGCCCTCCCTCGCACACCCGGAGAAAACGCCTCCCCTTTCCCCCCACCTGTCCCGACGGGTCGAACCGGACCCCGTCGCCTCTCTGGAGGAGTGATCGTGTCTCTTTCGCGTCGTAAGGTTCTGGCCGGCTCCGGCATCGCGGCTTCCTCGCTGGCCCTGGGGGCCGCGGGCGCCGGGGACGCCGCCGCGGTCGAGAGCGCGGGCCGGCCCTTCGTCCCGCACGACTGGAACTCCGTCCGCGCGCAGTTCCAGCTCGCCCCCGACCTCGCGCACCTGTCGAACTTCTTCTTCGCCTCGAACCCGGCCCCCGTCCGCGCCGCGATCGCGAAGTACCGCAAGGCGTTCGACGAGAACCCGTACAGCTACCTCGAGGACAACATGTTCGCCCGCGACGAGGACATGCTGTGGCGCAAGGTGTGCGCCGCCGCCGCCGAGTACGTCGGCGGGCAGCCGGACGAGATCGCCCTCACCAGCAGCACCACGATGGGGCTCGCCCTGATCTACAACGGCCTGCGCCTGAAGCCGGGTCAGGAGGTGCTGACCACCACGCACGAGTTCTACCCGCACCACGAGTCGATCCGTCTGGCCACCGAGAAGTGGGGCGCGAGCATGCGCAAGATCCCACTGTACGAGTCGTCGCTGAACTTCTCCCCGGACCGGGCCATAGCGCGGATACGGGCCGCCGTGCGCCCGCGGACCCGGGTCCTCGGCGTCACCTGGGTGCACTCCGGCACCGGCGTACGGCTGCCGATAGCCGAGGTCGCGGCCGCCGTCGCCGACCTGAACCGCGGCCGTGCCGAGGAGGACCGCATCCTGCTGGTGGTGGACGGCGTCCACGGCTTCGGCGTGGCCGACGAGGACGTCGCCGCGATGGGCTGCGACTTCTTCTCCGCGGGCACGCACAAGTGGATCCTCGGACCGCACGGCACGGGCATCATCTGGGCCAAGCCGGAGAACTGGGCCCTGCTCCGGCCGACGATCCCCAGCCTGATGTCCGCCGAGACGGTCGACGCCTGGCGGGAGGGCCGCCCGCCGGCCGGCCCGACCCGGGCCTCCTGGGTCAGCCCGGGAGGTTTTTTCGCCTACGAGCACCAGTGGGCCACGATCGAGGCGTTCCGCTTCCACCGGCGGATCGGACGCGACCGGGTCCACGCCCGCATCGCCGAGCTGAACGGCCGGATCAAGGAGGGACTGGCGCGCATGCGCCACGTCACGCTGCACACACCGCTCGACCCCGCGCTGTCCGCGGGCATCGTCTGCTTCGACGTGCGGGACCGCAAGCCCGAGGACGTGGTCCGCATCCTGCGCGACAACCGGGTCATCGCCAGCACCACGCCGTACGCGGTGCCGCACGTGCGCCTGTCGGCCGGCATCGTCAACTTCCCGCACGACGTCGACAGGGCGCTGGAGGTCGTACGGTCGCTCGCCTGACCGTCCGCGGCCTCCGGCCCGCCCCCCGGCCCCGGTATGCAGAGGAGGATCACCCATGGATGTCATGACGGCCGTGCTGACCCGCCGCAGCGAACACCATCTCGTCGAACCCGCGCCGCAGGACCAGGAGTTCGCCTATCTGCTGCGTGCGGCGGCCACGGCACCCGACCACGGCCGGCTCCGGCCGTGGCGGTGGATCCTGGTGCGCGACGAGGGCCGCGCCGCCCTGGGGCGCTGCTTCGACGAGTGCGCGGCGCCCGCCGCCCGGCACGACGGGCCGGAGGCCGGGGTCCGCGGGGCACCGCTCATCGCCACGCTGGTGTTCTCGCCGGTGCGGGACGACACCGGTCCCGGCGGGCCCGTCCCCGAGTGGGAACAGCTCGCCGCCACCAGCGCCATGACCGGCTCCCTGATCCTGCTGCTGCACGCCCGTGGGTTCGGCAGTGTCTGGCGCACCGACGGACTCACCGAGTCCGAGCGGGTGCGCCGTGTCCTGGGCCTGCGCCCGGGGGAACGCCTGCTGGGCTGGCTGCACATCGGCACGCCCCGGCGGCCGGGGCCGTCCAGGCGCCGGGTGCCCGAGGACGTCACCGACCGGATCTCCGTCTTCACGCCCGAGCTGACGGGCTCGTGACCCGGGCCGGCGGGCCGGGGGCGGCCGCGGAGCGGTCCGCGGCCGACCCGCCCGCGTCAGGACACGACGCCCACGTGGGCGAGGGCCTGCTTCAGCAGCGCGCCGTGGCCGCCGGGCATCTCGCTCTGCACCGCCGGGGAGGCGGCCTCCTCAGGGCTGAACCAGACGAGGTCCAGCGCGTCCTGGCGGGGCCGGCAGTCACCGGTCACCGGGACGACGTAGGCCAGGGAGACCGCGTGCTGGCGCGGGTCGTGGTACGGGGACATGCCGGCCGTGGGGAAGTACTCGGCGACGGTGAAGGGCTGGAGCGAGGCCGGGACCCGGGGCAGGGCCACCGGGCCGAGGTCCTTCTCCAGGTGGCGCAATAGCGCGTCGCGCACCCGCTCGTGGTGCAGGACGCGGCCGGAGACCAGGGCCCGGCTGACCGTTCCGTCCGGGCCGATGCGCAGCAGCAGCCCGACGCTGGTGACTTCACCGCTGTCGTCCACGCGCACGGGCACGGCCTCGACGTACAGGATCGGCATCCGGGCCCTGGCCATCTCCAGCTCGTCCGTGGTGAGCCAGCCGGGCGTGGTTTCGGTCATGTCAGACATTGCTTGATCATACTTTCCGGGTGGGGCGCCCGCTGGGGTCGCGGGCCGGTTCGGATACGGGCGGCCCGGGCAGCCGGCGGGCGCCGTCCGGTCCGGCGGTGGGCCGGGCACCCCGGCGCGGATCGGCGGGACGGCCGTCGGGCACGGCGTCGGCGACAGTCGTCATACGTCCTCCTCGGCGGGCTCGGCGGCGCACGCGGCCGGGACCAGGGTCGCACGGCGGCCGTACCCGGCCACGGCACCGTGCGTGCGGCCGGCTCCGGCCCGGCGTCATTGTGCCCCGCGCCGATCACCCGCGCCGGGAAACGGGCACCCTGGGCGGTTCCGGGCAGCACCGCGGTCCGGTGCCCACCGGGTCCGGGCGCGCCGTGGGCGTGCGGAACACTGGACCGGTACCCCCGCCCCGAACGGAAGCAGGACATGCCCGCCACGCCCGCGCCCCTGTACGACATGTCCGGCCCGGCCGCCGGGCCCGCCGACATCCGGCTGATCGTCACCGACATGGACGGCACGCTGCTGGACGACACCAAGCGGATACCCACCGCACTGTGGCCGGTGCTCGCCGAACTGCGCCGCCGCGGCGTGCTGTTCAGCCCAGCCAGCGGCCGTCAGTACGCGACGCTGGCCCGGCAGTTCGCGGAGGTCGCCGAGGGCATGGTGTTCATCGCGGAGAACGGCACGTACGTGGTCCGCGACGGCGTGGAGCTGAGTTCCGACCCGCTGGACCGCTCGGTCGCCCCGGCGGTCGGCCGGACGGTGCGGCGGCTGGTCGCGGGCGGCGCGGACGTCGGCGCGGTCGTCTGCGGCAAGCGGGCGGCGTATGTGGAGCGCACCGACGAGGCGTTCCTCGCCGAGGTGCGCACGTACTACGCCGAGCACCGGGTGGTGGACGACGTCACCGCCGTCGACGACGACGTGATCAAGGTGGCGCTGTTCGACTTCGGGTCCGCCGAGCACAGCACCGCCCCGGCCCTCGCCGCGTTCGCCGACACCCACCGGGTCGTCGTCTCCGGCGAGCACTGGGTGGACGTCATGAACCGCACCGCCGACAAGGGCACGGCGCTGCGCGGCCTCCAGCGGGCGCTCGGCGTCACCCCGGCGCAGACGATGGTGTTCGGCGACTACCTCAACGACCTGGAGATGCTCGACGCCGCCGACTGGTCCTTCGCCATGGCCGGTGCCCACCCCGAGGTGATCCGCCGGGCCCGCTACCTGGCCCCGTCCAACAACGACGACGGTGTGCCGCGCACCATCGCCCGCGTCCTGGGGCTGTGAGCGGGCCGGCGCCGCCGGCCGCGGGGGCGCCGCCCGGCCGGTCGGCGCCCCGCCGTCACGGCTTGCGAGCGACCCCGCCGTACAGCGAGACGCGCTCCGGCGTCTCCTCCTCCGGCCGCCAGTCCGCGACGGAGACGATGCCGGGCTCCAGCAGCTCCAGTCCGTCGAAGAAGACGCCCACCTCGGCGTGCGAGCGGGCGACCAGGGTCACGCCGCCCGCCGCGTAGGCCGCGATGCCCGTGCGGACGTTCTCCGGGTCGAAGTCGGCGGTCATGGTCGACAGGACCAGGAAGCTGCCCGGCGCCAGCACGTCGACCAGGGCGGCCACCAGGTCGTGGGCGCCGTCCTCGTCGGCGACGAAGTGCAGCAGCGCGATGAGGGAGAGGGCCACCGGACGGCCGAAGTCCAGGACGCGGCCGGCCTGTTCGAGGATGGTGTGCGGATCGCGGGCGTCGGCCTGCACGTACTCGGTCACGCCCTCGGGGGTGCCGCGCAGCAGCGCGTGCGCGTGGGCCAGCACGATGGGGTCGTTGTCGACGTAGACCACCCGGGCGTCCGGGGTGACGGACTGGGCGATCTGGTGCAGGTTCGGCTCGGTCGGTATGCCGGTGCCGATGTCCAGGAACTGGCGGATCCCCGCCTCCTGGGCCAGCGCGCGGGTGGCCCGGCGCATGAACGCCCGGTTCGCGCGGGCGGCCTTGGGCGCGCCCCCGTCGATCGCCGTGATCCTGCGGGCCAGTTCCTCGTCGACCGGGTAGTTGTCCTTGCCGCCGAGGAACCAGTCGTACACCCGCGCCGGATGCGGCCGGGTGGTGTCGATGCAGTGGTTGTCCGGCTCGGTCCCCGCCACGTGCTGCTCGTCCGCGCGTCCGGTCCCGGTGGTCGTGCCGGGACGTGCGGGGAGCAGTCTGACACGATCACACGGCCCGGCGCGGACGGCCCCCGGCGGCCGTGCGCCGCCCGCGCCGACACGGGGGCCGGCACGGGCGGTCGGGCGTTCCGCGGCTGCCCGGTTACGGCTTGAGCGGGTCGTGGCCCAGCGTCATCAGCCGGCGCCGGCGCCGGGTGTCCTCCGGCGAGGACTGCGGTGCGGGTTCGTTCTCCGGGTCCGCCAGTTCCTCGACCGTCCGAACGACCCGGTGCATCACTCGCACGTCGTCGTCGGTGAGGTCGGTACGGCGTTTCTGGAGGATCGCGAGGACGTGCTGTCCGGTGGGCGAACCCGACGCCTCCGGCAGCGGTTCCGTGTCCTCGTCGGCGTCCCGGACCCTCAGCCAGGCCGCCAGTTCCGCAGAGGTCATGTTCACCGCGCGGTGGAAGTCCTCCCACAGCGCGTCGAGTTCCAGGGCGTCGGCCATGGTCCTGCCTTCCGTCGCGCGGGCGGCGGCGCTAGCCGTCGGCCTGTCCGGGCGAGTGGTTCTCGGCCTGGAACATCCAGCGCTGCTTCTCCAGGTCGGCGGTGACGGCGATCAGCAGGTCCTGGGTGACCGGGTCGGCCTTCTCGGTCGCCTCGATCCGTTCGCGCAGCCGGTCGACGGCCGACCCCAGCGACTCCACCATCAGCTCCACGACCTCCGTGTCGCGCAGCCAGCCGTCCTTGGTGCTCGGCAGCGCGAAGGCCGCGGCGATGGTCTCCGGCCGGCCGTCCGGCGACACGCCCAGCGCGGCGGCCCGTTCGGCGACGGTGTCCGAGTGGCCGCGGGCGGCGGTGACCACCTCGTCCAGCTGGAGGTGGATCGACCGGAAGCGCGGGCCGACGATGTTCCAGTGTGCCTGCTTCCCGATCAGTGACAGTCCGAGCAGGTCGACCAGGGTGTCCTGGAGGGCGGTCCCGGTGACGCGGAGCGCCTCCTCGGGCAGCGTGCTCTTGACCACGGTCATGGCGGGTCGGTCCCCTTTCGTCAGCATTCGGGTCACGTCCGAAAGGGCGGGTGCCCCGACCGACCGGGAGGCAAACGCGCTGATCAGCGGGGCAGCACCCCGTCCAGGAAGGCCAGCGTCTCCGCGTGGGCCTGCGCCTTGCACGTCTCGTGGAACACCTCGTGCCGCGCCCCGGGGAAGATCCGCTCGGTCAGTGGGCCGCCGCTCAGCCTCCGCACCCCGGGCCGGCTGCCGGCCGGCGGCACCAGCCGGTCGTCGTCACCGTGCAGCCACAGCAGCGGCAGGGCCCCGATGTCGCCGCCTTGGGCGACGGTCTCCAGGGTCCGGGCGAACGCCTCCAGCGTCGGCCGTTTCATCGGCCCGTGCCAGACCAGCGGATCGGCCGCGTAGGCGGCGCCCACGGCCGGGTCCCGGGAGAGCGCGGAGGGGCTGATCGGCAGGTCCGGGATCTCCGCCAGGGCGAGCAGCCGCCCCGGCAGCTCCCAGGTGCCGATCACGGGCCCGGACAGGACCAGCGCGCTCAGTTCACCGCCGTACCGCTGGGCGTACCGGGCGGCGACGAGGCCGCCCATGGAGTGGCCCAGCAGCACGAGCGGCAGGCCGGGGTGGGCGGCCCGGGCCAGGTCCGCCGCGCGGCGCAGGTCCGTGACCACGTCCTCGAGGTCCGCGATCAGCACCCGTTCCCCGGCCGACCTGCCGTGACCCGCGTGGTCGGGCGCGTACACGGCGGCGCCGTGCCCGGTGAGCACGGCGGCGAGTTCCGCGTACCGGCCGGCGTGCTCGCCGTACCCGTGCGCCAGGAGGACGAGGAGGCGGGGCGCCGGGTGCGGCCACTCGTGTACGGCGAGGGTTCCGTGCGTGCCGTCGAGCAGGTGCTCGCGGACGTGGGGCATGTCTCCTCCAGCGGGCTCGGTGACGGCCGGGGGGAATCTTCCCAGCGGGGCGGTGGGAGGTCTATAGTCGAAAACTAGCAGTGCTAATTAACAGCTGCACCGGTCCGTGCTGATCCACAGCGTCGTAGGTCAGGAGTCCCAGCCGTGCGTCCCGTCCACTTCGTCGCCGCCCGCCGCACCCCCATCGGCAAACTCCGCGGAGCCCTCTCCTGCGTCCGCCCCGACGACCTCGCGGCGACCGTGATCCGCCACCTCGTGGCCGGCGTGCCCGCCCTCGACCCCGCCCGCGTCGACGACGTCTACTGGGGCGCCGCCAACCAGGCCGGCGAGGACAACCGCAACGTCGCCCGGATGGCCGCCCTGCTCGCCGGGCTCCCCGACACCGTGCCCGGCGCCACCGTCAACCGGCTGTGCGCCTCCGGACTCGAAGCGGTCACCACCGCCGCCCGGACCATCGCCGCGGGCGAGGCCGACGTCGTCGTCGCGGGCGGCTCGGAGTCCATGAGCCGCGCCCCCTTCGTCCTGCCCCGGCCCGACGAGGCCCTGCCGCAGCGCATCGAGACCCACGACACCCGCCTCGGCTGGCGGCTGGTGAACCCAGCGATGAAGGAGCTGCACGGCCTCCTCGCCATGGGCGAGACCGCCGAGGAGGTCGCCGCCCGCCACGGCATCTCCCGCGCCCGGCAGGACGAGTTCGCCCTGCGCAGCCACCGACTCGCCGCCGCCGCACGCAAGAACGGCGACTTCGACGACGAACTCCTGCCCGTGGAACGCCCGGACGGCCTCGTGGTCGAGGAGGACGAGTGCGTCCGCGAGGACACCTCGCTGGAGAAGCTGTCCCGGCTCCGGCCGGTCTTCCGCGCAGACGGCACCGTCACGGCCGGCAACGCCTCGCCGATGAACGACGGGGCCGCCGGCCTCCTCCTGGTCAGCGAGGAGGTCCTGAACGAACTGGGCCTGACGTCCCTCGGCCGTTATGTCGCCGGCGCCTCCGCCGGCGTCCACCCCGACGTGATGGGCCTAGGCCCCGTCCCCGCCACCCGCAAGGTGCTGGGCCGGGCCGGCTGGGAGACCGGCGACCTCCAGGAGGCCGAGTTCAACGAGGCCTTCGCCGCGCAGGCCCTCGCCTGCGTCGACCAGCTCGGCATCGACCCGGACCTGGTCAACCCCACCGGCGGCGCCATCGCCCTCGGCCACCCCCTCGGCTGCTCGGGCGCCCGCATCCTCACCACCCTGCTGCACCGCATGCGCCGCACGGGCTCCCGGCGCGGACTGGCGACCATGTGCGTAGGCGTGGGACAGGGCAGCGCGGTACTGGTCGAGAGGGACTGAACCGCCCGCAACGGGGGCCCCGCGAGGGGATAGGTCGTACGAGCCGCAAGGAAACGGAGCAGTACCCCATGGCAACCCTGTCCGTCGCCGCCATCCTCGCCGAGAACGCCCGGCGCCGCCCCGGCAGGACCGCCCTCGTCGAGGGCGACCTGCGGCTCACCTTCGCCGAGGTGTGGCAGCGGGCCCTCGCCCAGGCGGGCGCCCTCGCCGGACTCGGCGTGCGGCCCGGCGACCGGGTGGCCCTGATGGCGCCCAACACCGCCGACTTCCCCGTCGCCTACTACGCGATCGCCGCGGCCGGCGGGGTCGTCGTCCCCGTCCACCTGCTGCTCTCCGCCGAAGAGGTCGAGCACGTCCTCACGGACAGCGGGGCCACCCTGCTGCTGGTACACCCGGCGCAGGCGGACATCGGCCGCGCCGCCGCCGGCGCCGCCGGCGTCCGGGCCCTCACCCTGGGCGAGGAGTTCGGCAAGCTCGCGGCCGACGCCGAACCGCCAGCCTCCTACGTCACCCGGTCCGCCGACGACCCGGCGGTCGTCTTCTACACCAGCGGCACCACCGGCGTCCCCAAGGGCGCCGTGCTGAGCCACTTCAACCTGGTGATGAACGCGACCGTCAACGCCTTCGACGCCAACGACATCCGGCCCGACGACATCGCCCTCGGCGCGCTGCCGCTGTTCCACGCCTTCGGCCAGACGGTGTCGCTCAACTCCACCTGGCGCGCGGGCGCCACCCTCGTCCTGCTGCCCCGCTTCGACGCCGCCCGCGCCCTGGAGCTGATGGTGCGGGAGGGCGTGAACACCTTTCACGGCGTGCCCACCATGTTCGTCGCCCTCGCCGCGGCGGCCGCCGACGCCGGCCGGCTGCCCGAGCTTCGCGTGTGCGTCTCCGGCGGCGCCTCCCTCCCGGTCGCCGTACTGGAGCGGTTCGAGGCCGCGTTCGGGGCGAAGGTGTACGAGGGGTACGGACTGTCCGAGACCTCGCCGACCGCCACCGTCAACCAGCCGGTGTTCGGCACGAAGGCCGGCACCATCGGCCATCCGCTGTGGGGCATCGACGTGGAGATCGCCCGCGCCGAGCTGGAGGGGCGGATCGAACTCCTGCCGCCCGGTGAGCTGGGCGAGGTCGTCATCCGCGGCCACAACGTCTTCTCCGGCTACCTCGGCCGCCCCGAGGCCACCGCCGAGGCCGTGGTGGACGGCTGGTTCCGCACCGGCGACCTCGGCACCAAGGACGACGAGGGCTTCCTGCGGATCGTCGACCGCAAGAAGGACGTCATCATCCGCGGCGGCTACAACGTCTACCCGCGCGAGGTCGAGGAGGTGCTGATGCGCCACCCCAAGATCGCCCAGGCCGCCGTCATCGGCCTCCCCGACGAACTGCACGGCGAGGAGGTGTGCGCCGTCGTCGTCCCGGCCCGGGGCACCGCGCCCGACGCCGGCGCGCTCACCGAGTGGTCCAAGCAGCACCTCGGCCGGCACAAGTACCCGCGGCGCGTGGAGTTCACGGACGCCCTGCCCCTCGGACCGAGCATGAAGGTGCTCAAGCGGGAACTGCGGGCCCGGTACACGGGCCGGTAACGCGCCCGGGGCCGCCCCGGGGAACCGGCCGGCGGACGCCGCTCACGCCCGAAGCATGCGTGCGCATAGCATCGGTCCCTCCATGAACACCATGACGCTCTGGCACCTCTCGGGCTGGCAGTTCGCCGCGCTGGCCGCCGCGGCCCTGCTCGTCGGCTTCTCCAAGACCGCGGTCAGCGGGGCGAACACCATCAGCCTCGCGGTCTTCGCCGCCGTCCTGCCCGCCCGCGCCTCCACCGGCGTCCTGCTGCCCGTCCTGATCGCCGGCGACCTGCTCGCCGTCGCCAGCTACCGGCGGCACGCGCACTGGCCGACGCTGTGGCGCCTGTTCCCGGCCGTCGGGGCGGGCGTCGTGGCGGGCACCCTGTTCCTGGTGTGGGCCGACGACGGGGTGGTACGGACCTCGATCGGCGCGATCCTGCTGTTCATGGCCGGGGTGACGATCTGGCGCCGCCGGACCGCCGGGACCCCCCGGGAACCGGACGCGGTCACCACCCGGGCGGGCCGCCTCAAGGCACGCTCGTACGGCGTCCTCGGCGGGTTCACCACCATGGTCGCCAACGCGGGCGGCCCGGTGATGTCGCTGTACCTGCTCTCCGCCGGCTTCCGCAAACTCGGCTTCCTGGGCACCTCGGCGTTCTTCTTCCTCATCGTGAACGTGGCCAAGGTGCCCTTCAGCGTCGGCCTCGGCCTGATCGACGGCCGCTCGCTGCTGCTGGACGCCGCGCTCGCGGTGTTCGTGGTCCCCGGGGCCCTGTTCGGCAAGTGGGCCGTGCACCGGATCGACCAGCGGCTCTTCGAGCAGCTCGTGATCGCGGCGACCGTCGTGGGCGGCGCGCAGCTGCTGCTGCGCTAGCGGGCCGGCCCGGCAGGCCGGTGACCCGGTCGGCCACGACTCCCTCGTACGCTCACCCCATGCCCGCGCACGTGCTGATCCTGGGTGGCACCACCGAGGCCCGCCGCCTCGCCGCCGGCCTCGCCGCCCGCCCCGGCGTCCGGGTCACCACCTCCCTCGCGGGCCGGGTCGCCCGGCCCGCGGCCCTGCCCGGCGAGGTGCGCACCGGCGGCTTCGGCGGTCCGCGGGGGCTCGCCGACTGGCTGCGCGCCCACCGGGTGGACGCCCTCGTGGACGCCACCCACCCGTTCGCCGCGTCGATCACGGCCAACGCGGTCCACGCGGCCCGGGACGCAGGCGTCCCCGCGGTCGTGCTGCGCCGCCCCGGCTGGCGGCCGGGTCCGGGCGACCGCTGGTACGACGTCCCGTCCCTCGCCGCGGCGGCCGAGGCCCTGCCGGGACTCGGCCGCCGGGTCCTCCTCACCACCGGGCGCCTCGGCCTCGCGGCCTTCGCCCACCTGGACGGCCTGCACTTCGTCGTCCGGTCGGTCGACCCACCCGACCCGCCCCTGCCGCGGGACACCCGGGTCGTCCTGGCGCGGGGCCCGTTCACGGTCGCCGGCGAGACGGAACTGCTGCGCGCCCACCGCGTCGACGTCCTGGTCACCAAGGACAGCGGCGGCGCGGCCACGTCCGCGAAACTGACCGCCGCCCGCGACCTCGCCCTCCCCGTGCTCGTCGTCCGCCGGCCACCGCTGCCGGAAGGCGCACGGGCGGTGCCGGACGTGGCGGGCGCCTGGCAGTGGCTGGGCCTGGGGGAGGGCCCGGACACACCAGGCTGACGGGAGACGGCGCAGACCGGTCCCGGAGGGGTGGACGGCGTCGTGGTGACGTCGGACACCCACCAGGCGTTCCGGCGGTACGCCGTCGAGGACACGCACGTCCACCGGGGCGCCTGACTCGGCACTCCGGGCGGGATCCCTGCCACCGGGCCGGTCGCCTGGGCCCTCCTCGGCGCTCAGCCGGGGCGCCGCGCCGGTCCCCGACGGCCGGCCCCGTGGGCCGCCCCGCCCGCGACGGCCCCGGTCAGGGACCCAGTCTGGGTGCCTCGGCGCGCGCGTCCACCTGCGTCGAGCCGTGCTCCACCCGTCCGGCCAGCTCCCCGGCCCACCGCACCAGCCCCGGCAGGTCCATCCCGTACGGCCGGTCCTCACCCCGCCCGGTCTGCCACTCCTCGACCGCGCGCGCACCCCGGCGCAGCAGGCGGGCGCCGCCCGGGGCGTTCCCGCGAGCCGCGTGGGTGAGCCCCACGGCCAGCTGCGCCAGCCCCCGCCACAGCGTCCGCTCGTCCGGGGGACCCGACTTCCAGGCGTCCTCGAACACCTCGTGCGCGTGGAACGGCCGCCCCTGCGACAGCAGCGCCTGCGCCTCGGCGACCGTCTCCGGGGGCGTCCGCACGAGGCCCTCCGGCTGCCGGGGCACCCCCTCGGCGCCGTACGGCAGCGGCCGGCCGAGCCCGTCCCGGGGCCGCGCGTTGCGGGCCCGCCCGTCCGCGTCGCGGTCCCTGGCGTCCGATGCGTCCGCGTTCGTCATACGGCCGATTGTCCCCCGTACCGCCCGGGCCCTCGTCGGCGCACCACGCGACGTGGGGTAAAGTGCTGTCCGCACGATCACGCGGGGCACCGCGGGTGAGAGCGACGGGACGTGGCGCAGCTTGGTAGCGCACTTGACTGGGGGTCAAGGGGTCGCAGGTTCAAATCCTGTCGTCCCGACTGGAGACAGTCGCAGATCAGGGCCGATTTCGGAGGTATCCGAAACCGGCCCTTGATCATTTTTGGGCCACCGGTGGGCGACCGGCGTGCCGGTCCGGTGTGCCGGAGGTAGCGGCGGCGCGGGTGCTCGTGGCCAGGCTCGGATCACCGCCCTCGCCCGCCCCCGGCGACCCCCACCGCGTGCTCACGCCGGGTGTCCGATCCGACGTGGACCAGCACTTTTGTGGGAAATCGCCTGTCGTAACATCTGGGATAATGAGGGCCGGGGCGCGGGAGTCGTCATCCACTCGGGTGGCTGCACGGGTGCGGCGCTCGCTGTGGGCAGGCAGGTGCAGGCACGCGGGCCGGGTTCGGCCGCGGGGCGGGCCGTGCGAAGGGACGGGTTTCGCGTGGAGTTTTCGGACATGGCCGGCAACCGTCCACAGACGGCGGCGGCCGACAGTGACGTGTTCGCCGCCGACCGCGAGGTGGGCGCGGACCTGTCCGCCGTGGACTGGGCGGCCACGCCCCTGGGTCCGCCGCGGGACTGGCCGCAGAGTCTCCAGACGGCCGTCAGCATTCTGCTGTCCTCCCGGTTCCCCATGTGGATGGCGTGGGGCGAGCAGCTGACCTTCTTCTGCAACGCCGCCTACCGGCGTGACACGCTCGGCCGCAAGTACCCGTGGGCGCTGGGGCTCCCCGCGAACGAGGTGTGGGCCGAGATCTGGGACGACATCGGCCCGCGCATCGAAGCCGTGCTCCGCACGGGAGAGGCCACCTGGGACGAGGGGCTGCTGCTGTTCCTGGAGCGTTCCGGTTACAGCGAGGAGACGTACCACACCTTCTCCTACAGCCCGCTGCGCGACGACAGCCGCGAGGTCGTGGGCATGCTGTGCGTGGTCAGCGAGGAAACCGACCGGGTGATCGGTGAGCGGCGCATGTCCACGCTGCGGGACCTGGGGTCGGACCCGAGTGTGATCCGGACCGAGCAGGAGGTGCTGGCCTTCGCGGACCGCCAGCTCGACCGCAACCGGAAGGATCTGCCCTTCACCCTGACCTATCTGTTCGACGGCGGGACCGCGCGACTGGCCGGCGCGGCCGGCATCGACGCGGGACACCCGGCCGCCCCGGCCGTCATCGAGCTCGGCGACCCCGCGGGTGTGTGGCCCGTCGAGACGCTGGGCAGGGGCGAGAGCTCCCTGGTGCGGCTGGTCGGTGACGCCTTCGCCGATCTGCCCGCCGGTGACTGGCCCGAACCGCCCGAGCAGGCGCTCGTGGTCCCCCTTCTCCAGCAGGGCAGCTCCCCTTACGGCTTCTGCGTGGCGGCGCTGAACCGCTACCGGATGCTGGACGACAGCTACCGGGGATTCGTGGAGCTGACGGCGGGACACATCGCCTCCGGCATCGGCAGCGCGCGGAGCTACGAGGCGCAGCAGCGGCGGGCCGAGGAACTGGCCGAACTGGACCGCGCGAAGACCGCGTTCTTCTCCAACGTCAGCCACGAGTTCCGCACCCCGCTGGCCCTGATCATGGGACCCGTCGAGGAACTCCGTACCCGGTTCGCCGACGAGCAGGAGGACGTACGCCGGGAACTCGACGTCGTCCACCGCAACGGCCTGCGCCTGGGCAAGCTGGTCAACACGCTCCTGGACTTCTCCCGCATCGAGGCCGGGCGGATGCAGGCCCGCTACGAGCCGGTCGACCTCGCCGTGGTGACCGCCGAGCTGGCCAGCGTCTTCCGTTCGGCCGTGGAACGGGCCGGGCTCGCCTTCGAGGTGGACTGCCCGGTGATGGACGAGCCGGTGTACATCGACCGCGAGCTGTGGGAGAAGGTGATCCTCAACCTGCTGAGCAACGCGCTCAAGTTCACCTTCGACGGCGCGATCCGCGTCGGTGCGCGCCGGGTGGGCACCCACGCCGTGGTCACCATCGCCGACACCGGGATCGGTGTGCCGGCCTCGGAGATGCCCCGGCTGTTCGAGCGGTTCCACCGCATCGAGAACGCCCGCTCCCGCTCCAACGAGGGCAGCGGCATCGGGCTGGCGCTGGTGCAGGAACTCGTCGGGCTGCACGGTGGCACGATCACGGCCGAGAGCACCGAGGGCAGCGGCACCGTCTTCACCGTCCGGGTGCCGTTCGGAACCGCTCATCTGCCGCCCGATTCGGTGGTGTCCGAAGCGGGCGGCGCCGCGGCCTCCGCCGTCGCAGACCCCTACGTCCAGGAGGCCCTGCGCTGGCTGCCGGTCAACGACACCGGCACCGCGGCGGACGCCGGACCGCCGGCCGAGGCGGACCCCCGCGTCGCGGCGTCCGCCGCCAATGCCCGTGTTCTGGTGGCCGACGACAACACCGACATGCGCGAGTACCTCGCACGCATCCTGACCGGAGCGGGATATGAGGTCACCACCGTCACCGACGGCCTCGAAGCCCTCCACTCCGTCCGCCGCGAAACCTTCGACATCATCGTCAGCGACGTGATGATGCCCCGGCTCGACGGGCTGGAACTGGTGGCCCGCCTGCGCGGTGACACCCGTACGGCCTCGGTGCCCGTGCTGCTGCTGTCGGCCAAGGCCGGGCAGGAGGCATCCATCGAAGGGCTACAGGCAGGCGCCGACGACTACCTGGTCAAGCCCTTCGCCGCCGCCGAACTGCTGGCCCGGGTCCGCGCCAACGTCGAACTGGCCCGGCTCCGCACCCATCACCTCCGGTGGCGGACGGCGCTCATCGACTCCCTCCAGGAGGCGTTCTTCGTCTGCGACGAGTCAGGAGCCGTCGTGGAGATCAACACCGCCTTCACCGACATCCTCGGCTACGGCACCGAGGACCTGCCGTACGCACCCATCCACCCGTGGTGGCCCGACGTCTCCCACGATCCCGTCGCCCACCGGCAGGTCGGCGACGCCTTCGCCGACCTGCTCGAACGCCCCAAGGGCTCCTACACGGTCCCCGTCACCCACCGGGACGGCCACCGCCTGTGGGTGACCGCCACCTACAACAAGGCCCAGGACCCCGACACGGGACGCCAGGTCACCGTCGGTACCTTCCGTGATGTCACGGCCGAGCACTACGCCGTGCAGCGGGAAACGGCGCTGGCCGCGGTGAGCACCTCCCTGTCCAGCGCCGCCACGCTGCCCGAGGCGCTCTTCGGTGCCCTCGCCGAACTGAAGTCCCTGTGGCGGGCGCGGAGCGTGGTGGCGGCCGTCTTCGAGCGCGGTGACGTGCCGGTCCTCACGGCCACGGACGAGGACCTGTGCTGGGAGGACCTGCCCGTCGAGCGCCGGGAGTCACTGCTCGCGCTGCGCAGCCGGTCACCGCTCACCCCGGTGGCCGAGGACTCCGGTGCCGGCGTCCTGCTCGAACACCCCGACGGCCCGCTGGCCGTCTGGATCGACCTGGGAGAACACCGGCCCTTCACCTCCGAGGACCAGCTCCTGCTCGCCCTGCTCGCCGGGCACCTCGCCCAGGGCCTGGTCCGGGTGCACCAGATCGACCAGCAGCGGGAGACCGCCATCGCGCTCCAGCGCGCCATCCTCGGCCCGTCCCGGCTCCCCGACGGCTTCGCCGTACGGTACGAGCCCGCCACCCGCCCGCTCGAGGTGGGCGGCGACTGGTACGACACCGTCACCCTGCCGGACGGGCGCATCGGCATCGTCGTCGGCGACTGCGTCGGACGAGGGGTGGAGGCGGCCAGCGTGATGGGGCAGTTGCGCAGTGCCTGCCGCGCGCTGATGCTGCGGGAGGAGAGTCCCGCCGGGACCCTCATGGCGCTCGACCAGTTCGCCGCCAGTGTCCCGGGCGCGCTGTGCACCACGGTGTTCTGCGGCATCCTCGACCCCGGCACCGGAGAGCTGACCTACTCCAGCGCCGGGCACCCGCCGGGGATCCTCGCCCACCCCGACGGCACCACCCGGCTGCTGGACCAAGGGCGTTCCCTGCCCCTGGCCGTCCGGCCGGGCAGGCGGCGCCCCGAGGCCCGGCACACCCTGCCCGCGCGAGCCACGTTGCTGCTGTACACCGACGGGCTCGTCGAACGCCGCCGGCGCTCGCTCAGCAGCGGGATCGACCAGGCCAGCGAGGCCGTGCAGAAGGGTCGGCACGCGCCCGTCGACGACCTCGCCACCGAGGTCATGTCGCGGCTCGCACCGGCCGGCGGCTACGACGACGACGTGGCCCTCCTGCTCTACCGTCACCCGGCACCGCTGGAGATGACGTTCCCGGCCGAGTCCTCCCAACTCGCTCCCGTCCGCAACGCGCTGCGCAGTTGGCTCGACCAGTGCGATCTTCCCCCGCACACCGTGCAGAACGTTCTCGTCGCCGCGGGGGAGGCGTGTGCCAATGCCATCGAACACGGCCACCGGCACACCCCGGGGGAGATCGTGCGGCTGCGCGCCGAGGCCTTCGCCGACAACCTGTGCCTGACGGTCGCCGACAGCGGCCGGTGGAAAGCCCCGCGACCCGAACTCAACGCCCACCGCGGGCGCGGAGTGGGCCTCATGAAGGCCCTGATGCAGCAGGTCACCATCACTCCCGGCCCGTCCGGCACCACCGTCGACATGCAGATGAGGATCGCCTGATGTCCACCTCCCTCACGATCACCTCCGGTCGGCGTCCGGACGGCACTCCTCGTCTGACCGTCAGCGGTGAGATCGACATGAGCAACGCCGGCTCCCTGGCCGACGCGCTGGAGGACAGCTCGGGCGCCCTCGTGGTGGACCTGACCGCGGTGGAATACCTCGACAGCGCCGGGCTGAGCGTCCTCTTCGCCCATGCCGAACGGCTGGAACTGTTCATCACGCCGTTGCTCGAGCCCGTCGTGACCGTCTCGGGCCTCGGCGCTCTGGCCACCGTCCACGGCATCGGCGACCACAGCACGCCGCAGCCGTGACCGGCTCGCCGGCAGCGTCCCTCGGGCACTGTCCGCGCCGTCCCCGGCGCGGGCGAACACGTCACCGCGACGGCGCCCACCACGACAGCGCCCAAGCCCTCGGCAAGGAGTGATGACAGACATGTCCGACCACCTCGACATGACCGTCCGGTCCATCAGCGACCGCGTCGCCGTCGTCGCCGTCACCGGAGACGTGGACCTGCACACGGCGCCCGCTCTGCGCACGTACGCCCTGACCCTCGTCGAGCAGGGTGCCGCCCACCTGGTGCTGGACCTGGCGGGGGTCGACTTCGTCGACTCCACCGGTCTCAGCACCTTCCTCGTCCTCCTGCGGGTGGCCCAGGACGCGGGCGGCTCGCTCCACCTCGCCGATGTCCCCGACCGCCTCATGCGCATGGTGACGATGACGGGCATCTCCGAGTTGCTGCCCGTTCACGCCACCGTCGCCGACGCGCTGACCAGTTCGACCACCGCCGGGGCAGCCGACGGCGCCGATATCCCCGGCTGACCCGGACCACCACGGCACCCTGCCGACGGTTCGACGGCCACGCGCCGGCAGCGCGAGGGTCGCCGGTGCGTACGGCGGCCCTGCCGGGGAGTGGAACGCGGTCGTGCGGGATGATGATCTGTGAAGATTTTGGGAAGTCGGTCGGGGAGGGGGCGACATGACGGCTGAGCGCAGGTGGCGGTCGACCGGCGAGACCGGCCGGTCGGAGGCGGTGCGCGGCACGGACGAGCACCTGTCCGTGCTGTTCGGCACCTCGACCGCGCTGTTCGCGTCCATGGCGGGCCCCGCGCACGTACTGGAGGCGGCCAACCCCGCCTTCTTCTCGGCGATCGGGGGCGGCCGACGCCAGCGCACGGGTGTCCCGCTGGTGCAGCTCATGCCCGAACTGACCGCCCAGGGGTTCATCGCGCTGCTGGACCAGGTGTACCGGTCGGGGGAGCGCCATGTCGGCCGGGACGCCCGGGTGGTCCTCGGTGTCGGCGACGAAGCCCGTGAGGCCTTCTTCGACTTCACCTACGAGGCCCGCCGCGACGCCGGCGGCAACATCATCGGGGTGCGGATGATCGGCGTGGAGACCACCCAGGTCAAACACGCCCGCCGACTCGCCGCCGAGCAGCGCGCGCTGCTCGAACAGATCGCCCGCCAGGCGCCGTTGCCGGACGTGCTGGACGGCATGTGCAGGACGATCGAGGAGCTGTCGCCCGAGGTGATCGTCTCGGTGCTGCTGGCCGACGCGGACGGCCGTCACCTGCGCCACGGTGCGGCTCCCAGCCTGCCCGAGTTCTACAACCGGGCCATCGACGGCATCGCCACCGGTGAAGGCGTGGGCTCCTGCGGTACCGCCGCGCACCGGCGCCGGAACGTCATCGTCACCGACATCGCCGACGACCCCCTGTGGGACGACTTCCGCGACCTCGCCGGTCAGGCGGGGCTCGCCGCCTGCTGGTCCACGCCGATCCTCGCCCCCGACGGCCGCCTCCTGGGCACCTTCGCGATGTACCACCGCGTACCCCGCTCCCCCCAGGACACCGACCTCGCGCTCGCCCGTGTCTTCGCCGACACCGCCGCCCTCGCCATCGAACGCCACCAGGCCGAACAGGCCCGGCAGGCGGCGAACGCGCGCGAGAAGGCCGCCCGCGACGACCTCGCCTTCCTGCTCGCCGCCAGCACTTCACTGGCCGGCCGGCTGGACGAGAAGCAGACGCTGCACCGCCTCGCCACTCTCGCCGCCCCGGCGCTGGCACCACTGGCCGCGGTCGATCTGGCGGAAGCCGGACGCGTGCACCGGGTGGCGACCGTCGCCCCGACCGACCGGGCGCGCGCGATGCTCGCCTCCCACACCCCGTCCCGGAACGCCGAGGACGACGCCGTCGCCCGCGTCCTTGCCTCCGGCGTGACGGAAGTGGCACGCCGTACCCCGACCGGGCCCGGCCCCTGGCACGAGCTGGGCGTCACGGGCTACGTCTGCGTGCCGCTCCTGGACCGCGGGCAGCCCTTCGGCACCCTGACCCTGCTGTCCACGGACGGGCGCCCCTTCGACGGACACCGCGTCGCCCTCGCCGAGGAACTGGCGCGCCGCGCCGCCTCGGCCGCCCGCAACGCCCGCCAGTACACCCAGCGCGCCGCCCTCGCCCGCGACCTCCAGACCGGCCTGCTGCTGCCCGACCTCCCCGACGTGCCCGGCGCCCGGCTCGCCGCCTTCTACCACCCGGCCGGCGAAGGGCTGGACATCGGCGGGGACTTCTACGACGTCTTCCCCCGCGCCGACGGCAGCTGGGCCTTCATCCTCGGCGACGTCTGCGGACGCGGAGCCCTCGCCGCCACCACCACCGCCCTGGTACGCCACACCGCCCGCGCCGTCACCTCGCTCCTCGACGATCCCGTCGACGTCGTCGCAGCCGTCGACAAGGCGCTGAACGACCGCTACGCCCAGCAGAACACCGGCTTCGTGACCCTCGTCTACGGCCATCTCGTGCCGGCCGCCGAAGGACTCGACATCCGTCTCGTCCGCGCGGGCCACACCCCGCCCCTGCTGTTGAGCGCCGGCCACACGGTCGACACGGTCGAGGCGTCCGGCGGGCTGCTCGGCATCGGTATACCGCCGAGGCTCACTGCCCGCCGTCTCACCCTCCGGCCCGGGGAGAGCCTGCTGCTCTACACGGACGGCATCACCGAATGCCGCGCCGGCGGCACCGAACAGTACGGGGAGGGGCGACTGGCCGAAGCCCTGGCCTCCGCCCCACGCCGACCCACCGCGGACGACGTCATCCGCGCCGTGACGGAAGGCGTCCGGGCCTTCACGGCGGGCCGGGAGGTGGACGACGACCAGGCCGCTCTGGTGATCAGCGCCGACGAGCCGACGCCGTACCGCGACCGAACGCCGGGGTGACGCGTGCCGCGCTGCGGTATGCGCTGATGCCCAGGGCCAGCAGCCAGTAGCTGAGGACGGCGCCCATCAGGGCCGTCGTGCCCCAGCCGTTCGCCGCGTAGAAGAACGAGGGGTCGTTGCCGAAGAACAGCGACGGCACGAAGGCCAGGTTGAGGCCGGCCAGGACGTACGCCGAACGGCCCGTCCAGCGCGGCAGCAGCCGGGTACGGGAGACGGCCTGGCCGAGCGCGGCGAGGAAGAGCGCGAGCATGAGCCGGGAGATCGTCCCGTAGAGGATGTAGGTGCCGCTGACCTCGATGGTCGGGTCCACGGGGTGGTCGGCGGCGATGACCGCGCCTGCTTCGAGGCCCATCGAGACCAGGGTGACCGTGGCGTACACCAGGCCTGTGGCGAACGTGAGGGAGCCGGCCCACGCGTGGGCCGGGCCGACCCGTTGGACCAGTTCCCGGAAGGCGGTCACGAACACCACCAGGCAGGCGAGCGCGATGATCCCGACGAGCAGCCGGGAGAGGACGTTGGCGTCCGGCGGCGGCCCGTCGTAGAGGAAGTACAGCGGTACCTGGACGATGAGGGCGACCGCGGCGACGACGGCGGTGAGGCCGGTCAGGCGCCGGGCGAGTGCTTCGGACATGGGATCCCCCGAGTGGTCGGCATGGCAGGTTCGGACGCCGGCGGCGGCGAGCGGCCGCGCGCCTGCGCCGGTCCTTCGAAGCCTGCCGGTCCCGGGCCGCGCGGTCCCTGGACCTGGACACCCGACCGGGGGTGGTCCGGGCACCACCCCCGTGGGTGTACTTGCGTCCACGGACGGAGCCCCGCCGGTGGACACCGGCACGGCGGGGCTCCGTCGGATCGGGCGGGGGCGTGGTCAGGGGGCCACGGCCCGACCGGTCTGCGGGGAGATCCGGCCCGCGCACAGGCCCTTGCCCGTCAGGGTCTGCGCGATGCGCGGGATCGCGGCGAGGGTGTTGGCGGGCCACTCGTGCATGAGGATGATCTGGCCGTTGCCCAGCCGGGACACGGCCTGCACGATCGCGTCGGTGCTCGCGCCGTTCCAGTCCTGCGAGTCGACGTCCCAGATGACCTGCGTCAGGCCGTACTTGGCCTCGACCGCCTGGAGCGTGGCGTTGGTCTCGCCGTAGGGCGGACGGAACAGCTTCGGCGTGCCGCCGCCGGCCGCGGCGATCGCCTGCTGGGTGCGGGACACCTCGGAGTCGATCTGGGCCTGGCTCTGCTGGGTGAGGTGGGGGTGGGTGTAGCTGTGGTTGCCGATCCACATCCCGGCGGCTGCCTCGGCCCGGACCTGGGCCGGGTAGGCGGCGGCGTACTGGCCCTCGTTGAACAGGGTGGCCCGCAGCCCGTTCTGCCGCAGGGCGTTGAGCAGGGCGGGGGTCTGGGCGTTGGACGGGCCGTCGTCGAAGGTGAGTCCGACGTATCCGGCGCAGCCGGCGGCGTGCGCCGGAGCGCTGTCGACGGTGGCGGTGACGGTGCCGGCCACGGCGGTCGCGACGACGGCCAGCACGGTCAGCAGGGGGCGGGGTGCGGCGCGCATGCGGGTGGGTCCTCCTCGTGGGGGGCGGAGTGCGGTGGTGCGCGTGCGGTGGGGACGGACGGGGCGTGGGGACGGGGGAGTTCAGCCGCTCACCGTGAGGTTGGAGTTGCCGCTGCTCTGGTATCCCTCGGAGGCGAGGATCATGTAGTAGCTGAAGCTGCCCAGCCGCATGCCGTAGCGCGCCCAGGCGTCGAAGTGGTTGCCGGTGGTGATGGTGCCGCCGGTCCGCTTCGACTGCCGCACGCTCCAGTACTGGTCGAAGGTCCTGGTGCCCTCCACGGAGGGGGCGTTGTACCGGGTCGTCCGGTAGATGTCGTAGGTGCCGCCGTCGCTGGTGACCGTGCCCTGGTAGTTGCCGGTGGGCCGGTAGGTGCCCCAGTTGTCGACGATGTAGTACTCCACGAGCGGGTTCGAGGTCCATCCGTACAGCGACAGGTAGCCGTTGCCGTACGGGTTGAAGCTGCCCGAGTACTGCACGTTCCTGCGCCCGCCGTTGGCCCAGCCCTTGCCCGCGACGAAGTTCCCGCAGTTCGTCCACGAGGTGCTGTAGTTGCCGCCGGAGCCGAGGGTCATGGAGACCGACCCGCCGCCGTCGGTCCAGAACGAGTAGTAGAAGCCGTTGTTGGTGCCGGTCTGGTTGGTGGTGATCGTCGTGGCCGCGTGGGCGGTGGCGGGCAGCAGCAGCCCGGACGCGGACGTGGCGAGTGCCACCGCGCCGGCGCGGTTGAGGAAGCCCCTGCGGCTCATGGGGCGGTCGAAGGCGTTGTCCATGGGATGTCTCCTTCTGCGTACTGGGACGCGTTGCATGGCATGGACGCGTCAAATAGAGCGGCCCGTCCGTCCGGTAGCGGAAAAGGCTGGGGGAGGGCTCGAATGCTGGAGAGTATGCGCCCGGCCCGAAACGGCGGTCAATCCGTCCGTTTACGAAACTTCATCGAAACTTCGGAGGCGTATGCCGGGGCCTCACAGCGGGAGGATCGTCGTCGCTCGAGGTGGGCGAGGAGCACCAAAACGCTCGTCATGGACCGATCTTGCTGGGTCGGCGTCATCCGAGGGAGGCATTGGAGAGGGCGTGAGCGCGGTTGCGGCCGACCGGTTCCGGGTCGCCTGCGGCGGGGAGAGGTCATCTGATGAGACGCAACACTCGACGAAAGGAGCGAATGTTTCGGAAACAGCCGGGTGCCCCCGGCCCCGAGCCCGCGACTACGGTGAGCCGGGGTGTTCGTGCAGGATGTCCCGGGTGATGTCGGCCAGTGACCTGCCCGTGCGGAAGGCCTCGGCGCGCATGAGGGCGAGGGCGTCCTCGGGCGTCAGTTGCCGGGTGGCCACCAGGGCGCCGACGGCGCGCGCCGTGTCGAACCAGTGCGCGCGCACGACGTCGGCCGGTTCCCAGGCCGGGGCCCGGTCCCCGGTGAGGATCAGGTCCCTGGTGGGCAGGAGGGCCGCCGCCACCGCGTCGGCCACGGCGGACGCCCGCTCCAGCTCCTCCTCGTCGAGGGCGTGGGGGCGCAGCGCGAGCAGGTCGATGGAGCCCAGGACGTAGTCGCCGAAGAAGACGGGCAGCGCGTAGAGCGACTCCACCTCCGGCAGCCTCTCCGCCATGGCGGCACCGAACAGCGGCCAGGGCGTCACCGTGTCGCGCAGTTCGTCCACCGCCACGGGCTCGCCAAGGTGCGCCGCGGTGATGCACGGCCCCTCCAGCAGCGTGAACTGGATCTCCTCCAGCACCAGCGCCGTGTCGTTCGAGGCGGCGAGCAACTGGCGCGAGGGTGTGTCGGTGAGCAGCGACAAGGTGGCGCCGTCCAGCCCGAGCCCCTCCGACACCGCCGCGCACACCCGCCGGGGGACCTCCGTCAGGGGCGCGCCGTCCGCGGCCTCCGCGACCATCCGCGCCGCCTTCGTCGCGTCCGGTGTCATCGCGGCCTCCGCGGTTCGGGGCGTCGGGGGCGCGGGGCGTGGAGAGCAGGCCGTGCGGCGCGCTCCGCGGCGGCGGCGGGGCGGGGGCACCGGCGGCGCGACGGGGGCGCCGGCTGACGAGGGCAGACCATGTCCAGGGAGTACCCGGCCCGGCCGCCGGCACGCCGTGGCGGTACCGGGCCGGTATGCGGGTAGCCGGTAGGCCGACAGACAGAGACCGCCGAGTCGGCACAGACAAGGAAGATCGTGGACAAACGTTCGCTTCGCGCGGTGGGCTGGGCACGCTCGCTGCCGCTCAACAGCCAGGTCAAGACGGCACGTGACTGGGCGCGGTCCCACCTCGACGAGCTGGGCTGGACGGAATCCGCCCCCGACACGGCGGACGACGTACTGCTGGTCGTGTCCGAGCTGGTCACCAACGCCCAGATCCACGCGCACAGCAGCTCTCAGCTGGTGATGTCCTGGGACAGCGAGTGCCTGCACATCGCGGTGCACGACACGTCCCCCGAGCTGCCGTCGCCCCGGCAGCCCGACACCCTCCAGCAGGGCGGGCGGGGCATCCTCCTCATGAACGCCCTCGCGGAGAGCTGGGAGGCACGGCCCTGCCCGCACGGCAAGACCGTCATCGCGTGCTTCCGGCCGCCTTCTCCCGTGGACGCCGGGCCCCGCGCAGAGCGGTGAGCGCGGCGAGCAGCGCGCCGACGGCCAGCACCACCAGTCCCCGCAGCCACACCCGCCCCTCGATCTGGGTGGCGAGCAGGACGCAGGAGGCCGCGCCCAGCACGGGCAGGACGGTCGGCGTCCGGAAGTGCCGCTCCGCGCCCGGGTCACGGCGCAGGACGAGCACGGCGACGTTGACCATGAGGAAGACCACGAGCAGCAGCAGGACCAGGGTCGACGCCAGCGTGGCGACACTGCCGGTCAGCGCGAGGACCATCGCCGGGACGGTGGTGGCCGCGATCGCGACCCACGGGGTGCGGCGGCCCGGCAGGACCGTGGTCAGGGCGCCGGGGAGCAGCCCGTCGCGGGCCATGCCGAAGGCGAGTCGGGAGGCCATGATCCCGGTCAGGAGGGCGCCGTTGGCGACGGCGACGAGGGCGATGGCGCTGAACAGGCGGACGGGGACGCCGCCCGCCGCCTTGACGACCTCCAGCAGCGGTCCGCTGGAGGCGACGAGCCGGCCGGTCGGTACCGCCGCGGACGCGGCGACGCCCACCAGGACGTAGACGGCGCCGGCGGTCGCCAGGGCGCCGAACAGGGCCCGGGGGTAGGAGCGGCGGGGATCGCGGGTCTCCTCGGCGACGTTCACGGAGGTCTCGAAGCCCACGAACGAGTAGTAGGCCAGGACCGAGCCGCTGAGGAGGGCGGTCGCGGCGCCCTTGTCGGCGGTGCCGAGCCGGGTCAGGCGGCCGGGGTCGCCGTCGCCGCGCAGCAGCAGCCAGGCGCCGAGGGCCACGATCAGCACCAGCCCGCCGACCTCGATGACGGTGGCGACGGCATTCGCCCGGGTCGACTCCTTGATGCCGCGCGCGTTGAGCAGGGCGAGCAGGGCGAGGAACACCACGGCGACCAGGCCCACGGGCAGGGAGACGAAGGCGGACAGGTAGTCGCCGCCGAAGCCGCGGGCCAGGGCGGCGACGGAGACGATGCCGGCGGCCAGCATGCAGAATCCGGCCAGGAAACCGGCGAACGGGCCGAACGCCCGGGTGGCGTAGTGGGCGGCGCCGCCCGCCCGGGGGTACTTCGTCGCCAGCTCGGCGTACGAGGACGCGGTCAGCATCGCCAGTACGAGGGCGACGAGCAGCGGTGCCCACACGGCTCCGCCCACGTCGCCGGCGATCTGGCCGACCAGGACGTACACACCGGCGCCCAGGACGTCGCCGAGGATGAAGAAGTACAGCAGGGGTGTGGTGAGGGCCTGCTTGAGGCCGGGGCCGCCCGGGGTGGTCTCGGGCGCCTGTTCTCTCGCTATCGACATGTCGATCCGTGTCCCCGCCGACACGCGAACCACGCCTGTCTCCCGCGCACCGGTCGGGTCCGCGCCCCTCCCGGCGTGCCCGTTCAGCCGGGCGGGGGCGGCGCGGCGGTGCTCTGCCGCACCACCAGACGCGTGGCCAGTTCGATGCGCAGGGCGGCCTTGTGGGGGTCTGCGGGCCGCAGCAGCATCCGCGCCGCCTCCTCGGCCATGCGCCGCAGCGGCTGCTGCACGGTGGTGAGCGGCGGGCTCGACCAGCGGGCCGGGGGTACGTCGTCGTACCCGACCACCGACAGCTCCCGCGGCACGCTCAGGCCCAGGATCCGGGCGGCCTCCAGGACGCCCAGGGCCTGTAGGTCGCTGCCGGCGAAGATCGCGGTGGGGCGGTCCGGGCGGCGCAGCAGGTCCAGGGCGTGTTCGTAGCCGCCCTGGACGTGGAAGTCGCCGAAGCGCACCAGCCGGGGGTCCGGTTCCAGTCCGGCCATGGCCAGGGCCGAGCGGTACCCGTCCAGCCGGGCCAGCGAGCACATCAGGTCCTCCGGGCCGGTGATGATGGCGACGCGTTCGTGTCCCTGGTCGGTGAGGTGACGGGTGGCGGCCAGGCCGCCGGCCCAGTTGGCCGAGCCGACGGAGGGCACGTCGGGGTCGGGATCGCCGGCCGGGTCCACGACGACGAACGGGATGGCCCGGGACCGCAGCCGCCGCTTCACGGCCTCCGGCACGGTGGAGAACACCAGCAGCACCCCCAGGGGCCGGCGGCGCAGCACCCCCTCGATCCACTCGGGTCCGGGCGCCTGCCGGGTGCCGCTCTCGGTGAGCGCGACGGTCGCGCCGCTGCGCTGGGCGACGTTCTCCACGCCCCGGATCAGCTCCATCGCCCACACGCTCTCCAGCTCGTGGAAGACGATCTCGATGAGCGGCGCCGGCGGGGGGCCCGGGGTGCGCCGGCGGTAGCCGTGGGCGTCGAGGAGGCGCTCGACCTTGTCCCGGGTCGCGGGGGAGACATCCGAACGACCGTTGAGGACTTTCGAAACTGTCGGAAGGGAGACTCCGGCCTCCCTGGCCACGGCTGCCAGGGTCACTCTCCGGCCGACCTCGTCTTCTTCGCCCATGGCCGCAGCATAGGGCATGGCGCCGGATAACGGTTTGGCCGCGTGCGTGCACGACCGTTGACCGATTCTCCGCTCTGCTCCTACTGTCCAGCCGCAGGACTTTCGGCTTTGGTGTCGAAACTTTCGAAAGGCGGACGACCATGCGTACACGGATGCCCCGGGTGCTCACCGGCGGCGCGACGCTCGCTCTGGTGGCGAGCCTCGCCGCCTGCGGGAACAGCGGGGGAGGCTCCTCGGACGACGGCAGGATCCACGTGCTGGTCTACGGGGACGCCAGCAACAAGGTGGAGAAGCGGATCGTCGACACCTTCAACCGGACGTCCGACGTCAAAGCCGTCCTCGACACCATTCCCGGCGCCGACTACCAGCAGAAGCTCCAGACGATCATCAACACCCCGCAGGCGCCGGACGTCTTCTTCAACTGGGGTGGCGGCAGCATCCAGCCGTTCGTCAAGGCCGGGCTGCTCATGCCGCTGGACGACTTCGTGAAGAAGGACCCGAACCTGGACGACAAGTTCCTGCCCGCCGTCTACAACAGCGCCGTCGTCGACGGCAAGCCCTACGGCATCCCGATGCGCGGCACCCAGCCGGTCCTGCTCTTCCACAACAAGGACGTCCTCGACAAGGCCGGCGTGGCACGGCCCCAGACCTGGAACCAGCTGGTCGACGCCGTCGCGAAGCTCAAGTCCCGGGGTGTCACCCCCATCGCCCTCGGCGGCGGCGACCAGTGGCCGACGCTGATGTGGTTCGAGTACGTCTACGACCGCGTCGCCGGTCCGGGACTGTTCCAGAAGGCTCTGGACGGCGACAAGGACGCCTGGGCAAGCGCGGACAGCCGCAAGGCGCTCGGCATGCTCCGGCAGCTCGTCGACGCCGGCGCCTTCGGCAAGAACTACGACTCCGTGAAGTACACCAACGGCGCCTCGCCCGCACTGGTGGCCCAGGGCAAGGCCGGCTTCGAGCTGATGGGCTCCTGGTACTACGCGCAACAGCAGCAGGACGCCAAGGACTTCGCCGCCGACGGTCTCGGCTACACCGCGTTCCCGGCCGTCCCCGGCGGCAAGGGCGACCCGTCCGACGTCGTCGGCAACACCAACAACTTCTACTCGGTGCTGAAGAAGACCAAGCACCCCGACGCGGTCGCCCGGTTCCTGAAGCTGATGTACTCCGACCAGTTCGTCAAGGCCCAGCTGGCCATAGGCAACCTGCCGACCACCACGAACACCCCGCGGTTCCTGGGCACATCGGCCAGCCCCGCCTACTCCCGCTTCCAGTACGGCCTCGTCGCCAAGGCCAAGTCCTTCCAGCTCTCGTGGGACCAGGCCTACCCGCCGTCGGCCATGACACCCATCCACCAGGCCGTCCAGCAGTTCTTCGACGGGCAGCTCGACACCGACGGCTTCATCAAGGCCATGCAGGCCCTCCCGGCCGAGTGAACCGCCCATGACCACACAGACCACCAGCGCCCCGCCCGCCGCCCCGGCCCCCGGAAAGGCCCGGCGGCGGGCGGAGACCCCCTACACCGCCCGGGGCACGCGCCCCGGCTTCCTCTGGGCCCTGCCCGCCACCCTGTTCTTCACCTGCTTCGCCATCCTGCCGCTGATCATGGTGGCGGTGCTGTCCTTCATGAGCTGGAACGGCCTGGGCTCACCGCGGTTCGTCGGGACCGACAACTGGCGGCGCATCCTCGACGACCCCGTCATGGTCAAGAGCATCTGGCTCACCCTGCTGCTCACCGCCCTCGGCGTGGCCCTCCAGACCCCGCTGAGCATCGTGCTCGGCGTCTGGGCCGCCGGACACCAGCGCAACCGCGCCCTCCTCTCGGCGATCTACTTCGTCCCGCTGCTGCTGTCGTCGACCGCGGTGTCGGTGCTCTGGCGCGCGCTGCTCGACCCCAACTTCGGCATCCCCGCGCGGATGACGTGGCTGTTCGGCGACGGCAACCTGTTCGGTGAGCAGTCCTCGGCCATCGGCGTGCTGGCCTTCGTCAGCACCTGGCAGTTCACCCCGTTCCACACGCTGATCTACCAGGGCGCCGCCCGTGCCGTCCCGCAGGTGCTGTACCAGGCGGCGGCGATCGACGGCGCGGGCCGCTACCGGCGGTTCTTCCACATCACCCTGCCGCAGCTGCGCACCTCGGTGATCACCTCGATGATCCTGATGATCGTCGGCGGGCTGACCACCTTCGAGACCGTGCTCATCCTCACCCAGGGCGGACCGGGCACCGACACCACCATCAGCGCCTACTACATGTATCAGAAGGCCTTCAAGGGCTTCGACTTCGGCGCCGGTTCGGCCATCGCCCTCTGCCTGGTCCTGGCCGCCACGGTCGTCTCGCTGATCGTCGTCCGCGTCTCCGGCTACGACAAGATGCGCAGCTCCATGGAGGGAGTGTCATGAGGAGCCGCCCCAACTACCCGGCCGGCGCCGGCTCGCTCGTCTGGCTCGTCCTGGTGGGCCTGCCGCTCTACGTGATGCTCGCCGCCACCCTGCGCACCCGCGAGGACTACGCCGAGCATGGCCCCCTCTCCCTCCCGCGCGACCTCACCCTGGACAACTACACCGGCGCCTTCGACTCCGGCTTCGGCCGGTACTTCCTCAACACCGTCGTCGTCACCGTCTGCGTCGTCGGCGTGGTCCTGCTGCTCGTGCCGCCCCTGGCGTACGCCATCGTCCGCAGCCGGGGCCGCGTCACCTCGCAGATCTTCCGGCTGTTCCTGCTGGGCCTCGCCATCCCCGCCCAGGCCGTCATCGTCCCGATGTTCTACCTGATCAGCGAGGCCGGCCTGTATGACAACCTGCTCGGGATCATCCTGCCCACCGCCGCGTTCTGCCTGCCGATGTCGGCCCTCATCCTCAGCGGCGCCATGCGGGACATCAGCCCCGAGCTGTTCGAGGCCATGACGATGGACGGGGCGAGCCCCGTGCGGATGTTCTTCCAGCTCGTCGTCCCGCTCTCGCGCGGCGGGCTCTCCACGATCGTGGTGTTCTCCGCGCTCCAGGCGTGGAACGGCTTCCTGTTCCCGCTCGTCCTGACCCAGTCCGACTCCACCAAGGTGATCACGCTGGGTCTGTACAACTTCCAGACCGAACACGGCATCGACATCCCCGGTCTGCTGGGCGCCGTGACGCTGTCCATGGTGCCCGTCCTGCTCGTCTACCTGTTCGCCCGCCGGGCCCTCGTCCAGGGCCTGATGGGCATGGGAGGAAAGTGACCGCCAACGTGGCCGTAGAGACCACCCCCGAAGTCCCCCTCTGGAACGACCCGGCCCAGGACACCGGCGCCCGGGTGTCCGCGCTGATCGCCGCGATGACCGTCGAGGAGAAGATCGCCCAGCTGTACGGCGTGTGGGTCGGCGCGTCCGACGAGGGCGCCGAAGTCGCCCCGCACCAGAACGACATGGACGACGCGGTCGACCTCGACGCCCTCCTGCCGGCCGGTCTGGGCCAGCTCACCCGCCCCTTCGGCACGGCACCCGTCGACCCGGCCCTCGGCGCGCTCTCCCTGGCGCGCACCCAGCGGCGGATCACCGCCGCCAACCGGTTCGGCATCCCCGCCCTGGCGCACGAGGAGTGCCTGGCCGGCTTCGCCACCTGGGGCGCCACCGCCTACCCCGTCCCGCTGTCCTGGGGCGCCACCTTCGACCCCGGCCTGATCCGCCGGATGGCCGCCGCCATCGGCCGCGACATGCGCTCCGTCGGCGTCCACCAGGGCCTCGCGCCCGTCCTCGACGTGGTCCGCGACGCCCGCTGGGGCCGCGTGGAGGAGACCATCGGCGAGGACCCCTACCTGGTCGGCAGCATCGGCACCGCCTACGTCCAAGGGCTGCGGTCCGCGGGCGTCGTCGCCACCCTGAAGCACTTCGCCGGCTACTCGGCCTCCCGCGCCGGCCGCAACCTCGCCCCCGTCGGCATGGGTCCGCGCGAGCGGGCGGACGTCGTCCTGCCGCCGTTCGAGATGGCCGTGCGCGAGGGCGGCGCCGACTCCGTCATGCACGCCTACACCGACACCGACGGCATGCCCTCCGCGGCCGACGAGGACCTCCTCACCGGGCTGCTGCGCGACACCTGGGGCTTCGACGGCACGGTCGTCGCCGACTACTTCGGCATCGCCTTCCTCCGGACCCTGCACGGCGTCGCCGGCGACTGGGCCGAGGCGGCGGCGACGGCGCTGCGGGCGGGCGTCGACGTGGAGCTGCCCACCGTCAAGACGTTCGGCGCGCCCCTCGCCGAAGCCGTCGCCGCGGGCCGGATCCCGGAGTCGCTCATCGACCGCGCCCTGCGCCGGGTGCTCACCCAGAAGGCCCGCCTCGGCCTGCTCGACGCCGGCTGGGACCCAGTCCCGGCCGCCCTGCGGGGCGCCGACCTCGACGACCCGGACGCGTTGCGCGGCAGCGTCGCCCTGGACACCGCCGAGAACCGGGAACTGGCCCGCGCCGTCGCCGAACAGGCCGTCGTCCTGCTGGCCAACGACGGCACCCTGCCCCTGGACCGGCCCCGCCGCATCGCCCTGATCGGCCCCAACGCCACCGAGCCCACGGCCGTACTGGGCTGCTACTCCTTCCCCCAGCACGTCGGCGTGCACCACCCGGGGACACCGGCCGGCATCGACCTGCCCACCTTGGAGGACGCCCTGCGCCGCGAGTTCCCCGGCGCGGAGCTCACCGTGGCCCGGGGCACCGGCGTCGACGACGGTGACGTCTCCGGGATCCCCGGCGCCGTCCGCGCCGCGCGCGCGGCCGACGTGGCCGTCGTCGCCCTGGGCGACCGCGCCGGGCTGTTCGGCCGGGGCACCAGCGGCGAGGGCTGCGACGCCGAGTCCCTGGTCCTGCCCGGCGCCCAGCAGCAACTGCTCGACGCGCTGCTGGACAGCGGCACACCGGTCGTGGCGGTCCTGCTCGCCGGCCGGCCCTACGCCCTCGGCCGCGCCGTGGACGAGGCCGCCGCGCTCGTGCAGTCCTTCTTTCCCGGCGCGGAGGGCACCACCGCCATCGCCGGTGTCCTCAGCGGCCGCACCGATCCGTCCGGACGGCTGCCGGTCGGCGTGCCCCGCGCTACGGGCGGCCAGCCCGCCACCTACCTCGGCGCCCGGCTCGCCCAGGCCGGCGACGTCTCCAGCATCGACCCCTCCCCGGCCTTCGCCTTCGGGCACGGACTGTCCTACACCTCCTTCGAGTTCGGCGGCCTGACGGTCGAGCGGGCGGAGGCGGACACCGCCGGCGAGTTCGTCCTCGGCCTCACGGTGCGCAACACGGGGGAGCGGCCCGGCACCGAGACCGTCCAGCTGTACCTGCACGACCCGGTCGCCTCCGTGGTCCAGCCGGTGCAGCGGCTCATCGGGTACACCCGGGTCCCGCTCGCCCCGGGCGAGACCCGCCGGCTGCGCGTGACCGTCCCGGCCGACCTGGCCTCCTTCACGGGCCGCGACGGGCGGCGGGTGGTCGAACCCGGCGAGCTGAGCCTGCGTCTGGCGGCATCCAGCAGCGACGTCCGGCTGACCGCGACGGTCACCCTGACCGGCGCGGCACGTCACGTGGACCACCGCCGCCGGTTCCACGCGCACTTCGCCGAGGACGCGGCCGGCCGGTCGGTACCGGAGCCGCACGCCGCGGCCTGACCGCCACCGCCCCATGGCCCGCCCGACGGGGTGCGGGCCACGGCCCCGGCCGTCAGCCGCGCGTGACGGTCACGGTCACCCGGCTGCCCGGGACGGCCCGCACCCACGCCCGGCCGGCCGTCCCGCGCACGACGGCCGTGCCGCCGTCGGCCCCGATCCGCCAGGAGCCCGGCGGCAGGGACAGCACGGTCGGTGCGGAGCCGCGGCGTGCCGCGCGGTAGGTGAGCCGGTACACGCCCTGCCCGGCGTCGTACGCGGCGGAGCCGACCGTGCCCGCGACGGCCTCCGCGTACGGCTCGGCGGTCAGCTCCTTGTGGGGGCGGAAGGCGCCGGAGCCGTCGAGGGCGCAGTACCCGCCGCCGTAGCACCACACGTAGCCCGCCCAGCCGGCGGTGTAGCGGCTCAGGGAGGCCATCGCGTCCCGGTAGAAGCGGCCCATGTTCGGCAGGGTGCTGTCGGGCGGACCCCACTCGCCGACCACGACGGGGACCCGGTACCGCTCGGGGTAGGCGGTGACGGCCCGCTCGTACGCCTCGATCCAGCCCGCCCCGGGGTCGTAGTCGGCGCCCGCCTCCATGGCGGTGTCGTAGAAGTGCGGCGCGTACACGACCCGGGGGTCCGCGACGCGGCCGAGGCCGGTCGGGACGCCCTCGCCCACCACCGGGGTGGGCTCGACGAACAGCCAGGAGCGCCGGTCGGCCGAACGGACCGCGCGGGCCAGCCGGTCGTACATCGGCGTGAGCTGCTCGCGCTCGATCCGGCCGGCGGCCGTCACCTGGTCCTCGCCCGGGCGCTGTTCACCCATCGGCTCGTTGAGGAGGTCGTAGCCGAGCAGGGCGGGGTGGCGGGCGAAGCGGCGGGCGAGGGTCCGCCACATCCCGGCCTGGGCGCGGCGCAGGTCGGCGTCCTCGTAGAGATGGGTGAAGGCGCGCTGCACGGCGGGCTCGAAGTACTCGGCGAACCAGTCGTCCGGGTGGGCGGTGAAGGGCAGTCCGTCGGTCCGGGTCGCCCACTCGGGGATGCCGCGGTGGCCGAAGGCGGGGCCGAACACGTCTTGGTGGGCGTCGAGGACGACCTTCACGCCGTGGCGCCCGGCCCAGTCCAGAATTCGTCCGATCCTGCGCAGGTAGGTGCGGCTGTACCGGCCCGGCTCGGGCTCCAGGTCGTCCCAGAGGACCAACAGCCGGGCGAAGTCGAAGCCCCGGGCCCGCAGGTCGCTCAGGTGCCGTTCGGTGATGCCGGTCAACGCCTGGTCACCGCGGTGCGTCTTGTCCTCGATGTTCCAGCCCCGCAGGGTGAGGACCCGCCCCTGCCGGTCGGTGAGCGCGGGCACGTCCCGCCCGGTGTCCCCGGAGCGCGCCCGGGCGGGGGCCGGGACGAGCAGCGCGGCGACGACCGCGCTCACCGCCAGCACCCGCCGCGCTCCTCCTCGTGGAACCCTCACTCGCAGCACAGGAGACCTCCGGGCCGGCGGTGTTCGTGTGCCCCGCATCCCAGCAGCGCCGGCGCCGCTCCACAAGGGGTCCCGCACATGTCCTTGCCTTCGCACCGGTGCGTGAAATGATGTCCTGACAAAGTATTGACAGCGGACCCGGCAGAGGCTTGTATCCCGTCCCGGCGCAACAGCGTCCGTTCCCCGTCGCACGCACGCAGGCAGGCACGGTGAGGTGCAGGCAAGAAGGACCGCCCTTCCCGCTCGACATGGCCATGGCCCGGGTGCGCGGTGCCGAAGTGCGGGGGCCGCCCGACGACGGCGGTTCGGGCGCACCCGTGACGACCACCCCGGAAGGAACCCCTGACATGGAACGTCCCACCCCGCTGGACCGCATCCGGGTCGGCTCCGCCCCCGACTCCTGGGGCGTCTGGTTCCCCGACGACCCCCGGCAGGTCCCCTGGGAACGCTTCCTCGACGAGGTCGGCGAGGCCGGCTACGAGTGGATCGAACTCGGCCCCTACGGCTACCTCCCCACGGATCCGGCGCGGTTGACGGACGAAGTGGCGCGGCGCGGCCTGAAGGTCTCCGCGGGCACGGTCTTCACCGGGCTGCACCGCGGGCCGGCCGTCTGGGAGGAGACCTGGGCCCACGTCAGCCAGGTCGCCGCGCTCACCCGGGCGGCGGGCGCCCGGCACCTGGTGGTGATCCCGTCCTTCTGGCGCGACGACAGGACCGCCGAGATCCTCGAACCCCCCGAGCTGACCCCCGCACAGTGGGCCCACCTGACCGGGGGCATGGAACGCCTCGGCCGTCGGGTCAGGGAGGAGTACGGCCTGGACATCGTGGTGCACCCGCACGCCGACACCCACATCGACACCGAGGCCCACGTCGAGCGCTTCCTGGACTCCACCGACGGCGACCTGGTCGACCTCTGCCTGGACACCGGGCATTACGCCTACTGCGGCGGCGACAGCGTGCGGCTCATCGAGACGTACGGCGAACGCATCGGCTACCTGCACCTCAAGCAGGTCGACCCGGACGTCCTCGCCGAAGTGGTCGCCGGCGGGGTGCCGTTCGGGCCGGCCGTGGCACGCGGGGTGATGTGCGAACCACCGTCCGGCGTACCGGAACTGGGGCCGGTGCTGGAGGCCGCGCAGAAGCTCGGCGTGGACCTCTTCGCCATCGTCGAGCAGGACATGTATCCGTGCGAGCCGGACGCGCCGCTGCCGATCGCGACGCGCACCCGGCGCTTTCTGCGGTCCTGCGGGGCCTGAGAGCGCCCCGGGGTGTAGGGGGGGGCCGGCCCGGGGCGCGCCGGTGGCCGCGGCCGGTTCCTTCGGTACCCCAGTGGATTCGGCCGGGGAGCGCCCGGGAACCAACCCGGTCACGCGGGCGTTGCGCACGACGGGGGACGCCCGCGCAGACGGGAGGACGAGATGAAACACCGTACGGAACCTCGCACGACGCCCCGGGACACGACGCCCCAGGACACCGCCGAGGCGGCCGACCCGGCCACCCTGCGCCGCGACCGCTTCGGCACCCTGCCCGAGCGGATACGCCCGGAGGAGACGGTGGAGACGAAGCCGGCCACGACGCCGGACCCCGCGCGGGACACCTACAACCCGGACGAGTGGCTGATCCGCTACTGCGGTTGATCGACAGCCCCTTCCTGACCCCTGACCCCTGACTCCTGGCACCGGTCGCCCCCTCCGCCCGCGCGGCCCGGGGCACCGGGGGGCCGGGCGTGCTCAGAGGTCGATCACGTAGGCCTTGCGGAGCGTCTCGTGCACGGTCCACGTCGTCCGGTCACCCGCACGGAGCACCGCCATGTCGTCGGGCCCCACCCGCAGCACCGGCCCGTCCTCGACCTCGATCGTCGCCGAGCCGCTGATCACGACGAACACCTCGTCCGCCTCCGTGTCGGTGACCACGCCGGGGGTGATCTGCCAGATGCCGTGGATCCGCCGGCCGTCCGGCGACTCCTGGACCACCTTCCCGGTCACCTCCGGACCACCGGAGACGATCTGCTCCGGGTCGAGAGGCTCGGGCACCAGGTCGGCGTCGGGGATGTGGAGCGCGAAGCTGTGCGTCATGCGGCCGACCCTAGCCCGGACGCGGACCGCGCCGCCGTCGACAGTGTGTGGGGCATCGGGCCTGGTGGGAGGACACTTCGTCGCCCGGTTGAGTGGCGGGCGGTGCGAGCGCGGGCGACCGTGGAGGGCATGTCCGACTCCACGGCGACCGGCACACCGCCGCCCCGGCACCACGACACCCGCGAGATCATCCTGTTCGGCGGGGTGTACGGCGCCGTCCTCGCCAGTTCCATGGTCGCGGCACTCACCCAGTACGGGCACACCTCCGCCGCCGCCCGCGGGTACGACGCCGCCTGGGTGGTGGTGACCGCGCTCGCCTCCGCCCTCGCCCACGGCTACGCCCACTACGTCGCCGAGCGCGGCCCGCACCGCCGCCGGGACGTCCTGCTCGCCGTGCGCGACGAATGGCCGCTCGTCGCGGCGGTGCTGCCCACGGCCTTCCTGCTCGCGGGCGCCTACTGGCGGTGGTGGCCGGCGAACGGCGTCGAGTACGCGGTGTTCGTCCTCAACGTCGTCATCCTCTTCGGGCTGGGCCTCGTCACCGCCCGCTGGTCGTCCCGCGGCTGGCCGGCCGCCGTCCTCACCGGGCTGGTCGACGCGCTCCTCGGGATGATCGTGGTGCTGGCCAACGCGCTCATCAAATGACCGGCGCGCCGGCCACCCCGGCGACCGGCCCCGACGCGGCCCGCGCACCCGTGCCGGTGCGGTAGGGTTGACTTGCGTGATCACGCGGAACGCTCCGCGTAGGACCGCGCCGGGACGTGGCGCAGCTTGGTAGCGCACTTGACTGGGGGTCAAGGGGTCGCAGGTTCAAATCCTGTCGTCCCGACGGTGAAGAAGCAGGTCAGAGGGGTCCTTCGGGGCCCCTTTCGATCGTTCGGGGGCGTGAACGCCGCTCCAGTGCGCCGACCGGGAAGGCCCACCGGCCCACGCATCCACGGCCGGTGGTCTTCGGGGCGGTGGTCATCGGCTCACCAGGCGGGGCGGATCGGCCCCGGCGGCGCCAGGAGTGTCAGGTCGGCCACGAGTTCGCTGAAGCGCGCCTCGCCCAGTACCTCACGCCAGGGTGCGACGGCGGCCCGGGCCGCTCGGTCGGCGGCGCGCGTGGCGGCCCAGCCGGTCTCGGTCAGCCCCAGGAGGCGGGCGCGGGCGTCGTGCGGGTGTGGAAGCCGCACCACATAACCCTTTCGCACCAGCTCCTCGACCAGTTGAGCCGCGGCCTGCTTGGTCACCCCGAGATGCTCGGCCAGGTCGGCAGTGGTGGCGCCGCCCGCCGAGATGCGGGCGAAGGCGAAGCCGTGTGCGGGTCGTAGGTCCCCGAATCCCTGCTGCGACACGTCGGTGTGGATCGCCTGCACCAGCTGTCCGGAGAGTGCCAGCACGAGTGCGGAGAAAGCCAGGGCGTCGTCCATGACCTTGACTATAACTCGTCAGGCTGCTTGTCTATCTAGACAAGCTTCTTGTCTAGATAGGGGTGTGAGCATGCCGTTCATCCGCAGTGACGAGGCCGTTGTCCACGAGATCCACGGTGGCCGTTTCGTCTCGTACGTCCGCCCGGGCACCGGCAGCCGGGACCTCGCCGCCTGGCGCGTCGAGATGCCGGCCGCGATGGTCGGGCCGACCCACACGATCAGCGATGAGGAGACCTTCTACGTCCTCTCCGGTCGCCTCCGGTTCACCATCGACGGTGAGAGCGCCGAACTCCGGGCAGGTGACGCGGCGGTGGCACGCGCAGGCTCCGAACTGGCGGTCGCCAACAGCACCGACCGGCCCGCCCACATGTGGGTCACCACACGCGTCGGACTCACCGCCGAACTGGCCGACGGCAGCACCCTCACACCGCCCTGGGCTCACTAGCCCGTCCCACGGCCGGCGCGACCGGCCCGTGGCCGGGTGGCCGTGTCGCCCTTCCGGGTGGGGGTCGGTGTGGCGGTCGGCGTGCGGGGGCGGGGGCGGACACTATGGGGGAGTCGGCCGCGACCCGGTCCGCGCGGCGGTGGGTCGAGTGGATGCCGCGGTGAGGGGCGACGATGACAGACCAGGGTTCCGTCAGCCGCCGCAGCCTCCTCCAGGTGTCCGCCGCCGGGCTGACGACGGCCGCCGTACCCGTGTCCGCGGGGGCGGTCCCGTCCGGCGTCGTGGCGGACACGACCCTGAGGTACCGGGAGTCGACCGGCGGGTCGGTCACCTGCTCGCGGGACGGGTCCGTGCTGATCGCCGAGATCCAGGGTGTGCTGTGGCGCGTGCCCCCACGGGGCGGGGCGGCGACGCGGATCACGGACTGGGACCTGGAGGCCACCCGCCCGGCACTGTCACCGGACGGCAGGAGACTGGCGGTGGTCGGCTATCGGGGCGGCGGCTTCCACCTGTGGACGCTGAGGACCGACGGCGCGGAACCGCGGCGGGTGACCGACGGGCCGTGGGACGACCGCGGTGTGGCGTGGTCGCCCGACGGCACGCGCCTCCTCTTCTCCTCGGAGCGCGGGGGAGACCCCGTGACCGGCGCCTCGTTCGGGCTGTGCACCGCCGACGCGGACGGCGGCCGGATCGTCCGGCTGACCGGCGGGGCGTTCGAGGACCTGGACCCGGTGTGGTGGCCGGACGGACGGTCGGTGGTGTGCGTGCGGGCCGCCCACACGCCCGACGGGGGTGACGACGGCGGGCTGACGCTGGTCCGGGTGCCGGCCGGCGGTGGCCGTGCGCAGGTGCTGCACCGGGTGGCGGAGGGGCGGCTGTTGTGTCCGTCGGTTTCGCCGTCGGGCCGGGTCGCCTGCCTCCACCTGACCGGCACCTCCGGCTCCCCGTCCCTGCCGGCCGCGCGGTCGGCGCTGCTGGTCGACGGCCGGGTCGTGACCGACGACGAGGACCTGGCGGCGGCCCCGCCGTGCTGGCTCGGCGACGACCGGATCCTCCAGGTGGCCGACGGCCGGCTGCGGCTGCGCACCCTCGGCGCACCGGGCTCGGTGCGGGAGGTGCCCTTCACCGCGGACATGCCCGTCCCACGCCCTCGCCGGCGTCCCAGGCCGCCCGCGACACAGACCCCGGTCCCGGTGCGCGGCATCCACCTGCCCGCCCTGTCCCCGGACGGCGGCCGGGTGGCCTTCGTGGCGCTGAACGCGCTGTGGCTGATGCCCCTCGACGGCACCCCCCGGGAACTGCTGCGAGCCGCCGCCGTCCACCACCTGCACATGCCCGCCTGGGCACCAGACGGGCGGAGCCTGCTGTACTGCACCGACCGGGACGGCCTGACGGCGGTACGCCGGCTGCACCTGGGCACCGGCCGGGACGAGTCGGTCACCGGCCCCGGCCGGCTGCATCCGGCGCTGTCCCCGGACGGCTCGCGCCTCGCCTGCCAGGACGTCACCGGCAACCTGCTGCTGCGTGACCTGACGAGCGGTCACGAGCGGCTGCTGGCGCGGCCGCTGGCCGCGGACGGCCCACCGGGCGCCCCGACGTGGTCGCCCGACGGCCGGTACGTCGCGTTCTGCGACCGCAACCGGCTCAACCACCGCTTCCGCGAGGGCTACCACCTCATCCGTGTGCTCGACACCCGCACCGGTACCGAGCGGCGCCACCTGCCCGCCGCCCACCAGTCCCTGTCCGACCGCGCCGCCGCCGGACCGGTGTGGTCGCCCGACGGCCGCCACCTGGCGCTGGTCGCCGAGTCGGCGCTGTGGCTGCTGCCCGTCACTCCCGACGGCGCCCCGGCCGGTCCCGCCCGCCGCCTCACCGACGAGCCCGCCGACCACCCCAGCTGGGCGCGGGAGACGAACACCCTGCTCTATCTGTCCTCGGGCCGGCTCCGTCTCGTCGGCCTCGCCACCGGCCACGCCCCGTCCGGGCCCCGCACCCTGCCCGTACCGCTCACCCACCGCCGGGCCGGCAACCGAGAGCGGCTGCGCGTCCACGCCGGCCAGCTCTGGGACGCCACCGGCACCGCCCCGCGCCAGGACGTCGACATCCTCGTCGACGGCCGGCGGATCACCGCCGTCGAACCCCACCGCCCCCGCCGCCCCGGCCACCGGACGGTCGACGCCTCCGGGTACACCGTCCTGCCCGGCCTGTTCGACAGCCACACCCATCCCTACAGCGCCACGTACGGGGCCCGGCACAGCCTCACCGCCCTCGCCTACGGCATCACCACCACCGCCTGTCTGGGCGCGTCGCTCTACGAGGCCGTCCGGCTGCGGGAGTCCCTCGCCTCCGGGCGCAGCACCGGTCCGCGCCTGCTCGCCTGCGCCGAACTGATCGACGGCGCGCGCACCGCGTACGCCATGGGCCGCGCCCACCGGACCGCCGCCGGGGTGCGGCGCACCCTGGCGCGGGCCACCGCGCTGGACGTCGACTTCGTGAAGACCTACGTCCGGGCCTCCGGCGAGGTGATGGCGTACGCGGCCGAGGTCGCGCACCGCCTCGGTGTCCCCTGCGGCAGCCACCTGTGCGCGCCGGGCCGCGCCGCCGGGCAGGACCTGACGACCCATCTCCAGGCGACCCAGCGGCTGCCGCACGGCCATGCCACCGATCCCACGGGCGGTGTCCACCAGGATCTGGTCCAGCAGTACGCCGACGGCAGCTTCGCCATGATCATGACCCCGTTCACGGCCCAGTGCCTCCTGGGTGCCGACCCGGCCCTGGCCGACGACCCCCGCGTGCTCACCCTCATGCCGCCCTGGGACGTGGCGGCGGTCCGCGAGCGCGCCGCCACCCCGCCCACCGACCGGCAGCGGCAGGCGCTGGCCACCGAGGTCGCCGACTACCGCCGGCTCGCCTCCTCCGGCGCCCTCCTCGCCCTGGGCACCGACGCGCCCCTCGTCCCGGTCGGCCTCTCCCTGCACCTGGGCCTGCGCGCCCTGCACGCCCACGGCTTCAGCCCCGCCGAGGCGCTGCACCGCGCCACCTCCGCCCCGGCCCGGCTGTTCGGGCTCGACCGCGAACTCGGCACCGTCGAACCGGGGAAGAGCGCCGATCTCACCGCCGTCGACGGCGACCCCTTCACCGACTTCAGCCGCCTGGTCCACACCCCGCTGGTCCTGCGCGAGGGCATCGTCCACCGCCAGTCCGATCTCGTCCGAGCCCGGGGGACCACCGCCCACCCGCCCCCCGGGACCGGTACGTGGCTCGACGTGGCGCGCCGGATGCGGCAGGGTTCGTGCTGTCACCCCGGCGGCTGAGCCGGGCCGGCGCGCGGTGCCTCACCCGGCGTAGGTCTCGAACTCGGCGATCCTCGGGACACCGCTGGAGCCGGTGATCTCGAAAGTGATCTTCTTGAGGGCGGTCCGGGGAACCGTCGTGGTCCCCGCCCCGTCGCCCGAGGCCAGGGTCGCGCCGGTGTCCCCGTCGAGGACCCGCCAGGAGCGGACGGCGCCCGTGGCGCCGGACGCCTCCCGGATGCCGATCCGGGACACCGTGGTCGCGGTCGCCCACTTGACGGAGACGGAGCCCGTCGGGCCGGCGGGCGACCAGTAGGTGCTCATGTCACCGTCGCGGACGTTGCCGTAGCTCGTCCCGTCCGCCTTGCCGGAGCCGTCGGCACCGGCGCCGAGGCTGAGGTTGGTGGAACCGGGCTGCGTCGGCCCCGTGGTCGGCGTGGGGGTGGGCGTGGTCGGCGCCGGGGTGGGTGTCTGTGCCGAGCAGTTGCCGTCCGACACCTTCAGTCCGGTGCCGGCGCCGGCCGTCCGCGTCACGATCGACGGGACGCACGCCGCGTCGTCCGGGCGGTAGGAGTACGGGACGGTGACGGTCGAGTCCGACGTCGGATTCGGGCCGGCGGGGTGGTTCTCCGTGCCGGGCGCGGACCAGGTCACGTCGTCGAAGATGTTGCCGTCGACCTGCCAGTGGCCGGCGGCGTCCGTGTAGAAGGTGCCCAGGACGTCCTTGGAGTCCTGGAAGTAGTTGTCGTCCACTCTCGCGTGGGCGCCGGCACGGGAGTTGATGCCGGACTTCTTCAGGTTCCGGTAGTAGTTGTTGTAGATGTGGGCGGTGCCGCCGCGCAGCAGCGGGGTGCGGGAGTCGATGTTCTCGTACAGGTTGTGGTGGTAGGTGATGTAGCCGTTGGTGAGCTGGGTGTCGCTCGACCCCACGAGTCCGCCCCGCCCGGAGTCGCGCAGGACGCTGTAGGACAGCGTCACGTACTGGGTGTTGTCCTTCAGGTCGAACAGGCTGTCGTACCCCTCGTCCTCGCCCCCGGACGCCACCAGTGTCGTGTGGTCCACCCAGACGTTGCGGACATCGCTCTCCATGCCGATGGCGTCGCCGCCGTTGGAGGTGGGCGAGCCCGACTTCCTGACGTTCCTCACCGTCACGTTCTGGACGATGATGTTGCTGGACTCCCGGATGTGGATGCCCACCTGGTCGAAGACCGCCCCGCTGCCGACGCCGACCAGCGTCACGTTGCGGACCCGCTTCAGCTCGATCACCCCGTCGGCGGTGTCGCAGCCCGGGCCGGACACCTTGGCGGTGTTCCCGTGGTCGATGGTCCCCTCGACCTCGATGATGAGGGGGGTGTCGCTGCTCGCCCGGTTGCACAGGGCCGCGTGGATGGCGGTACCAGTGGTGGCCCGTACGGTGGCACCGCCCGCGCCGCCGGTGGTGCCGCCGTTCTGGCCGGCGAAACCCGTCGCGCCGACGGTCACCGCCGACGCTGATGTCGTGGACATGACAGCTCCGGTCGCGGTGGCGAGCGCCACGGCGGCACCGGCCGCGTAGAGCCGTACTGCGGCTGAACGTCTCATTCTCGGCTGCTCCTTCGCCCCTTGGCGCGGGGTCGCTCGGGTGCGCCCGGTGCGTCCGCCCGAGGCGCCGGCGTGCGGATGCGGCGGCGGTGCGAGTACGGCGTCATCCGTGAGCGGCCCACGCGGCAGCGCTCCCCCCTCGCCGGGAGGGAAAGCGCTTTCTGATGTCCGGAGGATAGAAGTGCGCCGACGGCCTGGCAAGGCTTCGCGCAGGCCGTCGGGCGGGGCCCTAGCGTGCCTCGGGTGCCGGTGTCCGCCCGCGTCGGCGGCGCGCCGTCATCACCGCGTGGACGACGACCCCGGCGAACAGGAACAACGTGCCCTGGTAGACCGCGGCGTATCCGGCGCCCGCCATCAGCCACAGCGAGAAGGCGGCCGCCACCGCGGTGACCACGCAGTCGCGGACCAGCCGCCCCCGGTCGACCTCCTCGGGGCGTCCGGAGACGAGGTGGAAGATCTGCGCGGACGCGGCCAGCAGGTACGGGACGGTCGCGGTGAACGTGGTGACGAGCACCAGGACCTCGAAGACCCGGCCCGAACCCGACAGGTAGTTGTAGACGGTGAGCAACGAGGCGAGGACGACGGTCACCCCGACGCCGACGGTGGGCACGCCCCGCCGCCGGCGCGCGAAGGCGCTCGGGAACAGGCCGTCGCGCGCTGCCGCGTACGGCGTCTGCGCGCTCAGCAGCGTCCAGCCGTTGAGGCAGCCGGTCATCGACACCAGTGCGGCGAGTGCTACGGCCGTACCGCCCCAGCTTCCGCCGAACATCGTGTTCACGGCGTCCGAGAACGGCGCGGTGGAGGTGAGCAGGCGGCCGTGCGGGACCGTACCGAACACGGACAGCGTGCCCAGCAGGTACACCAGCGCGGCGCCCGCGGTGCCGATGACGGTGGCCCGCCCCACGTTGCGGCGGGCGTCCTTGACCTCGCCGGCGCTTACGGCGGCGGACTCCACGCCGAGGTAGGAGAAGAGCAGCAGGGCGGCGGAGGCGGAGACCGCGCCGACCGCGCTGTGCCCGCCGGCGTTGAACGGCCCGAGCCTGGAGGGATCGAAGAAGAAGAGTCCGCCGACCGCCACGAGCAGCAGTGGGACGAACTTGAGCACCGTGGACACCAACTGGACGGCGCCCACGTAGCGGGTGCCGGCGAAGTTGGCGAGGGCGGGCAGCCACTGGAGGGTCAGGGCGGCCAGGCACGCGGTCCAGCGGTGGCCCTGGACCGGGATCAGCACGTCCAGGTACCCGACGGCGGCCACGGCGAGCGCGGCGTTCGACACCCAGGTGGTGATCCAGTACGACCAGGCGGCGAGGAAGCCCGCGAAGTCGCCGAACGCCTCGCGGGCGTAGACGTACGGCCCGCCGGTACGGGGGTCGCGGGCGGCGAGCCGGCCGAAGACCAGGGCGAGGGCGATCGCGCCGACGGTCAGCACCGCGAAGGCGACGAGGCTGATCGTGCCGTAGGGGGCGATGGAGGCGGGGAGGAGGAAGATGCCGCCGCCGATGATGTTGCCCATCACCAGCGCGGTGGCGACGGGCAGGCCGAACCGGCGGGCGTGCCTGCCGGAGTCTCCGTGCGGATCCCCGGCGGGAGCCGTGCTCGTCTCCGTGGGGGCCGGAGCCGACGGGGTGGCGGTCCCGGTGCTGTGCATGGGTGGTGCGCCTCTCATGGAACTGACGGTCCCGGGATCGCCGGGGACGGGCCCATGGTCGGGGATGCGCCATTCTGGCGCAAAATCGCCTTTTTTTGTCCTGTGTGGTCTGTCGGGGGGCGCAAAAAGCGTCGCGGTGGGGCTCGCCGGCCGTCAGATGTGCAGGGAGGTCGGGCGGTGCCGGGTCGAGGACACGGCCTCCGGGGTTGGTGCGCCGGGGGCCGCGGAGTGTCAGTCCGTCGCCGCCCACAGGCTCCGGACGTGGCCCAGGTGCCGGGTCATGACCGCGTGCACGGCCTTCCCGTCGCGCTCCAGCAGGGCGTCGAGCAACTCAAGGTGCTCCTCGGCGGAGGCGAGCAGCCGGCCCGCCTCCACCAGCGCGGTCAGCCCGTACAGCCGGGAGCGTTTGCGCAGGTCGGCGACGACCTCGACCAGGTGGCCGTTGCCCGCCAGGGCGAGCAGACCCAGGTGGAAGCGGGTGTCGGCCTCGACGTATCCGATCAGGTCGCCCGCCGCCGCGGCGCTGACGATCTCCCGGGCCGCCGGGCGCAGCGCCTCCAGGGAGACGCGGTCGGCCGTCCGGGCCAGCTCCACCACGGTGGGGATCTCGATGAGGGAACGGACGTGCGTGTACTCGTCGAGCTGTCTGTCGGAGACGGCGGTGACCCGGAACCCCTTGTTGGGCACGGTGTCGACCAGCCCCTCCTTGGCCAGGTCCAGCATGGCCTCCCGCACCGGCGTCGCCGAGACGCCGAAGCGGGTGGCGAGCGACGGCGCCGAGTACACCTCGCCCGGGCGCAGCTCACCCGCGATGAGCGCGGCGCGCAGCGCGTCGGCGACCCGTTCGCGGAAGCTGCTCCGGCCGCCCAGCCGGGGGAGTGCGGGCGACTCCGCGCCCTGCTGGTCCTGTGCCATGTCACGCATCACCCGGTGAGTCTAGAGGACGAAGCCCTCCGGGAACGGGTCGGTGGGGTCCAGCAGGTACTGGGCGGTACCCGTGATCCACGCGCGACCGGTGAAGCTGGGCAGCACGGCCGGGATCCCGGCGACCTCCGTGGTGCCCAGCAGCCGTCCCGTGAAGCGGGTGCCGATGAACGACTCGTTCACGAACTCGGTGCCGAGGGGGAGGTCACCGCGGGCGTGCAGCTGCGCCATGCGCGCGCTCGTCCCCGTGCCGCACGGGGAGCGGTCGAACCAGCCCGGGTGGATGACCATCGCGTGCCGCGAGTGCCGGGCGGTGGCCCCGGGGGCGAGGACGTGGACGTGGTGGCAGCCGCGGATCGACGGGTCCTCGGGGTGCACCGGCTCGGCCTGCTCGTTGATCGCCCCCATCAGTGACAGGCCCGCCGCCAGGATGTCGTCCTTGCGGGCGCGGTCGAAGGGCAGGCCGAACGCGTCGAGCGGCAGGATGGCGTAGAAGTTGCCGCCGTAGGCCAGGTCGTAGGCGACTTCGCGGCCGTCGGGCAGGGTGGCCGTGCGGTCCAGGCCGGCGGCGAACGACGGGACGTTGCGCAGGGTCACGTGCCGCGCGGCACCGTCGGCCACCGCCACCTCGGCGACCACCACCCCCGCCGGGGTGTCGAGCCGGACGGTGGTCACCGGCTCGACCACCTCGACCATGCCCGTCTCCACCAGCACGGTCGCCACCCCGATCGTGCCGTGCCCGCACATCGGCAGGTAGCCGGAGACCTCGATGTAGATGACCCCCCAGTCGCAGTCCGGGCGGCTCGGTGGCTGGAGGACCGCGCCGCTCATCGCGGAGTGGCCGCGCGGTTCGTTCATCAGCAACCGCTTCAGGTGGTCGAGGTGGTCGCGGAAGTACAGCCGCCGTTCGTTCATCGTCGCACCGGGGACGGTGCCGATCCCGCCGGTGATCACACGGGTCGGCATGCCCTCGGTGTGCGAGTCGACGGCGTGCAGGACGAGTTTGCTGCGCATGGACGGCTCCCCCTCACGCCAGGCCCGCGGCGACAACCTTCTCGGTGGCCGCGCGGACCGAGGACTCCTGGTCGGGCAGGAGCGGGACGCGCGGTGGGCGCACCGGGCCGCCGTACCGTCCGACGACGTCCATCGACATCTTGATCGCCTGGACGAACTCCGTCCGCGAGTCCCAGCGCAGCAGCGGGTGCAGCTCCCGGTAGAGCGGCAGCGCGGTGGCGAGGTCGCCGGACACCGCGGCACGGTACAGCTCCGCCGAGGCCCGGGGCAGCGCGTTGGGGTAGCCGGCCACCCAGCCCTTGGCGCCGGCCACCGCCAGCTCCAGTAGGACGTCGTCCGCGCCCACCAACAGGTCCAGCTCGGGGGCCAGTTCAGCGATGCGGTAGGCGCGGCGGACGTCCCCGGAGAACTCCTTGACGGCCCGCACGAGCCCCTCGCCGTGCAGTCGGGCGAGGAGTTCGGGCACCAGGTCGACCTTGGTGTCCACCGGGTTGTTGTACGCCACCACCGGCAGGCCCGCCCGCGCGACCTCCCGGTAGTGGGCGAGGACCGACCGCTCGTCGGCGCGGTAGGCGTTGGGCGGCAGCAGCATCACCGCCCCGCAGCCGTCCTCTCCCGCCTGCTCGGCCCAGTGGCGGGCCTCGGCGGAGCCGTACGCGGCGACGCCGGGCATCACCCGCGCGCCGCCTACCGCGGCCACGGCGGTCCGGACGACGCGCCGGCGTTCGTCCGGGGTGAGCACCTGGTACTCGCCGAGTGAGCCGTTCGGTACGACGCCGTCACAACCGTTGGCGACGAGCCAGGCGCAGTGTTCGGCGTAGCGGTCGTGGTCGACGCGAAGGTCGGCGGTGAGCGGGAGAGCGGTGGCGACGAGGATGCCGCGCCAGGGACGCTTGGGCGCCTCGGACATGTGTGGTGGCCCTTCAGTGAGGTGTGACATATTACTGTGGCTCCGGGATCTCTGGCTCCGGGATCTCTGGCTCCGGGATCTGTGACGGCGAGATCTCCGACTGCGGCATCTCTGTCTCCGGCCCTGGAATCTCCGGCTCCGGAAGCGCGGCCAGTACGCCGAGCGGGACCGGCCGCGCGAACGGACGGCGTCCGGCGGTCAATGGGCACCCGGCCAGCCCCGCCACCCCGGGCGCGCACATCCGGCCCTGGCACCAGCCCATCCCGGCCCGGGTCAGCAGCTTCACGGTGCGCAGGTCACCGGCGCCGAGCGCGCCGACGGCCTCCCGCACCTCCCCGGCGGTGACCTCCTCGCAACGGCACACCACCGTGTCGTCCGGGACCGCCTCCGCCCAGCGCGCGGGCGGGGCGTACGCCGCGTCGAGGGCCTCGGCGAACGTCCGCAGCCGAGCCCTGGCCCGGGCCGCGGCGGCCCAGCCCCGCGGGTCGGGGACGGTCCCGTACAGGCGGGCGGCGGCCGAGCGGCCGGCGATGTGACCCTCGGCGAGTGCCAGGTCCGCGCCGCCGACACCGGTCGCCTCCCCGGCCGCCCAGACACCGGGCACATCGGTGCGCTGCTCGGCGTCGACCCGGACGGCCGTACCGGACAGGGCGCAGCCGAGGGTCTCGGCGAGGTCGGTGTGCGGCAGCATGCCGTGACCGACGGCGAGGGTGTCGCAGCGCAGCCGCCGCGCGCTGCCGGGCCGTGGGCGCCCGTCGCGGTCGAGCGCGGCCACCGTCACCGCCTCCAGCCGGTCGGTGCCGTGTGCCTCCACCACCGTGTGCCCGGTCAGCGTGCGCACGCCGTGCCGCAGCAGTCGTGCCGCGTAGCCGGCGCCCTCGGCGAGCTTGCCGGGTTCGGAAGCCAGGGCGTGCGCCCGGCGCAGCAGCGTGCCGGGGCCGGTGGACTCCACCAGCGCCACGACCCGGGCACCGGCTCCGGCGAGCGCGGTGGCCACCGGCAGCAGCAGCGGCCCGGTGCCGGCGACCACGGCCGTCCGGCCGGGCAGCACCAGGGTGCCCTTGAGCATGGCCTGCGCGCCGCCCGCGGTGACCACGCCGGGCAGGGTCCAGCCGGGGAAGGGGAGCACCCGCTCGTAACCACCGGTGGCGAGGAGCACGCCGTCGGCACGGACGGTGCCGGCCTCCTCCTGCGCCGGGCCGCGCAGGCTGTGCACGGTGAACGTCCCGGTCGCCTCCTGACGCGTCACGCACCAGACGTGCCGGTCCGTCAGGTGGACGACGCGGCCGGCCGCGCGGTGCCGGGCGAGGCCGTCCCGGAGCCGCTCCCAGCCGCGCCCCCGGTGGTGCGGGGAGCCCGCTCGGCGGGCGGCGAGGGCCGGGGCGGGCTGCCGGTGGAACTGTCCGCCGGCCTGGCCGCCCGCGTCCACGAGGAGCACCCGGACGTCGCGGGCGGCCGCGGCCAGGGCCGCGGCGAGTCCCGCCGGGCCCGCGCCGACGACGGCGAGGGACGGCCGTTCACCCATGGTCCGCCCCCGTGTCCCGTGTCGGGGCGTCGGCCCATCCGGTCCCCGGCTGTGTGCGGACCGCGTCGCCCGGGCGCACCGGGACCAGACAGGCCCGCTGGTTGGGGCGCCCGTCCACGGTCACCAGGCAGTCGAAGCACACGCCGATCCCGCAGAACACCCCGCGGGGCCGGCCGGCGCCGCGGGTGGCGCGCCACGCGGTCACGCCGGCCGCCCACAGGGCAGCCGCGACCGTCTGGCCGGGCAGCGCGGGCAGGGGCCGGCCGTCGAAGGTGATGGTGAAGGCCCCGTCCGGCCGGCTCGGGGCCGGCCGCGGTGGGCGCGCGGGACGCCGTCTCAGTGGACGCACGGGTTCTCGCCTCCGTCGGTGTCGAACCGTTCCGGCCGGAACGGCGTGAGGTCCAGCTCCGGTGCCCGGCCGGTGAGGGTCTGCGCGACCAGCCGTCCAGTGGCCGGGGCGAGTCCGATGCCGGCGCCCTCGTGCCCGCAGGCGTGGAACAGGCCCGGCACCCTCGGATCGGGGCCGATCGCCGGCAGGTGGTCGGGCAGGTAGGGCCGGAAGCCCGCGTAGCTCCGCAGTGCGCGGACCCGCGCCAGGAACGGGAACAGCCCGACCGCCCCGGCCGCGAGCGCGCGCAGCGCCGGCAGGGACAGCGAGCGGTCGAAACCGACCCGTTCCCGGCTGGCGCCGATCAGGACGGGACCGGCCGCCGTCCCCTCCACGACCGGCGAGGTGCGCAGCCCGGCCGAGTCGCTCGCCACGTCGGCGACGTAGTCCGCGGCGTACACCTTGTGCCGGATCATGCGCGGCAACGCCTCGGTGACCAGCACGAATCCGCGCCGGGGGAGCACCGGGAGCCGGACACCGGCGAGTGCCGCGAGGTCACCGCCCCAGGTGCCGGCCGCGTTCACCACCACCGGCGCGTGGATGTCGCCCCGGTCGGTGCGCACGCCGTACACCGCGCCGTCCGCCGCGCGCAGCACGCCGGTCACCGTCCATCCCGTGTGCAGCCGGGCGCCGGAGGCGCGGACCAGATGCGCGGCGGCCAGCGCGGGCATCACCTGGGCGTCCTGCGGATAGTGGACCCCGCCGGCCATGTCCGGCGCCAGGTGCGGCTCCAGGCGGCGCAGTCCGTCCGCGTCGACCGATACGGCCGTGACCGCGGCGGCCCGCTGGCCCGCGGCGAACTCCCCGAGCGCGGACAGGGCGCCCGGGGTGCGGGCGACCACCAGGCCGCCCTTGGGCTCGTACTCGATCGCCATGCCCGGCTCCCGCGCCAGTTCCGCCCACAGCGTGGCGGACAGCAGCGCGAGTTCCAGTTCGGGGCCCGGCTCCTTGTCGGAGACGAGCACGTTGCCCTCGCCCGCGCCGGTGGTCCCGCCGGCCACCGGGCCGCGGTCCACCAGCCGTACGTCGAGGCCGGCGCGGGCGGCGTACAGGGCGCAGGCCGCGCCCACCATCCCTGCCCCTACGACCACGACATCACAGGTCGGTCGCATCGTCACGCCAGTACTATGTCACATAGCTCACTCGCTGAGGAGGGGGTGGCCGGGAACACCAATGCGGTCCCGGTGCTCCTCGCCCGGCACCCGCTCACCCGCCCGGAGTCCCGGTCGTGGACGACCCCTTGACGCCACGGGACGGCGGATCGACACTCCGGTGAGGGAATCCTAGTGAACAGGTAGGAAAACATGGCGCGCCTCGAAGCGGTCACCGGCCCAGTGGGCCGGACGCCGTCGCGCGCACTCCTGCTCACCTCCCGCCGCCACATCGACCTGCTGCGCGTCTCCAGCGCGATCAGCAGCCGCCGCTGAGCCGGGCTCCTCCGCGCCCACCGCCCGGCGGCACGCCCCGCCGTCCCGCCGTGAGCCCGCCGTCCGGCCGCGCCCCGCCGACGCCCTCGTCCGCACACGCCATGACCACGCCCTCGCCCCGGGGAGACGCATGTCCATCACTCCGCTCACCGCCGCTCCGTCCACCCACCGCACCGCCCCCCTCTTCCGCGGCCGGATCGGCCGGGACGCCCGCAGCGGCCACTACGCCGTGCCGCACCGCTACCGGCTCCACCTGTCGACCGCCTGTCCGGACGGGCTGCGCCTCGCGGTCGGACACAGCCTGCTCGAACTGGACACCAGTTGTCCGGTCGACCTCCTGCCCGCCGTCCCGGACCAGCCCGGCGGCGGCCACACGGCGCTGCGCCCGCTGTACGAGGCGAGCGCCCACCACCACACCGGCCCCGCCCTCGCCCCCGTGCTCAGCGACGACTGGTCCGGGCGCATCGTCAGCACCCACGCCCCGGACATCCTGCGTGACCTGGACCTCTTCCGGTGTGACGGCGACGCGCGCCTCCACCCGCACGGCCTGGAGACCGTGATCGAGGCCGTGGAACGGATGTGCGCCGAGGGCGTCGAGGAGGCCGCGCAGCGCGCCGGCCGGGCCGGTGCCGACCCGGCCGAGCGGGCCGCCGCCCTGGACGTGCTGCTCGACACCCTGGGCCGGCTGGAACGACGGCTGACCGCCGAGGAGTACCTGGTGGACGACCGTCTCACCGCCGCCGACGTCGAACTGTGGGTCGCTCTCGTGCAGTTGGACACCGTCCACCGCTGCCACCTCGATGCCGCAGCCGTGCACCGCATCGCCGACCACCGCGCCCTGTGGGCCTACGCCCGCCGTCTGACCGCCCGTCCGGCCTTCGGCCGCCACGTCGACCTGGACGGCATCGCCCGTCGGCACCACGGCCGCTGCCAGGGCCTGGAGGCCGCCGGAGCCGCCGTCCAGATCCTGGACTGGGCCGGTCACGCGGCGGACGGCTCGGACGCTTCCCGCAGGTGAGAGCGGGCTGTCGGCGCCCAGTGCGCGGACAGCCGTTGACATTCGAACGGACGACTGCCTTACTTACGGCTCAGAACGGTCATGAGCGTCAGCGCCAAGCCCTGGCTCGCTGACCGGCAACCCTCGCACCGCGGTGGGGTGCCCCAGGTGACGACCGGACCGGATGACGTTTTTCGGTAAGCGCGAGGCCCCACGGGCCGGAACAGTGACAGGTGACGCCATGTACGCAGCCCCCAGGACGGCCGACAGCCGCCCCCAGGGCTGCGTACCGTCGTACGCCGGCCTCCTCGTCGCCGACCGCGCCGTCGACCTGCTCCGCGTGAACAGCGCACTGTGTACCGCGCCGGGCCTGGCCCGCTGCCGGGGCTGACGCCCCCTCCCAGCCCCCCGCGTTCCCGCCGCACGCCCTGCCCGTGGTGTGCCGTTGTCCACCCAGCCTCCGGTTCCGCGCGTTCCCGTGCGCCGCCCCCGCGCCCAGTGCCGTCGGGGTACGCACCCGCTCGCCGCCGTCCCGGGGTGTGTCCGATTCCGCCGGAGTCCGCCATGAGTGAACCGCCAGGCGCCGCCCTCTCCCTCGCCGAGGCGCCACCATCCACCGACGCCCCGCCAAGACCCCTGTCCGCGCAGCGTGTTCAGCCGCTGCGCCGGCCCGGCCGGTGGATCGTCACCGCCGTCGTCGTCGTGCTGGTCACGCAGATCCTGCACGGGCTGGTCACCAACCCCTTCTACCAGTGGGACCGGTTCCGCTACTGGTTCCTGCGCCCGGCCGTCCTCGACGGACTCCTCGTCACCCTCGAAGTCGCCGCCCTCAGCGCCCTGTCGGGTCTCCTCGGCGGTGTCCTGCTGGCCCTCGCCCGGCTCTCCGGCAGCCCGGTCCTGCGCGCGGTCAGCTGGACCTACACCTGGCTGTTCCGTTCCGTGCCGCTGATCGTGGTCCTGATCTTCCTGTACAACTTCAGTGCCCTGTACAAGACGTTGAGCCTGGGCGTGCCGTTCGGCCCGGCCTTCGTCAGCTTCGACGAGTCGAAGCTGGCCACCGACATGACGATCGCCGTCGTCGGTCTCAGTCTCAACGAGGCGGCGTACGCGGCCGAGGTGGTCCGCGGCGGCATCCTCTCCGTCGACCAGGGCCAGCACGAGGCGGCCGCCGCGCTCGGCCTGCCCAAGGGCTACCAGTTCCGCCGGATCGTGTTCCCGCAGGCCCTGCGCTCCATCGTCCCGAACTACGTCAACCAGCTGATCGGCCTGGTCAAGAGCACCTCCCTGGTGTTCTACGTGTCCCTGCTCGACCTGTTCGGGTCCGTGCAGTCGCTGGGCAGCACCTACCCGGGCGACGTCGTGCCGCTGCTGCTCGTCGCCACCGTCTGGTACCTGATCCTGACCAGCGCCGTGTCCGTCGTCCAGTTCTACGTCGAGCGGCACTACGCCCGGGGCGCCACGCGCACCCTGCCGCCGACACCGTCGCAGCGCGCCCGGGCCGCACTGGCCGGCCTGCGGGCCCGGCTGCGCAGGGAGGCCGCCGTATGACCACCGCCGACACCCTCGACCAGGCCGTCCCCGCCGCGCTCGAACTGCACGACGTGCACAAGTGGTACGGCGCCCACCGCGTCCTGGACGGCATCGACCTGACCATCCGCCCCGGCGAGGTCACGGTCATCCTCGGCCCGTCCGGATCCGGCAAGTCGACCCTGCTCAGAGTCGTCAACCACCTGGAGAAGCCCGAGATCGGCCACGTCAGCGTGGGCGGCGAACCGATCGGTGTGAAGCGGCACGGCGGACGGCTCAAGGAACTCAGCGAACGCGCCATCCTGGCCCAGCGCAGCCGGATCGGCTTCGTCTTCCAGAGCTTCAACCTGTTCCCGCACCTGACCGTCCTCGACAACGTCGCCGCCGCTCCCGTCGCCACCGGCCGGCTGAGCAGGCCGGCCGCCCGGGAACTCGCCCGCGAACTGCTCACCCGCGTCGGCCTCGGCGACCGGACCGGCGCCTACCCGCGGCAGCTGTCCGGCGGACAGCAGCAGCGCGTCGCCATCGCCCGCGCCCTCGCCCTGCGGCCCGGGGTGATCCTCTTCGACGAGCCGACCTCGGCGCTCGACCCCGAACTCGTCGGCGAGGTGCTGGCCGTCATCAAGGACCTGGCGACCAGCGGCACCACCCTCGTCATCGTCACCCACGAGATCGGCTTCGCCCGCGAGGTCGCCGACCGGGTCGTCTTCATCGACGGCGGACGCATCGTCGAACAGGGCCCGCCCGGCGAGGTACTGGACCGGCCCCGGCACGAACGGACCCGGGACTTCCTCGCCAAGGTGCTCTGAGCCCCGCCCCGGCCGGCGCGCCCACGAACTCCCCCCACGGCACCACACCCACCACCGCCATCGGCGGGACAAGCGAGACAAAGGACAGCCACGCCATGCCTACCCACCTCTCCCGACGCAGCCTGATCCGGGGCATCACCGCGGCGACCGCCGTCGCCACCCTCGCCACCGGGCTCGCCGCCTGCGGGGGCGACAGCGAGGCCGCCACCACCGACGCCGCGGGCACGGTCACCGTCGGACGGCTGTCCAACGGGGCGGCCACGGAGACCGAGTTGAAGGTCTCCACGGTGAAGCCCATCCGCGCCGAACTGCCCGCGTCCGTGCGCAGGAGCGGCAAGCTCGTCATCGGCGTCGGAGGGCTGCCCGCGGGGACCGCGCCGCTCGACTTCATCGGTACCGACCAGAAGACCCTCACCGGGTCCGAGCCCGACTTCGGCCGCCTGGTGGCCGCGGTCCTCGGACTCGAGCCCGTGGTGAAGAACTTCACCTGGGAGAACCTCTTCGTCGGCGTCGACAGCGGCAAGGTCGACGTGGCCTTCTCCAACGTCACCGACACCGAGGAACGCAAGAAGAAGTACGAGTTCGCCTCCTACCGCAAGGACAACCTCGCCTTCGAGGTGCTGAAGAAGAGCACCTGGAACTTCGGCGGCGACTACGAGAACCTCGCGGGCAGGACGGTCTCCGTGGGCGCGGGCACCAACCAGGAGAAGATCCTCCTGGAGTGGAAGGCCCGGCTCGCCAAGAAGGGCAAGAAGCTCACCGTCAAGTACTTCCCCGACCAGAACGCCATCAACCTGGCGCTGCGCAGCGGCAAGATCGACGCCTACTTCGGCCCCAACCCCTCCGTGGCCTACCGGGCGCGGCAGACCGCGCACACGCCCGACCCCACGCGCAACGCGGGCACCTTCTCCGGCGCCGGCGAGACGCTCCAGGGCCTGATCGCCGCCACCGCCAAGAAGGACAGCGGGCTCGCCAAGCCCCTCGCGGACGCCGTCGACCACCTCATCGAGAACGGGCAGTACGCCAAGTGGCTGGCCGCCTACAACCTCTCCAACGAGGCCGTCGCCGAGTCCGAGGTCAACCCGCCCGGACTGCCGCTGACCAACTCCTGACCCGATCCCTCCACCCCGGACGACGAGAGGAACCCGCCTCCGTGGCACACCCGAACGACGCCCGCGGAGGCGGCGCCCCCACCGTCCCGCCCGGCGGCCACCCGCTGGACAACGCCGTCTGGGCCGCGCTCGACGGCCCCCACGCGCACCTCGCCGAACGGTACGGACGCGCGGCCCGCTACCGGGCGGAGCTGTACGCCTTCGCCGCCCTCGCCGACCCGGCGGACCCGGCCGCCTGGACCGACCTGCACATCCTGGCCGGGCCCTCGGCCACCGTACGGGTCAAGCCCGTCGACCGGGTGCCGGACGGCTGGGAACCGCTCGCCGAGGGGGAGGGCGTCCAGCTCGTCGACACCGCGCTGCGCGCCGAACCGGCCCCGGAGACGGTCCGGCTGGGCCCCGCCGACCTGCCCGACATCCTCGACCTGGTCGCCCGCACCCGGCCGGGCCCGTTCCTCACCCGTACCGTCGAGCTGGGCACCTATCTCGGCATCCGGCACCACGGCCGGCTGATCGCCATGGCGGGGGAGCGGCTGCGGCTGCCCGGCTGGACGGAGATCAGCGCCGTGTGCACCGACCCCGCACACCGCGGCCGGGGACTGGCGACCCGGCTGGTGCGCGCGGTCGCCGCGGGCATCCGGGACCGCGGCGACACCCCGTTCCTGCACGCCGCCGCCGACAACACGCCGGCGATCCGGCTGTACGAGTCGATCGGGTTCACCCTGCGCCGCCGTTCCCGCATCGTGCACCTGCGCACCCCGGGAACAACCGTTCCCGGCCGGGCGTTGAGCGTCGTGACGAGGTCCGCCGGGCGGACGCCGGTCCGGCCCGCCCCGCCCGAGGGAGGAAGGTGACGGCCGTGACGCCCGTACGACCGCGGCAGCGCCCGCTGTGCCTCCCGCACCCCTACCGCTCCGTCCGGCTGCACTCCCGGCCGCACATAGACCTCCAGCGCGTGTCCGCCGCGCTCTGTCGCCGCTGACCGCTGCCCCCGGCCTCCCCGGCCCGGTTCTCCTCCTGCCGCGCTCGCCCCTCGCCGCACCCTGCCCGCGAGCCGGACCTCCCGTACGGACGTCAAGGAAGGCACCGACGTGTCCCCAACTCCTCCCGCACACCTGCATCTCGCCGTCGCCCTGGACGGCACCGGCTGGCACCCCGCGTCCTGGCGCGACCCGGCCGCCCGCCCCCGCGACCTGTTCACCGCCGGGTACTGGGCCGACCTCGTCGCCGAGGCCGAGCGCGGCCTGCTCGACTTCGTCACCCTGGAGGACGGTCTCGGCCCGCAGTCCGACGACCCGCTGACACCCGACGAGCGCACGGACCGGGTCCGCGGCCGGCTCGACGCGGTCCTCATCGCCTCCCGCGTCGCCCCGCTCACCCGGCACATAGGCCTGGTCCCCACCGTGGTGGCCACGCACACGGAGCCGTTCCACATCTCCAAGGCGATCGCCACCCTGGACTACGTCAGCACCGGACGGGCCGGCCTGCGCGTGCAGATCACGGCCCGCCCGAACGAGGACGCCCACTTCGGCCGTCGCGCGCTCCCCCGCATCACCGGCTTGGAGAGCCCGGTCGCCCAGGAACTGCTCACCGACCTGTTCGACGAGGCCGCCGACTACGTGGAGGTGGTGCGCCGGCTCTGGGACAGCTGGGAGGACGACGCCGAGATCCGGGACGCGGCCACCGGGCGCTTCATCGACCGGGACAAGCTGCACTACATCGACTTCGAGGGCCGCTTCTTCGACGTCAAGGGCCCGTCCATCACGCCCCGTCCGCCGCAGGGCCAGCCGCTGGTCACCGCCCTCGCCCACCAGACCGTCCCCTACCGGCTCGTCGCCCGCCAGGCCGACATCGGCTACGTCACCCCGCACGACGCGGCCGAGGCCCGCGCCATCGTCGCGGAGATCCGCGCCGAGCAGGAGGCGGCGGGCCGCGCCGGGGACACCCTGCACGTCTTCGGTGAACTCGTCGTCCTCCTCGACGACAGCCGGGCCGAGGCCGAGTCCCGTCTCGCCCGGCTCGACGCCCTCGCCGGCGAGCCGTACACCAGCGACGCCCGCGTCTTCGCCGGCACGGCCGCCCAACTGGCCGATTCGCTGGAGGAGCTGGCGGCCGGCGGGCTCACCGGGTTCCGGCTGCGCCCCGCCGTCGCCGGCCACGACCTGCCCCGCATCAGCCGTGAGCTGGTGCCCGAACTCCAGCGCCGCCGCCGCTTCCGGGACGCCTACGAGGCCCGTACCCTGCGCGGCCACCTCGGCCTCGCCCGCCCCGCCAACCGCTACGCCGCAGCCACCGCCTGAGCCGGGAGACCGCCCCCATGAGCAAGCCGCTGAAGCAGATCCACCTGGCCGCCCACTTCCCCGGGGTCAACAACACCACCGTGTGGAGCGACCCGGCCGCCGGCAGCCACATCGAGTTCGAGTCGTTCGCGCATTTCGCGAGGACCGCCGAACGCGCCAAGTTCGACTTCCTGTTCCTCGCCGAGGGGCTCAGACTGCGCGAGCAGGGCGGCAAGATCTACGACCTGGACGTGGTCGGCCGCCCCGACACCTTCACCGTGCTGGCCGCGCTCGCCGCCGTCACCGACCGGCTCGGGCTGACCGGCACCATCAACTCCACCTTCAACGAGCCCTACGAGGTGGCCCGCCAGTTCGCGAGCCTCGACCACCTCTCCGACGGCCGCGCCGCGTGGAACGTCGTCACCTCCTGGGACGCCTTCACCGGCGAGAACTTCCGCCGCGGCGGCTTCCTGCCGCAGGAGGAGCGCTACTCCCGCGCCAAGGAGTTCCTCGCCACCACCCAGGAGCTGTTCGACTCCTGGCACGGCGGCGAGGTCCTCGCCGACCAGGCCGCCGGCACCTTCCTCCAGGACGCCGCGGCAGGGGCCTTCGTCCACGAGGGGAAGCACTTCGACATCCAGGGCCGGTTCAACGTGCCGCGCTCCCCGCAGGGCCGCCCGGTCATCTTCCAGGCGGGCGACTCCGACGAGGGCCGCGAGTTCGCCGCCTCCACCGCCGACGCCATCTTCAGCCGCTACGCCACGCTGAAGGAGGGCCGGGCCTTCTACACCGACGTCAAGTCCCGCCTCGCCGCGTACGGCCGCCGCCCCGACGAGCTGCTCATCCTGCCCGCCGCGACGTTCGTCCTCGGCGACACCGACCAGGAGGCCGCCGAACTGGCGCGCGAGGTCCGCCGCCAGCAGGTCAGCGGCGCCACCGCCATCAAGCACCTGGAGTTCGTCTGGAACCGGGACCTGTCGGCGTACGACCCGGAGGGACCCCTGCCCGACGTCGACCCGGTGGTCGGCGACGAACACATCTCCCGGGGCCGCGCCCAGGTCCGGATGTACCGCGACCCGGTCGCCATCGCCCGCGAGTGGCGGCAGCTCGCCGAGGCCAACAAGTGGTCCATCCGCGACCTGGTGATCAACAACGGCAACCGGCAGACCTTCGTCGGCACCCCGGCCACCGTCGCCCGGACCATCAACGACTTCGTGCAGGCGGACGCCTCCGACGGGTTCATCCTCGTGCCCCACATCACGCCCGGCGGCCTCGACCCGTTCGCCGACAAGGTCGTTCCGCTCCTCCAGGAACAGGGCGTCTTCCGAAGCGACTACGAGGGCACGACCCTGCGCGACCACCTCGGACTCGCCCACCCCGACGCCGTGGACGCCCCGGCCGCACGGGCGGCGTCGTGAGGTTCCTCGCGATCACCCTGATCGTGCACCGGCCGGACCCGGTCACGGGCGTGCGGACGTCCACGTACGACCGGTTCCGCCCCGCGGCCAGTCAGACGGTCAGCACCCGCCGGGCGGCACGATCCTCTCCCGGGAGCATGCGGTCATGCTCACACGCCCCGCCACCCCCACTGCCGTACCGGTGGAACCGTTCGCACGACGGAAACACCGCCGTCGCGCCCGGACACACCGCGTTCGCACCGGCCACACGGCGTTCGCGGCGTGGGCACCGGCGTTCGTGGCGCGGGCACCGGTGTGGCCGCGGACGTCACCTCCCCCGTGGGTGACGTCCGCGGCCCTTCCCCCGGCGCCGGACCGTGGCCGTGTGCCGTCCGGGTGCCGTCACCAGAACATGACGGCCGTCTCTCCCGAGCCCCACGTCGAGTAGAGGCGGACCCGGACGGTGTAGCGGCGGCCCCTGACGAGCCGGACCCGGACGGCGGCGTTCCCCGGGGTGCCGCCGTCGTCGTGGCCCGCGAGGAAGCGCGGTTCCCCGCCCCGCTCCTCGAAGACCACCAGCACGGCGTCGGTGTCGCCGAAGGTGCCCACCGTGTAGTCGCGGGTCTCCGGCGGCTCGACGGTGAAGCCGGCCTGTTCCCCCGGTCCGAGTACGAGCGGCGCGGACCGGAACGGCGCCAGCGCGGCCGGCTCGGACGGGCCCAGCGGCGGGTACCACCGCAGCACGAACTCCTTGTCGGCCGGGGACGGGGCGCCGGGCGGGCGCAGCCCCCCGCGGTACTGCTCCGGCTCCAGTACCATCCCCGGGCCGATCGGCAGCGTCATCACCGACTGCGGGTCCCACACCGAGCCGTCCGCCGCACCGGGGTCCAGCCGGCGCAGCACGTTCGTGTACGTCGTCTCCCGGCTCCAGAAGTTCGGCGGGCCGGCCAGCTCGGCGTACACGGCCTCGTCGTCCCAGTGCAGTCCGGCGGACGGGCTCTGGTGCTCGTGCACCATGCCGAGCGCGTGCCCGATCTGGTGCAGGACCGCGCCGCGCTCCCCGGGCGCGGTCACGTCCCAGCCGAGGTTCAGGGTGCGCTCGCCGCGCCCCGCCGACAGCGCGTCCCGCCCCACCGCCGACCAGGAGCCGGCCCCGGCCTGGAACCCGATCCGCAGCTCCGCCTCGTGACCTTCGCCGACCTCGGTGAAGGTCACGCCGATGCCGAGGTCCTGCCACTCGCGGAAGCAGCCGCGGACCACCTCCCGCTGCTCCGCGCCGCCCGCCCACGGCACCCGGCGCAGCTCACCGGTCCCGGGGACCGGGATGACCGAGGCGTCGGAGCGGGAGTCGAGGAAGCAGTAGTGCAGCACCGTGCCGTTGACCCACATCCGCCGCCCGGCCAGCAGCGCGCCCAGCCGCGCGGCGGTCAGCCCCGGCGCGAAGGACGGGGCCGGCTGCCGCGGGAGCGAGCAGAGGCGTCGGGTCATGCGGCCAGCGTGCCCCACCGCCCGCTCCGGGGCCTGAGTCGAGGGCTACTCAATTCGCCCTGTATCAAACCTGAGTACGCGCGCTCAGGATGACGTGAGAACTGACGAGCAGCACCTGGGAATCCCCGTACCGTCCTGGCCGTTCACGGGCCGGGAGGACGAACTGGAGTCGGTACGCGGCGCGTCGGCCGCCGGCCGGCCCGGCGTCGTGGTGACCGGACCCGCCGGCCGCGGCAAGACCCGGCTGGTCACGGAGGCGGTGCGGGGCACGGACCACGCCCGGGTCACCGGCACGCCCGAGGCCCGCGACCTGACCTTCGGCGCCTTCGCCGCGCTGCTGCCCGGCACCGTCTCGCTGCACCACGCGGTCCGCGCCCTGTCCGGGGTGCGGCTGCTCGTCGTGGACGACGCCCAGCTGCTGGACGAGGCCTCCGCCGCCCTGGTCCACCAGCTCGCCGTGCACGGGCGCACCCGGCTGGTCGTGGCCGCCGCGGACGAGGTGCCCGCGCCGGGCGCCGTGTCCCGGCTGTGGACCGGGGAACTGCTGCCCCGGCTGGACCTCGCCCCGCTGTCCCGCGAGGACACCGCCCGGCTGCTCGCCGGCGCCGCGCTGGAACCGCTCACCGTGCGCCGGCTGCACCGGGCGTGCCGGGGCGACCTGCGGCTGCTGCGCGACCTGGTGAGCGCGCTCACCGACTCCGGACGGCTCACGCCCGTCCCGGGCACCGGCGAGCGGGCCTGGCGGGGCGCCCCGCCGGTCACCCCCGCCGTCCGCGACCGGCTCGCCCCCGCCCTGGCCCGGTCCGGCCCGGGCGAGCGCGACACCCTGGAACGCCTGGCGTTCGCCGAACCCCGGCCGCTGCCGGCGGACGAGCTGGACCTGGACGCCCTCGAACGCCTGGAGGCGGACGGCCTCGTCGACGTCGACGACGAGGGCGCCGTCACCCTCTCCCACCCCTTGCACGGCCCCGCGCTGCGCGCCACGGCCGGCCGGCTCAGGGCCCGCCGGCTGGGCCGCGCGCCGTACGCGTACGGGCCGGCGCTGGCCGCCGAACAGCGCACGCTGGAGCGGCGGATGGCGGAGTTCGACGTACGGGCGGTGCCGACGCCCGTCGGGGAGTGGCTGCTGGAGGAGGGCGGCCCGCTGCCCGCCGGGTACGCCGCGGTCCGCGCCCGGTTCGCGCGGCTGCGCGGCGAGCTGCGGGAGGCCGCCGCCTGGGCGAGGGAGGGGTTGCGGGAGGCGCCCGGGCATCCCGGGTGCCGGACCGAACTGGCCCTGGCGGAGGGCGAACCGGGGGAGCCGGCCGACCCCGACGACGTCCACGCCCGCTACCGCGCGGTGCGGCTCGGTGCCCCCGGGGAGGCGGTCGGACGGCTGCCCGCCGGCAGCGTGTTGGCGCGGCACGCCGAGGCGCTGGCCCGCGGCGACGGCACGGAGCTGGACCGGGCCGCCCGGGCGCTCGCGGGGCGCGGCTTCCTGCTGTACGCGGCGGAGGCGCACGCGCAGGCCGCCCGGGCCCACCGGGACCCGCGTGCCGCGCGGCTGTCCCGCACCCGGGCCGTCGCGCTCGCCCGCCGCTGCGACGGCGCCCGTACCCCGGCCCTGACCGGGCTCCTCCTCGGTGAACTCACCGCGCGGCAGCGGCAGATCGTCTCCCTCGCGGCGGCGGGGCTCAGCAACCGGGAGATCGCCGAGAGGCTGACCCTGTCCGTGCGGACCGTGGGCAACCACCTGTACGGCGCCTACACCCGGCTGGGCACCGGCGGCCGGGGCGCCCTGCCGTGGCTCGCGGACGAGCCCGGGCACGAGCCGCCCCGCGCCCACGCGGAACCGGCCGGGCACGGCGGCCATACCGGGACGTGACCGGGGGCGACGGGCGTTGTCAGGCGTGGGCGCGGTGGTCCGCGGTGGGGCCGGAGGGGCCCGGGTGTGTGGAGCAGGCTGGGCACGGTGGGCATTTCGGGGCGGGACCCGGGGTGATGGGCGCATCAGTCGGGGGCTGGGTGGTCTGCCGTGGTTGGTGGGGTGGGGTGGGGGCGTGGGCGTGAGGCGGCCCGGGTGTGTGTGGGGCCGGCTGGGCACGGCGGACCTTCCGGGGAGTGGTCCGGGGTGATGGGCGCATCAGTCGGGGCTGGGGTGGTCCGCAGTGGTCGGTGGGTGGGGGAGCCTGGGCGGGAGGGGTCCCGGGGGGTGTGGAGCCGGCTGGGCACGGCGGATATTGCGGCACGTGATCCGGGGGGACGGCCCGCCAGTCATGGTCAGGGTGGTCCACCGTGGTCGGTGGGGCGGGGGAGCCTGGGCGGGAGGGGTCCCGGGGGGTGTGGGGGGCCGGCTGGGCACGGCGGATATTGCGGCACGTGATCCGGGGCGACGGCCCGCCAGTGATGGTCAGGGTGGTCCACCGTGGTCGGTGGGGCGGGGGAGCCTGAGCGGGAGGGGTCCCGGGGGGTGTGGGGGGCCGGCTGGGCACGGCGGATATTGCGGCACGTGATCCGGGGCGACGGCCCGCCAGTCATGGTCAGGGTGGTCCACCGTGGTCGGTGGGGTGGGGGAGCCTGGGCGGGAGGCGGCCCGGGTGTGTGTCGGGCCGACTGGGCACGGAGGGCATTATGCGGACCGTCCGGTGTGTCACGGAGTTGGCTGGGCACCGTGGGCATGTCACGGCCCGCCCCGGGGCTGCCGGCGCGCCAGCCGCGGCCGGCCCCGCCCCCGCGGTCGTTGGTGAGCGAGCCTGGGTGCGTGGGCCGGCCAGGCGCCGTGGGCATTGCGGGGCCGGGGACACGGGCCCTGGGGGACCGGGGCCCTCGGTGTGGGGGTTCAGGCCGCGCCGAACGCGGCGAACGCCCAGCCCGTCGCCTGGTGCACCGCGTCGCCCGGCAACGCCGTACGGGCGTCGCGGAGCGCCTCGGCCAGCGACAGGCCCGCGCCGAGGCCCTTGTGCAGGGCCAGCATCAGCGGCACCACCGCCGCGTCGTTGACCGGCGCGCTGCTGGCCACCACCCCGGCCGTGCCCAGCGGCAGCAACGCCGTGACCAGCCCCAGAAGTTCGTCGGCGCCGACCGAGGCGAGGCGGGCGGTGTCGCAGCTGGACAGGATGATCCGGTACGGGCTGCGCGACAGCCGCTCGAAGTCGTGGACGATCAGCGGACCGTCGGCCATCCGCAGCGCGGAGAACAGCGGGCTGTCCGCGCGGAACGTGCCGTGCGCCGCGATGTGGGCGAGGCCCGCGCCGTCGAGTTCCGCCAGCACCCGGGGCACCTGCGCGTCGTCGTCCTCCAGGACCGTCGCCGTGCCGTACCGGCCGGCCAGTCCGGGGACCTCCGCGCCGCCCGTCGCCAGGCCGGGACCGCGCACCAGCACCGGCGGCCCCTCCGGCGGCGGTTCCGTCTCCCGGGCGCGCAGCCAGCTGCCCGCCGACGGCGACACGCTGAGCACCCGCTCCCGCAGCGAGGGCAGCAGCGCCCACGGCACCCGGTGCAGCGCCCCCGGCGGCACGATCACCACCGGGCCGGGACCGAGCCACTTCGCGGCCCCGGCCAGCAGCAACTCCTCCAGCCGCCGGCCCGCCGCCTCCACCAGCGGCAGCCGCGCCTCGGCACCCGGGTGCGCGAGCCGCCGCAGCCCGGCCTGCACGTGACCGGCCTCGGCCACCGCATCCGCCAGCGACCCGCCGGTGAAGCGCCGCACCCGGCCCTGCCCGCACAGCAGCACGTGCACCCGGCCGTCCACGACGGCCAGTTCCACCAGCCACCCGTCACCGAGCCGGTCCAGCAGCCGGGGCACGTCGAGGCGGTCCCCGGCGCCGGCGGCGGCGCCACCCATGTGACGGGTCCGGGAGCGGATCTCCCGTTCCAGGCGCCGCTGTTCGCGCTCCAGCGCGGGCACCGGGCGGCCCTCCATCCGGGCGGTCTCCGCGCGGGCCGCTATCTCCCGGTAGGCGGTGAGACCGCTCAGCAGCGCCGGATCGTGCGGCGGCCGCGTCGGCGGCGCGGACAGCACGGTCGCCCGCCACCGCTCGCTCCACACCAGCAGCCGCCGCGGACTGCCCTGGGCGAGGCTCACCTCCTGCGCCAGCGCGGCCAGTTCGGCACCCTGCGCGGTGGCGTGGGCGCGCAGCTCCGAGGCACCCAGCGTCATCCGGTGGTCGTCCAGCACGTCCAGGCCGCGCCGGCACGCCTCCAGCACGCCGCGCCGCGAGCCGGCGGCCCGCGCCCGCAGCGCCTGCGCCGCCCAGCCGGTCATCCGGGCCGGCGGCAGCCCGCAGTTCCGGCCGCGGGCGGCCACCGCCAGGTGCCGTTCGGCGTCCGCCGTCCAGCCCAGCGCAAGCGCGATCCGGCCCGCGAGGAGCGAGGCCTCGGGGGCGGCGGGCGAGCCGAAGGAGGCCAGCCGCTCGGCGACCGCCGCCGCGTCCCCGACCAGCCGCCCCGACCGGCGCCCGGCCGCCACCCGTGCCTCGATCAGCACCAGCCGGGCGTGCGTCTCCCACCACGTCCGGCGCTGCGCCGCGAACAGCCGCACGGCGACGGCGGCGCGGGCTATGGCGGTGTGCGGGTCGCCGGCCGAGCGGGCGGCCCGGGCCGCCGCGAGCAGCAGCTCGGCCCTGCGGGTGGACTGTCCGCCGATCCGGTCCAGCGCCGCGCCGGCCGCGTCCGCCTCGGCCAGCGCCTCCGGGGCGAGTCCCGCCGCCATCAGCACCTCGCACCGCCGGATCGACAGGTTGTAGGTGGGCGTGCCCAGTTTGGCGTACCGCTCCTCGGCCTCGTCCAACAGCCGCAGCGCCGCCGGGATGTCCCCGGACCGGAACGCGGCGAGCCCCCGGCTCTCCACGGCGTCGGCCTTGTCGTGCTCCTGGCCGGTGGTGTCCCACAGCCGTTCCGCCGCCGTGAAGTCCGCCACCGCCCGGTCCACCGCCCCGACGGCCAGGTGCACGGTGGCCCGCAGGGTCAGCGCCCGCGCGGTCCAGATGTCGTCCCCGGCCTGCCGCAGCACCGGCAGCGCCCGCCGTACGTCCTCCAGCGCCTCGCGGTGACGGCCCAGCACCCACCACACGTACGCCCGCCGGAACAGCACCCGGGCCCGGGTGTGTCCGCCGACCCGGGCGACCCCCCGCTCGAACGAGGCGAGCCCCTGCCGCGTGCGCCCCGCGTGCACCAGTGCGACCCCCAGCGTGGCGAGCACGTCGGCCTCCCGGTCGGCCGACTCGGCGCGCGCGGCCAGGTCCCGGGCCCGCCGCAGGTGCCGCAGCGCGATGCGCAGGTCCCCGAAGTCCCGCTGCCAGATGCCGAGGACCTGGTGGGCGACGCTGGCGTGCGACGGCGGTGCGGCCGAGCGCAGGACGTCTTCGGCGCGTGCCCGGGCCTCGCCCGGATCGGCGAACACCATGGGCAGCAGTTCGAGCACCGACTCGCTTCCCGCTGTCACGTCTCGCATGGTAGTGGCCCGCTGTATCAGACGGTGGTCCCGCGGCTCTCACTGTCGGACACCGTCCCGAGGGGGAGATCACGACATGGCACCACAGAGATGGCACGAGCAGTTCGAGCACATCCGGCGCTCCCTGCCGGACGTCCCCCTCACCATGGGGCCCGACGACACCCCCGGCCTCCTCTACGAGAAGGGCGTCGTCCTCGTCCGGGGCGGCGAGGAGGCCCGGTTCGTCGAGGACGCCGTGCGCGCCCACTTCACCGAGACCCCGGGCCTCGTCCCCGACCACGTGGGCCGGGTGGGCCCGGCGGCGGACCGTACCGGCGTCACCCGGGTCCGGGTCGGCGACCCGGCCGGCGGCGAGGACGCCGTGCCGCACGCGCTGCGCGCCGTGCGGGCGGCCGAGCGGCGCCGGGGCCGCCGGCTGGCCGGCCGCAACCACGTGCTGCACATCGCGGTCAACGCCTGCCCCGGCGACGAGCCCGTGCCCGCCCCGCGCACCGAGGCCGCCAACCCGGCCGTCGCCGGGGGCGGTCACGACCCGGCCACCGCGGTCCGCGTCCTGGTGATCGACACCGGGCTGGTCCACGACCACCTCGCCTACCCGCCGCTCGCCCACACCACCGGCGACGCCCAGCTGACCGAGACCGACGCCGACGGGGTGCTCCACCAGTACGTCGGACACGGCACGTTCATCGCCGGGATCGTCGCGGCCCTCGCGCCCAACACCGACATCACCGTACGGGGCACCCTCAACGACGCGGGCGCCGTCCTGGAGTCCGAGTTCGCCGGCCGGCTCTTCGAGGCCGTCGACCGGGACGGCTGGCCGGACATCATCAGCCTGTCCGCCGGCACCCCGGCCGCGGACACCGACGGCCTGATCGGGCTCGACACGTTCATGCGGGAACTGCGCGGCGGGCACACCCTGCTGGTCGCCGCCGCCGGCAACAACGGCAGCGACACCCCGTTCTGGCCCGCCGCGTACGCCGCCCGGCCGGAGTACGCCGACTGCGTGCTCTCCGTCGGTGCCCTGCGCGCGGACGGCGAGTCGGGGGCCTGCTTCACCAACCACGGCCCCTGGGTGCGCGTCCACGCCCCCGGCGAGCGCCTCACCAGCGCCCTCACCGGCTTCGTCACCCCCGTGCCGTACGTCTACCAGCACTCCACCTACGACGACTGCCGCTACGGGTCCGACTACGCCTGCACCTGCCGGTACCCGCGCCACACCGGCGTGCTGAGCGAGGCCCGGGAGAACACCGGCGGCAAGCCGGACCAGGTGATGTTCGACGGGCTCGCGCAGTGGAGCGGCACCTCCTTCGCCGCGCCGGTGGCCGCCGGGCTCGTCGCCGCCCGGATGACGGCGTACGCGGAGCGGGAGCCGAGGACGGCCGCCACCCGGCTGCTGGCGGCCGGCACCGACCGGGCCGAGGTGCGCGGGGCGCACGTTCCCGCGCTCCGTCCGCCCACCTGGCGCCCCGTCCGCACCGTGATCCCGGCGCTCCCCGCATGACGGCCGGAACCCTCTGCTCCGCGGCGTACGATGACGTGCCGTACACAAGGGGTGGAGCCGTGGACCGAGCAGAGGTCGGCGCGCTGGTCCAGTCCGCCGTCGACGGGGACGCCGCGGCCTGGAAGGCGCTGGTGGAAGGGATGAGTCCGCTGGTGTGGTCGGTGGTGCGCGCCCACCGCCTCTCGGACGCCGACGGGCACGAGGTCTTCCAGACCGTGTGGTTCCGCTTCGCCCAGCACCTGGGCCGCATCCGGGAACCCGAGAAGACCGCCGCCTGGCTGGCCAGTACCGCCCGCCACGAATGCCTGAAGGTGCTGCGGCAGTTGACGCGGCTCACCCTGACCGACGATCCGCAGCTGCTCGACCGGGCCAGCCAGGACCGGACCCCGGAGGAGTCGCTGATCGACAGCGAGGAGGCGGCGGACCGGGCCGAGCGCGTCCGCCGGCTCTGGCAGGAACTGGACTCACTGGGCGAGCGCTGCCGGCAGCTGCTGCGCGTGCTGATGGCCTCGCCGCCCCCCAGCTACGGGGAGATCTCCGCCGCCCTCGGCATCGCGGTCGGCAGCATCGGCCCGCTGCGCCAGCGCTGTCTGCGCCGGCTGCGGGCCCGGATGGACACACGGGGTGCGCTGTGAACGCCGACGACGAAGCAGGCCGGGACGCCGTACCCGACGACCGGGACCTGTACGCGGACACGCTCTTGGAGGAGGAGCTGCGCCAGGCCGCCGCCGTTCTCGACCCGGTCCCGGCCGAGCTGCTCCAGAGCGCCCTGGACGCCTACGCCCTGCACGACCTGGACGCCCGGCTCGCCGAGCTGACGTTCGACTCGTTGGTGGACGCGCTGCCGGTGCGGGGAGCGGTGGACGCCCCGCGCATGCTGACGTTCCGGGCGGGCGCGGTGACCGTCGACGTCGAGGTCACCGCCGACGGGCTGATCGGCCAGGTGCTGCCGCCGCAGCCGGCCCGGATCGAGGTGCTCGGCGGCCCCCGGGACGCGCGCCCGGTCGAGGCGGACGCCCTCGGCCGGTTCACCGGCCACACACCACCGGCCGGCCCGTTCGCCCTGCGGCTGAGCACCGGCGCGGAGGTGATCGTCACCGAGTGGCTGCGGGCCTGACACGCGGGCCGGGAACCGCCCGGGTGCGGGGCTCGGCCGGCTACAGGGCGTCGACCAGCGCGGCCAGCGCCGAGGCGAGCCGGTCCAGGCCCGGTCCGGCGGGACCGCCCGGCTCGGTCATGTACAGGTCCCGCCGGATCTCCACCATGAGCGCGCCGACCCGCGCGTCGGTGCCGTAGAACTCCAGCGGCACGTACGTCCCCGCGAACGGGCTGTCCAGCCCGGTCTCCCCGCAGCCGGCGAACGCCTTGCGCGCGGCCCCGGTCAGCGCGGGCGGGGTGTGGAAGGCGTCCGTCCCCAGGCACACCGGCGGGCGCGGCCCGCTCCCGTGCAGTTCGTAGGGGAGCGGCGCGGCCGGGTACGAGTGCACGTCGATGATCACGGCCCGCCCGGTGGCGGCCAGCCGTCCGGCGACCGCATCCGTCATGGCCTCGGCGTACGGCCGGAAGTAGCGGGCGAGCAGCGGCTCCGGGTCGGTGTCCGCGGCCCGCAGTTCCCCGCCGTGCGTGGTCCGCGTGTACACGGCGCCCATCCCGGCCGCGAGCATCTCCTCGCGTTCGTCCGGGAACCGCTCCGGGTCCACCACCAGCCGGGACAGCCGGTTCACGAACCGCCAGGGCCGGACCCCGGCGAGCGCGGCGGCCCGCTCGGCGATCTCCGCGGTGTGCGCGTCCGTGATGTGGTCCAGCTCCCGTGCCAGCTCCGCGTCGTCCAGCACGATGCCGTCCCGTACGTCGTGCGGCACCGCCCGCGCGGAGTGCGGCACGTGCAGCAGGACGGGCGAGGCGGCGGCACCGGGCAGGAGGTCGAACGAGGACACGGGCGGCTCCGGGGGGCGTGGTGGACGGACGGGGGTACGGCTCCGCCCCGGCCGGGTGTGTGTCCCGGCCGGGGCGGAGCTTTAAGGGGAGGGTCGGTGCCGGGGACGTCAGCTCAGCGACGCCAGCGCCTCGTTCCAGGTGGCCGACGGGCGCATGACCGCGTCCGCCTTGGCCTGGTCGACCTGGTAGTAGCCGCCGATGTCGACCGGGGAGCCCTGGACGGCGTTCAGCTCGTCCACGATCCGCCGCTCGTTCGCGGCGAGGGTCTCGGCCAGCGGCGCGAACGCCTTGGCCAGGTCGGCGTCTTCGGTCTGCCGGGCCAGCTCCTGCGCCCAGTACAGGGACAGGTAGAAGTGGCTGCCGCGGTTGTCGATGCCGCCGACGCGCCGGGTCGGGGACTTGTCCTCCTCGAGGAAGGTCGCCGTGGCACGGTCCAGGGTGTCGGCGAGGACCTTGGCGCGGGTGTTGCCGGTGGCCTCGGCGAACTGCTCGAAGGAGGGGACGAGCGCGAAGAACTCGCCGAGCGAGTCCCAGCGCAGGTAGTTCTCCTTGACCAGCTGCTGGACGTGCTTGGGCGCGGAGCCGCCGGCGCCCGTCTCGAACAGGCCGCCGCCCGCCATCAGCGGGACGACCGACAGCATCTTGGCGCTGGTGCCCAGCTCCAGGATCGGGAACAGGTCGGTCAGGTAGTCGCGCAGCACGTTGCCGGTGACCGAGATGGTGTTCTCGCCGCGGCGGATGCGCTCCACCGACAGCTTGGTGGCCTCGACCGGGCTGAGGACGCGGATGTCGAGGCCCTCGGTGTCGTGCTCGGGGAGGTACCGCTCGACCTTGGCGATCAGCTGCGCGTCGTGGGCGCGGGTCTCGTCCAGCCAGAACACGGCCGGGTCGCCGGTGGCGCGGGCACGGGTGACGGCCAGCTTGACCCAGTCGCGGATCGGGTCGTCCTTGGTCTGGCAGGCGCGGAAGATGTCGCCCGCGGCGACCCGCTGCTCGATCAGCACGTTGCCGGAGCCGTCGGTCAGGCGGACGGTGCCGGCGGCCGGGATCTCGAAGGTCTTGTCGTGGGAGCCGTACTCCTCGGCCTTCTGCGCCATGAGGCCGACGTTCGGGACGGTGCCCATGGTCGACGGGTCGAAGGCGCCGTTGGCCCGGCAGTCGTCGATGACGGCCTGGTAGACACCGGCGTAGGAGGAGTCGGGGATGACGGCGAGCGCGTCGTGCTCCTGGCCGTCCGCGCCCCACATGTGGCCGGAGGTGCGGATCATCGCCGGCATCGAGGCGTCGATGATGACGTCCGACGGCACGTGCAGGTTGGTGATGCCCTTGTCGGAGTCGACCATGGCGAGGTCGGGGCCCTCGGCGATCTCGGCGTCGAAGGAGGCCTTGATCTCCGCGCCCTCGGGCAGCTTCTCCAGGCCCTTCAGGATGCCGCCGAGACCGTCGTTCGGGGTGAGGCCGGCGGCCTTGAGGGTCTCGCCGTACTTCGCGAACGTCTTCGGGAAGAAGGTGCGCACCACGTGACCGAAGATGATCGGGTCGGAGACCTTCATCATCGTGGCCTTCAGGTGCACGGAGAACAGCACACCCTCCTCCTTCGCGCGGGCGACCTGCGCGGCGAGGAACGTGTTCAGCTCGGCGACGCGCAGCACGGAAGCGTCGACGACCTCGTCCTTCAGGACCGGTACGGACTCGCGCAGCACGGTGGTGGTGCCGTCCTCGCCGACCAGCTCGATCCGCAGCGCGCCGTCCTCGGCGATGACCACGGACTTCTCGGTGGAGCGGAAGTCGTTCTCGCCCATGGTCGCCACGTCGGTGCGGGACTCGGCGCTCCAGGCACCCATGCGGTGCGGGTGGGCCTTGGCGTAGTTCTTCACCGAGGCCGGGGCGCGGCGGTCGGAGTTGCCCTCGCGCAGCACCGGGTTGACGGCGGAGCCCTTGACCTTGTCGTAGCGGGCGCGGATGTCGCGCTCCTCGTCGGTCCGGGGGTCGTCCGGGTAGTCCGGCAGCGCGTAGCCCTTGGCCTGGAGCTCGGCGACGGCGGCCTTGAGCTGCGGGATCGACGCCGAGATGTTCGGCAGCTTGATGATGTTGGCGGCGGGGGTCTTGGCCAGCTCGCCCAGCTCGGTCAGCGCGTCGGGGATGCGCTGGTCCTCGTTCAGGTACTCCGGGAAGACGGCGATGATGCGCCCTGCCAGCGAGATGTCGCGGGTCTCCACGGGCACACCGGCCTGCGAGGCGTACGCCCGGATCACCGGCAGGAACGAATGCGTCGCCAGGGCCGGGGCCTCGTCTGTGTAGGTGTAGATGATGGTCGAGTCAGTCACCGGGTGCTCCGCTCCACGTCTGCAACATTGCTCGACATCAAGATATCTCGTGACCGGGGTCGGTTCGACAGGGGTCCTGGCCGGAAAACGCGCTGTCTCCCGTCTCCCGCGCGATCCAGCGGCAGATCACGTCCACCACGTACCGCTGTTCGGCCCGGGTCAGCTCCCGTCCGGCGGGGATGCCGTGCCAGCGGGCGAGGCAGCCGCGACAGCAGGTGGCGGTGGCGTGCTGCGCCACGAACACCGGGTGTCCGCGGTACGGCGTCTGCCTGCCGTCCTTGTACGGCTGCGCCGGTGCCAGCCGCTGGGCGATCAGGTCGCGGGCGTGCCGGCGGACGGTCGCCGGCCCCTTCAGCACGGCGGTCGCCCGGTCCCGTCCGCGCAGGTGGAACCGGGCCCGGAACGGCTGCCGGGCGAGCGCGTCCAGCCGCCGGTCCAGCGATCGGAGCGCGCGGGCCCGGTCCTCGTCCATCGGCGGGCACCGCCGGCTCAGGCCAGCAGTCGGCGCTTCTGGCTCTCGAACTCCTCGTCCGACAGGACACCCTGGGCCTTGAGGTCGGCCAGCTGCTTGAGCTGCTCGATCCGGTGGCTCATGTCGTCGGACGCGGGAGCCTGGGGCGCGGCGGGCGGAGGCGGCGGGGCCTGCTGCTGTTGCGCCTGCTGCTGGTCGTAGTCCTGCTGCGCCCAGCGGCCCGCCTGCCGGCGTGAGACGCGGTTGGACACGGCGGTGGCGGTTCCGGCGACGACGGCTGTGCGTGCGACGCCCCGAAGCAGTCCGGGCATGTCGGTCATCTCCCAAGTCGATGCGTCGGCCGGTGGGTGACCGGCTCAGGCCGCCGCGCTGCCGCCGGGCGGCACCGGGTCCTCGATGGCGTCCAGCGAGGCGAGCAGGGCCTGCACGGGGACGCGGCCGCTCGCCACGAGCTGGGCCCCGCCGCGCCGCAGCGCGCGGGCCAGCGGGGCCGCCCACAGGTTCTCGTACACCAGCACCGCGGACGCGTTGCCGGGCTCCAGGGCGTTGCCGGCCTCCTCCAGGTCGGTCTGGTCCAGCACGCCGGACGAGGCGCCCTCGAAGACGGACAGGTCCACCTCACCGCCGAGGTCCCGCAGTTCCAGCGCGACGACGGAGCCGTCCGTCTCCTTGCGCACGAAGGCCAGGTCGATGATGCGGATGACGCCGCGCTCGGCGAGGTCGACCAGCAGGGGGAAGGCCTCGCCCGTCATGCGGTTCCCGGGGAACTCGATGACGAGGTAGTCGACGGGGCCCATCTCTTCGACACTCTCCATGGCCACTCCTCGTCGAAGCCGGAGGGGAGCCGGGGACGGTTCGTCCGCCCGGCCGTACCGTCGCCCCCGGCAGCGCCTTCACCGGCGGCCGGCGGCCCCCGCCTGCCATTGCAGCACGCGGTACGGGGCCCCGCACCTCCGCGCCGGCCGGATCACGCGGTGAGCTGGTACAGGCTCTTCCCCACCAGCCAGCAGCCCAGCACCAGGCAGACGGTGACCAGCGCCTGCTCCTGGTGGCCGGTCAGCCACTCCCGCAGCCGCAGCAGCCGCGCCTTCGCCCGGACGGGGCTGAAGACCACGTACAGCTCGACGGCGAGCAGCTCGGCCGTGGCGAGCAGACAGAAACCGCACAGGACGAACCAGGTCGACAGGTGCGAGGTGTCCGCCTCCAGCACGGTGGTCGCCCCCGCCGCGACCAGTCCCCAGGGCTGCACGAGCACGGCGAGTCCGGCGGCGGCCCAGACCGTCGTGCGGTCCATCCTGTCGGTGAGCCGCGCGGACGCCGCCGGCCCGGGGTCCGGAGCGGGCTCGCGGTCGCGGCTGCCGGGGACCCGCCGGCGCCGGTGCCCGCCGTAGCCGACGAGCAGCACCCCGGCGAGCAGCTTGACCGCGAGGACGGCCGTCGAGGGCGGCGACCGGGGCGCCGGCGGCTGCCCGCCGGTCACCGTCAGCACGAGCGCGATCACCATGACCAGACACGCCAGCCAGCTCAGGATGAAGACCAACCCCTTCCACACCCCCCTCGCCGACCCCACCACCAGCACGAAACTCATCAGGGGCAGTGGGTCCAGGGCGATGGCCAGGGCCACGAGCAGCAGGTCGGGCAGCACGGCGACCTCATCCTGTCGGGACACCTCGACAGTAGCCAGCGGTCCCGGGAACGACATCTCGTGGCCGCCGCCGTCCCGGCCGGCCGGGTGATCGCCGAGGTGCCGCGGGCCACCTCGCCCCCCACTCTGGACGCAGCGAAGGCAGTCGCGGCGAAGGGAACAACGTCATGCCGTCCCCCCGATCCTGATGGCAGCGGACGGGCGCGTCCAGCGGCTGGTGGCCCGGGCGAAGTCGGCGCACCGGCGGGCGGAGAGCCGCCTGCCGGTCCTCACGCACCTCGTGGACCGCTTGGTGTCCGTGAACATCTTCGACTCCGCCACACGCCTGGCCGCGCAGTGCTTCCTGACGGCCGTCCCGCTGCTCTTCGTCGTCGCGGCCTACGCCCCGCCGGCGGTACGCCGCCAGCTGATCGACTCCGTCCGGGCGGTGTTCGGCCTGAGCGAGTCGGTGAGCAGCGAGCTGAAGCACGCGCTGCACCCCACGACGAACAACCTCCAGCAGGCCACCGGCATCATCGGCGGCCTGATGGTGCTGCTGTCGGCCACCGCGGTCAGCCGGGCGCTCCAGCGCCTGTGCAAACGCGCCTGGGAGATCCCCCGGGCCGGCACCAGGGTCGCCCCCTGGCGGTGGCCCGCCTGGCTCGTCCTGTGGCTCGGGGTCCTGATCCTCCAGGGACCGGTGCGGAACGGCTTCGGCGCCGGCGCCTGGCTGGGCACGCCGCTCGTGCTGCTCACACAGGCGGGCCTGTGGTGGTGGACCCAGCACCTGCTGCTGGGCGGGCGCGTCGGCTGGCGGCCGCTGCTGCCGGGAGCCGTGATCACCGCCGGCGTCCTCACCGCGCTGACCGTCACCGCGAACCTGTACATGCCGCACGCGCTCGACCGCGCCCTGAGCGAGTACGGTCCCGTCGGCTCGGTGTTCGTGCTGCTCTCCTGGCTGATCGTGGTCTGCGTCGCGGTCGCCGTCAGCATCAGCGTGGGTGCCGTCCTGGCACAGGAGCCCTTCCTGGCGAGCCGCCTCGGCAGCCCGCCGCCCCTGCGTGAGCGCCGCCCGCCCGCCTCCTGACGGCTGACGGCTCCCGGCGGCGTGCCCGTGTCGTCCGTCCGGCCCACCCGGAGTGCGCCCGGGCGACGCGGCTGAGGCAATGGGCGTGTCCAGGCACCTACCGCGCCGGAGACCCCCGTGACCGAGCCGACCGACCCGCAGCCACAGGACCCGGACCGGACACCGCGCGACCCGCGGCCCACCCCGCCGGACCTGGAGAACACCCCGCGGGAGCACCCCGGCGCGACTCCCGGCGGTACGGCGCCACCCCCGGGCGGTACGGCCCGGCCACCCGGCGGCAACGGCCCCGGCGGGAGCGGCCCTGCCGGGAGTGTTACCAGTGGGAGCGGCCCTGTGGGGAAAGGTCCTGCCGGGAGCACTCCCGGCGGGAACGGTCCTGCCGGGCACGGTCCCGGTGGGAACGGTCCTGCCGGGAGCACCCCCGCCGGGAACGGCCCTGCCGGGAACGGCCCCGGTGGGGACGCCCCTGGCGGGAGTGGCCCGGCCGGGAAGGTCCCCGGCGGGAGCGGTCCTGCCGGGAGCAGTTTCGGCGGCAACGGGCCCGGCGGGCACCGCTCTGACGAGAAGGGTCCCCGCGGACACGGCTCCGGCGGCAACGGCCCCCGCGGGAACGGCCCCGGCGCTCACGGTTCCGGCGCCGGCCGCGTGGCGCGCAGTGTCGCCTCGGCCGTGCTCATCGTCCTCACCTGCATCCTCGTACCCCTCGCCCTCCTGGCCACCTGGGTGCACGACATCGCGCTCGACACCGACCGCTACGTCTCCACCGTCGCGCCCCTCGCCACCGACCCGGCCGTCCAGGACGCCGCGATCCACCGCGTCAGCGAGGCCGTCGACCCCCACGTCAACGGCGTGCAGGCCGCCGGGGACCTGGCCTCCTGGCTGCGGTCCCAGGGCCTGCCGCCGCGTGCCGCCGACGCCGTCCGGGGACTGGGCCCACAGCTCGACTCCGCCGCCGACCAGGCCGTCACCAAGATCGCCACACGGGTCGTGAAGAGCGACGCCTTCGCCACGGTGTGGCGCACCGCCAACCGCGCGGCCCACAACGCCGTCGTGCACGCCCTGACCGGCGAGGGCCGCGGCGCGGTCGGGGTCAGCGACGGCACGGTCACCCTGGACGTGGGCACGGCCGTCGAGCGGGTCAAGAAGGAACTGGTCGACGCGGGACTGAAACCCGCCGACCGGATTCCGCAGGTGAACAAGGAGTTCGTGCTCTTCCACTCCGACCAGCTCGCCAAGTACCGCAAGGCCGCGCACCTCCTCGACATCGTCGGGAACTGGTTCCCGGTGCTGGTCGTCGTCCTCGGCGCCGCCGGGGTGCTCCTCGCCCACCGGCGCCGCCGCGCCCTGGCCCGCACCGCGCTCGGGGCCGCCTTCGCCTGCCTGGTCGTCGCCGTAGCCCTGGTCGTGGCGCGCCGCTACTACCTCGACCACCTGCCGCCCCAGGTGCAGTCCCGGTCCGCCGCCGCGGCCGTCTTCGACACCCTGGTCCGCTTCCTCAGGGTCAGCCTGCGGACCGCCGTCGTCCTGGGCGTCGTCATCGCCTTGGGCGCCTATTTCGTCGGTCCGGGCCGGCTGCCCGTGGCGATCCGCGGCGCCTCCGACCACACGGCGGACTCCGCGGCACGGTGGGCGGCGGCCCACCACATCGGCACCGGCGGAGCCGGCACCTGGACCCTGGCCTACCGCCGGTGGCTCACCCTGGGCGCCCTGCTGGTCATCGCGGTCGTCTTCGCGCTCTGGAACCACCCGACGGTGCTCACGGTCCTGCTGCTGGCCCTGGTGCTCCTCGGCGTCCTCGCCCTGCTCGCCCTGCTCGCGGCCACCGCCCGCGTCCAGGCCCCGGCGGCACCCGACCGGACGCGTCCGCCCGGCGACGAGCGCTGACGGCGGCGCGATACCGCCCGCGCGAACTGCGCCGGGGCCCCGGGACTGCGATGCTGATCGGGTGGAGCCCCCCACGGGGCCGACGGACAGGTGGTGTCCCGATGTCCGAGAGGCAGCAGAACACGGCGGGGCACGCCGCCGCGTACGCCGATCCGCTCGGCGAACCGTTCCTCCAGACCCGCTTCGCGGTGCCGGCCAGGCCGGCCACCTTCCTTCGCCGCCCACGGCTCGCCGACCACCTCGACCAGGCCTTCGGCACACCGCTGACGATGGTCGACGGCTCGGCCGGCGCGGGCAAGACGCTGCTGGTCGCGGACTGGGCCGCTCGGCTCGGGCAACCGGTCGCCTGGCTGACGGGCGAACCGGGCGACCAGCGCTGCGGGATGTTCTGGGCGTACGTGCTCCAGGCCTTGCGCACCGCCGGCCTGCCCCCGTCGCCCGGCGTCGGCTGCCCCGCGGAAGCCGGCCGGGTGGAGCACAGGCTGCTGGCCCGCCTCGCCGACGACCTCAGCGGGCGCGAGCGGCCCGTCGTCCTCGTGCTCGACGACTTCGACCGGGTGGCCTGCGCGCCCATCGCCGAACAGCTGGAGTTCGTCCTGCACCACGCCGGGCCGGGACTGCGCCTGGTCCTGGTCACCCGCACCGAGCCGCTGCTGCCCCTGCACCGCTACCGGGCGGCCGGCGCCATCACCGAGATCCGGGACGCCGAACTGGCCTTCACCGCTGACGAGGCGGCGGCCCTCCTGGAACTGCACGGGCTGCGGCTCCCCGAGGAGGCCACCCGCGCCCTGGTCGGACGCACCGGGGGCTGGGCCGCCGGGCTCCGCCTGAGCGCCCTGGCCGCCGAGCGCAGCCCGGACCCGGAGGCGTACCTGAGGGACTTCGAGGCGGGCCGCAGCACGATCGCCGACTTCCTGCTCGCCGAGGTCCTGAAGCGGCAGAGGCCCCGCACCCAGGACCTGCTCCTGCGCGTCAGTGTCACGGACCGCTTCTGCCCCGGTCTGGTGGCGGAGCTGACCGGTCACGGCGGGGCGGAGCCGGTGCTCGCCGCGCTGCACGCCCAGAACGCGTTCGTGGAGGACCTGGGACAGTCCTGGTACCGCCTGCACCCGCTGTTCGGGGAGATCCTCCGGGCCCATCTGCGGGCCCGCTCGCCGGGGCTGGAACCGGAACTCCACCGGCGTGCCGCGCGGTGGCTGCGGTCCTCCGGTCTCCTGCCCGAGGCACTGGCGCACGGCGCCGCCGCCGGCGACTGGAACCTCACGGCCCGGGCGCTCGTCGACGACCTGGCCATCGGCCAGCTCCTCGGCGGCCTGCGCGCGGACGACCTCGCCGAACTCTTCGCACCGATGGGACCCGAGGCCACCGGCGCGGCGGCCGACCTGGTGCGTGCCGCCCGCGACCTGTCCACGCACGACGTGGACCGGGGCCTGGCCCATCTGCGCCGCGCCGAGGAGCACCTGACCGGGCGGCCGGCCGACGCCACCCTGCGGCTGAGCTGTCTGCTGCTGCGCACCCTGGGCGCCCGGCTGTCCGGTTCGCCCGGCACCGCGGAGCAGGCCGTGGCCGCCGCCGAGGAACTGCGCGGCGAGGTTCCCGCCCGGCTGCTGGACAAGCACCCCGAACTGACCGCCCTGCTGCTGACCCACCTGGGCTCGGTCCGGCTGTGGGCCGGGCGTTTCGACGACGCGCGCGCCGCCCTGTCCGAGGTCGTCTCGGGCCCGGGCGGGGCACCGACCGCGCTGCCCCGGGGGGACTGCCTCGGACAGCTGGCGCTGATCGACTACCTGGACGGCCGGCTCTGCCGGGCCGAGCGCACCGCGCTGGCGGCCCTGACGGACAGCGAGACGTCCGGCGCGGACCACCCGCGCCGCACCGGCCCGGACCTCGGCCGGCTCGTGCTGGCGGCCGTGGCCGTGGACCGCGGCGAGCTCGGGCGGGCCCAGACCCTGCTGGACGAGGCGGCCGACGGCGGTTCCCCGCGCGACCCGGTGACGGCCACCAGCCGGTCCCTCGCCACGGCCGGGCTGCTGCTGGCCCGGGACGAGCCGGTGGCCGCCGCCGCGGCGGCCGTCCCCACCGTCCCGGCACTCGTGACCTCACCCTGGGCGGAGGCCCGCACCGCACTGATCACCTCCGCGGCCCATCTGGCCGAGGGCCGCCCGGACAGTGCCGTCAAGGTCCTCGACGACGTCTCCTGCGCCGGCGAGCCCGCGTACGCGGCCGACATCGCCTGGGCCCAGCTCGCCGCCGGGAACCGCGAGACGGCCCTCGGCCTGCTCGACCAGATGCGGACCGGGGACCTCACGGGCCCCCGGGCGACCGTACGCGCCGCGCTGGTGCGCGCTCGGGACGCCGAGGAGACGGGCGACACCGCGACGGCCCGCAAACAGCTCGCCCACGCCCTGCTGGAGGCCCGGCCGGAGCGGCTGCGGCGGCCCTTCCTCGACGCCGGACCCCGTATCCGGCGCCTCCTTGAGACACCTTCCCTCCAGGGGCTGGCCGCGGGCTGGCTCGTCCCGGACGGGCCCGGCCCGCACGACGGCCCGGGACCGGCCGCGTCCGACCCGCCCCTCGTCGTGGAGGACCTCAGCGCGCGCGAACGCGAGGTCGTGGGCGGGCTGGCCGACCTGATGTCCACCGAGGAGATCGCCGCCGACCTGTACGTCTCCGTCAACACGGTGAAGACCCACCTCAAGAGCGCCTACCGCAAGCTCGGTGTGAACGGGCGCGCCGATGCGGTCCGCCGGGCCCGCGAGCACGGACTGATCTGACTCCCGGCCCGGCGATGCCCGAAAGCGCGGACGAAAGGCGGCGGTGATGTCCTCCACCGAGCAGGACACGGCTGCGGAGAGCCGTACCGCGCGCCGGTCCCACGCCGACTACACGGGTGCCGTGTACGGGTCGATGCTCGCCGCGTCCGTGGTGATCGGCGCCTCCGGCCTGGGGGAGTTCCCCCGGCTCCGGCTGATGCTCCTGCTGCTGGTCACCGGGCTGGTGTTCTGGGTCGGGCACGTCCACGCCCACCTGTTCGGGGCCCGCCTCGCGCAACGCCCGCTGGACCGGGCGACCGTGGTGCGGGTGTGCCGGGAGGAGTGGCCGATCGTGGAGGCCGCCGTCCCACCCGCCGTCGCGGTCGCCGTCAGCCCGCTGTTCGGCCTGGGTGTGGTGGGGGCGGGGTGGCTGGCCGTCGCGGTGGCCGTGGCCGGTCAGGTGGGCTGGTCCGCGGTCGGCGCACGGCGGGCGGGCGCGTCCTGGCGGTTGGTCGCCGGCACCGCCGCGGTCAATCTGCTGCTCGGCCTGGCGATCATCACCTTCAAGCTCGCCGTCACCCACTGACGCCACGGCACCCGGCGTCACCGGCGGCCCAGGGTCCTTGGGGGCGGTCGGGTGCCGGGTCACCTGTGCCGGGTGAGGTCCGGCACGGCCGGACGGAGCAGGATCGCCAGGGAGACCGCACCAGAGACCGCACCAGGCCCGCGGCGGGAGAAGGCCCCATGCGCTACGAGATCCGTGTCGATGGACACATGTCCGAGACCCTGGCCCAGGCCTTCCCGGAGCTCGAGCGGGTGCTGATGTCCGGGCAGACCGTCCTGTTCGGCCCCGTCGTCGACGAGGCACACCTCTACGGACTGCTCAACCGCTGCCAGTCGCTCGGGCTGAGGGTGGTGGAGATGCGTCAGCTGCCGGAGTGAGCGGCGCGCAGCCCGGGGGCGGGACGGGTCCACCGGCGGGATTCACCCGCGGTGGGTGATCCGGCGCCCCGGGAGTTCCGGCCAGGCTGTTGAACCGAGGGGCCGGGTGCCGTCCCACCGGGGACCGGCGAACGGTCCGGCCACGGACACGCGAGGAGGAGCCATGACCGAACCGCGTGGACAGGCGCCGGGACCGTCGGATCCGTTCGGTGGGACGGCCACCGGCCCCGACGGCACCATGACGATGATCGCCCGCTCCTGGACCTGGGGTCTGGGGGCGGCCGTCGTCACGCTCGTGCCGGGCGTGCTGATCCTCGTCTGGCCGGACGAGACGCTGCACGTCCTGGCAGTCATCCTCGGGCTCTGCCTGCTGCTCAGCGGCGCGTTCCGGTTCGTGACGGCGTTCTCGCGGGAGGAGCACGGGGAACGGCTTCCCGGGCTGCTGGCCGCGGTGCTGTACGTCCTGGCCGGCGTGTTGTGCCTGCGCAACCCGTTGCAGACCATCACCGCGCTGTCGTTGATCGTCGGACTGGCCTGGCTGGCCTCCGGTGTCCTCACCCTGTACACGGCGATCGCCGTCAGGGAGCTGCCCCACCGGGGTGTCGTCCTGGGTGCCGCGGTGCTCGGCATCGTCGCCGGGATCGTGGTGCTGGCGCTGCCCGCCGAGTCGGCGCGCGCGCTGACCCGGCTGCTCGGCCTGTGGCTCGTGCTGCTGGGCCTCGTCGAGCTGGGCGTCGCCCTGGCCTGGCGGGCGGCGCTGCGCAGGAGCGGCGGCACGCTGCCGGGCGCCTCCGGGCCCATGGGCTGACGCCCCGCGGGCACGTTCACCCGCTCCGGGTGAGGACGCGCCGCCCTCGTCGTGTGCACGCTGAAAGCGGCAGAAACCGGCCCTCGAACCGCACGTGCCGGTGCCCCTGACCGAGGAGAGACATGAGCGCGCAGACCTACCTCGCGTACGACTATCCGCTGCTGAGCGCCTTCTGGACCATGCTGGTGTTCTTCCTGTGGATCCTGTGGTTCGTCCTGCTGTTCCGGATCATCGTCGACATCTTCCGCGACGACGACCTGCACGGCTGGGCCAAGGCCGGCTGGACGTTGTTCGTCATCGTGCTGCCCTTCCTGGGCGTCTTCGTCTACCTGATCGCGCGCGGCAAGGGCATGGGCAAGCGCGAGGTGGCCGACGCGCGCGCTCGGCAGGAGGCACTCGACTCCTACGTACGGCAGACCGCGCAGTCCGGCGGGACACAGCCCAGCCATGCCGACGAACTCGCCAAGCTGTCCGACATGCGCTCCCGCGGTGACATCACCGACGACGAGTTCCGCAGGGCCAAGGAGCTGGTCCTCAGCGGCGCCGGACCGGCCCGCGGCTCCGACACCGTCTCCACCGTCCCCGGGCGCTGAGCGGCGCCCACGGCAACGAATCGAGGACTCCGTATGGCCGCCACACATCCCACCCGTGCCCGTACCCACTCCGCCAAGCAGGCCTGGGCGGGCGGTCTGACCTCCTTCGCCGGGGTCATGCTGTCGCTCGCCGGACTGCTCGGCGTGTTCCGGGGCATCATGGCGATCGCCCACGACGACGTGTTCGTCTCCACACCCAACTACGTCTTCAAGTTCAACCTCACCAGCTGGGGCTGGATCCACCTCGTCCTGGGCGTGATCGCGCTGATCGTCGCCTTCGGCCTGATGGGGCGGGCGATGTGGGCGCGCGTGTCCGGGATCGTCATCGCCGGGCTGGTCATCATCGCCAACTTCCTCTCGCTGCCCTACTTCCCGCTGTGGTCGGTCATGATGATCGCCCTCTCCGGGTTCGTCATCTGGGCCCTGTGCGTGGTCGAGGACGACGACTCCGCGGTGACTCCGTAACGGAACGGGAGGAGACACGATGGACCGGTATCCGCCCATCGCGGACCACGGGCTGGTCGGTGACCTCCAGACGGCGGCCCTGGTGTCGTCCGGGGGAACCGTCGACTGGTGGTGCACCCCCCGCTTCGACTCGCCCAGCGTCTTCGCCTCACTGTTGGACAGCGAGCACGGCGGACACTGCCGGCTCGCCGTGGACGGCCTCGACGGACAGGTGTCGGTCCGGCAGCTGTACCTCTCCGACACGGCGATCCTGGTGACCCGGTTCATGGGGCCCGGCGGTGTCGGCGAGGTCGCCGACTTCATGCCCCCCGTCGACTCCCCGGTGCCCACCGACCGGCACCGCCTGATCCGGGTCGTCCGGGTGATGCGGGGCAGCCTGCCCTTCACCTTCACGTGCCGACCGCGCTTCGACTACGGGCGGGTACCGCACACGCTCGACGTCACCGACGGCCACGCCGCCGTCCTGCGCGGTCCGGGCACGGACCTGCACGTGCAGTCCACCGTCGGGGCCCCGCTGCGGGCCGACGGCGCCGACGTCACCGCGCGGTTCACCCTCGGCACCGGAGAGGCCGCCGCCTTCGTGCTGACCAGCGCGGGCGCCGGCGCAGCCGCTCCGGACCTCCCCGCGCTGCCCGGCATCGCCGAGGACGTCGAGAAGTGCCGCCGGTTCTGGCTGTCCTGGCTGCGGTCCTGCACCTATCACGGGCGCTGGCAGGACATGGTGAACCGGTCGGCCATCACCCTCAAGCTGCTCACCTACGCGCCGACGGGCGCGCCCATCGCCGCCGCCACCATGGGACTGCCCGAGCAGGTCGGCGGCGAACGCAACTGGGACTACCGCTACACCTGGATCCGGGACGGCTCGCTGTCCGTGAGCGCCCTGACCGACCTGGGTTTCGAGACGGAGGCCTACGCCTTCCGGCGCTGGCTGCGCGACCGCGTCGAGGCCGGCGGCACCGCCTCGGGCGACCCGTTGCAGATCATGTACCGGGTGGACGGTGACCCCCACCTGGGCGAGGAGGTCCTGGACCACCTGGAGGGCTACCGCGGGTCACGGCCGGTACGGGCGGGCAACGCGGCCGTCGACCAGCTCCAGCTCGACATCTACGGCGAGGCCTCGGACGCCCTGACGGTCGGCGGGGACATCGGCGCGGTACGCGGCTGGAAGGCGCTGAGCGGCGTACTGGACTGGCTCGCCGACAACTGGGACCGGCCCGACGAGGGCATCTGGGAGACCCGGGGCGGCCGGCAGGACTTCACCTACAGCCGGCTGATGACCTGGGTCGCGTTCGACCGGGGCATACGGTCCGCCACCCGGTTCTCCCGCCCCGCCGACACCGCCCGCTGGACGGCCGTCCGGGACAAGGTCTTCCAGCAGATCGTCGAGCGCGGCTGGCACGAGAAGCGGCGGGCCTTCGTCCAGCACTTCGACACCGACGTCCTGGACGCCTCGCTGCTGCTGATGCCCCGGGTCGGGTTCCTCTCCCCGCGCGACCCCGACTGGATCAGCACCCTCGACGCCATGGACGACGAACTGGTCAGCGACAGCCTGGTCTACCGGTACGACCCGGCGGCCTCGCCCGACGGACTGCGCGGCTCCGAGGGCACGTTCAACCTGTGCAGCTTCTTCTACGTGGAGGCCCTCGCCCGCAGCGGCCGGCTCCACCAGGCCCGGTACGCCTTCGACAAGATGCTCACCTACGCCAACCACGTCGGCCTGTTCGCCGAGGAGATCGGCCCGTCCGGGGAGCAACTCGGCAACTTCCCACAGGCGTTCACCCACCTCGCGCTGGTCACCGCGGCCATGGCCCTCGACGAGGAGCTGGGCCGGGACACGACCGGAGCCGACGCGGGCACCGCCGCCCGGCCCCCCGACATCCAGGGCCTCACGGTCCCCAACGACCCCTCGACGGAGGCAACCGCGGATGACTGACACGACAGGGCCGACGCGGCCGCCGCCGGAGCAGCGGCACATCCTGGCCGCGCTGGCCCTGGCCCAGTTCATATGCAGCTTCGCCGGCTCCAACATGAACGTGATGATCAACGACATCAGCGAGGACCTCGACACCACCGTCCAGGGCGTCCAGGTGGCCATCACCGTCTTCCTGCTGGTCATGGCAGCGCTGATGATCCCCGGCGGGAAGCTGACCGACCGCTACGGCCGCAAGCGCTGCTTCGTCACCGGACTGGTGGTCTACGGCGTGGGCGCGCTGCTGAGCGCGGCCTCCCCGGGGCTCGGCGTCCTCATCCTCGGCAACTCGATCCTGGAGGGCGTCGGCACCGCCCTGCTCATCCCGCCCGTCTACATCCTCACCACACTGCTGTACCGGGACCTGACCTCCCGCGCCCGCGCGTTCGGCATCATCATGGCGCTGGGCGGCGTCGGTGCGGCGGCGGGACCGCTGATCGGCGGGCTCATCACCACCGGCATCAGCTGGCGCGCGGCCTTCGTGTTCCAGGCGCTGGTCATCGCGGTGATCGTCTGGCTGAGCCGCCGTATCGAGGACCCCCTGCCCCCTGACCCCACCCGGTCCTTCGACACCACCGGGGCCGTGCTGTCCGCGGCGGGCCTGGTCCTGGTCGTCATGGGCATCCTGGCGGCGGACAACAACATCTGGCTGATGGCCGGCCTGATCGTCCTCGGTGTCCTCGTCCTCGCCTGGTTCCTGCGCTCCTCGCGCGACAAGGAACGAGCCGGTGAGGAACCGCTGCTGTCACTCGGCCTGTTCCGCGTCCGCACCTCCAACCTCGGACTGATCACGCAGAACGTGCAATGGCTGCTGCTGATGGGCACGTCGTTCACGGTGGCCGCCTACCTCCAGGTGGTCCGCGGCTACGACGCCGTACAGACCGGCGTGATCTTCACGGCCGCGACGCTGGGACTGCTCGTGACGTCGCTGTCCGCCGCCGCGCTCGCCCGACGGCGGTCCCAGCGGACCCTGATCACCACCGGGTTCGTGGTCGCCGTCGCGGGCGTGGCGGTGCTCGTGGGCCTGGCCGGCAGCTTCACCACCGCCTGGGCCTTCGTCCCCGGACTGCTCCTCGTGGGCCTCGGCCTGGGCCTGATGCTGACGCCGTCGGTCAACGTCGTCCAGTCGAGCTTCCCGGAGGAGCGGCAGGGCGAGATCTCCGGTCTGTCCCGCAGCGTGTCCAACCTCGGCTCGTCCTTCGGCACGGCGATCGCCGGGACCATCCTCGTCGCCGGGCTCACCAAGGGCGCGTACGCCGTCGCCATGATCACCCTCGCGGTGATCGGCCTGGGCGGCCTCGCCGCCGGGGCGCTCCTTCCGAGGACCCCGCCCCGAGAAGGACACGGCGGCCAGCCCGTGCGGGGCGAACGGAGCGGCGCCACCTGAACGGCGGCCCGCCGGCCCCGTGAGGCACGGCAGGGGCCGGCGGCGACGACGCACGACGGGCACGCGGCGCCGACGGCTCACGGCGGGCACGCGGCGACGAACACCCACGACGGGCACGCGGCGGCGCGCCCGTCCTACTCGGTCCGGAAGGCGTCCGGGCCGACCTCCTCGGCGTTGCGCTGGTGCGGGATCACCACCGCGCCCTGCTGGAGGGCCACCGTGCGGGTGGGCGCCGGGACGCGGATGCCCTCCTCGCGGTAGCGGCGGTGCAGACGCTTGATGAACTCGTGCTTGATCCGGTACTGGTCGCTGAACTCGCCCACGCCCAGGACGACCGTGAAACCGATGCGCGAGTCACCGAACGTGTGGAAGCGGATGGCGGGTTCGTGGTCCGGGACGGCGCCCGCGACATCCGCCATGACCTCCGCGACCACCTCCGAGGTCACCCGCTCGACGTGCTCCAGGTCGGAGTCGTATCCCACACCGACCTGCACCAGCACGGTCAACTGCTGCTCGGGTCGGGTGTAGTTGGTCATGTTTGCCTTGGCGAGCTGCCCGTTGGGGATGACCACGAGGTTGTTGGAGAGCTGGCGGACCGTCGTCTGGCGCCAGTTGATGTCGACGACATACCCCTCCTCGCCGCTGCTCAGCCGGATGTAGTCACCCGGCTGGACGGTCCTGGAGGCCAGGATGTGGACGCCCGCGAACAGGTTGGCGAGCGTGTCCTGCAAGGCCAGGGCCACGGCCAGACCGCCCACGCCCAGGGCGGTGAGCAGCGGCGCTATCGAGATGCCGAGCGTCTGGAGGACGATCAGGAAACCGATCGCCAGGACCAGCACCCGGGTGATGTTGACGAAGATGGTCGCCGAGCCAGCCACGCCCGAGCGGGAGTGGGTGACCGTGCGCACCAGGCCGGCGATGACCCGGGCCGCGGAGACCGTCACCACCGCGATCAGCCACACCTGGAGCACCTGGTCCACGTGGTGCTGGACCACCCCGGTGAGCGGCAGCACGGCCGCCGCGGCCGCCGCGCCGCCCGCGATCGCCGCCCACGGCACGACCGAGCGCAGCGCGTCCACGATGACGTCGTCGCCGCTCCACCGGGTCCGCTTGGCGTGCCCGCCGAGCCAGTGCAGCAGGGTGCGCGACACGAAGGCGAGCAGCAGGCCCGCCCCCAGGGCGACACCGCCGAGGACGAGGTCGTCCAGGGTCGGCGTGCGGTTCACCGGCCACCTCCCGGGCACGAAACCGCCGGGGAAGGCCTGTGGGGGATTCTCGTCACGATGTCACCTGCTCGATGTCCGGGATGTGCGACCGCGCCGGCCCCGGAACTCCGGTGGCCGGCGCGTTCGTTCATCCTGCCGCATCCGGCACGCCTGTCCGTACCGGGACCGGCGTCCACCGGACGGCAGGCTCAGACGATGCCCTCGGCCAGGTCGGCCTGGTCGCGGTCGCTGCCGTAGGCGGCGGTGGTGGGCGTGCCGTACGACCGGCGGGCGACGTACCACCACACGCTGGCGAGGACCAGGACCACGGCGAGGGCCACGGACGCGTAGTTCATCGTGTCCACGGTCACCGGTGACGACTGCGGCAGGCAGAACAGGACCGTCACGACCGCCACCCACACGACGGCCACCCAGCCGACGGGTCTGCTCCAGCGGCCCAGGTGCCACGGTCCCCGCTGGAAGCGGTCGCCGGCGCGCAGTCGCAGGTAGACGGGGATGGCGTAGGCCGGGGTGATACCGATGACGTTGATGGCGGTCACCGCGTTGTACGCCGTCGCCGAGTACAGCGACGGCAGGGCCAGGAGGCAGGCCACCCCGACGGACAGCCACACGGCGGCGACCGGGGTCTGGGTGCGGTCGCTCACCTTGCGCCACAGGTGCGAGCCGGGCAGCGCCCCGTCCCGGCTGAAGGCGAACACCATCCGGCTGGCCGCCGCCACCTCGGCGTTCCCGCAGAACAGCTGGGCGACGATCACGACGAGCAGCAGCGCGCTGGCGCCGCCGGTGCCGAGCCCGTCGAGCAGGATCTGCGCGGGCGGCACACCGGTGTCCGTGGTGCGCGTGGCGTCGTAGTCCTGGATGGCGAAGGTGAGTCCGGCGAGCAGGGCGAAACCGGCCAGCCAGGAGACCCAGATGGCCCGGACGATGCCGCGGGACGCGGCCACCGAGGCGTGCGAGGTCTCCTCCGACAGGTGGGCGGAGGCGTCGTAGCCGGAGAAGGTGTACTGCGCGAGCAGCAGACCGATCGCCGCCACGTACAGCGGATTGTGCCAGCCGGTCTTGTCGACGAACTCCGTGAACACGAAGGACGGCGACCGGTGGTGGTCGGGGAAGATCGCCAGGGCGCCGACGATGAGCGCGACACCCGCCAGGTGCCACCACACGCTGACCGAGTTGAGCACGCTGACCAGCCGGACACCGAACAGGTTCAGCACCGCGTGCAGCAGCAGGATCGCGCAGAAGATCAGCATGGTCCTGCCGGGCGTCGGGTGGAAGCCCCACTGGAGGTTGGCGAACGCGCCGGTGAACAGCGCGGCGCCGTAGTCGATGCCGGCGATCGCGCCGAGCAGCCCGAGCAGGTTCAGCCAGCCGGTGTACCAGCCCCAGCGGCGGCCGCCGAGCCGGTCGGCCATGTAGTACAGGGCGCCGGAGGTCGGGTAGGCGCTGGTGACCTCGGCGAGCGCCAGGCCGACGCACAGCACGAACAGGCCGACGCCGGCCCAGCCCCACAGCATCACGGCGGGGCCGCCGGTGTTCAGGCCGAAGCCGTACAGGGTCATGCAGCCGGACAGGATCGAGATCACCGAGAAGCTGATCGCGAAGTTGCCGAAACCGCCCATGCGGCGGGCCAGCACCGGCCGGTAGCCGAGTTCACGCAGGCGCTGCTCCTCGTCCTGTTGCGGCAGGCCCTTGGCGGGGGCGGACGAGGAATCGGGGATGGGGGACACGCGGGGACCTCCGGGATCAACGGGTCGTCGAACAGGGCACGTTCAGGGGGAGCGGGACTTGCCTGGTGCGGGGGGTTCCGGGGTGGTGCGTGGTCGCCGGCGGTACCGGTCCGGTCAGGGGCGGGGGCCGTCGGCGGCGGCCCGGCAGCGGTCCCGGGCCTGGGTGAAGACCTCGACGGCGCGCTCCCGGTCCGGGGTGCGGTACATCCAGGGCGGGGGAGTGAAGTACGGCCCGATCGCCTCGAACACCCGGGCCGCGTCGGAGAACTGGAGCGAACCCCACAGGGCGTGCGCCAGATGGTTGAGGTCGGACAGCGAGCGTTCGTCGCTCCGGGTGCGGCCGAACCAGGAGTCCAGCGCCCGCCGCGCCTCGCGGGCCGCCTCGTCCACCACCCAGTGCAGGTCCAGCGCCGCGTCGTGGCCGCTGTCCCGGCGGTAGCGCTCGACCCGCACGTACAGCGGCAGCACGTGCGCCGCGGCACCCGGCGGGGCCTGCCCGGCGGCCCACTGCGCGTACCCGGAGGCCTCCGCCAGCCGGCCGGAACCGCCGCGCACGTACAGGAACTGGAGCATCCGGTGGTGGGCCTCGCGGTTGTCCGGGTCGCGTCGGCGGGCCTCGGCCAGCAGCCCCCAGGGTCCCGGCGGCAGCATCGGCTCCGGCGCGGCGGCCCGGTGCTCCTCCCAGCGCTGCTCCGGGTCGAGCTGGGCCAGCGCCAGCAGGCACACCCAGGGCACGGGGTCGCGCGGGGCGGTGGCCGTGGCGGACTGGGCGGCGTCCCACGCCTCGATCCACAACTCGTGCGTACGGCGGTGCCGTTCCCGCCTGGCCCGCAGCGCGCGCTCCACCAGCACCCGGGCGTGCATCACCGCGGCGTGCACGTTGCCCGGCTCCTCGGCGAGCCAGGCCCGCACCACGTCGGTGCCGGCCGCGGCCGCCGCGAGGATCTGGGTGCGCTGGGTCCACCGCCACCACTGGGTGGTGTCCCCGAGCAGGGCGCGCATCGCCATCCAGCGGCCGGTACGCAGGTCCTGGAGCGCGGCGCGCAGGGCCTGGTCGGGGCCGGCGGGATCGTAGGAGGGGCGGGCTCCGTCTCTGGCCATCAGCCGCCGGCCCCCGGCCACTGGCGCACCGGCGTGGTGGCGGGGTGACGTAGCAACAGCCCTCCCCTGGGCGGTCATGAAGATCTCGCGTGTGGTCGGCGGTCACTATAGAGGCGCGGCTCGCCGCCGAACCATTATTGCCAACTCAACCATCGAATGGATCAGTTGGCCGAATCCGGAAACCCTTGACGCCGGACCCCGCGCGACGGCAGGCTGACGTGGTGATCTTCAGTGCCGCGGCGGAGGGCGGGCGATGACGGGGCCGGTGCTCGCCGTCGACCAGGGCACGTCCGGTACCAAGGCGCTGGTCGTCTGCCCCGAACGCGGTGTCATCGGCACCGGGTTCGCCGAGGTCCGCCCCCGCTACCTGCCCGGCGGCCTGGTCGAGGCGGACCCGGCCGGGCTGTACGACTCGGTGGTCGCCGCCGGCCGCCGCGCGCTCGCCGAGGCCGGTGAGCCCGTCGTCGCGCTCGGCCTCGCCAACCAGGGCGAGACCGTCCTCGCCTGGGACCCCGCGACCGGCCGCCCGCTCACCGACGCCCTGGTCTGGCAGGACCGGCGCGCCGAGACCGTCTGCGCCGGGCTGGCCGGGCACGCGGACGAGCTGCGGCAGTTGACCGGCCTGCCCCTCGACCCGTACTTCGCCGCCCCCAAGATGGCCTGGATCCGCCGTCACCTCACCCGCGAGGGCGTCGTCACCACCTCCGACGCCTGGCTGGTCCACCGCCTCACCGGCGCCTTCGCCACCGACACCGCCACCGCCGGCCGCACCCAGCTGCTCGACCTGGACAGCGTCACCTGGTCCCCGCGCGCCCTCGACCTGTACGGCTTGGCCGGCGAACGCCTGCCCGAGGTGACCGACGCCGCACGACCCGTCGGCACCACACGGGCGTTCGGCCCCGAGATCCCGCTGACCGGCCTCGCCGTCGATCAGCAGGCCGCCCTGCTCGCCCAGGGCGTCACCGCGCCCGGCGCCGCCAAGTGCACCTACGGCACCGGCGCGTTCCTCCTCGCCCACACCGGCGACCGCCCCCGGCGCGGCGACTCCGGCCTGGTCAGCTGCGTGGCCTGGCGGCTCGCCGGACGCACCAGCTACTGCCTGGACGGCCAGGTGTACACCGCCGCCTCCGCCGTCCGCTGGCTCACCGACCTCGGCGTCCTCTCCGGCGCCGCCGACCTCGACCCGGTCGGCGCCACCGTGCCCGACAGCGGCGGGGTCACCTTCGTCCCCGCCCTCGCCGGACTCGCCGCCCCCTGGTGGCGCGGCGACCTGCGCGGCTCCCTCACCGGTCTGGGTCTCGACACCACTCCGGGGCACCTGGTGCGCGCCCTGTGCGAGGGCATCGCCGCCCAGGTCGCCGAACTCGCCGACGCCGCCGCCACCGACCTCGGCACCCCGCTGGACACCCTCCGCGTCGACGGCGGCCTGACCCGCTCCGCGCTCCTCATGCAGACCCAGGCCGACCTGCTCCAGCGCCCCGTGGAGGTGTCCGCGCTGCCCGACGCCACCGCACTCGGCGCCGCCGCCCTCGCCCGCCTCGGCGCGGACCCGGCACTCCGCGTCGAGGACGCCCTGCCCGACTGGAAACCCGCCACCGTGTACGAACCCCGCGTCCCCGCCGACCGGGCCGCCGAACGCCGCGCCCGCTTCCGCACCGCCGTCGCCACCCTCCTCCGCCCGTGACCGTCACCGCGGCCGGCCCGCTGCCGTCGACGGCGTACGACGTGGCGGTCGTGGGCGCCGGCGTCGTCGGCTGCGCCATCGCCCGCGAACTCGCCCGCCACCCCCGCCTGCGCGTCGCCCTCGTCGAGGCCCAGGACGACGTCGGCCAGGGCACCTCCAAGGCCAACACCGCGATCCTGCACACCGGTTTCGACGCGACCCCCGGCACCCTGGAGGCCCGCCTGGTCCGTGAAGGGTACGAACGGCTCACCGCCTACGCCGCCGACACCGGCATCCCCGTCGAACAGGTCGGCGCGCTCCTCGTCGCCTGGGACGAGGAGCAGCTCGCCGCGCTGCCCCGGCTCGCCGAGAAGGCCGGGCGCAACGCCTGCCCCGGCACCGCGCTGCTGGGTCCCGGCGAGCTGTACGCCCGCGAGCCCCACCTCGGGCCCGGCGCGCTCGGCGCCCTGCACGTCCCCGGCGAGAGCGTCATCTGCCCCTGGACGACCACCCTCGCCTACGCCACCCAGGCGGTCGCCGCCGGCGCCGACCTGCACCTCAACACCGCCGTACGGGACGTGCGCCGGGCGGACGGACACCTCCTGGCCACCAGCCGGGGCGCCCTGCGCGCCCGCTACCTGGTCAACGCGGCCGGACTGCACGCCGACACCCTGGACCGCCGGCTCGGACACCAGGACTTCACCGTCACCCCGCGCCGCGGCCAGCTGATGGTGTTCGACAAGTTCGCCCGCCCCCTCGTCCGGCACATCCTGCTCCCCGTGCCGACCGCCCTCGGCAAGGGCGTCCTGGTCGCCCCCACCGTCCACGGCAACGTCCTCCTCGGCCCCACCGCCGAGGACCTGTCCGACAGACGGGCCACCGGGTCCACCGCCGACGGGCTCGCCGCGCTGCGCGAGCAGGGCCGGCGCGTCCTGCCCGCGCTGCTCGACGAGGAGGTCACCGCCGTCTACGCCGGACTGCGCGCGGCCACCGGGCACGACGACTACCGCATCACCGCCCACCCCGGGCAGGCGTACGTCACCGTCGGCGGCATCCGCTCCACCGGCCTGACCGCCTCCCTGGCCATCGCCGCCCACGTCACCGGTCTGCTGACCGACGCCGGCCTCGACCCCGGCCCGGCACGCGAACCCGGACCGGTCGCCCTGCCCCGGCTCGGCGAGGCCTTCCCCCGGCCCTACCAGCGGCCGGACCTCATCGCCCGGGACCCCGAGTACGGCGTCCTGGTCTGCCACTGCGAGCGCGTCTCCCGCGGGGAGATCCGCGACGCCCTCGCCGGCCCGCTCCCGCCCCGCAGCCTGGAGGGCCTGCGCCGCCGCACCCGGGCCCGCGCGGGCCGCTGCCAGGGCTTCTACTGCGGGGCGGCGGTACGCGAACTGTTCGAGCGGGGGCCGGACGGAGGGCACGGGCCGTGACGACACCGCGCCGCGTCGACGTCCTCGTCGTCGGAGCCGGCCCCGCCGGGCTCGCCGCCGCCGCGCGGCTGGCCGCGGCCGGCGCCGGGCGCGTGGAGGTGCTCGAACGTGAGGCGGCGCCCGGCGGCGTCCCCCGCCACTGCGCCCACGGCGGCTTCGGCACCTGGACACACCCGTTGACCGGCCCCGGCTACGCCCGCCTGCTCTCCGACGCCGCCGAACGGGCGGGCGCCGCGATCCGCACCCGGACGACCGCGCTGGACTGGGCGACGGAGGGCCCGGCCCTCCACACCGTCGGTCCCGGCGGCCCCGAGACGGTCGAGGCGCGGGCGGTCGTCCTCGCCACCGGCGCCCGCGAACGCCCGCGCTCGGCCCGGCTGGTGCCCGGCACCCGCCCCGTCGGCGTCTACACCACCGGCGAACTCCAGCAGTCCGTCCACCTGTTCGGCCAGCACATCGGCACCCGCGCCGTCGTCGTCGGTGCCGAGGACGTCTCGTACGCGGCCCTCGGCACCCTGCGCGCGGCGGGCGCCGACGTCGTCGCCCTGGTCACGGAGGATCCGCACGCCCGAACGCACCGCGCCCGCGCCGAGACGGCCCGGCTGCTGCGCGGCATCCCGCTGCTGACCGGCACCACGGTCACCGAACTCCTCGGCCACGGACGGCTGTCCGGGGTCCGGGTCCGCCACCGGGACGGCCGCACGGCCGTACTGGCCTGCGACACCGTCGTGTTCACCGGCGACTTCGTCCCCGACCACGAACTGGCCAGGCGCGGCGGCCTCGTCCTCGACCCCGGCACCCGTGGTCCCGCCGTCGGCGGTTCCCTGCACACCTCGCGCCCCGGCGTCCTCGCCGCCGGCAACGTCCTGCACGCCGTGGAACCGGCCCGCACCGCGGCCCGCGAGGGCGCCCGCGCGGCCGGCGCCGTCCTCGACCTGCTGGCGGGCGCGCCCTGGCCCGAGCCGGGCGTACCCGTCGCCGTCGAAGCGCCGCTGCGCTGGATCGCCCCCAACCGCGTCACCCCCGGCGCCCGTACCAGCCCCCATGTGCTGCGCACCGGTGCCCCGCTGACCCGGCCGGTCCTCCTCGTCCACCAGGACGGCCGTCTCCTGCACCGCGAACGCCTCGGCCCGGGCACCGTCCCGGTCCACCGCAGCCTGACCCTCACCACCCGCTGGCACGACCGGGTCGACCCCGGCGGCGGAGAGGTACGGATCACGACCACGTAACCCCAGCGCCGCCGAGTCACCCCCGGGTGCCCGTCCCGGCGGCTGCCTCCCGGTACCCCGTCCGGCTTCCCTCGTCCAGCGGGTCGGCCGTCTGCTGCACGGCGAACGCCGCCGCCCGGGCCCCGCCCCGGCCCACCGCCCCCTGCCGCTCCCGGCCGTCGGCGGCGTGCCCCTGCCGCAGAGTCACCCCGGGTGCCCGTCCGGGCCACGGCCCGGTGGGCCTCGGTGTCCCGTCCGGCTGCCCACGTCCACCAAGCCGACCCGTCTGCCGCACCGCGAGCGCCGCGGCCCCGGCCCCCATGCGTCCCACCGCCCCCGACCCTCCGGCCGTCGACGGCACGCCACTGGCGCCGCGTCACCCCGGGTGCCCGTCCGGGCCACGGCCCGGTGGGCCTCGGTGTCCCGTCCGGCTGCCCACGTCCACCAAGCCGACCCGTCTGCCGCACCGCGA
>NZ_JBIVZV010000015.1:0-55798 GCF_044759735.1 Streptomyces sp. NPDC100445 | reverse complement strand
CGAACGTCGCGGCCCCGGCACCCATGCGTCCCACCGCCCCCGACCTTCCGGCCGTCGACGGCACGCCACTGGCGCCGCGTCACCCCGACTGCCCGCCCCGGCCCACCGCCCCCTGACCCTCCCCGTCCTCGGCGGCATGTCGTGGTCCGTGTGGTCGGGGTGTGGTGGTTCAGGCGTCCGGGAAGGCTCCGTGTCGGCCGGCTCCGGCGGCGAAGCGGGACGCGCCCGGTGTGCCCTGGGCCAGGACGGCCATGCCGTGGCGGAGTTCGGCGCGCAGCGCGGTCTCCTCGTCCCGGCCCTCCTGGTCGAGGACCGACGCGCGGTCGCCGCGCAGGCAGGCCTGGGGGAAGCGGGCGATGCGGGCGGCGAGGGCCTCCGCCTCGGCGCGGGCGGTGCCGGTCGGCACCACACGGTCGGCGAGCCCCATCGCGTGTGCCTCGGGGGCGGGCACCGGGCGGCCCGTGAGGATCATGTCCATGGCCCGGCCGGTCCCGACCAGCCGGGGCAGCCGTACCGTGCCGCCGTCGATCAGCGGCACCCCCCAGCGCCGGCAGAACACCCCGAACACCGCGTCCTCCTCCGCGACCCGCAGATCGCACCACAAGGCGAGCTCCAGGCCGCCCGCGACCGCGTGCCCGGCCACCGCCGCGATCACCGGCTTGGACAGCCGCAGCCGCGTCGGCCCCATCGGCCCGTCACCGTCCTGGGCCACCCGGTTGCCGCGCTCGGTGCCGATCGCCTTCAGGTCCGCGCCCGCGCAGAACGTGCCGCCCTCCCCCCACAGCACCGCCACCCGGGCGCCGTCGTCCGCCTCGAACGCCCGGAAGGCGGCGGCGAGCGCGGCGGCCGTCGGGCCGTCGACCGCGTTGCGGGCCTCCGGCCGGGCGAGGACGACCGTGGTGACGTGCTCCTGGCGTTCGACGCGCACCGGCATCCGGCAACCTCCTTCTCGGGCCCCCGCGCGGGCGGGGGCGGTGGCCTCCCCGTAGCTTCGCGGCTCAGGCCCGCGGGCGCACCGGCGCCCCCGCGTCCCGACGCCGCCGGCACCACCGCCCCGGCCGGGTGAACACGGCGCGCAGCGAGCGCCGTACACCGGCGACCGCGGCCGGCAGGAGCCCGGTCGGGCGCGGCGCCCGGAGGTCGGCGGCGCGCCGGGCGGGAGGCGTCGCGGCGGACTGCGGCGGGGGCGGCAGCGCGCGGCCCTTGACCTCGACGTCGCTTGAGGTTCTACGTTCTCTCCCATGAGCATGGAAACCACCGCCTGGACGCAGCTGCACAGCGTGATGAACGCGCAGTCCGAGCGTCGCCCCCTCGCCCGCGCCACGCTGCGCCGCATCGCCGCCTTCGCCCGACCCCACCGCTCCGGCATCATCCGGTTCGTGGCCCTGGGGGTGGTGACCGCCCTGCTCGCCGTGGCGACCCCCGTGCTCGCCGGCCGCGTCGTCGACGCGATCGTGGCGGGGCACGACTCCCGCACCGTGGTCCGGCTCTCCCTGCTCATCGGCCTGGTCGCGCTCGCCGAGGCGGCGCTCGGCATCCTCGGCCGGCGCCTGTCGGCGACGCTCGGGGAGGGACTCATCCTCGACCTCCGCACGGCCGTGTTCGATCATGTGCAGCGCATGCCCGTCGCGTTCTTCACGCGTACCCGTACGGGCGCGCTGGTCAGCCGTCTCAACAACGACGTGATCGGCGCCCAGCGGGCGTTCGCCAACACCCTCTCCGGCGTGGTCAGCAACCTGGTCACCCTGCTGCTCACGCTCGCGGTGATGCTCACCCTGTCCTGGCAGATCACCCTGCTCGCGCTCGTGCTGCTGCCGGTGTTCGTGCTGCCCGCCCGCCGCATGGGCCGCCGGATGGCGCGCATGCAGCGGGAGGCGGCGGCGCTGAACGCGGCCATGGGCACCCGGATGACCGAACGGTTCTCCGCCCCCGGCGCCACCCTGGTCAAGCTGTTCGGCCGCCCGGAGGAGGAGTCGGCCGAGTTCGCCGCCCGCGCCCGCGAGGTCCGCGACATCGGCGTGCGCACGGCCACCGCCCAGTCGGTGTTCATCACCGCGCTCACCCTGGTCTCCGCGCTCGCCCTGGCCCTGGTCTACGGCCTCGGCGGCTGGTTCGCGCTGCGCGGCACCCTGGAGCCCGGCGCGGTGGTCTCCCTCGCCCTGCTGCTGACCCGCCTGTACGCCCCGCTGACCGCGCTGGCCGGGGCCCGGGTCGAGGTGATGAGCGCGCTGGTCAGCTTCGAGCGGGTCTTCGAGGTGCTCGACCTGGAGCCGCTCATCGCGGAGAAGCCGGACGCCCGCGAGGTCCCGGAGGGGCCGGTCGCCGTCGAGTTCGACGACGTCCGCTTCGCCTACCCCGCCGCCGACCAGGTCTCCCTCGCCTCCCTGGAGGAGGTCGCCGCCCTCGACACCCGGGGCGGCGCCGAGGTCCTGCACGGCGTCTCCTTCCGCGCCGAACCCGGGCAGACCGTCGCCCTCGTCGGCTCCTCCGGCGCCGGCAAGTCGACCATCGCGCAGCTCCTGCCCCGCCTGTACGACGTCGACGCGGGCGCGGTCCGCGTCGGCGGGACCGACGTCCGGGACGTGACCGCCGCGTCGCTGCGGGCCACCATCGGCATGGTCACCCAGGACGGCCACCTCTTCCACGACACCGTCCGCGCCAACCTGCTGCTGGCCCGCCCCGACGCCACGGACGCCGACCTGTGGGACGCCCTCGGCCGCGCCCGCCTCACCGACGTCGTACGCTCCCTGCCGGACGGCCTGGACACGGTCGTCGGCGAGCGCGGCTACCGGCTCTCCGGCGGCGAACGCCAGCGCATGACCATCGCCCGGCTGCTGCTGGCCCGCCAGCGCGTGGTGATCCTGGACGAGGCCACCGCCCACCTGGACAACACGTCCGAGGCGGCCGTCCAGGAGGCGCTCACCGAGGCGCTCCAGGGCCGTACCGCCGTCGTCATCGCCCACCGCCTGTCCACGGTGCGGGCCGCCGACCAGATCCTGGTCGTGGAGGCGGGCCGGATCGCCGAGCGCGGCACGCACGAGGAACTGCTGGCGGCGGGCGGCCGGTACGCGGAGCTGCACCGCACCCGGTTCGCCCGGCGGGACGAGACCGTGCCGACGGTCTGAGCGGCCGCGGTACGCGGGTTCCCGGCCCCGCGCCGGGGCGTGAGCGACACCGGACGGGGAAGCCGTGATCGGGTCAACTACCCACGATCAGGCGTGAATCGGAAGGGGACCCCACTGTGTCCAAGGCTGGGATCGGAAGTGCCGTCGCCGCCCTCGTGCTCGCCGCCGGGCTGACCGGCTGCGGCAACGACGACGGTGACGGCAAGGGCGGGGACGCGCAGGCCCGGCCGAGCGCGACCCCGCCCGCCCGCGCCGTCCAGGACGCCTACCGCCGGACGGTGGCCGCGGACAGCGCGAAGATCGCCGTCACCAGCAAGGTCGTCGCCGGTGACCAGGCCGTCACGGCGCACGGCGACGGCGTGGCCGCCCTGAAGGACGGCAGCAGCCGCGTCACGCTCACCACGCGCGGCGCCACCGTCGAGCAGCGCGTCGTCGACGGCGTGGTCTACCAGAAGCCGTCCCGCGGGAAGCAGGACGCCGTCCCGGGCGGCAAGACCTGGGCGAAGATCGACCTCAAGCGGCTCGCCCAGCGGGGTTCGGCCGGCCGGTCCCAGGTCAGCGACCCCGCCGAACCGGTCCGCTACCTCAAGAACGTCGGCTCCGAGGACGTCACCCGCGTCGGCACCCAGACCCTGGACGGCACCCGCACCACCCACTACCGCGTCTCCGTCCCCGTCTCCGTGCTCTCCTCGGGCGACGCCGCGCGGGAGCGGGAACTGCGCGAGCAGCTCGGGAAGTCCCGGCTGCCCGTCGACCTGTGGCTGGACGGGCAGGGCCGGCTGCGCCAGGAGAGCGTCCGGGTGACCCTGCACCCCCTCGTCCACAAGACGCCGGGCCGGCAGGACACGGCCGTGACGAGCACGACCGTGCTGCGCTTCTCGGACTACGGGACCGAGGCACGGGTCACCGCGCCGCCCGCCCGCGACACCGCGGACGTCACCGACAAGGTGGCCCGGACCACCGCGGCCGCCGGCTGACAGGTGTGAGCCGGCCGCGCCTGGATACGCGGTCTGGACGGCACCCACCGTCCGTCCGGAAGGTCAGCCCCCTCATGACCAGCGCACAGGAGCCCGGCCACCACTCCGAGGTGACCCTCCGGGTCAACGGCAAACCCCACACCGTCCTCGTCGATCACCGGCGCGTCCTGCTGGACGTGCTGCGCGAGGACCTGGACCTCACCGGGTCCAAGAAGGGCTGCGACCAGGGCCAGTGCGGTGCCTGCACCGTGCTGGTCGACGGCCGCCGCCTCAACAGCTGCCTGCTGCTCGCCGTCGCCGCCGACGGCCGCGAGGTCACCACCGTCGAGGGTCTCGGCGGTGACGGCGAGCAGCCGCACCCGCTCCAGCGGGCCTTCCTGGACCGCGACGCCTTCCAGTGCGGGTACTGCACCCCCGGCCAGCTCTGCTCCGCCGTGGGCATGCTCGCCGAGGCCGCGGCCGGCCACCCCTCCCACGTCACCGGCCCCGAGACCCCCGCCGGCCGGCCCGTACCGCTGGACCGCCCGGAGATCCGCGAGCGGATGAGCGGCAACCTGTGCCGCTGCGGCGCCTACCCGCGCATCGTCGAGGCGATCGAGGACGTGATCGAGTGACCGGCTTCGGATACCTCAGGCCTGCCGGCCTCCAGGAGGCCGTCGAGGCGTACGCCGCCCACCCCGGCGCCCGCTACCTCGCCGGCGGCACCAACCTGGTCGACCTGCTCAAACTCGGTGTCGAGCGGCCCGACCTCCTCATCGACATCGGCCGGCTGCCGCTGGACACCGTCGAGGAGCTGCCCGACGGCTCCCTGCGCGTCGGCGCCACCGTCCGCAACAGCGACCTGGCCGCCGACCCGCGCGTCCGCGACCGCTACCCCGCCCTGTCCCAGGCCCTGCTGGCGGGCGCCTCCGCGCAGCTGCGCAACGCCGCCACCACCGGCGGCAACCTGCTCCAGCGCACCCGCTGCCCCTACTTCCAGGACCTCGACAAACCGTGCAACAAGCGGGAGCCGGGCAGCGGCTGCGGCGCCCGGGACGGCGTCCATCGCGACCACGCGGTCCTCGGCCACTCCGCGCACTGCATCGCCACCCACCCCTCGGACATGGCCGTCGCCCTGGCCGCGCTGGACGCCCAGGTCGAGCTGTACGGCACCGAGGGCACCCGGCGCCTGGCCGTGGCCGACCTGCACCGGCTGCCCGGCGAGCACCCCGAACGCGACACCTGGATCCGCCCCGGGGAACTGATCACCGGGGTGCTGCTGCCGGCCGCCACGGCCGGGGTGCCCTCCGCCTACCGCAAGGCCCGGGACCGGGCGTCGTACGCCTTCGCCCTCGCCTCCGTGGCCGTCGTCCTCAAGGTCGTGGACGGGGTCGTCGACCAGGCGGGCGTCGCCTTCGGCGGACTCGCCCACCGGCCCTGGCGGGCCCGGCACACCGAGCTGGCCCTGCTGGGCGCCCCCGCCACCCCGGCCGCCTTCGAGGGAGCCGTGGCACTCGAACTCGCGCACGCCGAGCCGCTGCGGGACAACGCCTACAAGGTGCCCCTCGCCCGCAATCTGGCCCTCGACGTCCTGACCCGTCTCGCCCCGGCCCCCACAACGGCCTGAAGCCGCCCCAGGAGGAACCATGACCGGCAGCGCCCTGGGCGCCCCCGCCGAGCGCACGGAGGGACGCCAGAAGGTCACCGGCGCCGCCCGCTACGCCGCCGAGTACGCCGTGCCCGGCCGCGCCCACGCCTGGCCGGTGCCGGCCGCGGTCGCGAGCGGCCGGGTCACCGGCGTCGACACCTCCGCCGCCCTCGCCCTGCCCGGCGTCCTCGCCGTCCTCACCCCCGGTGACGCCCCGCGCCTCGCCGAGGCCGACGACGCCACCCTCGCCGTCCTCCAGGACACCGCCGTACCGCACCGCGGCTGGTGCGTGGCCCTGGTCGTCGCCGAGACCCTGGAGACGGCCCGCGCCGCCGCCCGCGCGGTCCGCGTCGGCTACGACACCCGGCCGCACGACGTCGACCTGAGCGAGGCCCACCGGGACGCCTACGCGCCCGACGAGGCCGGCGGCCAGCCCGGCACCCTGGAGCACGGCGATCCGGAAGCGGCCTTCGCCGCCGCCGCCGTACGCGTCGACGCCACCTACCGGGTGCCGCCGCTGCACAACCACCCCATGGAACCGCACGCCAGCACCGCCCGCTGGGACGGCGACCGGCTCATCGTGCACACCTCCAGCCAGGGCGGCACCGCCGTCCGCTCCGTGCTCGCCCAGCTGTTCGAGCTGCCGGAGGAGCACATCACCGTCGTCGCCGAGCACGTCGGCGGCGGCTTCGGCTCCAAGGGGACCCCGCGCCCGGACGTCGTCCTCGCCGCGATGGCCGCCCGGCACACCGGCCGGCCCGTCACCGTGGCCTGTCACCGCCGCCACCTGCCCACCACCACCGGCCACCGCGCCCCCACCCGGCAGCGCATCCGGCTCGGAGCGGACGCGGACGGCCGCCTCACCGCCCTGCTGCACGAGGTGACCACCCACACCTCGCGGGTGAAGGAGTTCGTGGAGTACGCCGCCCTCGTCTCCCGCACCATGTACGCCGCCCCCGCCCTGCGCAGCGCCCACCGCGTGGTCCCGCTGGACGTGCCCAGCCCGTCCTGGATGCGGGCCCCCGGCGAGGCCCCCGGCATGTACGCCCTGGAGTCCGCCCTGGACGAACTCGCCGACGCGGTCGGTGTGGACCCGGTGGAACTGCGCGTGCGCAACGAACCCGACCGGGAACCCGGCAGCGGCAAACCGTTCAGCAGCCGGAACCTCGTGCGGTGCCTGCGCGAGGGCGCCCGGCGCTTCGGCTGGGCCGACCGCGACCCACGCCCCGGCGTCCGCCGCGAGGGCCCGCTGCTCCTGGGCACCGGCGTCGCGGCGGCCACCTACCCCGTGATGGCGTCGCCGTCCTCGGCCACCGCCCAGGCCCTGCCCGACGGTACGTTCACCGTCCGGGTCAACGCGGCCGACATCGGCACCGGGGCCCGTACCGTCCTCACCCAGATCGCCGCCGACGCCCTCGGCGTCCCCCTGGACCGGGTCCGCACCGAGGTCGGCCACAGCGACCTGCCGCCGGCCCCGCTGGCCGGCGGCTCCTCCGGCACCGCCTCCTGGGGCTGGGCCGTGCACGACGCCTGCACCCGGCTCGCCGCGCACCCCGGCCCGCTGCCCCCCGACGGGCTGACCGTCAGCGCCGACACCACCGGCCGCGCCGACGCCGACAGCCCCTACGCCCGGCACGCGTTCGGCGCCCACTTCGCCGAGGTCGCCGTCGACACCGTCACCGGCGAAATCCGCGTCCGCCGGATGCTGGGCGTCTACGCCGCCGGCCGGATCCTCAATCCGCGTACCGCGCGCTCCCAGTTCACCGGCGGCATGGTCATGGGCCTCGGCATGGCGCTCACCGAGGGCAGCACCCTGGACCCCGCGTTCGGCGACTTCACCGAGAGCGACCTCGCCTCCTACCACGTGCCCGCCCACGCCGACGTCCCCGCCGTCGAGGCCGACTGGATCGACGAGGACGACCCCCACCTCAACCCGATGGGCAGCAAGGGCATCGGCGAGATCGGCATCGTCGGCACGGCCGCCGCCCTCGGCAACGCCGTCCACCACGCCACCGGCATCCGCTTCCGCGAACTCCCGCTGACCCCCGACCGCGTGCTCACCGCCCTGCTGTCCGAGGACTGACCCCGACCGGGCCGCTCAGTCCCCGGCGACCGGGTAGCGGTGCACCGGGGGCAGGCCCGGCAGGAGGCCCGGCCACACGGTGTCCAGGACGTGGGCGCTCGGCGTGAACAGCGGCGCCGACAGGGCGGGCAGGTCGGCGACCTCGTGCCACTCCCACCGGTGGATCAGGTGCGGCTCGGTGACCGCCGGTTCGCCGGTGAACACGGTGACCCGGACGGCGGCCGTCAGCCGGGGCAGACCGTCGACGGAGTCCAGCAACACCGCCCGCACCCGGGCGCCGTCCGGGTCCGCCCGCAGCGACGTCTCCTCCGCCAGCTCCCGCACACCGGCCGCGGCGAAGTCCTCACCCGGGTCGTTCTTGCCGCCGGGCAGCTCCCAGACACCCCGCACCGACCAGCCCAGCAGCACCCGGCCCGCCGGATCGGTGACGACGACACCGGCACCGGTCAGCGCGTGCGGGACGGGACGCCCCTTCGCCGCGCACACGAGCGGGCCGGGGGAGGGGCCGCGCAGCACCAGCAGGGCCAGCCCCTCGGCGTCGTACCGGCCCACCGACTTCCAGCCCGCGCACAGCAGTCCGATCTCCGTCTCGTCCAGGGCGACCGACCGCCGCTCCTCGGCCACGGCGTCCGCGACGGGGGTGATCACGCAGAGCGCGCCACCGGGACGCAGCCGCTCCCGCAGCCGGTTCAGTACCCGGGTACGGTCGCGGACGAACACCCAGGCGAGCCGGACGGTGATCAAGTCGTAGGCGGTGTGCGGGAGCCGCCGCAGGTCGTCGTGTTCGACGTCCAGCCGCAGGTACGTCACGTCCGGCCCGTCCGCGCGCCGGGCCGCGGCGAGCGCCGCGTCGGACAGGTCCACCGCGTCCACCCGGTAGCCGGACCCGGCCAGGTGCCGGGCGAGTTCGCCGAGCCCGCAGCCCACGTCCAGGGCGACACCGCCCGCGGGGGCCGGGACGTGCGCGGCGAGGAGCCGGCGTTCGGCGTCGCCCGGCGGCCGGAACCGGCCGCCGCCCGCGTAGTGGGCGTCCCACTGCTCGCCCGTCAGGTGTGCCACCGGGTCTCCTCCCGCCCGCCGTCCGTCTCCCCCGCGAGGCAATCATGGCCGGGGAAGGGGCCGGACACACCCGCCGGCCCGGACACACCCCGCACGCGATCTCGACGCCGGGCCCTCGGGGGGACCACCATTCCCCGCAAGGAGACCGAGGGTGACAGGAGCTGCCGGACATGCACGTGAGCGACGTACCCCTGCGCGTCCTGGCGGTGGACGACGAGCGGCCCGCGCTCGAGGAACTGCTGTACCTGCTGGGGAAGGACCCGCGGGTCGGCACGGTGGTGCCCGCCCCCGCCGCCACCGAGGCGCTGCGCCGGCTCGGCCGGGCCATGGAGGACGGGCCGGGCGGCGCCGACGCCTTCGACGTCGTCTTCCTCGACGTCAGCATGCCCGGCCTCAACGGCCTGGAACTGGCCCGGCTGCTCGGCGGGTTCGCCACACCCCCGCTGATCGTCTTCGTCACCGCCCACGAGGACTTCGCGGTCCGCGCCTTCGACCTCAAGGCCGTGGACTACCTGCTCAAGCCGCTGCGCCGGGAGCGCTTCGCCGAGGCCGTGCGACGCGTCGCCGAACTGGTCCGGGCCGGGCAGGGCCCCCGGCCCGCCGCCCTCCCACCGCCCGTACCGGCGCTCGGCGACCAGATCCCGGTGGAGCTGGGCGGGGTCACCCGGTTCGTGCCGGTCGCCGACATCACCTACGCCGAGGCGCAGGGCGACTACGCCCGGCTGCACACCCGCGACGGCAGCCACCTGGTGCGGATACCGCTGTCCACCCTGGAGGAACAGTGGCGCGCCCACGGCTTCGTCCGCATCCACCGCAGCCGCCTCGTCGCCCTCGGCCGGATCGAGGAACTCCGCCTGGACGGCGGCAACCTGAGCGTGCGGATCGGCGACCGGGTGCTCGCGGTGAGCCGCCGCAACGCCCGTGAACTGCGCGACCTGCTGGCCCGCCGCGCGGCGGACCGGCCCCGCTGACCCCACGGCGCGGCGGCGGCCCGGATCCGGCCGTGGCGAATCCCGTCCACCGGCTGTCTCGCCGGTGGCGCTCTGCGTACACTCGCCGCACACAAGGTGATCACCGCGACGCCGGGGAGTGCGCGATGGCTGCGGAATCCGTCCCTCGCCGAGAGGTGGTCACCGCACGGCCGCACACCCCCGGCACCGGCCGGACCGCACCGCCCTCGGCCCCCGGCCCGGCCCGCCCGGACGGCACCGCCGTCCGCTCGCTGATGCGTCGTCAGCTGCGGGCCGCCCTCACCGCGACGGCCCTGCTCGCCGCCCCGCTCGGCCTGCTCCCCGTCCTCCTGCGGCTCCTGCCGCCCGCCGGCGCCTCGCCCCGCGTCCCGCCCGTCCCCTGGCTCCTGCTGGGCGTGGCGCCCTACCCGGCACTGCTGGGCATCGGCGTCTGGTACGTCCGCCGGGCCGAACGCAACGAGAGGGGCGCACCCGACCCCGCCCCCGCGGAGCGCACCTGACCATGCGCCGACCACAGACCGGGACCGGCCGGTGAACCGCGCGTACGGCATCGCGGGCGTGACGGCCGTGGTCCTCGCCACGGTCCTCGTCGGCGCGCTGGGCCTGCGCGTCTCCCGCACCACGTCGGACTTCTACGTCGCCTCACGCACCGTCGCCCCCCGGCTCAACGCCTGCGCGGTCAGCGGCGAGTACCTGTCCGCCGCCTCCTTCCTCGGCGTCGCCGGGCTCGTCCTCGCCCAGGGCGTCGACATGCTGTGGTTCCCCATCGGCTACACCGCCGGGTTCCTGGTGCTGCTGGCCTTCGTCGCCGCCCCGCTGCGCCGCTCCGGCGCCTACACCCTGCCGGACTTCGCCGAGGCCCGGCTGGAGAGCCGGGCGGTCCGCCGGGTCGCGGGCGCGCTCGTCGTCGGCATCGGCTGGCTCTACCTGCTGCCCCAGCTGCGCGGGGCCGGGCTGACCCTGCGGCTGCTCACCGGGGCGCCCGGCTGGCTCGGCGGCCTGATCGTCGCGGCGGTGGTGACGGCGGCCGTGGCCGCCGGCGGGATGCGCAGCATCACCTTCGTCCAGGCCTTCCAGTACTGGCTGAAACTCACCGCCCTGCTGGTGCCCGTGGCGTTCCTGCTCCTCGCCTGGCGCGCCGACCACGCCCCGGCCCCCTCCTGGGACGACCGGCCCGTCTTCCACCGCCCGACCGCGGTGCGCCTGGACCGGCCGGTCACCCTCGCCGCCGACGCGCCGGTCCGCGTGACCGTCTCCGGGTCCGTCGACGGCCGCACCCTGCACGGCGGTCCGGTCACCCTGGCCGCGGGCCGGCACCGCGTCGGCGCGGACACCACCCTGCGCTTCCCGGCCGGCGCCCGCGTCCCGCTGCCCGACCGCGCCTCCGGCGGCACCGCCCCGTCCAGCTGGGGCGAACCCCTCGCCACGGACCGCGCACAGCACGGCCTGTACGCCACCTACGGGCTGATCCTGGCCACGTTCCTCGGCACGATGGGACTGCCGCACGTCGTCGTCCGCTTCTACACCAACCCCGACGGCCGCGCCGCCCGCCGCACCACCGTGACCGTGCTCGGCCTGCTCGGCGCCTTCTACCTCCTGGTGCCCCTGTACGGCATGCTGGGCCGGCTGTACGCGCCCGACCTGCTGCTCACGGGCGACACCGACGCGGCGGTCCTCGTGCTGCCGCAGCGGCTGATCGGCGGTGTCGCCGGCGACCTGCTCGGGGCCCTCGTCGCCGGCGGCGCCTGCGCGGCGTTCCTGTCCACCGCCTCCGGGCTCACCCTGTCCGTGGCCGGGGTGCTCGCGCAGGACGTCCTGCCCGCCCTCGGCGTACGCCACTTCCGGCTCGCCGCGCTGCCCGCGGTCGCGGTGCCCACCGCCGCGGGCGCCGTGGTCAGCGACCTGCCGGTGGCCGACGCCGTCGGGCTCGCCTTCGCGGTGTCCGCCTCCTCGTTCTGCCCGCTGCTCGTGCTCGGCATCTGGTGGCGCGGCCTGACCCCGCCGGGCGCGATCGCCGGGCTGCTGCTCGGCGGCGGCTCGGCGCTCACCGCGGTCACGGTGACCATCGCGGGCGGTGTCCGCCCGGGCCCGCTGCACGCCCTGCTCGCCTGGCCCGCGGTGTGGTCCGTGCCCGTGGGGTTCGCGGCCATGGTGCTCACGTCCCTGGCCACCCGGCACCGGGTGCCCCCCGGCACGAACGTCACGATGGCCCGCCTCCACCTGCCCGAGTCCACCCCCACCCACCCCTGACGAGCCCCGCCCCGCCCGCGCGAACCGGACCCCGCCGGCCCCGATCCCGGCCGGCCCGGCCGCCCCGCGCCCCGCGCCCCGACCGAGGAGACCCGTGTCCGTCCCACCGCCCGCCCGCCCGCGGCCGTACCGCTCATGACCGCGCTCGTCACCGCGGCCCTCGTCCTGGCCGGGCTCGCGCTGTTCGTGCTGGGGGCCGCCCTCGGACACGGTGCGGCGCGCCGGCAACTGGAGCACGCGGCCGGCACCGACGGGACGCGCGCCCTCACCCACGTCCTGCGCACCGCGGCCCTCGCCGCGGCACCGCTGCGCGCCGGGCTGACCCCGGACACGGCGCGCAGGGCGGCCCGCCGGCTGCGCCCCCTGCTCGGCACCCCGGCCCTCGCCCTCGCCGACGACACCCGCGTCCTCGTCTGGGACGGCGCCGCCGAGCACCACCGCGACCAGCTCGCGGCCGAGCTGGCCGCCACCCCCCGCCCCCGCTCCCTCGCCCTGTCCTGCGCCGACGAGGACTGCCCCGTCCGCTGGGCCGCCCTGGTGCCGCTCAGCGCCGGCGGGGAGCCGGCCGGCACGCTCGCCGTGTGCGCGGACGCGGAGTCCGCCGCGCTGGTCCGGGCGGCGGAGGAGGCGGCCCGCCGGCTCTCCGTGGACCTCGACCTCGCCGGCCTCGACCGGGCCCGGTCCAGCGCGCACGAGGCCGAGGTGCGGGCGCTGCGTGCGCAGATCTCCCCGCACTTCGTGTACAACTCGCTCGCGAGCATCGCCTCCTTCGTCCGCACCGACCCCGACCGAGCCCGTGAACTGCTCCAGGAGTTCGCCGAGTTCACCCGCTACTCGTTCCGCCGCGACGGCGACTTCACCACCCTCGCCGACGAACTGCGCTCCATCGAGCAGTATCTGGAGCTGGCCCGCGCCCGGTTCGGCCACCGGCTCCAGGTCACCCTGCGCATCGCCCCCGAGGTACTGCCCGTGACCCTGCCGTTCCTGTGTCTCCAGCCCCTGGTCGAGAACGCCCTCAAACACGGCCTGGAGGACTCCGTGGAGCGCAGCAGGGTGTCGATCACCGCCGAGGACGAGGGCACCGAGGCCCGGGTGGTCGTCGAGGACAACGGCGTGGGCATGGAGCCGGAGCGGCTGCGCGGGATCCTGGGCGGCACGGCGGGGGCGTCCACCGGCATCGGGCTGCGCAACGTGGACCGCAGACTGCGCCAGGTGTACGGCGACGACCACGGTCTCGTCATCGAGACGGGCGTCGGCGCCGGTACGAAGATCACGGTCCGGGTGCCGAAGTTCCGGCCGGGCGTCCAGGCACCGCCCCCCTGACCCCGCCGCCCCGACACCGCGGTCCGGCCACGGTGGCCGAAGGTCGACGGTCGGGACGTCGAGCGAACGCCTCTTTCACTTCGTGGCGTTGCTCACGTTCACAGAGGCGCCGTCCGGGGCAGGGCTTCTCCCCGGGGGCGGCGGGCGGCGAGCCGCATGGCCACCGGGACAGGGGCGGGGCTCGTGTGGGGGAATGGTGTACGGCGGCCGTGAGCACGCCTGTGCCCGATCGATCGTCGGCGAGCGTTAACGGCAGCGTCACAGCGATTCGTGGTACTTCATCGCATGAATACGTATGGTTGTGCGAAGGGATCCATGACCGGATGGCGGGATCGGTATCACCCGCCGGCCATGTGAGGGTTCGTGCGCGATCGCGATGTACTACGCGTGTAGGTGACACGGAATACTGGCGCACAGGCCAGGGGGGTTACTCGATGTTCCTCGTGGAACCGGGCCGCGCCACGCGGCGGCCGCTCCGGCGGGGCGCACGGCGCGGACCGCCCCTCCGCGCGGCACGGCGGACGGGGCGCTGAGGCGACCGGGCCGAGGACGGAGAAGGGGCGGGCCGTACGGATCACGCCGTACGGGCCGTCCGCGGACCGAACAGCTGTGAGGTGCTCAATCGTGCTGGACGGCGGACGCGAGCGGGCGCAGGACACCTTTCGGCTCCACCGGGCGGGTCCCCGAAGAGCCGCCGCGGAGGGCAGGGGGCCGCCCGCCGCGCGGCCTCGAAGAAGCGGCCACGGGTCAGAGCGACACCCCCACGAGATCAGAACGCCACCCGATAACAAGGCAGAGGTAGTAGTGCCCCCGCGATATTCAGTCATCTCCGAACAAATTCTTCTGGAATCGACTTCCGAACCGGGCCGCTCCATTGCACAATCCGCGCTGTTCTGGCTCGACGGACGGCTTGGCGAAAGCATGGAGTTAGCGGCCGCGGCGTCGCAACCGGCCTCGGGGGAACGGGCCGGTCGCAGCACGTCGCTGGAGGCCCGGATCTGGTACGCCACGCTGTTGACACGGGTCCGGGGCCTGCGGCCGGCCGGCCGTCTCATCGCCGCGGCCACGACCGCCCCCCACCCGCCGCAGCGCGCGGAGGTGCAGGCGGCGCTGCACCTGTGCCAGGCGGAGATCCACCTCGCCGCGGGCAGACCCGCCGAGGCGGCGGTGGCGGCCGAGGCGGGGCTCCGGCTGGCCGAGCAGGCCGGGAGCCGCGGTCTCCCGCCCCGGGGACACGTGGTCATGGCCGTGTGCTCGGTGCGGTCTCTCGACCTGACGACCGGCCTGTTGTACGCCAACTACCTGCGCGACGCGGGACTGCTCGGGCAGGAGAACCTCATGCCGGGCCAGTGCGTCTGGGCCGCCGCCCAGGCGCTGGAGGCCCGCAACGGCCTGGAGAGCGTGTCCCATCTGCTGAAGGGCATCGCCCACGACGACGTCCTCGCCGACGACCTGCTGGTCTCCCAGCCGGCGGCGGCCTCCTGGCTGGTGCGCGCCGGGCAGCGGCTCGGCGACGACGACCTCGCCGAGGGAACCGCCCGCCGCATGAGCGGACTGGCCCTGGTCAACCGGAGCTTCAGGAGCGTACAGGCGGCCGCCGAGCACGCCACCGCCCTGTACGAGCGGGACGCGGACGCGTTGGAGGCGGCCTCGGAACGGCACCTGGACCCGTGGGCCCGGGCGTCCGCGCTCGAGGACGCGAGCCGCATACGCTCCGTGCGCGTGCCCGAGCGGGACCGGGCGGTCGACCTGCTGCGGCGCGCGGCCGACGCCTACCTGGGGGCCGGCGCCACCCGGGACCTGTCCCGGGTGCAGAGCCGGATCCGGGAACTCGACGGCCGGTGCGGCCGGCCGGCCCGCGGCCGGACCCGGGTCAGCCGGCTGACCGACACCGAGTTCGCGGTGGCCGAGCTGGTCAGCCAGGGACTCACCAATGGCCGCGTCGGCAGCCAGCTCTACATCTCGCCCCACACGGTGGCCTTCCACCTGAAGAAGATCTTCCGCAAGCTCGACGTGACCTCCCGCGTCGAACTGGCCCGCTCCTGGAACCGGATCCTGGTGGAGGAACGCGGCGACTCCCCGCGGGAGATCCGCCCGCCCAGGGCCCGGCAGGCCGTGTGACCACCCGAAGGCGTGGAGCCGTCGTACCAGGTGGCAGCCCCGCACCGGTCCGGCCCCGGCGGCCCTACCAACCTGAGGGATGCCGCCGCGGCGGGGTGGGGCCGTAGCCTCCGGTCGAGGGAAGCACCGCTCCTCACCGTGGTGTGCCGTCCGTCGGCGAAGGCCGGCCGGAAGGGACCGGGCGGGTTGCCGGAACAGCCGAACGAGTGGCCGGGAGTCATGTCATGACCCATCTTCTGCACATCGACGCGAGCATCCGTTCCGGCGAGTCCGTGACGCGGCGGCTCACCGCCGAGTTCGCCACCCAGTGGCGGCAGAACCACCCCGACGCCGGCTACACCTACCGCGACCTCGGTGCCGAGCCGGTCCCGCACATCACCAACGAGGTGCGGGAGTGGCTGTTCGACCCGACCGGCGACCTGCACGGCGTGGGCCCCGAGGAGCAGGCGCTCACCGAGGCGCTCGTCTCCGAGGTCCACGAGGCGACCACGATCGTGCTCGGCGTCCCGATGTACAACTACACGATCCCGTCGTCGATCAAGGCCTGGATCGACCGGCTGGTCAGCCCGGCCCACATGATCCTCCCGGGTGCCGAGTCCGGCGCGCTGAGCGGCAAGAACGTCATCGTCGTCACCGCGCGCGGCGGCTCCTACGCCCCCGGCACCCCGCGCGAGGGCTGGGACTACCAGGAGCCGTACCTGCGGGCCGTGCTCGGCGCCATCGGCCTCGCCGACCACCTGAAGTTCATCCACGCCGAACTCACCTTCGCGGCGATCGTGCCCGCCATGGAGCAGCTGAGGCCGCTGGGGGAGAAGTCGTTGGCGGACGCCCGCGAGACGCTGCGCAAGCTGGCCCTCTGACCTGGAGGCACCACCGTTCACCGTTCACGCGGGCGGGCGCACCCGTGGGGGCGCGGGTCTTCCGCGGGCAGGTACGTTCGCACACACTGTGGGGAAGGTGCTCATGAGCGAGTTGGTCTCCTACGAGGAAGTCTGGTCACGCACCCATCACTTCGACCCGCCCGCGATCTTCGACTCGCTCCGGGCGGAACGCCCGCTCGCGCGGATGTCCTATCCCGACGGCCACACGGGCTGGATCGCCACCAGCCACCGCCTCGCCCGGGAGGTCCTCAGCGACCCGCGGTTCAGCCACAGCCTGGAGATCGGCCACTTCCCGGTCACCAAGTACGGTGGCCCCGTACCGCAGTTCGCGGCGCTGCCCGGCATGTTCATCCACATGGACCCGCCGGACCACACCCGCTTCCGCCGGATGCTGGCGCGGGAGTTCACCGTCCGGGGCGTCGCAGAACTCGCGCCCCGCGTGGAGGCGGTGGCCGCCGAGCAGATCGAGGTGGTGCGCGAGCACGGCGCCCCCGCCGACCTGCTCGCCACCTTCGCCAAGCCGTTCGTCCTGCGCATCCTGTCCGAGCTGGTCGGCCTGCCGTACGAGGAGCGCGACCGGTACCAGGACGTGCCCGCCATCACCCACGACCCGGACGGTGACGCCGAGGAGGCGATGGCCGCCTACGGGCAGGTCGGCGCCCTCATCGCCGAGACCATCGAGCGCAAGCGCAAGGAACCCGGCGACGACATCATCAGCCGGCTGCTGGCCGCCGGCGAGCTGTCCGACGAGGAACTCGGCAACATGGTCGCCCTGTTGCTCTTCGCGGGCTACGAGACGACGGAGAGCGCCCTCAGCGTCGGTGTCCTGGCGCTGCTGCACCACCCCGCCCAACTCGCCTCCCTCCGGGCCGACCTGAGCCGGATCGACGCGGCGGTGGAGGAGATCCTCCGCTACGTCACCGTCAACCAGTACGAGATCTTCCGCACCGCGCTGGAGGACGTCGAGCTGGACGGCCTGACCGTGAAGAAGGGGGAGACCGTCACCGTCTCCCTGCCGGCCGCCAACCGCGACCCGGAGAAGTACGGCTGCCCCGCCGACCTCGACCTCGACCGCGACACCGCCGGACACCTGGCGTTCGGCCACGGCATCCACCAGTGCGTCGGCCAGAACCTGGCCCGCCTCGAACTGCGCACCGGGCTGCGCGCGCTGCTGGAGGCGTTCCCGGACCTGCGGGCGGCCACCCCGGCCGAGGAGATCCCGCTGAGCCTGCGCGGGTCCGTCTTCGGCCTGAAGAGCCTGCCCGTCACCTGGTAACGCCCTCGCACATCCGCTCGTACAGCCTCCCACCCCCTCCCTACCACCTCCGACTCCTTCCGGCGGCCCGGCGGCGCCCCGCGCAACGACGCGCGGGGCCCGGGGCCTCTCGTTCGGATCACACCGGGCCCGCGGGCCCCGGTACCGCGCCGCACCACGTCCTCGGCCACCGGGGTCCCGTCACGGGCCCCTCGGCCTCGTGACGCACGGCACCGGACCCGGGACCCGTTCCTGATCCGGTCCGACCGGTTCGACCGGTCCGGTCAATCCCCGGTCCGGTGGGATCCGGTCCAATCCGGTCCGGGCCAATTCGGTCGGGTCCGATCCGGTGCGGTCCGCTCCGGTCCGGTCCGGTCCGGTCCGGACGAGAGATCCCGACCGCCCCCGCTCCACCGGGCGCCTGACCGCCGCGCACCAGCGCGGCGCGGGACGTTCTGCTCCCGTCGTTCCGGACGACGACCGGCTGTCCGATGTCGCGCAGCCGCCACCACCGTCTCCGGCAACCACCCACGACCCGCTGCCCCGGTACCGCTGCCGCCCTGTGGAAGGAGATCGAGGCGTGCGTCCCGACCTGGTCACCCCGCTTGCGGTCACGCTCCGACAGCACGCTTCCCGCGCCCCCGGGAAGACCGCCTTCGCCGACGACCGGCGCTCGGTCACCTACGGCGCACTGGAGGAGCGGACCCGGTACCTCGCCGGGCACCTCGTCCGCCTCGGCCTGCGGCGCGGCGACCGGGTGGCGCTCTGCCTCGGCAACTCCGTCGCCATGGTGGAGGGGTATCTCGCGGTCGTGCGGGCCGGCGGCGTCGGTGTCCCCGTGAACCCCCGCTCCGCCCCCGCCGAGCTGGAGCATCTTCTCGCCGACAGCGGCGCGGTGTTCGCCCTCGCCGGAGCGAGCGGTGCAGTGACGTTTCTTCAGGTGGTGGCGTCCACCGCCCCCCGCACGACCGTGCTGGTGGCCGGTACCGCGTCCGTCCCGCCCGGCACCCACTCCTACGACGAGCTGGCGGCCACCGATCCCGGCGCCCCCGCCCCCGACGACCTGGGGCTGGACGAGGTCGCCTGGATGTTCTACACGTCCGGCACCACCGGGCGCCCCAAGGGCGTGCTGTCCACCCAGCGCAACTGCCTGTGGTCGGTCGCCGCCAGCTACGTGCCCCTCCCCGGCCTCACACCCGACGACCGGGTGCTGTGGCCGCTGCCCCTCTTCCACAGCCTGTCCCACATCGCCTGCGTCCTGTCCGTGACCGCCGTGGGCGCCACCGCTCGCATCACGGACGGCGGTTCACCCGACGACGTACTGGACCTGCTCCGCGAGGAGAAGGCCACCTTCCTCGCCGGCGTCCCCACCACCTACCACCATCTCGTCGCCACCGCCCGCCGCACCGGCCTGTCCCTGCCCGACCTGCGCATCGGACTCGTCGGTGGCGCCGTCACCGGCTCCGAGCTGCGCCGCTCCTTCGAGGACACCTTCGGCGTCCCCCTGGTCGACGCCTACGGCAGCACCGAGACCTGCGGCGCGATCACCATGAACCCGCCGGACGGCGCCCGCGTCGAGGGCTCCTGCGGCCTGCCCGTCCCCGGCGTGGACGTCCGCCTGGTCGACCCCGGCACCGGACAGGACGTGCCCACCGGCCAGGAGGGCGAGGTCTGGGTCAGCGGCCCCAACGTCATGGTGGGCTACCACAACAGCCCCGAGGCGACCCGGGCCGCCCTGCGCGACGGCTGGTTCCGCACCGGCGACCTCGCCCGTCGCGACGCGGCCGGCTACTTCACGGTGTGCGGCCGGCTCAAGGACCTCATCATCCGGGGCGGCGAGAACATCCACCCCGACGAGGTCGAAGCGGTCCTGCGCGGCGCGCCCGGCGTCGCCGACGCGGGGGTCGCCGGCGTCGTCCACGACACCCTGGGCGAGGTCCCCGTGGCGTGGGTGGTGCCCGGGCCGGCCGGCCTGGACACGGCGGCCCTCCTCGCGCACTGCCGCGCCCGGCTCTCCGCCTACAAGATCCCCGAGCGGATCCACGAGATCACCGCCGTCCCGCGCACCGCCTCCGGGAAGATCGTCCGCCGGCTGCTCACCGCGCGGTCCCACTGGCCGCGCCACACCGCCGACGGCCACCACGACTCCCTGGTCACCGCCGCCTGGGTCCCCGCGCCCCCCGGGCGCGCCACCGCCCGCCCGGCCACGTGCGCCCTCGCCGGCGAGGTCCCCGCCGGACTCGTCACCGCGCTCGGCGCCGCCGGCATCCGCGCAGACCTCCGTCCCGACCCGGCGTCGGCGGTACGCGGCGAGGCGCCCCTGACCGTCCTGGCGCCGCCCACGGCCGCCGTCGACCCCTCGGCACCGGCCCGCGCCCTCACCGAACTCGTCACCGGGGGCGCCGCCCCCGCCCCGCTCGTGGTCCTCACCCGGTCGGCCACACCCGCCGGCGGTACCGCGCCCGATCCCGCCGGCGCCGCGCTGTGGGCCGCCGTACGCTCCCTCCAGGCGGACGGACACCACCAGGTCACCGTCATCGACCTCGACACCGACGACCCGGACCCGGACACGCTGCTCACCGCCCTCACCGGCGCGGAACCCCAGCTCGCCGTCCGCCGGGGCGAGTTGCTGGTACCCCGGCTGCTGCCCACACCCCTGGACGACCGGCCCCGGCCCGCCCCCGCACTCACCCGCCCCGGCACCGTCGTCGTCACCGGCACCGACACCCCCGTCGGCGCCACGCTGGCCCACCACCTCGCCGACGTCCACGGCGCCCGCCGCCTGCTGCTCGTCCACGCTCCCGGCACCACCGACGCCACCGACCCGGACGCCTGGCCGCCCGGCACCCACACCACCAGCGTCACCGCCGACGGCCCCGGCCCGCACCACGCCCTGGCCGACGTACAGCACCCGGTCACCGCGGTGGTGCACACCACCGGCGACCCCGACCTGGCCCACGCCCTCGACGAACTCGCCGACTTCACCGCCGAGTTCGTCACCGTCACCGACGGCTCCGACACCCTGGGCGCACCCGGCGACCCGGACCGGGCCGTCCGCGACGCCCGCACCGAGGCGGTCACCCACGCCCGCCGGACACGGGGCGCCACCGCGTCCACCCTGGCCTGGACCGGCCCCCGGGACACCACGGACGAGGGGGCGCCCCGACTCGCCGACCTGACGGCCGCGTTCGACGTCCTGCTCGCCTCCCGGGCCCCCGCCCTCCTCGCACCCCGGCCCGCCCCGCCCGACCCGTCCGGGCCGCTGCCCGCCCTCCTCCGCGCGCTCACCGGACCGGCCACCGGGCGGACCCGGCCCGACCCGGCCGTCACCGCCGCCCTGCGCACCCACCTGGTCGGCCTCGACGACCGCGCCCAGTCCGCCCACCTCGAAGACCTGGTCCGGGAACAGGCCGCCGCCGTCCTGCACGGACCGGAGGCCACCCGGCTCCCCGCCGACCGTGCCTTCCGCGACCTCGGCCTGACCTCGGTCACCGTCGTCGCCCTGCGCGACCGGCTCACCGCACGGACCGGCCTGCGGCTGCCCACCACCGTCACCTTCGACCACCCGACCCCGCGCGACCTGGCGGCCCACCTGCGCCGCGCGGTCCTCGGCCTGGACGACCACACCCGGGAGCGGCCGGCCTTCACCGCCGACCCGCAGGAGCCCGTCGCCGTCGTCGGCATGGCCTGCCGGCTGCCCGGCGGGGTCGACACCCCCGACGAACTGTGGGACCTGCTCGTCTCGGGCCGCGACGCCGTCTCGGGATTCCCGGCCGACCGGGGCTGGGACCTGGACGGCCTCTTCGACCGGGACCCGCTCAGGACCGGCACCTCCTACGTCGACAGGGGCGGCTTCCTGCCGGACGCCGGCCGGTTCGACGCCGGTTTCTTCGGCATCTCGCCGCGCGAGGCCCTCGCCATGGACCCCCAACAGCGGCTCCTGCTGGAGACCTCCTGGGAGGCCCTGGAACGGGCCGGTGTCGACCCGACCTCCCTCAAGGGCACCGACGTCGGCGTGTTCACCGGCGTGATGGGCCAGCAGTACGGCACCGGCGGCGAACTCCCCGCCGAACTCGAAGGCTTCGTGACCACCGGCACCGCGACCAGCGTCGCCAGCGGGCGAGTCGCCTACGTCCTCGGCCTCGAAGGCCCCGCGGTGACCGTGGACACCGCCTGCTCCTCCTCCCTCGTCGCCCTGCACCTCGCCGCCCAGGCGCTGCGCCGCGGGGAGTGCTCCATGGCCCTGGCCGGCGGCGCGACCGTCATGGCGACACCGGGCACCTTCGTGGAGTTCTCCCGGCAACGCGCCCTGGCCGCCGACGGCCGCTGCAAGTCGTACGCGGAGGCCGCAGACGGCACCGGCTGGTCCGAGGGCGCGGGCGTCCTCGTCCTGGAGCGCCTGTCCGAAGCCCGCCGCAACGGGCACCGGGTGCTCGCGGTGGTCCGGGGCAGCGCGGTCAACCAGGACGGCGCCTCCAACGGCCTCACCGCGCCGAGCGGCCCGTCGCAGCAACGGGTGATCCGCAAGGCACTGGCCGACGCGGGCCTCACCCCGGCCGACGTCGACGCCGTCGAGGGCCACGGCACGGGCACCGTTCTCGGCGACCCAATCGAGGCACAGGCCCTCCTCGCCACCTACGGCCAGGACCGTGAACGTCCGCTGTGGCTCGGTTCGTTGAAGTCCAACATCGGACACACCCAGGCCGCCGCCGGGGTCGCCGGTGTCATCAAGACGGTCCAGGCGCTGCGCCGCGGTGTCCTCCCGGCCACGCTGCACGTCGACGCCCCCTCCTCCCAGGTCGACTGGTCGGCGGGCGCCGTCGAACTCCTCACCGAGGCCCACGACTGGCCCGAGACCGGCCGCCCCCGCCGTGCCGGTGTGTCCTCCTTCGGCGTGAGCGGCACCAACGCCCACGTGATCCTGGAACAGGCACCGGACGAACCGCCCGCCGAAGCAGCGATCCAGGCCGACGGCCCGGTGCCGCTGGTGGTGTCGGCGGCCTCCGACGGCGCGCTTTCCGGACAGGCGGAGCGCCTCGCCGCGTTCACGGCGGACACCGGCGCGTCGCTCACGGAGATCGCCACCGCCCTCGTCACCCGGCGTGCGGTGCTGTCGGAGCGTGCGGTGGTGGTTGCGGGTTCGCGTGCGGAGGCGGTGGCGGGGCTGGGTGCGCTGTCCCGGGGAGAGTCTGCTGCCGGGGTGGTGACCGGCGGTACGGCTGTTGCGGGGCGGACGGTGCTGGTCTTTCCCGGTCAGGGTTCGCAGTGGCTGGGCATGGGCCAGGAGCTCATGGAGTCCTCACCGGTGTTCGCGGAGCGGGTGGGGGAGTGTGCCCGGGCTCTGGAGCCGTGGGTGGACTGGGACCTGAAGGCCGTGCTGCGCGGTGAAGTCGACCTGCTGACACGGGTGGACGTGGTGCAGCCGGCGAGCTTCGCCGTGAATGTGGCCCTGGCGGCGGTGTGGGCGTCGGTGGGTGTGGTCCCGGACGCGGTGGTCGGTCACTCGCAGGGGGAGATCGCCGCCGCCTGTGTGGCGGGTGCGCTGTCGTTGGAGGACGCGGCCCGGATCGTCGCGGTGCGCAGTCGGGTGATCGCGGGGGAGTTGGCGGGCCGGGGCGGTATGGCCTCCGTGGCCCTGTCGGAGACGGAAGCCACTGAGCGGATCACCGCGTGGGCAGGCCGGGTGGAGGTGGCGGCCGTCAACAGTCCGTCCTCGGTGGTGATCGCGGGCGACGCCGAAGCCCTGGACGAGGCGTTGGCCGTGCTGGAGGCGGGCGGGGTGCGGGTGCGTCGGGTCGCGGTGGATTACGCCTCGCACACCCGTCATGTGGAGGCGATAGAGCGGTCGTTGGCGGAGGCTTTCGCGGACATCGTGAGTCGGGCGCCGGTGGTGCCGTTCTTCTCCACGGTGACTGGTGGGTGGGTGCGTGAGGCGGGTGTCCTGGACGGCGGGTACTGGTACCGCAACCTGCGCAATCAGGTCCGCTTCGGGCCTGCCGTCGCCACCCTCCTCACTGAGGGGCATACCGCCTTCATCGAGTCCAGCGCCCACCCCGTTCTGGTGCAGCCGGTGAACGAGATCGTGGACGAGGCGGGGGCCGAGGCGGTGGTCACCGGCTCCCTGCGCCGTGAGGACGGCGGCTTGCGGCGGCTGTTGGCGTCGATGGCCGAGGTGTTCGTCCGGGGTGTGGCGGTCGACTGGACCGGTGTGCTGCCCGAGGGCGCCGGAGTCGCCGACGTGGAGTTGCCGACGTACGCCTTCGACCACCGGCACTACTGGTTGAAGCCCGCTCCGGCGGCGGACGTGGCCTCCCTCGGGCAGGCCCGCGCCGATCACCCGCTCCTCGGCGCGGTCGTCGGACGGCCCGACTCCGGTGGGTTCATGACGACCTCGCGCTGGTCGACGCGCGCCCAACCCTGGCTGGCCGAGTACCTCGTGGGCGCCGACACCGTCGTGGTGCCGAACACGGCACTGGTCGAGCTGGCCGTCCGGCTCGGTGACGAGGCCGGGGCACCGGTCGTGGCCGAGCTGACCGTCGAGCGGCCCGTGGTCCTGCCGGCGCGCGGTGGCCGGGCCGTGCAGACCGTCGTGGGCGAGGCGGACGGCACGGGACGGCGTACGGTCGAGGTCTACTCGCGGGCGGAGGGCTCCGGACCGGACGCCGTCTGGACGCGGCACGCGCGCGGCACGCTGGCCCCCGCCGCGCCGGAGGAGGACGACGACCGGCCGGCCGCCGGGCCCGGCACCGAGGTGGGCCTCGACGAGGGTGCGGGCGACGCGGGCCGGTACGGCGTGCACCCCGCCCTGCTCGACGCGGCCGTGCGGACGGTGCTGCCCGCCGGCACCGTGGCCGCCACCTGGCGCGGGGTAAGGCTGCGCGCGTCCGGCGCGACCGCCGTGACGGTGCGGTCGGTGGGGGAGGGCACCGGGCTGGAGCTGACCGACCCCGCGGGACGGCCGGTGCTCGACGTCGACGCGGTGCTGCCCGAGCCGTTCGACCCGGCGCGCGCAGGGCTCGCCGAAGCCCTCACCGAGGACGCGCTGTTCCGCGTCGACTGGACGGAGCTGCCGCTTCCGGCGGGTGACGGGTCACCGTCCGTCGTCACCGTACGGACCGCGCGGGACGTCACGGCGGGGGCTGGCGACGCCGATGTCCTGCTGTACGCGGCCGAACGGGCGGGCGGTGATCCACGGGCGGCGCTCGTCGCCGCGCTCGCCGTACTCCAGGCCTGGCTGGCGGATCCCGCACCGGAGGCGGCCCGGCTGGTCGTGGCGTCCGTCGGCGCCTGCACGGACCTCTCCGCAGCCGCGGTCCGGGGGCTGATGCGCTCCGCCCAGTCCGAGCACCCCGGCCGGATCACGCTCGTCGAGGTCGAGGTCGAGGGGACAGGTGACCATCCGGACGCCGACGCGCTGATCCGCTCCGTGCTGCCCGGCCTGCTGGCCTGCGGCGAACCGCGGGTACGGCTCCGGGCGGAGGCGGCTCGGGGAGTCACGGGGGCTGAGGTGCCCCGGCTGGTCCGGGCCGGCGTACCGGCGGACCAGGGGGAGACGACCCGGCCGGGCCGTGCGCTGGACCCCGAGGGGACGGTCCTCGTCACCGGCGGCACCGGCACCCTGGGCGCGTTGACCGCGCGACACCTGGTCACGGACCACGGCGTCCGCCGGCTGCTGCTGCTCAGCAGGCGTGGGCCCGCGGCGGACGGCGCCCCCGCCCTGTCCGAGGAGCTGACCGCGCTCGGCGCCACCGTCACGCTCGCCGCCTGCGACACCGCCGACCGGGCCCAGCTGGCGGCCGTCCTGGACGCGGTGCCCGCCGCACACCCGCTGACCGCCGTCCTGCACACCGCCGGTGTCCTGGACGACGGCGTGGTCACCGCGCTGACCCCGGCGCGGCTCGACACCGTACTGCGGCCGAAGCTGGACGCGGCCCTGCTGCTCGACGAACTGACGCGGGACCTGGACCTCGCGGCGTTCGTGCTGTTCTCCTCGGCCGCCCACGTGTTCGGCAACCCCGGGCAGGCCAACTACGCCGCCGCCAACGCCTGCCTGGACGCGCTCGCCGCGCGCCGCCGGGAACAGGGGCTGCCCGGCGTCTCGCTCGCCTGGGGCCACTGGGAGCGGGCCAGCGGCATGACCCGGCACCTCGGCGCCGCCGACCTCAACCGCAACCGGCGGCTCGGCATGGCCGCGCTGTCCGAGGCCGAGGGCATGGCACTGCTGGACCTCGCCCTGCGCCCCGGCACCGGGCTGCCCCCCGCACTGGTGGCGGCGAAACTGGACCTGCCCGCGCTGCGCGTCGCGGCCCGCACCGCGCCCGTGGCGCCCCTGCTGCGGGGCCTCGCCCCCGCACCCCGCGCACTGGCCCGCGCCGGCGCCGCGGACGAGGGCAGCCTGCGCGAGCGTGTCGGCCGGCTGGACGAGGCCGCCCAGCGGGCACTGCTGCTGGACCTGGTCCGGCGCAACGCCGCCGACGTGCTCGGGCACGGCACCGCCGACGCCGTCCGCGCCGACCGGGCCTTCAAGGACGCCGGGTTCGACTCGCTGACCGCGGTGGAGCTGCGGAACCGGCTGGCGACGGCCACCGGGCTCACCCTGCCGTCGGCCGTCGTCTTCGACTATCCCAAGCCCGTCGTGCTCGCCGAGCACCTGCGCACCCGGCTCGCCGGCGACACAGCCTCCGCGTCCGCCGTGCTCGCGCCCGCAGTGGGTCCCGCCGCGCCCGACGAGCCGATCGCGATCGTCGCGATGGCCTGCCGCTTCCCCGCCGGGGTGCACAGTCCCGAGGACCTGTGGCGGGTCGTCGCCGACGGGGTCGACGCCGTCACGGAGTTCCCCGACGACCGGGGCTGGGACATCGACCGGCTGTACGACACCGATCCGGACAAGGCCGGCACGACCTACGTGCGGCACGGCGCGTTCCTCGACGACGCGCCCGGCTTCGACGCCGCGTTCTTCGGCATCTCCCCGAACGAGGCCCTCGCCATGGACCCGCAGCAGCGGTTGCTGCTGGAGACGTCCTGGGAGGCGTTCGAACGCGCCGCGATCGATCCGACCGGGCTCGGCGGCCGGGACATCGGGGTCTTCGTCGGCGTCAACAGTCACGACTACACCGTGCGGATGCACCACTCGGCCGACGCCGAGGGGTTCCGCCTCACCGGCGGCTCCGGCAGCGTAGTGTCGGGCCGCGTCGCCTACCACTTCGGCTTCGAGGGACCGGCCGTCACCGTCGACACGGCCTGCTCCTCATCGCTGGTCGCCCTGCACCTGGCGGCCCAGGCCCTGCGCAACGGCGAGTGCTCCATGGCGCTCGCCGGCGGGGTGATGGTGATGGGCAACGTCGAGACGTTCGTCGAGTTCTCCCGGCAGCGCGGCCTGGCCCCCGACGGCCGCTGCAAGGCCTTCGCGGACGGCGCGGACGGCACCGGCTGGTCCGAGGGCGCGGGCGTACTCCTGGTCGAGCGGCTGTCCGAGGCGCAGCGGCAGGGCCACCGGGTGCTGGCGGTGCTCCGGGGCAGCGCGGTCAACCAGGACGGCGCCTCCAACGGACTGACCGCCCCCAACGGGCCCTCGCAGCAGCGGGTGATCCGCAAGGCGCTGGCGAACGCCGGTCTCTCGGTGTCCGAGGTGGACGCCGTGGAGGCGCACGGCACGGGCACGGTCCTCGGCGACCCGATCGAGGCGCAGGCCCTCCTCGCCACCTACGGGCAGGACCGCGAGGAGCCGCTGTGGATCGGCTCGGTGAAGTCCAACCTCGGCCACACGCAGGCGGCGGCCGGCGTCGCCGGCGTCATCAAGACGGTCATGGCGATGCGGCACGGCCTGCTGCCCCGCACCCTGCACGTCGACCGGCCGTCCCGCCACGTCGACTGGTCGGCGGGCGCGGTGGAGGTCCTCACCGAGGCCCGCGCCTGGCCGGAGACCGGCCGCCCGCGCCGCGCCGGCGTCTCCGCCTTCGGCATCGGCGGCACCAACGCCCACGTGGTCCTGGAACAGGCGCAGGACGCACCGGCGCCGGCACCGGACACGGCCGCGGACGGCTCCTCCGGCGCCCCGCCCGTCCAGGCACCGGACACGGCCACGGACGGCTCCTCCGGCGCCCCGGCCGGCCAGGCGCCGCCCGCGGACGAGACCGCCGGCGGCCCCCATCTCTTCCCGGTCTCCGCCCGCACCCCCGCCGGTCTGCGTGGACAGGCCGGCCGGCTCGCGGACTGGCTCACGGACCGGACCGGGACACCGCTCCCCGCCACGGCCCACGCGCTCGCCACGGCCCGCGCCCACCTCGACCACCGCGCCGTCGTCGTTGCGGCCGACCGGCAGCGCCTCGTCGCCGCCCTGCGCGCGCTCGCCGACGGCACCACCGGCACGGACACCGTCATGGGCCGCCCGGCCGACGGAGAACTCGCCTTCCTGTTCACCGGGCAGGGCAGTCAGTGGCCCGGGATGGGCCGCGAACTCGCCGCCGCCCAACCGGTGTTCCGCGACGCCTTCGACGCCGCCTGCGCGGCCGTGGAACGGCACCTGGACGCACTCGCCCACCCCCTGAAGGACGTGGTGTTCGCCGAGCCGGGCACCGAACAGGCCGCACTGCTCGACCAGACCCTCTACACCCAGGCCGCGCTGTTCGCCCTGGAGACCGCGCTGTTCCGGCTGTTCACCTCCTGGGGCGTACGGCCCGGCCTGCTCGCCGGCCACTCGGTCGGTGAGATCGCCGCGGCCCACGCGGCCGGCATCCTGGACCTGGCGGACGCCGGTGAACTCGTCGCCGCACGCGGCAGGCTGATGCAGGCCCTGCCCGAGGGCGGGGCGATGACCGCCGTCGAGGCCACCGAGGCCGAGGTGGCACCCCTGCTCGCCCGGGCACCCGGCGTCGTCGGCGTCTCGGCGGTCAACGGCCCACGGGCACTGGTCCTGTCGGGCGCCGAGGACGCCGTTCAGGCGGTCGCCGGACGCCTCGCCCAGGACGGCCACCGCACCCGGCGGCTCCCTGTCAGCCACGCCTTCCACTCCGCGCTGATGGAACCGGTGCTCGACGAACTGCGCGCCGTGGCCGCCCGGCTCCGCTACCGGCCGGCCACCGTGCCGATCGTCTCCACGCTGACCGGCGCGCTCGCCACGGACAGGCTGCTCGCCACCCCCGACTACTGGGTGGACCAGGCCCGGCACGCCGTACGGTTCGCCGACGCCGTCACGACCCTGCGCGACCAGGGCGCCGTCACCCACCTCGAACTGGGTCCCGGCGGAGTCCTCAGCGCCATGGCCCTCGGCACACTCGGACCGGACAGCCGGGGCTGTGTCACCACGCTGCGCCGGGACACCCCCGAGGACACCGCCGTCCGTGCCGCGCTCGCCGAACTGCACGTACGGGGCGTGCCCGTCGACTGGACCGCCGTCCTCGGCCGCCCCGCACCGGCCGTCGGACCCGACCTGCCCACGTACGCCTTCCAGCACCAGCGGTACTGGGTGCGCGGCGACGCCCCCACCGACGCCGAGGCGCTCGGCGCCCGGGCCGCCGGCCACCCGCTGCTGGGCGGCGTCGTGGAGGTCCCCGGCACCCACGGCGGCACCGGCGTCGTCCTCACCGGGCGGCTGTCCGGGCGCGGCCCCGGCCGGTTTCCCGGCGTGCGCACCGACGAGGACACCACCGTTCCGGTGGCCGTGCTGCTGGACCTCCTGGTCCGGGCCGGTGACGAGGCCGGCGGCGGCACCGCCGACCGGATCACCGTCGACGCCCCCCTGGTCGTCCCCGCGCACGGGCACCTCCAGCTGCGCGTCTTCGTGGACGCTCCCGGCCCCGACGGCCGGCGTGACGTCACCGTGCACAGCCGCCCGGCCGGCCGGGCGGGTGAGCCGTGGCTGCGGCACGCCCACGCCACCCTCGTACCCGGCGTCCCGCAGCACGCGTCCGACCTGCGCGCCTGGCCCGCGGAGCCCGCCGAGGCCAGTGCCGTGCCCGGGGTGCGCGGCCTGTGGCGACAGTCCGGCGAGGTCCTCGCCGACATCGCGCTGCCGGACGACCTCGCCGAGGAAGCGACCGACTTCGCCCTGCACCCGGTACTCCTGGACACGGCCCTGCGGCTCGCCGCCGAGACCGCCCACGGTGACGCGTCCGCCGGCTCGCCGGGCGAGTGCGCCACCCTCGCCGTGTACGCGGAGGGCGCCACCGAACTACGGGTCCGCGTCACCCTCGCCGATGGCGGACACCTGGTGGAGCTGGCCGACTCCGACGGGCGGCCGGTGGCCCTGCTCGGCCCCATGACGTTCACGCGTACGAAGAGCACCGGGGAAACCGGGAACACCGGGATCGCGGAAGGCACCGAGGGCACCGAAGACACGCAGGGCACCGCATCTGCCGTCGTAAGCCCTCACCCCGGCACTCGCGGTGCCGCCCCCGCCCGGCGTGTCGTCCGCCGTGAACCGTCCGCCGGGGAGGAGGGGTTGGCCGCCCGGCTGACCGGTCTCGCCGTCGCGGAGCAGCGCCGGGTCCTGCTGGACCTCGTCCGGGAGAGCGCGGCCGTCGTGCTCGGCCACCAGGACAGCGACGGCTTCGACGAGGACCAGCCGTTCAAGAACCTCGGCTTCGACTCGCTCACCGCCGTCAAACTCCGCAACCGGCTGCACGACTTCACCGGCGTCAGCCTGCCCAGCAGCCTGGTCTTCGACCACCCCACCCCGGCCCGGCTCGCCGACCACCTGCGCGGCGAACTCCTCGGCGCCCGCCCGGAACCGGCCGCCGTCACCCGCCGGAGCACCGCCGACCCGGACGAACCCGTCGCCATCATCGCCATGAGCAGCCGGCTGCCCGGTGGCGTCGACAGCCCAGAGGAGCTGTGGCAGCTCGTCATGGACCGGCGTGACGCCATCTCCGCCTTCCCCACCGACCGCGACTGGGACACCGACCGGCTCTACCACCCCGACCCGGCCCACCCCGGCACCAGCTACACCCGCGCCGGCGGCTTCCTGCACGACGCCGCCCGGTTCGACGCCGGACTCTTCGGGATCTCCCCGCGCGAGGCCCTCGCCATGGACCCGCAGCAGCGGCTGTTGCTGGAAACCTCCTGGGAGGCCATGGAGCGGGCCGGCATCGACCCGCTGTCCGCCCGCGGCCAGGACATCGGCGTGTTCACCGGCATCGTCCACCACGACTACGTGACCCGGCTGCGCGAGGTGCCCGAAGACGTCCAGGGCTACGTCATGACGGGAACGGCGTCCAGCGTGGCCTCGGGCCGGGTGTCGTACGTCTTCGGCTTCGAGGGCCCCGCGGTCACCGTCGACACCGCCTGTTCCTCCTCCCTCGTCGCGATGCACCTCGCGGCCCAGGCCCTGCGCAACGGCGAGTGCTCCCTCGCCCTCGCCGGCGGAGCCACCGTGATGGCCAGCCCCGACGCCTTCCTGGAGTTCTCCCGGCAGCGCGGCCTGTCCGCCGACGGCCGCTGCAAGGCGTACTCCGCGACGGCCGACGGCACCGGCTGGGCCGAGGGCGTCGGCGTGGTCCTGCTGGAGCGGCTGTCGGAGGCCCGCCGCAACGGGCACCGGGTGCTGGCGGTGCTGCGCGGCAGCGCGGTCAATCAGGACGGCGCCTCCAACGGCCTGACCGCACCGAACGGCCCATCCCAGCAGCGCGTCATCCGCAGCGCCCTCGCGGCGGCCGGGATCGGACCAGCCGACGTGGACGTGGTCGAGGGCCACGGCACGGGCACCACCCTGGGCGACCCGATCGAGGTCCAGGCGCTCCTCGCCACCTACGGCCAGGACCGCGAGCGGCCGCTGTGGCTAGGCTCGTTGAAGTCGAACATCGGGCACACGCAGGCCGCCGCGGGTGTCGCCGGTGTCATCAAGATGGTGGAGGCGCTGCGGCACGGCGTGCTGCCGCCGACCCTGAACGTCACGGAGCCCACCCCGCAGGTGGACTGGTCGGCCGGCGCCGTCGAACTGCTCACCGAGGCCCGTGAGTGGCCCCGCGACGACCGCCCGCGCCGGGCCGCGGTCTCCTCGTTCGGTGCGAGCGGCACCAACGCGCACGTCATCCTGGAGGAGGCACCCGACATCCCGGACGAGGAACCCGACACCGCGCCGGACTCCGGAACGGTGACCCGGCCGCAGGTTCCCGCCGGTGTCGTCCCGCTGGTGGTGTCGGCCCGCAGCGCGGCCTCGCTCGCGGCCCAGGCCGGCCGTCTGGCGGCGTTCACCACGGACACCGGCGCGGCCCCGGCCGAGATCGCGGGCGCGCTCGTCACCCGGCGGGCCCTGCTCTCCGAGCGGGCCGTGGTCGTCGCCGGCTCCCGGGCCGAGACGGTGGCGGGGCTCGGCGCGCTGGCCCGCGGCGGAAGCAGCCCCCTCGTCGTGAGCGGAACCGTCGCCGGCACCGGCGGCCCCGGCAGGACCGTACTGGTCTTTCCCGGCCAAGGTTCGCAGTGGCTGGGCATGGGTCGGGAACTCCTCGACTCCGCAACGGTGTTCGCGCAGCGGGTGGAGGAGTGCGCCCGGGCTCTGGAGCCGTGGGTGGACTGGGACCTGAAGGCCGTGCTGCGCGGTGAAGTCGACCTGCTGACACGGGTGGACGTGGTGCAGCCGGCGAGTTTCGCCGTGAATGTGGCCCTGGCGGCGGTGTGGGCGTCGGTGGGTGTGGTCCCGGACGCGGTGGTCGGTCACTCGCAGGGCGAGATCGCCGCCGCCTGTGTGGCGGGTGCGCTGTCGCTGGAGGACGCGGCCCGGATCGTGGCCGTACGCAGTCAGGTGATCGCGGGGGAGTTGGCGGGCCGGGGCGGTATGGCCTCCGTGGCCCTGCCCGAGGCCGACGCCGCCGCCCGGATCGCGCCCTGGGACGGCCGGGTCGAGGTCGCCGCCGTCAACAGTCCGTCCTCGGTGGTGATCGCGGGCGACGCCGAAGCCCTGGATGAGGCGTTGGCCGCGTTGGAGACGGACGGGGTGCGGGTCCGCCGCGTCGCCGTGGACTACGCCTCCCACACCCGCCATGTCGAGACGATCGAGCAGGCGTTGGGCAAGGCCTTCGCCGACATCGTCTCCCGGGCGCCGGTGGTGCCCTTCTTCTCCACGGTGACCGGCGAATGGGTGCACGACGAAGGTGCGTTGGACGGCGGCTACTGGTACCGCAACCTGCGTAACCAGGTCCGCTTCGGGCCCGCCGTCGCCACCCTCCTCGCCGAGGGCCACACGGTGTTCGTCGAGTCCAGCGCCCACCCCGTGCTCCTCCAGCCGGTCAACGAGATCTTCGACGAGGCGGCCGACGACAGCGTCCGCCTCCGTGCCGTCGCCGCCGGTTCGCTGCGGCGCGAGGAGGGCGGTCCGCGGCGGCTGCTGGCGTCGATGGCGGAACTCTTCGTCAGGGGCGTGCCGGTCGACTGGACCGGTGTGCTGCCCGAGGGCGCCGAGGCCGCCGACGTGGACCTGCCGACGTACGCCTTCGACCGGCAGCACTTCTGGCTGCGCGAGGCGGAGACCGGCGCGGACACCCCGGCCGCCGAGGGCGCCGAGACCGACTTCTGGTCCGCCGTCGAACAGTCCGACGCCGACTCCCTCGCCGACCTCCTCGACCTGGCCGCCGCCGACCACCGCGAGGCGCTGCGCACGGTCGTCCCCGTGCTGGCCGACTGGCGCGGCCGGCGGCGCGAGCGGTCGGCGGCGGAGAAGCTGCGCTACCACGTCACCTGGCGGCCCGTGGACCAGGAGGGCACCGGTGTCCCGGCCGGTACCTGGCTGGCCGTCGTACCGGCGGCGCCGCGGACCGGGTCGGTACCGGCCGAGCTGCTGCGGGAACTGACCGCGCAGGGACTGGACGTCGTCCCGCTGGAGATCGCCGTGGCCGACGCCACCCGCGACCGGCTCGGCGAGCGGCTGTCCGCCGCCCTAGCCGAGCACACGGTGACCGGTGTGCTGTCCCTGCTCGCGCTCGACCCCGTCGGTGACGACGACGGGGACGCCGAGGACGCCCTCCGGGACCCCGTCCCGCTGACGGCGGCCACCGTCGCGCTGGTGCAGGCCCTCGGCGACAGCGGTGCCACCCAGCCGCTGTGGTGCCTCACCCGGGGCGCGGTCGACACCGGCATCCAGGACACCGTGACCGCGCCGGCGCAGGCGGCCGTCTGGGGCATCGGCCGGGCCGCCGCCCTGGAACGCGGTGACCGCTGGGGCGGGCTCGTCGACCTGCCCGCCACCCCCGACACCCGGACCGTCCGGTACCTGCTCGGCGCGCTCGCCGCCGGCGACGACGACCAGCTGGCCGTGCGCCGCTCCGGCGTGCACACCCGCAGGCTGTTGCGCAAGAGGGCCCCCGACCCGGTCGCCGGCTCCGGCCGGCAGCCCGGCGGCACCGTCCTGGTCACCGGCGGCGCCGAGGGCCTCGGCCGGCACGCCTCCCTGTGGCTGGCCCGGTCCGGTGCCCGGCGGCTGCTCGTCACCACCACGGCCGCCGCACCCCCGGAAGCCGTCGACGCGCTCCGCGCCGAGGTGACCGCGCTCGGCACCGGCACCACCGTCGAGACGTGCGCCGACACCGACCGGACCGCCGTCGAGCGCCTGCTCGCGGAGTCCCCCGGCGACCAGCCGCTCACCGCGGTCGTGCACACCGCCGACCTCGCCCGCACCAGCACCGTGGACGACACCGGCGTACCCGAACTCACCGAGGTGTTCTCCGCCAAGGTGGACACCGCCCGATGGCTCGCCGGACGGTTCGCGGACACCCCGCTCGACGCGTTCGTGGTGTTCTCCTCCATCGCCGGTGTCTGGGGCGGCGGCGGGCAGGGACCGTCCGGCGCGGCCAACTCCGTGCTCGACGCCCTCGTGGAGTGGCGCCGCGGCCACGGGCACACCGCCACCGCGATCGCCTGGGGCGCCCTCGACGAGGTCGGCGTCGGCATGGACGAGGACACCCTCACCCAGCTCCGCCGGCGCGGTGTCCTGCCCATGGCCCCGCACATCGCCGTCACCGCCCTCGAACAGGCCGTCCGGGCCCGGGAGAAGGCCGTCACCGTGGCCGACATGGACTGGGACGCCTTCGTCCCGGCGTTCACCTCCGTCCGGCCCAGCCCGCTCCTCGCCGACCTGCCCGAGGCGCTGGCCGCCCTCAGGGCGACCCAGCCGGACACCGGCGACGGCGACACCACCGCCGGTCTCGTGGAGTCCCTCCGCGACGTCCCCGAAGCCGACCAGAACCGTCTCCTGCTCCGGCTGGTCTGCGGACACGCCGCCACCGTCCTCGGACACAGCGGCGCCGAGAGCATCGGCGCCCTCCAGGCCTTCCAGGAGGTCGGCTTCGACTCGCTGGCCGCCGTCAACCTGCGCAACAGCCTCCACGTGGCGACCGGCCTGCGGCTGCCCGCCACCCTCATCTTCGACTACCCCACGCCGGACGCCCTCGTCGGCTACCTCCGCGCCGAACTGCTGCGGGACGCCGACGACGGGCTCGACGGACGGGAGGACGACCTCAGGCGGGTCCTCGCCACCGTCCCCCTCGCCCGGTTCCGCGAAGCCGGCGTGCTGGACACCCTGCTCGGCCTCGCGGACACCGGGGACGCACCCGCGTCCGACGCGGCGGACCCGGCCGAGGACGACGAGAGCCTGATCGACGCCATGGACGTTGCCGACCTCGTGCAGCGTGCTCTGGGCGGGACGAGCTGACCCCATGACAGCGGACGCACCTCGGAGGACGGATATGTCGGGCCCGGACGACCAGATCGTCAACGCGCTGCGCGCCTCCCTCAAGGAGAACGCGCGGCTCCAGCAGGAGAACAGCCGACTCGCGGCGGCCGCTGCCGAACCCATCGCCATCGTCTCCATGGCCTGCCGGTACGCGGGAGGCATCCGCACCCCCGAGGACCTGTGGCGGGTGGTGACCGACGGCACCGACGTGTACACCGCCTTCCCCGACGACCGCGGCTGGGACCTGGAGGGGCTCTACCACCCCGACCCGGACAACCCCGGCACGACGTACGTCCGCGAAGGCGCCTTCCTCCACGAGGCCGCCGAGTTCGACGCCGCCTTCTTCGGCATCTCGCCGCGCGAGGCCCTCGCCATGGACCCGCAACAGCGCCAGCTGCTCGAAGTGGCCTGGGAGACCCTGGAACGCGCCGGCATCGACCCGCACTCCGTGCGCGGCAGCGACACCGGCGTCTTCGCCGGCATCGTCCACCAGGACTACGCCCCCGACCTCAGCGGCCACGAGGGCTACCTCAGCCTGGAACGGGCCCTGGGCACCGCGGGAGGTGTCGCCTCCGGCCGCGTCGCCTACACCCTCGGCCTGGAGGGGCCCGCCGTCACCGTCGACACCATGTGCTCGTCCTCCCTCGTCGCCATCCACCTCGCCGCCCAGGCGCTGCGCCGCGGCGAGTGCTCCATGGCGCTCGCCGGCGGCTCCACCGTGATGGCCACCCCCGGCGGCTTCGTCGGCTTCGCCCGCCAGCGCGGCCTCGCCTTCGACGGCCGCTGCAAGTCCTACGCGGCCGCCGCCGACGGTTCCGGCTGGGCCGAGGGCGTCGGCGTGGTCCTGCTGGAGACGCTGTCGCGGGCCCGGGAGCGCGGCCACCGCGTCCTCGCCGTGATCCGCGGCTCCGCCGTCAACCAGGACGGCGCCTCCAACGGACTGACCGCCCCCAACGGCCCCTCCCAGCAGCGCGTCATCCGCAAGGCGCTGAGCAGCGCCGGGCTGAGCACCGCCGACATCGACATGGTCGACGGCCACGGCACCGGCACCGTCCTCGGCGACCCCATCGAGGCGCAGGCCATCCTCGCCACCTACGGCCAGGACCGCCCCGCCGGGCAGCCGCTGCGGCTGGGCTCCGTGAAGTCCGTCATCGGTCACACCCAGGCCGCCTCCGGTGTCGCCGGCGTCATCAACATGGTGCAGGCCCTGCGCCACGGGCTCATGCCGGCCAGCCGCCACATCGACGCCCCCACCCCGCAGGTCGACTGGTCCTCCGGCGCCGTGGAACTGCTCACCGAGGCCCGGGAGTGGCCCGGGACCGACCGGCCGCGCCGCGCCGGCGTCTCCGCGTTCGGTGCCAGCGGCACCAACGCCCACCTGATCCTGGAGCAGGCCCCCGAGAAGGACGCGCCGGCCGCCGCCGAAGTGCCGGGCGGCGCCGTGCCCCTGGTGGTGTCGGCGTCCTCCACCGCGTCGCTCACCGGGCAGGCCGGCCGCCTCGCCGCCTATCTGGAGGGCACGGACGCCCCCCTCGCGGACGTCGCCGGCACCCTCGCCACCCGGCGGGCCGTCCTCGGCGAACGCGCCGTCGTGGTCGCGGACACCCGGGAGGAGGCCCTGGCCGCGCTGACCGCCCTTGCCCACGACGAGCGGGCCCCCGGCACCCTCCGGGGCACCGCGGGCGCCGCCGGGGTCGGCCGGACCGTCCTGGTCTTCCCCGGCCAGGGCACCCAGTGGACCGGCATGGGCCGCGAACTCCTCGACACCTCACCGGTGTTCGCCGACCGCGTCGAGGAGTGCGCCCGGGCCCTGGAACGCTGGGTGGACTGGGACCTGAAGGCCGTGCTCCGCGGCGACGCCGACCCCGGCCTGCTGACCCGGGTCGACGTGGTGCAGCCCGCCGGCTTCGCCGTCATGATCGGCCTGGCCGCCGTGTGGGCGTCCGTGGGTGTCGTCCCGGACGCGGTGGTCGGCCACTCGCAGGGCGAGATCGCCGCCGCCTGCGTCGCCGGCGCCCTCACCCTGGACGACGCCGCCCGCATCGTCGCCGTCCGCAGCCAGGTCATCCGCGGGCGGCTCGCCGGACTGGGCGGCATGGCCTCCGTAGCCCTCACCGAGGACGACGTCACCGCCCGGCTGGAGCGGTGGGCCGGCCGGGTCGAGGTGGCCGCGGTCAACGGCCCGGCGTCCGTGGTGATCGCCGGTGACGCCGAGGCCCTCGACGAGGCCCTGGACACCCTGGAGGACCAGGGCGTGCGGGTACGGCGGGTCGCCGTGGACTACGCCTCGCACAGCCGGCACGTCCAGGCCGTGCGGGAAACCCTCACCGACGCCTTCGCGGACATCCGCGGCCGGGCCCCCGCCGTCCCGTTCCTGTCCACCGTCACCGGCGAATGGGTGCGCGACGCGGACGTCCTCGACGGCGGCTACTGGTACCGCAACCTGCGCGAGCAGGTCCGCTTCGGCCCCGCCGTCGCCACCCTCCTCGCCGAGGGCCACACGGTGTTCGTCGAGTCCAGCGCCCACCCCGTCCTCGTCCAGCCGGTCACCGAGATCGCCGACGCGGCCGACGCCGTCGTCACCGGCTCCCTGCGCCGCGACGACGGCGGCCCGCGCCGTCTGCTCACCTCCATGGCAGAGCTCTTCACCGGGGGCGTGCCGGTCGACTGGAGGGCCGTCCTGCCCGAACCGGCCCGCACCGCCCACGTCGACCTCCCGACGTACGCCTTCGACCGCCGCCGGTACTGGATCCAGCTCACCCCCGACGGCGGTGACGCCGCCTCCCTCGGTGTCACCGGCACCGACCACCCGCTGCTCGGCGCGATGGTGCCGCTGCCCCAGACCGACGGACTGGTCCTCACCTCCCGGCTCTCCCTGCGCACCCACCCCTGGCTGGCCGACCACGCCATGCAGGGCGTCGTCATCGTCCCGGGCACCGTCTACGTCGACCTCGCGGTGCGCGCCGGCGACGAGTTCGGCTGCGGCACCCTGGAGGAGCTCGTCATCGAGGCACCGCTGGTGCTGCCCGCGCGGGGCGGCGTCCGCGTCCAGGTCGCCGTCGGCGGCCCCACCGCGAACGGCGCGCGCACCGTCGACGTGTACTCGCTGCGCGAGGACGCCGACGACGACGGGCACGGCGAGTGGACCCGGCACGCCACCGGCCTGCTGTCCAGCGCACCCGCCCGGTCCACCGCGCCCGCCGCCGACTTCACCGCCTGGCCGCCGCCCGGCGCCGAACCCGTCCCCATCGACGGCTTCTACGCCGATCTCGTCGCCCGCGGCTACTCCTACGGCCCCGCCTTCCAAGGCCTGCGCGGTGTGTGGCGGCGCGGCGAGGAACTCTTCGCCGAGGCGGCCCTGCCGCCGGACCACCGGGAGAACGCCGACAAGTTCGCCATCCACCCGGCACTCCTGGACGCCGCCCTGCACACCAACGCGTTCGCCGACCCGGACGACGACCGCAACGTGCTGCCGTTCGCCTGGAACGGCCTGGTCCTGCACGCCGAGGGCGCCTCCGTCCTGCGGGTGCGGGTCGCGCCCGCCGGCCCCGACGCCCTGTCGTTCCAGGCCGCCGACGAGACCGGCGCCCTGGTCCTCACCATGGACTCCCTGGTCTCCCTGCCGGTCTCCGCCGAACAGCTCGGCGCCGCGGCCGGCGGCAACCAGGACGCCCTGTTCGCCGTCGACTGGGTGGCGCTGCCCGCCGCCGAGGGCGTCACCGCCGCACCCGCCTGGGTAGCCGTCGCCGACGCCGGTGCGGTGCGCGCGCTCGCCGCCCGCGACGGCGTGCCCGCCGCGGCCGTCCTGGACGCCCACAGCGACGGCGCCGACGCCCAGACGCTGACCTGCCGGGTGCTGGACGTCCTCCAGGCCTGGCTGACCGCACCCGGTCTCGAAGCCGCCCGCCTGGTCGTCGCCACCCGGGGAGCGGTGCCCGCCGGCGGCGACACCACGGTCACCGACCCGGCCGGCGCCGCCGTATGGGGCCTGGTCCGCGCCGCCCAGGCCGAGAACCCCGACCGGGTCGTCCTCGTCGACCTCGACCCGGCCACCGCCGCCGGCGCCGGCCCCGCCCTCGCCCGGCTCCTCGCCACCGGTGAACCGCAGCTCGCCGTCCGCGGCACCACCCTGTCGGCACCCCGCCTGATCCGCGCGGACCAACCGGACCCGACCACCGGGCCCACCCCTGAGGCCGACCCGACCACCGGCACCACCCCCGGGGCCGACCCGGCCGCAGGCTCCATATCCGGGACCGACCCCGCCGACGGCCCCGAAACCCCGGTACCCGGGCCCACGTTCGACCCCGACGGCACCGTCCTGGTCACCGGCGGCACCGGCTCCCTCGGCGCGCTCGTCACCCGGCACCTCGTGCGACGGCACGGCGTACGCCACCTGGTGCTGGCCGGCCGGCGCGGGCCCGACGCCCCCTCAGCCGCCGCCCTGACGGCCGACCTGACCGCGCTCGGCGCGGACGTCCGCGTCGTCGCCTGCGACGTCTCCGACCGGGACGCCGTCGCCGCGCTGCTGCGCGACCTCCCGGCCGGCCGGCCGCTGACCGGACTGGTCCACCTCGCCGGCATCCTCGACGACGGTGTGATCGGCGCCCTCACCGAGGAACGCGTCGCCGGGGTCTTCGCCCCCAAGGCCACCGCCGTACGGCACCTGGACGAGCTGACCCGGGAACTCGCTCCCGACCTGCGCTCGTTCGTGGTGTTCTCCTCCGCGGCCGCCCTCCTCGGCTCCGCCGGCCAGGGCAACTACGCGGCCGCCAACGCCTTCCTGGACGCCCTCATGGCCCACCGGCGCGCGGCGGGGCTGCCCGGCGTCTCCCTCGCCTGGGGTCTGTGGGAGCAGAGCGCCGGCCTGACCGCCCACCTCAGCGAGACCGACCAGGCCCGCATGAGCCGCGGCGGAGTCCTCGCCCTCACCGCCGACGAGGGCCTCGCCCTCCTCGACACCGGCCTGCACGCCGACCGGGCCCTGCTGGTCCCCATCAAGCTGGACCTGCGCGCGCTGCGCTCCGACGCGGCCTCCGGCTCCACCGTGCCGCACCTGCTGCGCAACCTGGTCCGGGCCGGCCGGCGCTCCGCCCGGGCCACCGCCGGTGACGGCAGCGCCCTCCTGCGCCGCCTCGCCGGTCTCCCCGAGGCTGAGCAGGAGACCGTCCTGCTGGGCGTCATCCAGGCCGAGGCCACCGCCGTCCTGGGCTTCAGCGGACCCGAACTCGCCCAGGGAACACGCGGGTTCGGAGACATCGGCTTCGACTCGCTCACCGCGATCGAGCTGCGCAACCGGCTGTCCGCCGCCACCGGCGTCAAGCTGCCCGCCACGCTCATCTTCGACTACCCCACGCCGGTGGCGCTCGCCCGCCATCTGCGGGAGGAACTGGGCGAGAGCACGGCCGGCACCGCCGCCCCCACGGTCGTCGCCACCGATCCGGACGAGCCCGTCGCCATCGTCGGCATGGCCTGCCGGCTGCCGGGCGGCGTCACCGACCCGGCCGGGCTGTGGCGGCTGGTCCTCGACCGCCGCGAGGGCATGTCGGGCTTCCCCGACGACCGCGGCTGGAACCTGGACCAGCTGTTCGACGCCGACCCCGACAAGGCCGGCACCTCCTACGTGCACCGCAGCGGATTCCTCCAGGGCGCCGCCGAGTTCGACGCCGACTTCTTCGGCATCTCGCCCCGCGAGGCCCTTGCCATGGACCCCCAGCAGCGGCTGCTGCTGGAGGCGACCTGGGAGGCACTGGAGAACGCCGGCATCGACCCCGGCTCGACCCGCGGCGCCGACGTCGGCGTCTTCTCCGGCGTCTCCATCCACGACTACCTGGAGTCCCTCAGCAACATGCCCCCCGAGCTGGAGGGCTACGTCACGACCGCCACCGCGGGCAGCGTCGCCTCGGGCCGGGTGTCGTACGCGTTCGGCTTCGAGGGTCCCGCGGTCACCGTCGACACGGCCTGTTCCTCCTCGCTCGTCGCCATGCACCTGGCGGCCCAGGCGCTGCGGCAGGGGGAGTGCTCGTTGGCGCTGGCCGGCGGGGTCGCCGTGATGGGCTCGCCCATCGGCGTGCTCGGCATGTCCCGGCAGCGAGGTCTGGCCGCGGACGGCCGGGTCAAGGCGTTCTCGTCGGGCGCCGACGGCACCGTCCTGTCCGAGGGCGTGGGCATCGTCGTCCTGGAACGCCTGTCGGAGGCCCGCCGCAACGGGCACCGGGTGCTGGCGGTGCTGCGCGGCAGCGCGGTCAACCAGGACGGCGCCTCCAACGGCCTCACCGCCCCGAACGGCCCGTCCCAGCAGCGGGTGATCCGCCGGGCGCTGGCGGCCGCCGGTCTGTCAGCCTCCGACGTGGACGCGGTCGAGGCGCACGGCACGGGCACCGCGCTCGGCGACCCCATCGAGGCGCAGGCCCTGCTCGCCACCTACGGCCGCGACCGCGAACAACCTTTGTGGCTGGGCTCGTTGAAGTCCAACATCGGGCACACCCAGGCCGCCGCCGGGGTGGCCGGTGTCATCAAGATGGTGGAGGCGCTGCGCCACGGCGTCCTGCCGCCCACCTTGAACGTCACCGAGCCCACCCCGCAGGTCGACTGGTCGGCCGGCGCCGTCGAGCTGCTGACGGAGGCCCGCGACTGGCCCGAGTCCGGCCGCCCGCGCCGGGCCGGCGTCTCCTCCTTCGGCATCAGCGGCACCAACGCGCACCTCATCCTGGAGCAGGCCCCCCAGGAGCCGCCCGCGCAGCCGGCGGCCGAGTCCGACGGCCCGGTGCCGCTGGTGGTGTCGGCGGCCTCCGACGACTCACTCGCCGGCCAGGCACAGCGCCTCGCCGAATTCACGGCGGACACCGACACCCCGCTCGCGGACATCGCCGGCGCCCTCGTCACCCGCCGGGCCGCACTGTCGGAACGGGCGGTGGTGGTCGCCGGTTCGCGCGCGGAGGCGGTGGCCGGGCTGACGGCCCTTGCGGCCGGCGAGTCGGCCACCGGACTGGTGACCGGCCACTCGGGCGCCGGAGGACGGACGGTGCTGGTCTTCCCCGGCCAAGGCTCGCAGTGGACCGGCATGGGCCGCGAACTCCTCGACGCGTCACCGGTGTTCGCCGAACGGATCGAGGAGTGCGCCCGGGCCCTGGAGCCCTGGACCGACTGGGACCTGAAGGCGGTGCTGCGCGGCGACGCCGACGACGCGCTCCTCGCCCGGGTCGACGTCGTCCAGCCGGCGAGCTTCGCGGTGATGATCGCACTGGCGGCCGTCTGGGCCTCGGTGGGTGTGGTGCCGGACGCGGTGGTCGGTCACTCGCAGGGCGAGATCGCCGCCGCCTGTGTGGCGGGTGCGCTGTCGCTGGAGGACGCGGCCCGGATCGTGGCCGTACGCAGTCAGGTGATCGCGGGGGAGTTGGCGGGCCGGGGCGGTATGGCCTCGGTGGCCCTGCCCGAGGCCGACGCCGCCGCCCGGATCGCGCCCTGGGACGGCCGGGTGGAGGTGGCGGCCGTCAACAGTCCGTCCTCGGTGGTGATCGCGGGCGACGCCGAAGCCCTGGACGAGGCGTTGGCCGCGTTGGAGGCGGACGGGGTGCGGGTCCGCCGCGTCGCCGTGGACTACGCCTCCCACACCCGCCATGTCGAGACGATCGAGCAGGCGTTGGCGGACGCCTTCGCGGACATCGCCGGCCGGGCGCCGCTGGTGCCGTTCCTCTCCACGGTGACCGGCGAATGGGTGCGCGAGGCGGGCGTCCTGGACGGCGGCTACTGGTACCGCAACCTGCGCAACCCGGTGCGCTTCGGGCCCGCCGTCGCCACCCTCCTCGCCGAGGGCCACACGATGTTCGTCGAGTCCAGCGCCCACCCCGTCCTCGTCCAGCCGGTCGCCGAGACCGTGGACGACACCCGCGCCGACGCCGTCGTCACCGGCTCCCTGCGCCGCGACGACGGCGGCCCGCGCCGGCTCCTCACCTCGATGGCCGAGGTCCACGTCAAGGGCGTACCCGTCGACTGGACCGGTGTGCTGCCCGAGGGCGCCGGCACCGGCCACGTCGACCTGCCGACGTACGCCTTCGACCACCGCCCCTACTGGCTGACGACCGCCCCGGCCACGGACGCCGCGTCGCTCGGCCAGGCCCCGGCCGACCACCCCCTGCTGGGCGCGGTCGTCCCGCTGCCCCAGTCGGACGGGCTGGTCCTCACCTCCCGCCTCTCCCCGCGCACCCACCCCTGGCTGGCCGACCACGTCGTCGGCGGGGCGGTCGTCGTCCCGGCCGCCGCGCTGGTCGAACTGGCCCTGCGCGCCGGCGACGAGGCCGGCACCGCCACCCTGGACGAGCTGACGGTCGAGACCCCGCTCGTCCTGCCCGAGGACGGCGGCATCCGCGTCCAGGTCGCCGTCGGCGGCCCCGACGGAACCGGCTCCCGGACCGTCGACGTCTACGCGGCCGGCGAGGGCCACGAGGCCGGCCCCTGGACCCGCCACGCCACCGGACGGCTCTCGCCCGCCCCGCTCACCGCGCCCGGCGCGGGCGCCGACCTGACGCTGTGGCCGCCGACCGGCGCCCGCCCGGCCGACACCGACGAGTTCTACGACGACCTGGCCCGCCTCGGTCACCCCTACGGCCCCGCCTTCCGGGGCGTACGGACGCTGTGGCGGCGCGGCGACGAGGTGTTCGCCGAGGTCGCCCTGCCCGAGGAACGACTGGCGGGCGCCGAGCGGTTCGGCATCCACCCGGCGCTCCTCGACGCCGCCGTGCAGTCCGGGCTGCGGCACGCGGCCACGGCCGACCCTGACGGCGGCGGGCAGCGGTTGTGGCAGCCCGCCGCGTGGCGGGGCCTGACCCTGCACGCCACGGGCGCCACCCAGCTCCGCGTGCGGCTCGCCCCCGCCGGGGACGGGCGCCTGTCGCTGGAGGCCGCGGACGGCACCGGCGGTCTCGTCGTCACCCTGGACGCCCTCGGCTTCCTGCCGGTCGCCGCCGACCGGCTGACGGCGGCCCCCGCCGACGGCCACTCGCTGTTCCACGTCGACTGGACGGAGCTGCCGGCACCCGCCCCCGAGACAGGGCAGGTGCCGCCGTGGGTGCCGCTGTTCCACGCGGACGAGGTCGGGATCCTCGCCGCCGCGGTGACCGGGCCGGTGGTCGCCGTGGTCGAGGCCGTCACCGCCGAGGACGGCGCGGACGGCGCTCTCGCCCTGACCGACCGGGTGCTCGCCATGCTCCAGGCGTGGTTCGCCGCACCCGCCCTGGAGGAGTCCCGGCTGGTGCTCCTGACGCGGGGGGCGGTCCCCGCCGGCGACGACGGCACGGTGACCGATCCGGCCGGCGCCGCCGTGTGGGGCCTGGTCCGGGCGGCGCAGGCCGAGAACCCGGGCCGGATCGTCCTGATCGACACGGACACCGACCCCGACATCGCCTACGGCACCGCCGTGGAACCCCTCCTCGCCGCCGTCCTGGCCTCCGGGGAACCGCAGGTCGCGGTGCGCGGCGCGGCGCTGTCGGTACCGCGTCTGGTGCGGGCCGAGCCTGCCGCAACGGAGTCGGCCGGGACCGGGTCGGCCGCAACGGAGTCGGCCGGGGTCGGGTCGGCCGCAACGGAGTCGGCCGGGGCCGGGTCGGCCGTGGTGTTCCGTCCGGGGGGCACGGTGCTGGTGACGGGTGGTACCGGTTCGCTGGGCGCGCTGGTGGCCCGTCATCTGGTCGTACGGCACGGGGTACGGCACCTGGTGCTGGCCGGGCGGCGCGGCGCGGAGGCCGAGGGCGCGCAAGCGCTGGCGGCCGAGCTGGGGGAGCTGGGCGCGGAGTCGGTGTCGCTGGTGGCCGCCGACGTGTCCGACCGCGCGCAGGTCGCCCGGCTCCTGGACGCCGTACCCGAGGAGCATCCGCTGACGGGTGTCATCCACACGGCCGGTGTCCTGGACGACGGCGTGATCGCCGCCCTCACCCCCGCACGGATGGCGGGCGTCTTCGCCCCCAAGGCCGCGGCCGCCGCCCACCTGGACGAGCTGACCCGCACCCTGGACCTGACCGTGTTCGCCGTCTACTCCTCCGGCGCCGGCCTGTTCGGCTCGGCCGGTCAGGGCAACTACGCCGCCGCCAACGCCTACCTCGACGGCCTGATGGCCCGCCGCCGCGCCGCCGGACTGCCCGCGCTCTCCCTCGCCTGGGGCCTGTGGGAGCAGACCACCGGCCTGACCGCCCACCTCAGCGAGACCGACCAGGCCCGCATGGGCCGGGGCGGTGTCCGCGCCCTGACCCCCGAGGAGGGCCTCGCCCTCTTCGACGCGGCCCTCGCCGCCGACCGGGCCCTCGTCGTCCCGATCAAGCTCGACCTGCGGGCCGCCCGCGCCGACGCCGCGTCCGGCGGCACAGTGCAGCCCCTGATGCGCGCACTCGTCCGCGTCACCCGGCAGGCCGTCCGGACTGCCACCGCGGACCGCGCCGGCGGCGGCCTGGCCGACCGGCTCGCCGGACTCGGCCCGGACGAGCAGGAGGCACTGCTCCTCGACGTCGTCCGCGGCCAGGTCGCGGCCGTCCTCGGGCACGCCGGCGCCGACCAGGTCAGGGCCGACAAGGCGTTCAAGGACGCCGGGTTCGACTCCCTGACCTCCGTCGAACTGCGCAACCGCGTCCGCGAGGCCACCGGCCTGATCCTGCCGACCACCGTCGTCTTCGACTACCCCACCCCGCTCGCCCTCGCCCGCCACCTGCACACCCACTTCGGGCACGTCACCGCGGCACCCGCCGGCCCGGAACCGGCCGTCACCGCGGCCGATCCCGGCGAGCCGATCGCGATCGTCGGCATGGCATGCCGCCTGCCCGGCGGCGTCACCGGCCCCGACGACCTCTGGCAGCTGGTGTCGGAGGGCCGGGACGCGATGTCCGGCTTCCCGTCCGACCGCGGCTGGGACCTGGAGGGCCTCTTCGACTCCGACCCCGCGCGCGTCGGGACCTCCTACGTCGACCAGGGCGGCTTCCTGCACGACGCCGGCCTGTTCGACGCGGCCTTCTTCGGTATCTCGCCGCGCGAGGCACTGGCGATGGACCCGCAGCAGCGTCTGCTCCTGGAGACCTCATGGGAGGCACTGGAACGGGCGGGCATCGACCCGACCTCCCTGAAGGGCACCGACGTCGGCGTGTTCTCCGGCGTGATGACCCAGGGCTACGGCTTCGGCGGCGAACTCCCGCCCGAGCTGGCCGGGTTCACCGCGACCGGCTCCGCGGGCAGCGTCGCCTCCGGCCGGGTGTCGTACGTCTTCGGCCTCGAAGGCCCCGCCGTCACCGTGGACACCGCCTGCTCCTCCTCCCTGGTCGCGCTGCACCTGGCGGCGCAGGCCCTGCGCAACGGCGAGTGCTCCATGGCCCTCGCCGGCGGCGCCACCGTCCTCGCCAACCCGTACACGTTCGTCGAGTTCTCCCGCCAGCAGGCCCTCTCGCCCGACGGCCGCTGCAAGGCCTTCGCGGACGGCGCGGACGGCACCGGCTGGGCCGAGGGCGCGGGCGTCGTCGTGCTGGAACGGCTGTCGGAGGCCCGCCGCAAGGGCCACCGGGTGCTGGCGGTCGTACGCGGCAGCGCCGTGAACCAGGACGGCGCGTCCAACGGACTGACGGCGCCCAACGGGCCCTCGCAGCAGCGGGTGATCCGCAAGGCGCTGGCGAACGCCGGTCTCTCGGTGTCCGAGGTGGACGCCGTGGAGGCGCACGGCACGGGCACGGTCCTCGGCGACCCGATCGAGGCGCAGGCCCTCCTCGCCACCTACGGGCAGGACCGCGAGGAGCCGCTGTGGATCGGCTCGGTGAAATCCAACCTCGGCCACGCCCAGGCGGCGGCCGGCGTGGCCGGCGTCATCAAGACCGTCGAGGCGCTGCGGCACGCGGTACTGCCCCCCACCCTCCACGTCGACCGGCCGTCGACCGAGGTCGACTGGTCGGCGGGCGCGGTGGAGGTCCTCACCGAGGCCCGGGCCTGGCCGGAGACCGGCCGCCCGCGCCGCGCCGGCGTCTCCGCCTTCGGCGTCAGTGGCACCAACGCCCACGTCATCCTGGAACAGGCGCCCGAGGAGGAGACGGCCGCGCAACCGGTGGCCCCCGCCGACGGCGTGTTCCCGCTGGTCGTCTCGGCCCGCGGCGCCGACGCCCTGGCCGCGCAGGCCGGCCGGCTCGCCGGATTCACCGCCGCCACCGACGCCCCGACGGCGGCCGTCGCCGGGGCGCTCGTCTCCCGACGGGCGGTGCTCCCCGAACGGGCCGTGATCGTCGTCGGTTCGCGCGCGGAGGCGGTGGCCGGACTGACGGCACTGGCGGCCGGTGAACCGTCCCCGGCCGTCGTCACGGGCACCGGCAGCGCCACCGGCACGGTCGTCGTGTTCCCCGGCCAGGGCGCCCAGCGCCTCGGCATGGGACGTGAACTGTACGACCGCTACCCGGTGTTCACCGGCGCCTTCGACGAGGCCTGCGCCGCGCTCGACGCACAGCTGACCGGCTGGACGGACCATCCCGTCAAGGACGTCGTCCTCGGTGACGTCGGCAACGCCGCCGCCGGCCTGCTGGACCAGACCGTCTTCACGCAGGCGGGACTCTTCGCCGTGGAGACGGCCCTGTTCCGGCTCGTGGAGTCCTGGGGCGTACGGCCGGACGCGGTGATCGGGCACTCCATCGGCGAGGTCGTCGCCGCGCACGTCGCCGGTGTGCTCTCGCTGACGGACGCCGCGACCCTGGTCGCCGCCCGCGGCCGGCTCATGCAGGCCCTGGCACCGGGCGGCGCGATGGTCGCGGTCGCCGCCGGTGAGGCGGAGATCGCCGGCCACCTGGGCGCGGGCGTGGACCTCGCCGCGGTGAACGCACCCGGCTCGGTGGTGCTCTCCGGCGACGAGGACGCCGTCATGACCGTCGCCGGGAAGCTGCGCGAACAGGGTCGTCGCGTGAAGCGGCTGACCGTCTCCCATGCTTTCCACTCGGCGTCGATGGAGCCGATGCTGGCCGAGTTCGGCGAGGTGTTGGCGGGCCTTGCGTGGCACGAACCGAGGATCCCGGTGGTGTCGAACGTGACCGGGCAGGTCGCCGATCCCGGCCTGTTGACCGAGCCGGCCTATTGGGTGGACCACGTCCGTCGCCCGGTCCGCTTCGCCGACGGTGTCGCCGCGTCGGGTGGGTCGGTGTTCTTGGAGCTGGGCCCTGGTGGCGCCTTGACCGGTGCCATCGCCGAGTCCGCCGGTGAGGACGCGGTGAGCGTGCCCGCCCTGCGCGACGACCGCGGCGAGGCACAGACCCTCCTGCTGTCCGTCGCCGAACTCTTCGTACGCGGTACGAAGGTGGACTGGGCTGCCGTCCTCCCCGAGGGCGCCACCGAGGCGTACGTCGACCTGCCGACGTACGCCTTCGACCACCACCACTACTGGCTGCGGACGACTCCCGTCACCGACGCCGTCGCGCTCGGGCAGGGCGCGGCGGACCACCCGTTGTTGGGGGCGGTGGTGGAGGTGCCGGAGACGGGTGGGGTGCTGTTCACCTCGCGGCTGTCCCTGCGCACGCATCCGTGGCTGGCCGATCATGCCGTGGGTGGGGTGGTCCTGGTGCCGGGCACGGGGTTGGTCGAGTTGGCCGTCCGGGCCGGTGACGAGGTCGGTAGCGGTGTGCTGGACGAACTCGTCATCGAGGCTCCCCTCGTCGTGCCGGAGCAGGGCGGGGTCCGGGTGCAGGTCGCCGTCGGCGGACCGGACGAGGGCGGAGCGCGTACCGTCGCCGTGTACTCGGCGCGGGAGAACACCACCGGCGAGATCGGCCCCGAGACCTGGACCCGGCACGCCACCGGCACCGTCACGGCGTCCGCGGCGGACACACCCGCCTTCGACACCACGGTCTGGCCACCCGCCGGAGCCGAACCGGTCGACGGCGACACCACCGCCTTCTACGCGGACCTGCTGAGCCACGGCTACGCCTACGGCCCGGCGTTCCAGGGGCTGCGCGCGGTCTGGCGGCGCGGCGAGGAGATCTTCGCCGAGGTCGCCCTGCCGGACGACCACCGCGACGAGGCCGCCCGGTTCGGACTCCACCCCGCCCTGCTCGACGCGGCCCTGCACACCGATGCCTTCGCCCAGCCGGCCGACGGGCACAACGTCCTGCCGTTCTCCTGGACCGGACTCCAACTGCACGCCGCCGGCGCCGCGTCCCTCCGGGTGCGCGTCACACCCCGCGGAACCGACGCGCTGTCCCTCGCCGCGGCCGACGACAACGGCGCTCTCGTCCTGACCGTCGACTCGGTGACCTTCCGCCCGGTGGACGTCGGACAGCTCGACGCCGCCGCGACGGCGGGCGAGGACCGCGACGCCCTGTTCACCGTGGCCTGGACCGACCTGCCCGCACGGACCCCGGCGGCGGACACGGCACCTGCCTGGGCGCGGGTCGCCACCGCGGCCGAGGTCACCGCGCTGAGGAGCGAGGTGTCCGAGGCCGCCGTCCTGGACGTCCGGGGCGCCGGCGACGGCGACGCGGAGGCACTGGCCCGGACCGCCGCCGCCCTGGAGGTCGTCCAGGCCTGGCTCGCCGACGAGGACGCCGAGAACGCCGAGGACGCGCGGCTGCTCGTGGTGACCCGGGGCGCGGTGCCCGCGGGCGGTGCCACCACGGTGATCGACGCGGCCGGTGCCGCCGTCTGGGGGCTGGTCCGGGCGGCGCAGGCCGAGAACCCGGACCGGATCGTCCTGCTCGACCTGGACCCGGCGACCGACCCGGCCACCGACGAACCGTCCGACGACCTCCTCGCCGCCGTCCTGGCCTCCGGGGAACCGCAGGTCGCGGTGCGCGGCGCGGCCCTGTCGGTACCGCGTCTGGTGCGGGCGGAGCCGGCCGCAACGGAGTCGGCCGGGGTCGGGTCGGTCGTGGTGTTCCGTCCGGGGGGCACGGTGCTGGTGACGGGTGGTACCGGTTCGCTGGGCGCGCTGGTGGCCCGCCATCTGGTCGTACGGCACGGGGTACGGCACCTGGTGCTGGCCGGGCGGCGCGGCGCGGAGGCCGAGGGCGCGCAAGCGCTGGCGGCCGAACTGGCGGGGCTGGGCGCGGAGTCGGTGTCGCTGGTGGCCGCCGACGTGTCCGACCGCGCGCAGGTCGCCCGGCTCCTGGACGCCGTACCCGAGGAGCATCCGCTGACGGGTGTCATCCACACGGCCGGTGTCCTGGACGACGGCGTGATCGGCGCCCTCACGCCCGAACGCCTCGCCCGGGTCTTCGCACCCAAGGTCAGCGCCGTACGACACCTGGACGAGCTGACCCGCACCCTGGACCTGACCGTGTTCGCCGTCTTCTCCTCGGCGTCCGGCCTGTTCGGCTCGGCCGGTCAGGGCAACTACGCCGCCGCCAACGCCTACCTCGACGCGGTCGCCCACCAGCGCCGGGCCGCCGGCCTGCCCGCCACCTCGCTCGCCTGGGGCCTGTGGGAGCAGACCAGCGGCATGACGGCCCACCTGGGCGCCGCCGACCAGGCCCGCATGAGCCGGGGCGGCGTCCTGCCCATCGGCCCCGCCGAGGGCATGCGCCTCCTCGATGCGGCCCTGGACACCGGCGAGGCCCTCGTCGTCCCCATCAAGCTGGACCTGCGGGCGCTGCGCGCCGACGCCTCGGCGGGCCGCGCCGTACAGCCCCTGCTGCGCGGCCTGGTCCGCACCGGCCGCCAGCCGGTCCGCACCACCGCCGGGGACGACGGCGGCCTCACCCGCCGGCTCGCCGGACTCGCCCAGGCCGAACAGGAGGCCCTGCTCCTGGACCTCGTGCGCGGCCAGGTCGCGACCGTCCTCGGCCACACCGGGGCGGAGCGCGTGGGAGTCGAGACGGCGTTCAAGGACGCCGGGTTCGACTCGCTCACCTCCGTCGAACTGCGCAACCGGCTCCGGGAGACGACCGGGCTCAAACTGGCCGCCACGGTCGTCTTCGACCATCCCAACCCGCTCGCCCTGGCCCGCCACCTGCACGCGGCACTGGGCACCACCGACGACGCCCTGTCGCTGGTGCGCGAAAGGATCGAGGACATCGAGTCCCTGATCGCCGGACTGCTGTCCGACGAGGCCAAGAAGGCCGACATCGTGCTTCGCCTCCAGGGCCTGGTCGCGAAGTGCAACGGAGCGGTCGAGGACACACAGGGTTCCGCCGTGGCGGAACAACTGGAATCCGCCTCCGCCGATGAGGTCCTCGACTTCATCAACGACGAACTCGGAATCTCCTGACCGTCACGTCGCGTCGCGGACCGTCAAACCCTCGGTGAGGAATGGAAGATGGCCACAGAGCAGGAACTCCTCAAGTACCTCAAGCGCGTCACGACCGAACTGCACGACCTGCGCCGTCAGGTCCGGCGGAACGCGGACGAGCCGGTGGCGATCGTCGGCATGGCGTGCCGGCTGCCCGGCGGCGTGACGACCCCGGAGGAGCTGTGGCGGCTGGTCGCCGAGGGCCGGGACGCCGTGTCCGACTTCCCCGCCGACCGTGGCTGGGACCTGGACACGCTGTTCGACGACGACCCCGACAAGGCGGGCACCTCCTACGCCCGCCAGGGCGGATTCCTGCGCGGTGCCGGCCTGTTCGACGCCGAGTTCTTCGGTGTCTCACCCCGTGAGGCGCTGGCCATGGACCCGCAGCAGCGGTTGCTGCTGGAGACCTCGTGGGAGGCGCTGGAACAGGCCGGCATCGACCCGCTCTCCCTCAAGGGCGCGGACGTCGGCGTCTTCAACGGCATCATGGGCGTCGACTACTTCCTCGGCGGCAACCTCCCGCCGGAACTCGAGGGGTACGCCGGCACCGGGGGCGCGGGCAGCGTCGCCTCCGGCCGCGTCTCCTACGTCTTCGGCTTCGAGGGTCCCGCGGTCACCGTGGACACCGCCTGCTCCTCATCCCTGGTCGCCATCCACCTCGCGGCCCAGGCACTGCGGCGCGGCGAGTGCTCGATGGCCCTGGCGGGCGGCGCCAGTGTCATGGCCACCCCGCACACCTTCGTGGACTTCTCCCGTCAGCGGGGCCTCGCCGCCGACGGCCGCTGCAAGTCGTACGCGGACACGGCCGACGGCACGGGCTGGGCCGAGGGCGCGGGCGTCGTCGTACTGGAACGCCTCTCGGAGGCCCAGCGCAAGGGCCACCGGGTCCTCGCGGTGATCCGGGGCAGCGCCGTGAACCAGGACGGCGCGTCCAACGGCCTCACGGCTCCCAACGGGCCGTCGCAGCAGCGGGTGATCCGCAAGGCGCTCGCCAACGCGGGGCTGACCCCGGCGGACGTGGACGCCGTCGAGGGCCACGGCACGGGCACGGTCCTCGGTGACCCCATCGAGGCGCAGGCCCTCCTCGCCACCTACGGCCAGGACCGCGAAGAGCCGCTGTGGCTCGGCTCGTTGAAGTCCAACATCGGACACACCCAGGCCGCCGCCGGAGTCGCCGGTGTGATCAAAACGGTGCAGGCCCTGCGCCACGGCGTCCTGCCCGCCACCCTGCACGCGGACGAGCCCAGCAGCCGCGTCGACTGGGACGCGGGCGCCGTCCGGCTCCTGCACCGCACCAACCCCTGGCCCGAGACGGACCGGCCGCGGCGGGCGGGCGTGTCCGGGTTCGGGGTGAGCGGCACGAACGCGCACCTGATCCTGGAACAGGCACCGGAGCCTGCACCAGAGGAAGACGACATCACCGCACCGGCGTCACCCCCGGCCGACGGGGTCCTGCCGCTGGTCCTCTCCACGCGGAGCACGGGCTCCCTCATCGGCCAGGCCGACCGGCTGGCGCAGTTCACCGGCGCCACGGACATCCCCCTGGGCGCCGTCGCCGGTGCCCTGATCACGCAGCGGGCGGCTCTGCCGGAGCGGGCGGTGGTCGTCGCCGGTTCGCGTGCGGAGGCCGTGGCGGGGCTGGGCGCGCTGGCCGCGGGGGAGGCGTCCCCGGTCGTGGTGACGGGATCGGGGGCCGACGGCAGGACGGTGTTCGTGTTCCCTGGGCAGGGGTCGCAGCGTGTGGGGATGGGCGCGGAGTTGTATGCGCGGTTCCCCGTCTTCGCGCGGGCTTTCGATGAGGCGTGCGCGGCCCTCGACACACAGCTCGCGGGTGCGGTTGAGCATTCGGTGCGGGATGTGGTGTTCGGTGTGGTGGGCGGTCTGTTGGATCGGACGGTGTTCGCGCAGGCCGGGTTGTTCGCGGTGGAGTCGGCGTTGTTCCGGCTGGTGGAGTCGTGGGGTGTGCGGCCGGATGTGGTGGTCGGGCATTCGATCGGTGAGGTCGTCGCCGCGCATGTGGCGGGGGTGTTGTCGCTGGAGGATGCGGCGGCGTTGGTGGCGGCCCGGGGCCGGTTGATGGAGGCGTTGCCGTCGGGTGGGGCGATGGTGGCGGTGGCGGCGAGTGAGGCCGAGATCGCGGAACACCTCGGCGCTGGCGTGGACTTGGCGGCGGTGAACGCTGCGGGTTCGGTGGTCCTGTCGGGTGGTGAGGACGCCGTGCTGGCGGTGGCGGAGCGGCTGCGGGAGCAGGGCCGCCGGGTGAAGCGGTTGACCGTCTCGCACCCTTTCCACTCGGCGTTGATGGAGCCGATGTTGGCCGAGTTCGGCGAGGTGTTGGCGGGGCTGACGTGGCACGAACCGAGGATCCCGGTGGTGTCGAACGTGACCGGGCAGGTCGCCGAGCCCGGTCTGTTGACGGACCCGGCCTATTGGGTGGATCACGTCCGTCGCCCGGTTCGTTTCGCCGACGGTGTTGCCGCGTCGGGTGGGTCGGTGTTCTTGGAGCTGGGCCCGGGTGGCGCCCTCAGTGGTGCGATCGCCGAGTCCGCCGGTGAGGGTGCCGCGAGCGTGCCCGCCCTGCGTGACGACCGCGGCGAGGAGCAGACACTCGTGCTGTCGGTGGCGGAGTTGTTCGTGCGGGGGGTGAAGGTGGACTGGGCGGCGGTGTTGCCCGAGGGTGCCACCGGCGTGCATGTGGACCTGCCGACGTACGCCTTCGACCACCAGCACTACTGGCTGCGGATGACGGAGTCCCTGGTCGACGCGGCGGCGCTGGGCCTGGCCGGCGCGGACCACCCGCTGCTGGGCGCGCTGGTCCCACTGCCGCAGTCGGACGGGCTGGTGCTCACCTCGCGGCTGTCCCTGCGCACGCATCCCTGGCTGGCCGACCACGCCCTCGGCGGCGTGGTCCTCGTACCCGCCACCGGGTTGGTCGAGCTGGCCGTCCGGGCCGGTGACGAGGTCGGCTGCGGAGTCCTGGACGAACTGGTCGTCGAAGCCCCGCTGGTCGTCCCCGAGCAGGGTGCCGTACGACTCCAGATCACCGTCGGCGGACCGGACGGAACCGGCTCCAGGAGCGTGGAGGTGTACGCGGCCCCCGACGGCTCCACCGGCTCCGAGGGACCGGTCGTCTGGACCCGCCACGCCACCGGCATCCTGACACCGACGACCGGCGGCACGACACTCGGCCACGACTTCACCGCCTGGCCACCCCCCGGCGCACAGCGAGTGGACACGGACCACCTCTACACCGAACTCATCGCCCACGGGCACACCTACGGGCCGCTCTTCCAGGGACTGCGCGGGCTGTGGCGGCGCGGTGACGAGCTGTTCGCCGAGGCGGCGCTGCCGGAGGAGGACGGGACCGGGGCGGACCGGTACGGCGTCCACCCGGCGCTGCTCGACGCCGTCCTGCACCCGGCCGTCCAGGAGGCCACGGCGGGTGACGGGGACAAGGTGTGGCAGCCGCTGGAGTGGAACAGGGTGGTGCTGCACGCCACGGGCGCCACCGTGCTGCGCGCGCGCCTGGTCCGCTCCGCCGGAGGCGCCGTCTCGATCGAGGCGGCCGACGAGACCGGTGGCCCGGTGCTGACGGCGGACGCCGTGACCTTGCGACCGGTCGCCGCCGACCGCCTGGCCACCCGGGACACCGGCACCGGCACGGACGACGCCCTCTTCCACGTGGAGTGGACCGAACTGCCCACGCCCCGGCCGGCCGCGCCGGCACCGGAATGGGTGACGCTCTCCGGCCCGGACGGGTTGGCGGCACTGCTGGACAGCACCGAGCCGCCGGCCGCCGCGCTGGTCGAGTGCGTCGCGGACGGGACGACCGACACCGAGGTGCTGGCGCTGACCAGCGCGGCGCTGGAGATCGTCCAGGCCTGGCTCGCCGAGCCCAGGACCGAGGGGACACGCCTCGTCGTGCGCACCCGGGGTGCGGTGCCCGCCGGGGACGGGCGGACGGCGACCGATCCGGCGGGGGCGGCCGTGTGGGGTCTGGTCCGGGTGGCGCAGGCGGAGAACCCCGACCGGTTCGTCCTCCTCGACACGGACGCATCGTACGACGACGCCGCTTTCGGCCCGTTGCTCACGGCCGCCCTCGCGACGGGCGAACCCCAGCTGGCCGCCCGGGGCACTGCGCTCCACGCCCCCCGACTGACCCGTGTGACCGCGCCCGTGGTCGGTGATGTGGGTTTCGGTGGGGAGGGTGCGGTGTTGGTGACCGGTGGCACGGGTGTGCTGGGTGGG
>NZ_JBIVZV010000014.1:0-289607 GCF_044759735.1 Streptomyces sp. NPDC100445 | reverse complement strand
CGGCGTTGTCTGTGGCGCCTGAACGGCGGTGTCGATCGCGGACGGCGACAGCCTATGCGGTGCGCCCACCACGGTCACCGGCCCACCGCGTCCCCCGGCCCCCCCCCCCCCCCCCCCCCCCCCCCCCCCCCCGCCCCCCCCCCCCCGTCCGCGCGCGGACGCCCGCCCGGGTCCCCGCGGTTGTGCCCCCGCCCGCCCGTCCCTGTCTGCGATAATCGCCCTTCACGTCGGGACGGGCGTGAACTCGCGAGGGCCCAGGGGGGTTTGAGCACGATGAGCGCCGGGCGTCGGCGGGCTCTGCTGATCGCGGTGCCGGCCTATCCACAGCTGGAACAGGTGCCGGAGCTGAAGGACGACTTCCCGGCCCTGCCCTTCACCGCCCGGGACGCGGTGACCGCGACGAACTGGGCCGCTTCCTGAACTCCTGCCAGGACGGCGACGTCGGCCTCGTCTACTTCGCCGGCGGTGAACTGCTCGTGGCGGACGGCGGCGGCGTCACGCTCAGGACTCGGCAGGGCGGCGCGGGCGGCAAGGCCACTGCGACGGTCCTCCACCTCACCTGGCAGCGGGACGCGGTGAGCCTGGCCCCCACCGACAAATGCTGAACCGCCGCCGCTCCCACCCGGCTCCCGCGGCCGGTCCCCGGGGTGTTCGCACGTTCGTCGTCACCCGGACGAGGCCGGGCCGGCGGGGGGCCGAACCGAAACCGAACCGGACCGGGGGTGCCACCGGGGCGAGCGGTCCGAGGTCCCGGCCGGCGTAGGCGGCGGTGGCCGACACGATCGGGCGGAGGTCCTGGGCGCCGTACCACTCGCGCCGTCCGCCGCCCGCGCTGCCCCGGGTGCGTACGCCCAGCAGCCGGGCGGGAAGGTACGTCACCGCGGTCCAGGCCGGGCGGGCGGCGAGCGGCGCGGGCACGGCGCGCAGCAGCAGCCCCGGCAGACCGCGCCGGCCGGTGGTGAAGCTGAGGTCCAGCGGGCCGGCCGCGACCGTCCACCGCGCCGCGTCGGCCCGTACGGCGACGGGCACGACACGGACCTCGTCGAAGCTGTAGGTGGTGGCGATGAAGTCCGCGACGCGGCGGGACGGCGCCAGCAGCAGCCGGTGTCCGTCCTCCCGCTCCACCATGACGTCGCTGAACGGCCCGAACGGCGACCGCGGCCAGTGCCCCAGCACCGCGCGGGTGCCGGACGCGGTCCCCAGTCCGGCGATCCAGCCGTCGAAACGCAGCAGCATCCTCCTGCGGGTACCCGCTCCCGGCCCATCATGTGCCCGGGTGGGGCCGCCGGATCGGCGGGCGCTCCGGCTACCGGTCCTGGTTCTCCGCACCGAGGGGCACCAGCGGACCGGGACGGAACGGACCCTTGCCGCAGTTCGGGCAGCCCTCCTCGCGCAGCGCGCCGACCGAGGCCCACTTCGCCCCGGCGCCGACCCGGAACATCTCGCCGCAGGCCACGCACTCGTACATCCGCTGCCGTGAGCGCTTGTCACCCGTGTAGAGGGGGCCCTGGTAGCCGCCGTCCTGCGACGGCGCGGTCGCGCTCGTGGTCAGCAGGTGCTGGAAGAATCCGACCCCGCCGAGAATTCCGCTGCCCTCGTACTCGTTGAAATTGCGGATGTATCCGTTGGTGACGAGACCGAGGTCCATGATTTCGCGCTGCACCTGGAGCATTTCGTCCGGGCTCTTCCCGCCGAACGAGAAGAAAATGCTGTGGGCCGGCCCCTGGCGAAGTCCCTCCACCGCGCGCGAGAGGAACAGCCGGGCACCTTCGGGGGTGTACGGCGGGTCGGTCATCGCGACGTCGAACCGGCGGTGCAGTTCCTCCGGCAGGGGATCGCGCAGGTCGTGGTGGACCGTCTCCACACGCGTCCCGAGATCCGCGGAGACCCGCTCGATGTACCCGAGGATCTCGGGCGAGATGTCGACCACCGTCACCTGGTCGACGAGCGGCGCGCCGAGCACGTCCCCCACGACGGCGACCGCCAGCGAGACCAGGTCGTCGTCGCCGATCAGGAGCAGCGAACCACCGGGCAGCGTGCCGGCCGTCAGCAGCGCCAGGACCCGCCGCACCTTGGTCTCCGAGGTGCACTTGGACTGGTCGAGCGTCATGTCGGCGGCCGGGCCGTCCGCCATGACGGCGTCCAGCCGGGCGACGGCCTCCTCCAGCACCTCGGGAATCACCAGTTCCCGCCCGTCGCAGGTGCGGCAGGTGGCGTCCATGGTGAGGTCCATGCCCAGCTCGGTGACGACGGCCCGGCCGGCCGGGGTGAGCTGCGACGGCCGCTCGTGGGTGATCAGCCCGCGGGTGCGCAGCTCGTTGCCCACGGCCGCCACGATCGGCACGGGCAGGCCCACCGCCCGGCTGATGTCCTTGGTCGAGGCCGGAGCCAGCCGGCGGAGGGCACGCAGGATCGACCGCACGCCCGGAGGCCCCTCCTGGAGCCCGACGGCGTCCGCCACGTCGTTGAGCACTCGGTCGGCGCTGACACTGCGGTGCCGTCGGCGGGCTTTCGTCACAATGGTGCTCCACGGGGGATGAGAACGGTCGTGCCAGTATACGGGCCCGGCAAAGTGCGATGCCAGGTGGCCGAAAGCTTTCCGGCAATTCCGGGAAATCATTGTCGCGGCCTTTTACCGGTCGGTTTCGACGCCGCGCATTACCGCTGTGCGGACCGCTGCCGTTGCCCTTCCCCGCCGCCGCCGGTGGAAAGGGGTGTGCCGCGGGCGAGCCCGCGCCCGCCGTCCGGTGGGGACCCGTTCTCCCGGGTCGGCATCGGAAGTGCCGGCCCCGGCGACGGTCCACCGACTCCCCGGTCTCCCGCGGTCCGACGGGCCCGATCCGACACCGCGTCATGTGTGAGCCGCGTGGTCATCGTGCCGAATGCGGCGGTGAATGCGATCCGGTGTGGTGAAATCCGGTGGCTCCCCCGGCCGCCTTACCGGGAAAATGCCGCCCTCCGCCGGCCACCCGACAAGTCTTCGGCGGACGCTCCGGCGGGCGTACCCGCAGGCCACCGCAGCGCGCTGCGGCAGGTTACCCTGCGTGCTAGCCTGGTCTGGCTAAGTGTCGGCAGTCGGGATGTCAAGCCCCCGATCCGGTCACCGTGATCGTTGTGATCCGCGTGGGTGAATCCGCGTGGTGAATCCCTGGAGAGGAGATGCGGGAAGCGGCTCAGGCGCGCGCTTCCCGGAGCGCCATGAGTAATCCCGCGGAACTCGCCACCGAAGGTATAGACGTCGACGACCTCTGCTCGTACGCGGTCGACGTATGGGTGAGCGACCACAGCATTCTGACCGATGAGGAGCGCCTTCTGAAGGTGCTCCGCGACGCCGCGGCCAAGGGCAACGCCAAGGTTCTCGGGGAGGCGTCGCATGTCTTTCCCAACGGCGCCGTGACCGCGATCCTGCTGCTTTCCGCCTCGCACCTCAGCATTCACACCTGGCCGGAATTCAGCCTCGCCAACGTCGATCTGCTCGCCTACGGCCGGCTGAACGGCGAGCGCATGATGCAGAGCGTGGAACTCGGCCTCTCGCCGACCAGGATCAACGTGACCCGCATGCTCCGGGCCGTTCACTGAGCACGTCGGTCGGCGTACGTGACGGGTCGGACACCGGCCCGGTCTTCCGGCCTGTCTGCTGGGAACAGGCCGACTGAGCTAGCATGGTGTGGTGTCTAGGGAGTATCGGTCGCGGGGATGACGTACGGGCCCCTGCGTCCGGGCATCTGTGAGGAGATGGATCATGGGACGCGGTCGCGCACGTGCGAAGCAGGCCAAAATCGCTCGCGAACTGAAATATCGCGCTCCCAGCACTGATCTCAGGGCTCTTCAGCAGGAGCTGGCGTCCACCGACGACACGCCACGTCCCGCGACGGCGGACATCCTCCTCGACGAGGACGAAACCGACGAACGGGACCATCCGCTCGACCCGCAGTGACCTCACCGCGCCCACTTCCCCGGACAGTCGGCCCCTCCTCGCCCCACCCAGCCCTCCAGCGACCCCGTGGTGAAGTCACCGGGGTCCATGGACACGCCGGGCCGGGGCGCGGTCGTCTCTCCGTGAACGCCGAGATGAGCGCACCCGGCGAGTGACCCCGCGGCACGGGCCCAGCAGGGCCCGCGCGGGCCACGGGGCGTACGCGGCACGGTGGTGGACTGACGGCGCGTATACGCACCCACCCCTGGGCTTCAGCGCCACCGGCCTGGCCGGTGTCAGGGCGTGTGCTCGGGGCCGGCCGAGGTCCGGCGCCCGGGGTTCTGGGCACGGCTTCCCGGCGGTTCCACTGCCGCGCAGCGGGGCACTCTTCCGGTCGGCGGCTTGGCAGCGCGTGCGGTACGGCGAGTCCGACCTCCGCGCGGGACGCGCGGCGTCACCCCTCTTCACCCGAGGTGACGCCGAGGACGAGGCGGGCCGGCCGGTCGCCGGTGGGACGGCTGGGGACGACGGTGGCCGCAGACGTGCCCGCGCCGCCGACTCCCGGCTCCCGGGCCGGTGGCGTCCAGTCCGCCGGAGCCGGTCGACGCTGCCTCAGGCCGCCCACCCGTACGCGGCCGAACGGCCGGTGTCAGAGCACCAGCAGCAGGGTGGCCACCGTGGTCAGACCGGCGCAGACGGCCAGCGTCATGGCCAGGCAGCGCCGGCGCAGCTCCCGGTAGCGCTGCTCGTACTCGGCGCGCAGCGACACGCAGCGGGCCGCGACGCGTTCGAGGTCCGCGCGGGCCCGGCGCAGACTGTCGGCGGCGTAGCGTCGCTCGATCTCCTCGCGCTGCGCCGTCGTCAGCCACTCCAGGGAGCCCGTGAACTCCCGCGCCCGCTGCTCGGCCTCGGCGACCCTGGCCTGCCACAGCAGGTACCCCTCCACCTCGTTGCCGAGGTCACCACCGGTGCCCGCCCCCTGTTTGGGCAGTCCGGTCACCCGTGGCCCCGGTCGGTCGTGGTCGGGTAGCCGCCGCCCTCGTGCTCCGTCACCGCGATGTCGGGATGGTGAAGGTCGAACGCCGGGGACTCGCTGCGGATACGGGGCAGGGTGACGAAGTTGTGCCGCGGCGGCGGACAGGAGGTCGCCCACTCCAGTGAACGGCCGAAGCCCCATGGGTCGTCCACGTCGACCGGCTTGCCGTACTTGGCCGTCTTCCACACGTTGTACAGGAACGGCAGCATCGACAGCCCCAGCAGGAACGAGCTGATCGTCGAGATGGTGTTCAGGCCGGTGAAGCCGTCGGCCGCCAGGTAGTCGGCGTACCGGCGGGGCATGCCCTCGGCGCCCAGCCAGTGCTGGACCAGGAACGTGCCGTGGAAACCGACGAACAGCGTCCAGAAGCACATCTTGCCGAGGCGCTCGTCCAGCATCTTGCCGGTGAACTTGGGCCACCAGAAATGGAAGCCGGTGAACATCGCGAAGACGACCGTGCCGAAGACCACGTAATGGAAATGCGCCACCACGAAGTACGAGTCGGAGACGTGGAAGTCCATCGGCGGCGAGGCCAGGATGATGCCGGTCAGTCCGCCGAAGAGGAACGTGACGAGGAAGCCGGTGGCCCAGAGCATCGGTGTCTCGAAGGAGAGACTGCCCTTCCACATCGTGCCGATCCAGTTGAAGAACTTCACTCCGGTCGGCACGGCGATCAGGAAGGTCATGAACGAGAAGAACGGCAGCAGCACCGCGCCGGTGACGAACATGTGGTGCGCCCACACCGTCACGGACAGGCCCGCGATCGCGATGGTCGCGGCCACGAGACCCATGTAGCCGAAGATCGGCTTGCGGCTGAACACGGGGATGACCTCGGTGACGATGCCGAAGAACGGTAGCGCGATGATGTACACCTCCGGATGGCCGAAGAACCAGAAGAGGTGTTGCCACAGCAACGGGCCGCCGTTGGCCGCGTCGTAGACGTGGGCGCCGAACTTGCGGTCCGCCTCCAGGGCGAACAGGGCTGCGGCCAGCACCGGGAAGGCCAGCAGGACCAGGACACCGGTCAGCAGCACGTTCCAGGTGAAGATCGGCATGCGGAACATGGTCATGCCCGGGGCGCGCATGCAGATGATCGTGGTGATGAAGTTGACGGCGCCGAGGATCGTGCCGAAGCCGGAGAAGGCCAGACCCATGATCCACATGTCGGCGCCGAGCCCGGGGGTGCGGATCGCGTCGGACAGCGGGGTGTAGGCGAACCAGCCGAAGTCGGCCGAACCCTGCGGGGTGAGGAAGCCGCCGACCGCGATGGAGGACCCGAACAGGTAGAGCCAGTAGGCGAACATGTTCAGCCGGGGGAACGCCACGTCGGGCGCGCCGATCTGGAGCGGCATGATCCAGTTCGTGAAGCCGGCGAACAGCGGGGTGGCGAACATCAGCAGCATCACGGTGCCGTGCATCGTGAACAGCTGGTTGTACTGCTCCTCCGAGATGATCTGGAGCCCCGGCCGGGCCAGTTCGGCGCGCATGATCAGCGCCATCACGCCGCCGAACAGGAAGAACACGAACGACGTCGACAGGTAGAGCGTGCCGATCGTCTTGTGGTCGGTGGTCGTCAGCCACTTCACCACGACGTTGCCGGGCTGTCGGGGCCTGACGGGCAGCTCGTTCTCGTACGAGTCCTCAGCTGCCGCGGCACCGCCCTGGGGTTCGTTGAGGATGCTCACAAGTCGTCCGTCTCCCGATGCTCGCCGTCCGCCCACGCCTTGGCGGCAGTCACCCGCCATCCTCGTCGTGCGAGCCCGGACCGGACGCCCTGAGCGCCCGGCACTCGGCCGATCGGATGACGGATACACACGGATGGAGCAGCGGTGCCGGCCGCGCGGCCGGGTTTCCGGGGGTGGGCTACTCGAACCGGTGTGAGTAGCCGTGCTCTGTCCGGCGCCGGGGCGGGCCGCGAGGATTCGGTCATGCCACAGACACCGCACCCCCGCGTCCGCCGGTTCCTCGCCGTCCTCCTGACCGCCGTCGCGGCGGCGACCGCGTGGGCCGCCTGGCTGCGCCGGGACCGGGGCTACGGCGTGCGCGCCGACGGCACGACGACCGGGCCCTACGAGCCATGGCAGGTGGCGGGGTTGGTGCTGACCCTGCTGGTGTCGGTGGTCTGGTCGGCGGCCCGGGGGCATGTCGTGGGCGCGGTCGCCGGCACCACGGCCGGGCTGACCGTGGCGGCCTACCTCGACTGGTCGGACGACGCCACCGGCCTCTTCGCCGTCGGTGTGGCCCTGGTCATGCTGGGCACCCTCGCGGCGACCACCGTCGTGGCCGTGGTGGTCCACGCCGTGCGCCGGCACGAGGGCCACCCGGCGGCCTGACGGCCGCGGTGCTCCGGCCGACATCCGTCAGCAGAACACCGGTCGGTGGCTCAGCGGTCCCAGTTGGCCTGCGCGAGCGCCAGCATGTGCGGGGCCGACAGGGCGTTGCCGGGATCGGCGGCGGTGGTCAGCAACCAGCTCGCCGCGCCGGCGGGTTCACCGGGCGGGACGACCAGCAGCTCGCGCCGCCCGAGGGGGCCGCAGTCCAGGGTGATGGTGTGCGCCTCCGTGTCGACGACCGACAGGAGCACCTCGACGACATGGCCGGGTGCCGGCACCGTACGCGGGACGTCGGGCCAGGCGGCGGTGTCCACGGTGACGCGGACGACCCGGCCCAGTCCGGGCCCCAACGCGCCGAGCAGCGCGGGTAGTTCGAGTTCGAGCGCATCACAGCGGGGCCACCAGGCGCCGTGCAGCGGACCGTGGCCGACGGCGGGGGCGAGGGCGAGCCGGGGGAGAGGCATCCGGTACGTGTGCGCCCCGGGGAAACCGTCCGCGGCGGGCCAACCGTTCGTGTCCATACGTGCGATCCCGTCCCGGACGGCTTCCGGCCGCCCGTTTTCCGTCGTACGCCGGGAACGGCACCGTCGCGGTCGCCGCGCGACATGCTTCCGGTGCCGTCCAGCGTACGTCCGCGGCGCGGAGCGAGCGGCGGACGGCGGCGACCGCGACGGCCCTGGGGGTTCTAGCCCAGCGAGTTGTCGGCCCAGGGGAGGGTCGAGGGCTCGGCGTGCTCCTGGGCGACGACGGGCGTCACCTCGTGGCAGGTGAAGCCCAGCCGGGTCAGGGCGCGGCTCACCTCGGCGGCGGTGAAGTCCCGTCGGTCCTGCCGGGTGATGATCTGTCCGACCTGCTTGACCGGGTAGACCCGGCGGTCGATGGTGACGCAGCTGCCGACGGCGGGTTCGGGCCGGATGCCCTCCATCGACTGCTCGACCTCGCTCTTGGTCAGGTCGAAGGGGAAACGGGCGATGACACAGCGCATGCTGCCTCCACGGGGAGCGGTCAGGGGGCGGTCGGGGAGCGGTCAGGGGATGAGGGTGAGGACGCCCAGGGCGTAGCCCCGCTCGTCGACCACGGGGGAGACGTCCAGGGTGCGGACCCGCATGGCGGTCTCCGCGTCGTCCAGGGCGGAGACGGACGGGGTGAACGGCCCGCGGTCGAGCGGTATGTCCCGCAGCGGGGCCCGGTCGCCGTACGAGGAGCCGGCCCGGTGGGCGGTGAGCTGGGCCCTGGTGACCAGACCGGAACAGCGGCCGGCGGCGTCCTGGAGGAGCAGGTGGGTGACGCGGGCGCCGATGAGGCGGGACAAGGCCGCGTCGACGGTCGTGTGCTCGTCGATCTGGAGGCCGGGGGCGGCCATGGCGTCACGGGCGGTCAGCCCGGTGCCTTCGGCCGCCGGCCGCCGGCGGGGTGCGGCGGCCGGGGACCAGGCGGTCGGCTCGGGTGGGTGCAAGGGCTTCCCTTCCTCGGCGAGCGCCTCGCGGACCCCGCCCGGCGTGCGGACGGTCAGCGGGTCCTGCCGGCGCCGGGACGCCGGGCCCGCCTGGCCCGTCCGCCGCGGGCGCGCCCGGCGGAACCCGCGCGCTCGGGGCGTTCGGCGGCGGCCGGCGCGGCGAGCACGACGGGCACGCCGGACGGGGTCCGGGCGCCGGTGATGCGGCTCAGTTCGGGTTCGCCCGGGCGGACCTGGGTGGCGCGGGCGGTGATGCCGGCGTCGGCCATGAGGCGGTTCATGGTGCGCCGCTGGTGCGGCAGGACGAGCGTGACGACGGTGCCGGACTCGCCGGCCCGTGCGGTACGGCCGCCGCGGTGCAGGTAGTCCTTGTGGTCGCCGGGCGGGTCGAAGTTGACGACGAGGTCGACGTTGTCGACGTGGATGCCGCGGGCGGCGACGTTGGTGGCGACCAGGACCGTGACGTGCCCGTCCTTGAACTGGTCGAGGGTGCGCGTCCGCTGGGGCTGGGACTTGCCGCCGTGCAGCGCCGAGGCCCGGACGCCGACCGACAGCAGGTGCTTGGCGAGGCGCTCCGCCGCGTGCTTGGTGTCCAGGAACATGATCACGCGGCCGTCGCGGGCGGCGATCTCGGTGGCGGTGCTGTGCTTGTCGTCGTCGTGGACGTGCAGCAGGTGGTGCTCCATCGTGGTGACCGCGCCGGCCGACGGGTCGACGGAGTGCACCACCGGGTCGTGCAGGTAACGGCGCACCAGCTTGTCGATGTTGCGGTCCAGCGTGGCCGAGAACAGCAGCCGTTGGCCGTCGGGGGGCGTCTGGTCGAGCAGGCCGGTGACCTGGGGCATGAAGCCCATGTCGGTCATCTGGTCGGCCTCGTCCAGGACGGTCACGGTCACCCGGTCCAGCCGGCAGTCGCCCCGGTCGACGAGGTCCTTCAGGCGCCCGGGGGTCGCGACGACGACCTCGGCACCACCGCGCAGCGCGGCGGCCTGGCGGCCGATCGACATGCCGCCGACGACGGTGGCGGGCCGCAGACGCAGTGCCCGCGCGTAGGGGGTCAGCGCGTCGGTTACCTGCTGGGCCAGTTCCCGGGTGGGTACGAGGACGAGGCCGAGCGGCTGCCTGGGTTCGGCGCGCTGTCCGTGCAGGCGGGCCAGCAGGGGCAGGCCGAAGGCGAGCGTCTTGCCGGAGCCGGTGCGTCCGCGGCCCAGGACGTCGCGGCCGGCCAGAGAGTTCGGCAGGGTCGCGGCCTGGATCGGGAACGGCGCGGTGACGCCCTCCGCGAGCAGCGCGGCGTGCAGCGGCGCGGGCAGGTCGAGGTCGGCGAACGCCTCCACGGCCGGCAGCGGCTCGGTGAGGCTGACGGGGAGCGCGAACTCTCCCTGCGGGGCCCGCCTCGGCTGGGGACTCGAACCCTGCGGGCTCGTCCTGCGCGAACGGAACCGGGCGGGATCGTTGCCGGTACGACGGGTCTGTTGGGCGCGGCTCACGCGGAACCCTCCTCGATGCGTGCGGCACGTATCGAGGAATTCGATTCAGCGGTGCGGAACCGCGACGGAATTCGCAAGAACAAGCCGAAAGGAAGCCAAAAAGGCGAGGGCAGAAAAAAGTGGGGAAAACGGGCTGGGGCCCGCGCCCAAGAGCGCGGGCCCCACCACGTGCAAATCGTCAGCGTCAGGCGGGAACGATGTTCTCGGCCTGCGGGCCCTTCTGGCCCTGCGTCACGTCGAAGGTCACCTTCTGGCCCTCCTGAAGCTCGCGGAAGCCGGAGGTGGCGATGTTCGAGTAGTGCGCGAACACGTCGGCGCCGCCGCCGTCCTGCTCGATGAAGCCGAAGCCCTTTTCCGCGTTGAACCACTTCACGGTGCCAGATGCCATATTGAATCTCCCTAGGGGCAGTGCCGGGATCCACACTGTGCAGAACCCGAGTCGCCGCGATGATCACCCCTCAAGGGGACCCGGAAAGGCCTGGAAGATTTCACAGACGCTCTCCGGCAATCAAAACTGCAACTGTTATCACGGTAACACAGGAGGCCCCTGGCCTCCCAGGCTTTCCGGCATTCGACTCCGGCCGGTGGCTGATCCTGATCCCACGGGACCGGAGAAACTCCTGGCATCCGGGAGGTAATCCTGTAACGGCGGCGACAGATATTTGTCGCGGGGCCGGCGGGGCCGGCGGGGCCGGTGGGACGGGTGGGCTCAGTGGCCGCCGCCGGTCCCGGTGCCGCCGCCCAGCCCGTGGCGCATCGTCTCGTTCAGCCGCAGGGCCTCCTCCAGCTGGTCCTCGAGGATGATGATGCGGCAGGCGGCCTCCACCGGCGTGCCCTGGTCGACCAGTTCGCGGGCGCGGGCGGCGATGCGCAGCTGGTACCGCGAGTAGCGGCGGTGACCGCCCTCCGAACGCAGCGGGGTGATCAGTTTGGCCTCGCCGATGGCGCGCAGGAAGGCGGGCGTCGTGCCGAGGATGTCGGCGGCGCGGCCCATCGTGTAGGCGGGGTAGTCGTCGTCGTCGAGGTTGCCGGCGGTTGGGTTCTCGGCGGGCATGGCACCTTCGTTTCGGGGGCGCGGGTCCGTCTGGCGCCCCGGTGGACACAACCCTAACGTCGGGGCGCCCGGATATGTGGCGCTGCCCCGACAGATTTCCGACCTCCGTCGCACGCGCGATCCGGAACCGCCCCGGGCGGGCGCCGGCCGGGGGTGCGCCACCGGAGTGACCCATCGCACGTTCGGCGTGGCGAGCGGGCCGGCCGGTGGCGCGGCGGCGCCGGACGCCGCCGTCGCCGCCCGGTCCGCGGGCGCCCGGCAGGTTGCGCCGCCCGGACCCTGGTTACTCGCCTTCCAGGGGTTGGGAAAGCAGCCCCGACCGGGTTCTCCGGGCACGCGCCGGGAGAACCCGGTTCCGGGGAGGGGAGGACACGCGGGCGGCTGCCGGGGAGATTCCGGTGTACGTCAGGAGAACCCGGCGTCGGCCGCGTGCCGCTCCCCGAGCCCGGAACCGTGCCAGTCCAGGACCATGATGGTCGCGTCGTCGGCCAGGACGCCGCCGCACACGTGGTGCACGGCGTCGGCCAGCGCGCGCACCACCTCGCGGGGATGCTCGCCGCGGGTGTCCCGCAGCAGCCGCGCCATGTCGAGGGTTGCGGCCTCCCGCTCGCACATGCCGTCGGTGAGCAGCAGCAGGCGGTCACCGGCGCGCAGGTCGATGTCCTGTGCCTCGTACCGGACGGGGAGCGGCACCCCGAACGGCAGGTTGATCCGCAGGGGCACCTCCTCGACCCGTCCGTCGCGCAGCCGCAGGGGCCAGGGGTGCCCGGCGTTGACCAGCCGGCAGCGCCCGGTGTCCAGCTCGATGCGCAGCAGCTGCCCGGTGGTCATGCCGTGGCCGTGCGCCCGGATCGCCCGATGGGCCGCGTGGGCCTGCTCGGTGAGGCCGAGTCCGGCGCGCCGGGCGCCGCGCAGGGCGTTGACGGTGAGGGTGGCCAGCAGGGCGGAGGCGGTGTCGTGGCCCATGGCGTCGGTGATCGACAGGTGCAGCGCGTCGGCCTCGAGGGTGTAGTCGTAGGTGTCGCCGCCCACCTCGTCCGCCGGGAGGAGGCCGCCGGCGAGGGTGAACTGCGGGGCCTCGCAGCAGGAGGCCGAGGGCAGCAGCTGGTGCTGGATCTCCGCGGCCAGACTGATGCTGGTCGTCCGTCTTCCCCAGTGGTACAGGTCGGTGAAGCGCCGGTCGGTGACCACGATGTACGCCAGGGCGTGCGCGGCCTTCTCGATCTCCTCCCGCACCTCGTCGTCCAGGCGCGGCACGGACAGCTCCAGGACCCCGATGCAGTCGCCCCGGTTCGTCACCGGTGCGATGACGCGGTACCCCTCGTCGGGGTCGTACTCGTGGTGGAGGCGCTGGCTGCGAAGAACCCGGTCGTACACGCTGCCGCGCAGTCCGGTCCGTTGGGTGCCGTCCCGCAGTGACTCCCCCGCGCGGGGCAGCCGTACGGCCTCCCGCCCTATCAGGTCGACGAGCCAGAACGACACCGCTCGCACGCCGAACCGCTTCTCCAGGTTCCGGGCGACGACGTCGACCGACTCCGTCGGCGCCGCCTCCTCGGCGGCCCGCAGTACCTCGCCCAATCCCAAGCCCTCGTCTCCCACCACGTCCACCTCCCTCCCTCCCGAATGCCCCGACCCCGCTCGTGGCACGCCGAGGGCCACACCGACGAGCGACGCCGGGGCCCGGAAAACACGGTTGCCGTCACCCTGCCGCCGGGTCAGGCTGCCCCGGCAGCCGGTGAGTCGAGCCCATGGGAGGACACGGATGCTGACCGGGACCGAGATCGCGTCCTTCGTCGAGGACGGCTTCGTCCGCGTGCCGGGGGCCGTGCCCGGGGCCGTCGTGGACGAGCGCCGCGCCCGGTTGCGGGCGGCGAGCGGCTGCTCCCCCGACGATCCGGGGAGCTGGACGGAGCCGGTGGTGCGGATCGGCGCCCTGGCCACCCCGGCGTTCCGGGACGCGGCGGGCGGCGCGGCGCTGCGCTGCGCGAGGCCTACGACCAGTTGGTGGGAGCGGGGACGCTGGCGCGCCCCGCTGGGGCTGGGCACCTTCCCGCTGCGCTTCCCGAGCGAGAGCGAGCCCGGCGACGCCGGCTGGCACCTCGACGCGGGCTGGATCGCCGGGTCCGGGGAGTACCGGGTGAACCTGCGGTCACGCGGGCGCGCGCTGCTGATGCTGTTCCTCTTCACCGACGCCAGCCCGGACGACGCCCAGACCCGCATCCGGGCCGGCTCGCACCTGGACCTGCCGCCGCTGCACGCCGCCGCGGGGGAGGAGGGCCGGGAGTGGTTCGCGCTGTGCGAGGAGGCCGTGCCGGCCACCGCCGGCCGCCGCGAGGTGGCCGCCACCGGGCGGGCCGGCGACGTGTTCCTGTGCCACCCGTTCCTGGTCCACGCCGCCCAGCGGCACTGCGGGAGCACCGCGGTTCCTCGCCCAGCCGCCGCTGGAGCCGACGGGACCGCTGGACCTGGACGGCCCGGAGCCGTCACCCGTCGAGCGGGCCGTACTGGCGGGCCTGCGCCGGGCCTGAGAGCGGCGGGGTGGCCGGGCTGGTGTCCTCAACGGACGGCGGGCCGGGTGGCGGGCTGGAGCCGGAACGACACCGTCTCCATCAGCCGCCGGTGCCGGGTCTTCTGCACGGCGGCGATGAGCCACCCGTCCCCGCCCCCGCGTACGACCGTGTAGGTGGCGATCTTGCCCAGCCGCCCCGGCCGGCCCGTGCCGACGTCGCCACGGGTGACGACGACGGCGGTGTCGGGGCCGTGGAAGCTGAGGTCGGTGATGTCCAGGGACAGCCGCGTGCCCTTGAGGAAGCCGGCGAACAGCGCCTGGTGGGCGCGGCCGATCTCCGCGGGGCCCCGGTAGACGGTGCCGACGTACGTCACGTCGGTCGCGTCGTCGGTGAAGCACCGTCCGTACGCGGCGCCGTCACCCCGGCTCCAGGCCGCGCGGCTCTGCTCCAGAAGGTCACGGATGGCCGCCACGTCGCGCTCACGGGTGGGGTCGGCAGGGGTGCGGATGTTCACTTCTCGTGCCTCCGGTTCGCTGGGCGGGCCCCGCGACAGGTCCCGCGGGAGCGCCGGCGCCGCCCTTCGTGCGCCCGGTTTCCTGTGGTAACTTCTCCGCAGCAGTAGATGCTGCTACGAAGTATCTTTATCGAGGAAGAGATTAGGGGGTGGGGCACCGTGTCAACGCCGCCGATGCGTCCCGATGCCGGCCAGGTCTACCGGCACTACCTGAGCGCGGTCCTGCTCCACGGCCACGCGAGTGCCAGAGCGTGCGGACTGGGCGCCACCGACCTGTACGCGCTGAACATCCTCCAGCTGTCCGGGCCCATGTCCCCCGGCGAACTGGCCGAACGCACCGGCCTCACGACCGGCCCGACGACCCGGTTGATCGACAGGCTGGAGCAGGCCGGCTACGCCCACCGCGCCCCCGACCCGGCGGACCGGCGCAAGGTCGTCGTGCGGCCGGCCGGTGAACCGGTGGGGATGGACCGTGCCATGGCGCCCGCGCGGCAGAAGGTCGGTGAGATTCTCGCCGACTACACGCCCGAGCAACTGGGCGTCCTCTTCGACTACTTCACCCGCGCCACCCGCGCCTACCAGGACGCGGCGGCCGCCCTGCGCGACACCGCCCCCGGCGACTGACCCCGGTACATGCCGCGCGCGGCACGCCGCACGCCGGCCGTGTCCCCAGGGGCCATCCGGTGGACCTCGGCGAGGAGAGCCCGGAGCGCCAGCGGGTGCGATCCGGGCGCCGTCGGTTTCGGTTCCGGCCCTCGTGCAACCCATGCGGGGAGGCACGGCACCGGCCCGGGGCGGAGCGGGCCGCGGGCCGGGAAGGAACGCATGGACCTGCTGGGCACCACCAGCTCCTCCTCCCGGGTGTACGCCACCCTCGACGGCTGGCGCCGCCACATGGTCCAGCACGGACACGGGCTCTTGGACGCGGCGCTGCACCGCGCCGGCCGCATCCGCAAGGCCGTCACCGGCCTGCCCGGGCTGCGCCTGATGGGCGAGGAGGTGGTCGACCAGGGCCTGACCGCCGAACTGGACCTGCTGAAGATCACCATCGACGTCCGGGACCTCGGCATCAGCGGCATGCAGGCCGCCGAGTGGCTGCGCGCCCACTGCCACGTCGACGTCGGCTCCTCCGACACCTGCCGGATCAGCGGGCAGATCACCCACGCCGACGACGACCGCACCGAGAACCTGCTCATCGACTCCCTGCACCGCCTCGTCGAACACGCCGGCACCATCGAGAAGCGGCCTCCGGTCCACCTCCCGGAACCACGCGCCCTCCAGTTGGAACAGGCCATGCTGCCCCGCGACGCCTACTTCGCCACCGCCGAACACGTCCCCGCCGAACGGGCCGTCGGCCGCGTCGCCGCCGAGACCATCAGCCCCTACCCGCCCGGCGTTCCCGTCGTCGCCCCCGGCGAGGTCATCACCCCGGCCGTCATCGACTACCTGCGCGGCGGCGCCGAGGCCGGCATGCTCCTCCCGGACGCCGCCGACCCCACGGCGAAGACGTTCCGCGTCACGGCCCGCTGACCGCCCGGGCGCGCCCGCGCGGTGACGGGTGAGTCATCGGGCGACGGTTCGGGGGGACGCCACTCCGGCGTCCCCCGGATGCGGCATCCTGAGCCGTATGACGCCGCATCAGCTGAGCCCGGGGACACGTGGACGCGCTCCCCGGGGCGCGCACGGTCCAGCAAGCTCCCGCACACGGCTGCGCGCCGCACGGGGGACGGCTGCCGAGGGCGGGTCGTGAGCGGACCCGGGGCGCGGGAGCCGGTGATGCCGCCGATGCCGCCGCGGAACCTGCGTGACTTCGCCGGAGAAGCCGTGTGGGCCGACATGGTGGCGCGGTGCTTCGAACGGCGGCACCCGGCGGGCAGTGTGCTGCTGCGGCAGGGCGAGCCCGGTACGCACGTGCTGGCCGTCGTCACGGGCGTGGCCAAGGTCATCCGGCGGGAGCGGAACGGCGATCTCTCACTGCTCGCCTTCCGTGGCCCCGGGGAACTGCTGGGCGAGGTCGCCGTGCTGGACGACGGGGTCCGCTCGGCGAACGTCGAGGCCATCTCCCGGTGCGTCGTCGGTGTGATGGCCAAGGCGGACTTCCTCGCGTTCGTCGACAGGCACGGCCTGTTCCCCGTACTCGTGAGGTATGCCCTCGCGCGGCTGCGGGAGTCGGACGAGGCCCGCGGTGGCGGCGACGTCCGCACCCGGCTGGCCGCCGCGCTGGTGCACCTGATCGACATCTCGGGAAGCTCCCGCGCCCCGCACGGCACGAGCGGCCCCGTGGAACTCGCCCTTACCCGCCACGAGCTGGCCCAGCACCTGAAGGCGTCCCGGAACACCGTCACCGCCGCCCTGACCGACCTGGCCTCCTGTGGTGTACGCGTCGGACGCAAACGCATCACCGTCACCGACCTGCCGGCACTGCGGCTCACCGCGGACGGGAAGGGGTGACGGGGCACCGGCCAAGGCGTGGCGTGGGTCACACCGCTTGCGCACTCCTCGGGCACACCGCCCTCCGCCGTCCCGGCAGGCTCGAGGTCGTCAGGACGTACGAAGGCCCACACGAGGAGTTTCCGTGCCGCACATCGACCAGCCCCACACGCACAGTCGTCCGCTCCCTCCCTACCGGGGGATCCTGGCCGTCGACGCAAAGGACTTCACCGGGTACCCGGCCGTGCAGCACGGCTCGATCAGCCGGGCCGTCCCCCAACTCCTGGAGGCGGCGTTCGGGCGTGCCGGACTCGCGGAGGTGTGGAAGGACCGGCGGTTCCCCGACTCCACGGGTGACGGGTACGTGTTCGGGTTCGAGCCGGCGGTCATGCCGTTCGTCGTGCACCCCTGGCTGGCCACGCTCCAAGAGGTGCTGACCGAGTTCAACGTGCACTCCGCGGGAGTCGCGAGCATCCGCCTGCGTACCAGCCTCAACATCGGGCCGCTGCCCGATGCGGGCGACGAGTTCGACGGCAACGGCACGCCGCGCAACGACACCCACCGGCTGCTGGACTCCCGGCCGGTAAAAGCCGTGCTGGCGGCCTCCAGCGCCAATGTCACGCAGGTCGCGGCGATCCTCTCGGACCGGTGCTACCAGGACGTCGTGGCGAGTGGCTACACCGGACGCCACCCGGACCACTTCATCGAGGTGCCGGCGACGGTCGAGGGCAAGGCGTTCGCGCAGCGGGCCTGGTTGTACGTGCCCACGCCGTCCGGCGCCCTGTACGACCGGCGGGTGCTGGGCGACCAGGTCATCGACGACCAGGAGAAGCGCCGACCGGACGGCGGAACCCGGCGGCGGGCGACCGGCCGGGGAGCGGCCGGGGCACCCCGGTCGGTCGTCAGGGCCGATCGCGGCAACGCCAACAGCGGCACGGTGTACGGCGGCCAGAGCGTCAGCAACCTCGACGTGGGCCGCGACCACATCGGCGGCGACTACGTCCGGGGCGACAAGGCGGGCACGGTCCACGGCAATCAGGGCGACACCGTCCACGGCGACAAGCACCAGGGCGACCGGTGAGCGCGGACACCGGTGAACCCGGCCCGCCCGCACTCCCCTCCACCGGGACCGCGGACACCCCGGGGCCGGACGCCGCCCCTCCGGCGGACAGCGGGCCGGCCCGGGGCGCGGACGGCGGTCAGGGACCGACAGGCGGCGACGGGTACCTCACCGGCGAGGCGTTCGACGACGGCCTGGAGGTCGGCTTGGACGACATCCTCGACGAGGCTCTGGCCGCGATTCTCGACGAAGGGCCGATGGGCGCCGGGAGCGGAAGATTCACGTACATCCACGCGCCGTACGGCACCGTCAACTCCGGTACCGTCCACGGCGGTCAGCGTGTGCGCAACGGCGCACACGCGGCCGGTGCCGGTGTCGGCGGCCCGCGGGTGGTGGCCCACGAGGGGCCGATCTCCGAGCCGGAGATCACGGACGCGCTGAACGGGTTCGCCCGGCCCGACTGGTTCCCCGCGGCCATGGCGGAACTGGACGGGCGTGTGCTGTTCCTGTCCGGTGAGCCGGGCACCGGACGCCGTACCGCCGCGCTGAACCTGCTGTACCACCACGGAGCCGGACCGAGCCTGCGGGCCGTCGACAGCGACGAGGACCTCGCGGCCTGGCGCCCCACCGACAACGGCACCCGCGGGTACCTGGTGGACGGGTTGTTCCCCGCCCGCCCGCTGAAACCCGGGACCGTCGGCAACCTACGGCGCCTGCTGCACGAGGCCGACGCACGCATGGTGATCGTGCTGCCCGACGACCCGGTCGTCGTACGCGACCTGGCACGCGACCTCCACGTGACATCCGTCCGCTGCACCCCGCCCCCGCCGCGAGCGGTGTTCGAGGCACGCCTCGACGCCGAGGTGCCGGACCCGGCCGAGCGGGCCCGGCTCCTGGCCGGTCTGGAGCCCGGGCTGCTGGACGAGTTGCTCGCGTCCCGGCTGATGCCCGCGCAGGTCCGCGAGCTGGTGGACGCCGTCGTGGGCACCGGCGGTGGCGGCACGACGGCCGGCGACATCCGCGACCGGCTCAGCTACCTCGCCGAGGAGGAGGTGCCCGACCTCCTGCGCAGCCTCCGCGATGATCCGGACGGTCTCGCCTTCCTCCTGGCCACCTGCGTGTTCGAGGGCCTCGACCACCGCGTCGTGCGTGAGCAGGCGGAGCGCCTCGCCGACCTGGCCGACGGCCGGCTGCACTCGGTCCTCCCGCAGGGCACCGGCGACCGGCCCGGCACGGCCACCGACGCGGGCGTGGGAACGGGCGGGGGAGGGGCGCAGCCGGGAGCACCCGGACCGGACGGACTCGCGAGCTCCCAAGGGCCTTTGTCCAACCCGCGGTTCGTCTTCCGACGCTCCCTGGACGACCTGCTGCACACGGTGCGCGCGGAGTACGGGGCCAAGGAGTACCACTCGACGCACGGCTACACGTACGTGGTGGAACCGGTGCGGTTCACCCGGCACCGGCAGGGTGAGGCGGTCCTGCGGCACGTGTGGCGGGAGTACGGCCGCCTCTCCGGACTGCTGACCAGCTGGATGGGCGAGGTCAACGGCGAGAGCGACCTGACCCAGCCGGTCGGCCGGGTCATGGGCATGGCCGCCCGCTGGGGCGGCGGGCGCAGGGCTCTGCTGCACATCCGTGAACTGGCCGGCTCCGACCGCGCCACCAGCAGGGCCGTCGCCGCGTACGCGCTGGGCATGGCCGCCGAGGATCCCGTCCTCGCCGGTGAGGTCAAGTACCGGCTGCACCAGTGGAGCGTCCAGTCGAGCTGGCAGGTCCGCTGGACCGTCGCGCACGCGTGCGGGACGGGTTTCGGCGCCGCGCGTCCGGACCAGGCGATGCGTCTGCTGCGCAACGTCTTCCGGGGCGGCCAAGACCGGCAGGAGACGGTGGTCGCCAAGGTGGTCCGGCGCTCCTTGGTGAACCTCTTCCTGACGGGCAACGAGCCGACGGTCTTCGCTCACCTCGTCGGATGGGCCGACACGCGGGGCCCCGGTGTCGCCCGCCTGGCGCTGGAGGTCTTCCCCCACCTGTTGGCGTCCGGCACCTGGTGCCAGGACCAGCTCGTCGGCGACGGCGAGTTCGCTGGCCCCGTCACGGACCTCACCCGCCGGGTCATCGACGACGAAGAACTGTCCGGCCCGACGTGCAGGGCCCTGCTCCTGTGGTGCCGGGCGGCCGCCTGGGACGACCGGCAGAGGAGCGCCGCCGAGACTCTTCTGACGGCACTCGCCCAGGACATGCGCCACGGTGCCCTGCGGCTCTTCGTCATGATCGACCGGGACGGGGATCCCGGCATCGCCGGACAGCACATCGCTCGCCGGGCTCTGCGCGCCTGGCGCACCGGTGAGCCGCCGGCATCGAACCCGGGGCCCACCGACCGCCCCACGCGACCGTACGGGAGGACACCATGACCATCGGGACGAACGAGCCCCTCTGCGCCCGGGCGCCCCACGCCCCGTGGCGGGAGATCCTGCGGCAGCGCTGGTCCGGCCGCCGGGACCGGGCCCTGGTCCTCGTGACCGTGGACGGCGCCCATCACGTCCTGGGCGACACCGGATCCGGCGCGGGGAGGGCGGCCGGCGCCCCGGCAGCGAGTCTCTTCGGCAGCTACGCCGGCGCCTTCCACGTCGACCTGGCCGAGCGGCCGGCGACCCAGCCCGTCGCCCTGGTGACCCCGTACGGCACCGAACCGGTGGACGTGCGCCTGCTGTGGTGGGTACACGATCCGGCGCAGGTCGTACGGGTCCGGGCGGCGGACGGCTGGGACGCCGTGCGCCGAGACCTCAACCAGCGCCTGCGCCAACTGGAGGACCTCTGCGAGGCCGAAGGTCAGGTACTCAGTGCCTCCGGGGTCACGCAGCACCTGGCAGCCCGGTGCGCGCTCGCCGACGCCGGGCTCAGCTACCGCGTCACGGACGTCCAGGCCCGGGACACCGGGGGTGAACTGCGGCTGGGCCGGGCGGCCACCACGGAGGCGCCCTTCGCCTGGACCGCCGACCGCCGCGAGGAATACCAGTTCTGCCTCCGGACCGTGCGCGACGGCCCCGTCTCGCTCGCGGCACTGTGGCTGCTCAGGCACCCGGACCAGGTCAGCCAGGTACTGGACTGGTCCGTGCGCAACCAGAACCTGGTCCGGCAGGAGACCACGTGGCAGGACGAGGTGGCCGGCCTGCTGGGCCGGCTGTCCGACGAGGAGCGCCAGGAACTCTCCGAGTTGTTGCGCGACCGTCTCCACGCGCTCGGACGGCGCGTGCCCAAGCAGCAGGACACCTGGACCTACGACGGCGACCTGGACGGGCCCGCGTACGGGAAGACGCTGTGAGGGGCGCCGTAGCGCCCTCGCCGCCGCACCGACACCGGCAGCTGCACCGCGGTGTCCGGAACCGGCAGCGGCGGACCGGCATGAGCGTCCCAAGCGCCGGCGGCCCGCAGACCCTGGCGGCGATGGAACGGCTCATGACGGCGAACCGCGCCGAACTGGGACGGGCTGACACCAAGGCCGCCGTTCTCCTCGGGGTCACGGGAGCCGTCCTCGGCGCCTTCATCGGTGCCTCCCCGAGCCCCGCCATCCTGCGGTGGAGCGCGGTCGTCACCTCACTCCTGGCCGTCCTGTGCTTCGTGGGCGCCATCATGCCGCGCCACCGGGCCGGCAGCCGGTACGGCGGTGCCGGCCCCTCGTACTTCGGGCACATACCGGCGGGGGCGGACAGCGAGCGGCTGAGCCGGGCGTTCGAGCGGGGCTCGCGCGACCCCGCCGGGCCGCTGCTCGGCTCGCTGCTCGTCACCAGCGACATCATCCGCGCGAAGTACCGCTGGGTGGAGCGGGGCACCTTCCTGCTCGTCGCGGCCCTCCCGCAGTTCGCGGCCGCCCTGTACGCCGGCTGAACCGACGCGGAGCGGCCCGCCCCGTTCCGGCCGCCGCACTCGGGCCCGCGCGGCTCCCCGCAACCCATTGTGACGGCTGCCACACCGACGGTATCCTCCAACTTCTGCTCCTCGGCCTCCCCTTCCCGCACCGGCCCCTCAACCACCGGCGAGTGCGGGCGAGTTGGCGAGGGCGCGGTGCCGCATCCCGGCGTGCGTCATACCGGGCGAACATGGGGGAAGTTCCGCATGACCGCACCACTCGACAGTCCGAGATTCCCCAACGACCAAGCCACCGAGTTCGTCCGGGAGTTCCGGGTGACCGTGGCCCCCAGGTACGAGAACCGGGCCAGGCTCGCGACCAGTCCGCCGCTGTTCCTCGTGCGCGTACCACCGTCGGCGTACCGGACCGGCGTGGACCGTGTCGTCGCCGCACTGACCGGCGCGCTGCGGCAGCGAGTGCCCTTCGCCAGTCTGCCGGCCGGCACCGGTGACGGAGCCGACGCCCGGCTGCTGTCCGCCGGCGCCGGCACGCAGCTGTACCGCAGCGCCCCGCAGCACATGACTCCCGACCGGTTCCCGCACTTCCGCGTCATGTGCGACCTGGTGGACTACATCAGGGAGCACCCGCAGGAGTGGGTGACCAACGCCGACCAGGCGGCGGAACTGCGGTTCCACGCCGGCGAGCAGCGGGCCCGGCGCGGCGGTGCGCTCGCGTTCACCAGGATGCAGGGCCCGGCCCTCGACGGGATCGCCGGTTTCCTGGCCGGTCTCAGCTGGCTGTCGTTCGTCCAGCTGCTCCCGCGCCGGATCTGGGCGCACCGCATCTCCCGCAAGGTGATGCGGGGCTGGCTCGGCGCGGACCCGGTCGCCCAGGGCAGCAACAACCTGTTCCGGGTGATGGACCACGTGGCGGCCGAGCGCGCCGTCCAGCTCACGGAGGGCGCGTCCCGGGAGGAGGCGCTCCAGGAGTTCGACCGGCTCGTCCTGCGCGCCCTGCTGGAGGACCTGCGCCGGCCCGCGATCGGCCGCGTCCTGCCCGGCCGGCGCCGCCGGACCAGCCGCCCGGTCCTCTTCCTGGAACTGCCCCCGCCGGGAGAGCCGGGCGCCCGTGCCGCCGAGCGCTTCCTGCGTTCGCTGCGCCGGGCCCAGGCCACCGCCGGACCGCCGGGCCCGCTCGTCGTCGCCGTGGGCGTCCCCTCCGAGGCGCTGCTGCGGGAACTGGGCGACCCGGCGCAGAGCACGTGGCAGGGGGCGAGCGTCCGGCTCGGCGCCGACGACGCCGCCGGCGAACCCCCGGTCCTGGTCACCGTCACCGAAGCCGACCTGACCGCGAGCGGCGTACCCGTCCTGCCCGTCGAGCCGCGGACGTTCCGCTTCAGCCGGTACGTCCCGGCCGCGGTCGTGGGCGGGACGACCGCGCTCGCCCTGCTCGCGGGCGGGCTGCTGCTCCGGCCGGTCGTCTTCCCCGCGCCCCGCGACTGCCTCGGCGGCACCGGTTCCGTGGCGGAGGCCGCCCCCGCCGAACCGGTGCCGGTGCACGCCACCGCCTGGTACAAGGCGGCCGTACGGACCATCGACCGGCAGAACGCCCGCGTCGAGCAGTACGCCGCCCGGGGCCGTACCGTGCGGACGGTCGTCGCGTTCGTCTCCGACCCGCCCACGACCGACGACGAGACCCGTTTCGACGGGACGATCCCGGAGCTGCGCGGCATCGCGATGTGGCAGCGGAAACTGAACCGTGACGCCACCGCCGACGACTCGCTCATACCCCTGCGTGTCGACGTGCGCGGGGCCGGAGTGGCCTTCCGTGACGCCGAGAGCGCGGCGCGCAAGCTCGTCGCGGGACTGGCGGACGAGGACAGCGGACCGGCGGCCGACCGGGTAGTCGGGGTGCTGGGCTTCGCGCAGAGCCGCCACGAGACCCAGGCGGCCCTCCAAGTACTGGGTGACGCGCACATCCCCACGATCGGCACCACCGCGACCGCCGACGAGATGCTCACCGGTTCCGCCGCGCTGACCTACTGGCCGTCCACGCCGTTCAACTCGCGCGAGGCCAGGATCGAGGCGGACTTCGCGGCCACCGAGAACATCGTGGCCCGGCCCGGCCACGAGGACCGCTGCACCCCGGCCCGGAACGCCATCGTGATCGAGAGCTCCGCGGACCTCTACAGCGACAGCCTCGCCCGCCGGTTCGCCGCCGACTTCCACGGCACCCACCAGGTCTTCGACTTCAACCAGGACGGCGTCTTCGGCGCCGCCCCGCTGAGCGGAGCGGTCAGCGAGCACGGCGCCGACGCCCTGGCCCGGGCGCTGTGCGGCGCGCTGGGGGACCGGCCGGAGTCGGTGGTGTACTGGTCGGCGCGGGCGAAGGACTTCACCGCCCTCATCAACTCCATGGACACCGCGGGGACGTGCACCTCGCGCGACGTGACGGTCCTCGGCGGCAACGAGCTGACCAACGTGGCGCAGACCGGCGCGTTCGCCAACAAGGACTGGCTGCGGCTGTACTACTCCGCGCACCGGCTGCCGACCGACGACCCGGGTGCCGGCGACCGGACCCGGCAGTTCGTCGCCGACTACGACACCTATGTGAAGGCCACCGCCCCGGGCACGGACCCCTGGCGGCAGGACGGCCACTCCGCGGTCTCCTACGACGCCTTCCACGTCCTGTCCGAGGCGGTCCGCCAGGCCGGACTGGCCGACCCGGACATCGAACGCAAGTCCGTCCTGCTCGAACTCCAAGCCGGCATCGACTTCAACGGGGCCACCGGTTACGTGTCGTACGACGGCGCCAACGCCCCGCCCCACGACAAGACCCTGGTCCTGCTGCGCCAGACCGGCGACAAGCCGAAGGCGGTCCTCGCCTGCGGCGCCTACGACCAGCACCGGTCGAGCGAGGCCGAGGGACCGCCCTGCTCGGGCTGACCACCCGCTCACCGTGCCACCGTCCACCACGGCCCGCCGGGGCACGTGGTGCAATGAGCGGATGGGGGACACGAGCACGACTCTGGGGCCGCTGGAACTGCGCGACGGACGCTGGGTGGTGGGGGACACCGGCAAGCGCCACTGGCTGGAGTTGCGCCCGGACGGCCTGCACCAGCACGAGCCCGGCTCCGGGGGGCCGCTGGTCCCGTGGTCCCGGATCATGCGGGGCATGAACCTCACCATGGGCAGCCGCTTCCCGGCCCGGGGCTCGAACGGCTTCGGGGGCATCCTCGGTGGCCTGCCCGGCCCCTGGCGGGGACGCGGCAGCGGCTACCTGCACATGACGCTGCGCCACCCGTACGAGGACTGGACCGCCCGCTTCGACCGGCACCCACGCCCCTATCCCGGCTCCCACCTCGTCTTCCTCCAGACGCTGGCGACGCGGGTCGTCGACGCCGGGCAGCCGCACCTGCTGGGTGACCCCGAGTGGGTGGGCCGCGTGGTCGCCCGGCTGGCCCCGCAGCGGCCCCGGGGATGGCGCGGGATGAGGGAGGCGGTGACGCGGGCGATGGAGGCGGAGACGGAGCCCGAGGCCTGAGGGACGGGGTGCCCGGGGGCGGCGCACCGGATGCCGCCGCCGGCGGTACCGGGCCCGGTGCGCACGGGACGCCGGTACGGCCGGACGGCGGCCGTGTCGGGGAACGCCGGGACGGTTACCAGACCAGGGCGTCGGCCGGGTTGTCCTGCCAGTAGGTGACGGCGGCCGCGCTGTTGAAGAAGACACCGCCGTTCGGCAGCTTCAGGGTCTTCTCGCTGCCGGCCGCGCCCTCCTTCTTGTCGGTGAAGAGCACACCCAGGGTCTTCTCGGTGGCGCCGCCCTCACCGTCGGGGGAGTACGTGCCGATGCCCGCGTACGCCGACTGACCCGGCTTGAGCGTCACCACGGCCTGCGGGACCGACCCCTTCACCCACGCCAGCGGGGCCTGGGCGTCGGCGCCGGCCCTCAGGATGGGGGCGCCGTAGGCGTAGCAGGACTTGGTGCCGGTGTTGGTGGCCTTCAGCAGCAGGTGGTTGATCGGGCGGGACGCCTCGGTGACGGTCAGCGTGGTGTTCGCCGTGGTGCAGGTGACCACCGAGGACGCGTCCTTCGTGGCGGCGGACGCCGTCTGCCCGGCCGCCTGCACACCGACGAGGGCGAGGGCGGCGACGACCATGGAGGAAGCGGCCGTACGGGAGGCGGAGCGAGTCGTGATGCGCATGCGGGAGCTGCTTTCTCTGTACCCCGGAAAAAGGGATTCCTGAATGTGGGCGGTGCCGGCCGGTCCTGCCCTTCCGTGCCGCGTGGACCCCGGACGGATCCGGACGCACGCGCCGGAAGAAGCGGCTTGCGCAGCCGAGTCGGCGGGACCGAGCACCGCGGCCGGCGAGGCGCCGTGCTTGGATGACCGAAGCCTGTGCCATACGGCGTCCCAACTGCCATTCCATCGGCGATTTTGGGATGCTGGGATGCGTTCACCGGCTCTGACCTGGGGAAACGTGACCACCCTGGGATGGCGAACGGGATGGAGGACTGGTGGGGGCGGCTGAGGAGATCGCCGATTTCGCGGCGTTACTGCGTGAGTTGAAGCAGCGGTCCGGGCTGAGTTACGAGGCTCTGGCGAAGCGGGCGCACATGAGTACGTCGACGCTGCACCGGTACTGCAAGGGGGATGGGGTCCCGGCCGACAACGCGGCTGTCTCGCGCTTCGGCCGGGTGTGCAGGGCGACGCCCGAGGAACTCGCCGAACTGCACCGGCGCTGGGCCCTGGCGGACGCGGCACGGGAACGCGCCCGCCGGCCCGCCACGGACGCGCGACCGGACACCGACGACCGGCCCACGGCCCCCACCTCCGCCGCCCCACCCCCGAAACCGGAACCCGAGCCCGAACCCGAACCCGAACCCGGGCCCGAGTCGGCGCAGGAGCCCCGGGACACCGCGCCCGCCGCCGCACCCGCACCCGCGGCCACGGACGCCCCCGAGACGCCTCCCCGCGCCCACCCCGACCGAACCGCCCCCGCCCGCCGCACGTCGCCGCTCCCCCGGATCACCCGCAAGCGGTGGGCCCTGATCGCGGCGAGCACCGCCGTCGTCGTCGCGGCCGTGTCCACCGTCCTCACGGTCGACCTGAGGACCGCGAGGACGGACCTGGCGGACGTCGTCCGGCCGACCGGCGCCGCGATCTCCGCCGGAAGGTCGCCCTCCGCCGCCGCCACGCGGCACCCATCGGCGTCCGCGTCCCCCTCGACCCGCCCGAGCCGCTCCCCGGCACCGACCCCCGCGAAGTCCGACGACGCCGTCCCGTCGGCGCCCGCCACGGACACCTCGGCGCCCGGGACCGGCGAGACCCCCGCCCGGCACATCGCCGCGGTCCCGCTCACGGTGAGCACCCGCACCTACGCCTGGGAGGACCCCCAGTGCGAGGGCAAGTACCTGGTGGACCGGCCCCCGGCCCGGGTGTCACCGCCGGTGATGGGGCAGGACGTGCCGGGCTGGGTGCAGGCGCAGGACGCCATCGCCGCCGACGCGCAGCGGGTCGCGCTGACCGTCCAGGGCACCGGGGACGAAACCGTCGTCATCGAGTCCCTGCACGTCCGCGTGGTCGACTCGGGCACGCCCCCGGCCTGGAACGCGTACCTGGGATCGTCGGGCTGCGGCGGAGGCGTCGAGACGAGGTCGTTCGCCACGGACCTGGACGCCGCCCACCCCGCCCTCGTCCCGCGGGCCGGTCAGCGGGGTGTCCCCTACAAGGTCAGCCGGTCCGACCCCGAGGTCCTCTACATCACCGCCCACGCCGACACCCACGACGTGCGCTGGTACGTGGAGCTGCTGTGGTCCAGCGGCGGCCGTCAGGGAACCATCCGCATCGACGACCACGGCAGACCGTTCCGCACCAGCGGCAGCCGGGGCCGCCCCGTCTACGAGTACCCGGTCGGCGGCCCCGAGTGGTACAGCGTGGCGGGTGACTGAACCCCGGGACCGAGAGCTCCGTCAGACGCCGCCGGCCGCACGCGTCACCTACCTGGCGACCTCCCAGACCCCCGCCGCCACCCGCTGTGCGAACGTGGTCGGTGACGGCTCGTCCGGCAGCCGCGCGGGCACCGTCGTGCCCTTCCTGCTGCCCGCCCGGTCGGCGAACAGCGCGACCGTCAGGGCGAGTCGGTCGTCGTACCCGGAGCTCCACACGGTCCGCCGGGCGTTCCCGCCGCCGGCTCCGCCGAGGCCGAACACCTTCGCCTCGCCCGGGCCGGCGGTGGCGGGCACCGGACCGGTCCCGGATCGCGCGCCCACCGCCATCGCCTCCTTCTCGCCCAGCACCCGCCGCACGTCGGGACGGGCCCGGTAGACGGTGCGGCCCTCCCGCGTGATGCGCGCGACGGTGTACGGGGTGGCGTACCGGCCGTGCGCCGCCACCGCCGCGTACGCCGACGCCAGGTTCAGCGGAGTCGGCGCCGCCGTCCTCAGCAGTCCGCGCAACGGCTCGCCCGCCGGCCCCACCCCGTCGAACGGCTCCAGGGCCGACCCCGCCTCCACCGCCCCGCTCACCGCGTCGTTGAACGGCTGCCGCGCGTAGTCCGAGCCCCCGTACAGCACCCGTACCGCACCGTCACCGGGCACCATCCCCACGACGGCGGTGTGCACCCGCACCCGCTTGCCCCCGGAACTCTCCTCGGCCAGTTGTGTGGCACGGTTCTGCGCCGCGAGGTCGAAAGTGGTCGTGACGCTGTAACCGCCGCTCGCGAGCTGGTCCTCGGCGATGCCGAGCCGGTCGGCGGCCTCCTTGGCCGCAATGTCGATCAGATACTGCCGCTGTCCCTCGGTCTCGCCCGGCGGATAGAACCGGAACGCCGGGAACCGCGCCGCGGCCCGCTGCTCGTCCGTGATGCTGCCGCCGGCCACCATCGCGTCGAGCACCCACTCCCAGCGGTGCTCCAGCTTGGCGGTCACCTTCGGATCGGAGCCGGCCTTCTCGTAGTACGACGGGATGTTGATGACGGACGCCAGCGCGGCGCCCTGGGCGACCGTCAGGTCCTTGGCGTCCACGCCGAAGTAGTTGCGCGCGGCGGACTGGATGCCGGCGGCGCCCCGCCCGAAGTACACGGTGTTCAGATAGCCCTCCAGGATGTCGTCCTTGGTGCGGGTGCGGTCCAGCTTGATCGCGATGAGCGCCTCGCGGGCCTTGCGGGACAGCGAATGCTCCGGGCTCAGCAGCGCGTTCTTCACGTACTGCTGGGTGATGGTGGAGCCGCCCTGTGGGTCACCGCCCGTCAGCGTCGCCAGGACGGCCCGCGCGATGGCCCGCGGCGAGATCCCGCTGTCCGTGCGGAAGGAGCGGTTCTCCGCGGCGATCACCGCTTCCCGCACGTGCGCGGGGACCGCGGACAGCGGCACGTCCTGCCGGTCGACCGGGCCGCGCCGGCCCAGGTAGGCGCCGTCCGCGTCGAGGAACACGGTGCTCTGCGTGACCGTCTCGGGGTGCGGTTTCGGGATCGTCGTGAAGTGGTACGCCACGACGGCCGCCGCGCACAGCGTCGCGATCAGCGTGAGGAGGGCGTAGCCCAGCCGGCGGAGCCACCGGCCCCTGGTGCGCCGGAGCCGGGTCCGCAGCGGCGCGCGCCTCCCACGCCGGGGAACATCCCTCGTCGTCTCTTCCGTCGGCGATGCCGTTCGCGGTACGGCCGTTCCGTCGGTCCCGTTCACGTCCGTCACCACGTGCTGCCCGAACGCGCGGCGACCTTGCCCGAGGCGTCGTACACCGTGACGATCCGCTCGTGCGCTCCCGCGCCGAGCAGCGACCGCACGTTCCTCTCGGTCAGCGGCGGACTCGTGTACCAGACGCCCCATCCCGGACTCCCCGCCAGGACGAGGACCTTGGCGGTGGTCCGGCCGTCGCCGGTGGCCACCTCGACACGGCCCGGCTCACCGCGGAGGCCGTGGAAGACGCCGGACAGGAGGAACCCACCCTTCACGCTGTCCACCCGCGCGGAGACCCCGGGCGCGTCCGGTGGGCGGTCGCTGTCGTCCCCCCGAGGACGCTCGGGCACCGCCCAGTGCGCACCGTCCGCCGTCAGCCACACCCGTACCCCCGCCCCGACGGTCACCCGCTCGCCCGGTGCCACGATCCGCACCGGGCTCGTCACCGAAGGGACCCCGCGCCGCCCGTCCTGCGCACCGCCACCGCCACCGCCGTCACGGCCGGCCGCGATCAACGCGCCGGGCACGAGCAGCGCCAGGCAGGCGGCCGAGGTGACGACGCGCCGACGCCGTAGCAGCCGGTTCCCCGCCGCCCGCACCTCGTCCAGCGGCACCTCGGCGGGGACGACGTCCCGGGCGGCACGGGCGTACACCTCGCGCAGCCGTCCGGGGTCGCCGCCGACCGCCTTCAGACCGTGCCGGGCCCGGGCACGCACCGCGCCCACCGAGCAGTCCAGCAACTGGGCGATCTCCGCGTCCGTCAGCCCTTCCCAGATCCGCAGCACGAGGATCGCCCGCCGCCGCGCCGCCCGCCGTCCGCGGGCCCGGCGCAGGTGGCCCCGCACCAGACAGCGCCGCACGTGGAAGTCCTTGTCGTCGCGCGGAACACGCCGCCACCGCGCGCACATCCGCGCCAGTGTTCTGCGCACCAGCTCCTCCGCCGCACCGGCATCACCGGTGAGCAGCCGCGCGGTCACCATCAGCCGGGACCAGTGCGTCCGGGCGTACGTGGCGAAGTCGTGGCCGGTGGGGGGCGTTTCGTGGGTCGGTGGCACGTGGGCGGTCCTTAGGCTCGGGAACCCCGTCGTGGCCGGACGTGCGGGCCGTCCGTCCGGGTCGGGCAACTGTTCGGTGTGCCGGTAGGTTGATCAGCCGACGAGCCGACACCGTCGAGGAAGAGGGAGCCCGGAACCCCCGCGCACCGTCTTCCCCATGGGTCGTGCTTCGCCGGATGCGACCTACGCGACTCACGGGACCTGTACGCACGGCGGTGGCGGCCGGGTTGCAAGCAAAGGACAGAGATTTCGGTGGAGGCATGACCGAGGACGAGTTCGACGCCTTCTACGCGGCCGCCTTCCCCCGGCTCACCGGACAGCTCTACGCCTTCACCGGCGACCACGGCGAGGCCCAGGACGTCGTACAGGAAGCCTTCGTACGGGCCTGGGACCGGCGCCGGCGGTTCCTGGCCGACGGTGCCCCCGAGGCGTGGGTCCGCACCGTGGCCATGCGGCTGGCGGTGAGCCGCTGGCGGCGCTCGAGACGCTGGCTGGAACTGGTGCGGCGCACTCCGCCGCCTGACCCCGCCCCGGGACCGAACCCCGAGTACGCCGCACTCGTGGCCGCGCTGCGGGAACTGCCCGAGGCCCAGCGGATGGCGATCGTCCTGCACCATTTGTGCGACCTGAGTGTGGAACAGGTAGCCTCCGAGACCCGTGCGCCCGTGGGGACGGTCAAGGCGCGGCTGTCCCGGGGCCGGGCACGGTTGGCGAAGAGCCTCACGGAGCACGAGAGCGACGGACGGGCCGACGGGACCGACGGGCGGGTCGACGGAACCGACGGGCGGGTCAGGAGGGAGAGCGGCCGTGGCCGATGAACTTTCTGCCGCGCTGCACGAGTTGGCCGCGGACCAGGAGACCGCCCCGGTCGTCGGCGGCCCCGCGACACGCGCCCGGGCGGTACGGCGCAGGCGCCGCCGGCGTGCCGCCGCGGGCGTCGGCACGGGCACCGCGGCCCTCGCCCTGCTGGGCGTCGCCCTGACCCTGATCCCCGGCGGGACCCCGGACCGCCACCCGGCCGCGCACCGGCCCTCCACCCCGGCCTCCCCGACGCCCTCCACCCCCGACAGGCTCGACCTCTCCCGGCACACCCTCACCTTCGACGGCCGGGTGATGCCGATCCTCTCCGCATCGGACGCCCTGCTCGACGCCGCGAACCCGATGACGGTGGTCACGAAGGCGGACCCGAGGGAGATGAGACTCGACGTGTCCCCCACCGACCCGCCCATCGGCCCGACCTCGGTGCGCGTCCGGTACGTGGTCGAGCTGCGCGACGGAACGGGCCGGCCGCACCAAGTCGGCCTCACCTCCCCCCAGCTCAAGGCCCTGAGCGCCGACGACGCCAAAGGCGGCTGGATCGGCCTCGGCGCGGCGGACAGCAAGTGGTTCTACACCCGGGTCCACCCCGGCGACACCCTCTCCCTGACGACCGCTCCCACACAGACCGCCACACCCTCGCCCATGACATCCCCCCCGCGGTGAGCCACGCGCAGCACCGTCCAGCCGCACGTCGAGGCCGGTGGGCCGGTAGTACTCCGGCGGCGTCCGGTGCGGTACCGAGCAGACCTACGACCGAGCACGGACAGCCGGGCGGCGAGCCAGGCGGCACGGAGGCTGAACCCATGGACGACCTCATCACCTTCCTGCGGGCCCGCAACGCGGAGGACAACCACGCCTACGCCTACGTGGCCCATACCTTCGGCGGCGAAGCCGTGCTCGACAGTCATCTCCCGATGCTGGACCTGCTCGACATGCTGGCGCGCGACCTCGGGGCGATGGACCCGTGCGACTCCCGCGTCACCGGCCTCACGTACGCCCTCCGCGCCCTGGCGCAGTCGTACGACGAGCATCCCGACTACCGCGAGGAGTGGCGCCCCTAGGGCCGCCCCCTCCTTTGTGCGGCTCGCGGACGTGAGCGACGACGGCTGACCAAGACCGTGTCCTACGTGGTGAGGTGGACGAGTCGCTTGTAGCAGCGCAGGGCTGCGCGAGGCCGGGAAAGACCAGGTGTTGCAGGATCGCACTCGTAGCGAGGGCTCCTGGATCCGGACGACATCAGAAAGGCCCAGTTTTCCTGCCCATGTCCAGCGTCCAATAGTGGGTCCATGGGCCCCCTTTCGCGTAGCCGAATCCGGCGTCGCGAATGTCGTCCGGTGTGAACCAGTCATCAAACAGGATGGCATTCCGGTGTTCCCAATGCCATGCCTCGTCCTGCTGCATCCAGAAGCGCACTGCTTCCTCTGCGGTACTGAACCCGACGGCCACATTCTCCGACCGCCAGGTACGGTAACCTGCCTGCTCCATCGGTTGTCCAACGTCTGTGTCCAGCGATCCGTCAGGGCCGCGGTGCATGTTCTTATCGCTGTTCACCCAGTCCTTGTCCCGACCTGTCAGAAGTATACTGTGGGCGCTCGCTATATTGGTCAGCGATCCTGAAAGTCGGAAGTCCGGGACGCCGGGCGGCATCGTAGCTTCTGCGGTGTTGTTGCCGAGGGGCGGGTAATTCTCCGGATGTGTGCGCGCGTCTGTGACGAAGCGGCGAAGCTCTCTTTGCTCAAAAGAAAAACTCAGGATGAGGTCATCAGGGGGTCGAGGGGTAATATCCGCGTCGCGGGGTGTCATCGTGATTCCTCTTCCATATGTGGAAACAAGCGTCAGCTGAGGCCAGGCGGCTCTTTCACGGCCGGACCGTCCGTTACCTCGAATGGATCGGGGGTATACGCGCGGACCCTGATTTGCCGCCCGCGCCGAGCGCCCTGGGTGCGACTCGGCGAGATTTCGGTGCGTCGGTACGCCGTCTACTTCCAGGACATCACCACGCGGGCAGCGTCGCAAATCCTGCGAGAAGAGGGTGGAGGCGATGGCGGTGAAGGCGCGGAAGTGCCCGGCCTTTCGTTCGTAGCGGCAGTGCAAGCGGCGGTAGTCGCCCAGCCAGGACATCGCGCGCTCGATCGTCCAGCGATGCCGTTCCTGCCGGTTCGAGGACTCGATGTACGGCGAGGTCCATCGGCACGGGACCGGTGAAGCCGGGGCTCCTCGTGACCCCGGTACCGGCCCGATCAGCAACTCGGCCCCACGCCCACGTGAGGACGACCGACCGGCCCTCGCCGCCGTGCGGACCGGCGTTTCCGGTTCGACCGCTTCCGCACCGGTTGCTGCCGGTTCCACCGGGAATCGCCATGCCATCCCGCAGCCGGGAACCGCCGAACGCCCCGGCACACTGTCCATGGAGTAGTCGTCTGAAAGGAATGGCCGATAAATGATTACGCTCACCAAGGAAGACGGACCGGCGGACCTGGATGGAGTGACCCATCTGTCCATCGGCGTGTCCTGGGACCCCACGGCCGGCAGCAGCGGCGGGATGATGGGCAAGCTGCGCCGCAAGCAGGGGACCGACCTCGACCTGATCGCCATCGCCATGCAGGGCGGTGACCCGGTGCGCCTGGCGGGACTCGACTCACTGGACCCCATGGGCAACGGCTCGCTGCTCCACAGCGGCGACAACCAGACAGGACACGGTGACGGGGACGACGAGACGGTGACCGTCGAGTTCGCCGGCGTACCGGCCCACATCACGTCCATCGTGTTCGTAGCCGCCGCGTTCAAGAAGGGCAGCTCCTTGCAGAAGGCGCGCAACATCAGCTTCAAGGTGTACGACGCGACCGGGGGGAGCTCGCAGCAGGTCGCCGACATCTGGCCCAGCCTGCTCAGCCAGGACAACGGCTGTGCCGTGGCCAAGGCGGTGCGATACGGCACCACCTGGAAACTCGAAGTGATCAACGCGACCGGCAAGATCAAGCAGGGCGACGAGCACTCGCTGATGCGCTTCGCCGCCAGCAAGTAGGACCGGGACCGTGGCGAGCGAGGTGCTCTACGGCGAGCAGTCCCGGAACCCGCTGGCCCGGACGGTGGAGCTGACCGAGGACGGACTGCGCCGGGGCGGCAGGGTCACGCCGTTGAGCGAGCTGAACCTGGGCGCCATGGCGGAGGCGTTCCGACGTGGGCGCTGGCTCGGAGGCGGTGGGACGGAGCGTCCGCTGGACCGGCTGGCGGAAGGGTCAGGTGTCGTGCCGGTGACCCGGATCACGGGCACGGCCACGCCGATCAGGGTGCGGCGGGCGGCCGAGTTCGCCCGGACGATGGGTGAGTTGGCGGTACGACGGTGCGGTGGGCCCGCGCAGGTGACCGCCCTGGCGGAGCGGGCCCACGCCGAAGGCGTACCGCTGTGGATCGCGCGGCGCTACGCGCCGGGTCCCGCCGGTCCGATCACCGTGGCCGTGGACCGGCGCCTGATACGCGTCGACGTGTGGGGGCCGCACGCTCCCGTCGTACGGATCCGAGCTCCGCAGGGCTACGACCGCGACTTGGCCCAGCCGGCCAAGGGCCTGCGACTGACCGTCGGTGAGGCGGTCGCCCAGCTCAGCCTCAGGAAGAAGCTGCGCAAGTCCAAGAGCTCCGTGGAGGCGCGCCTGCCGGGGATGCCCGGTCACCACTGGGTGCTGCGGCGGGAGAACGCGACGAGTTCCTGGCTGCTGCGCGACGAACACCGTGTCGTCCTGCTGACGCGCCCGCCACGCCGCCCCTCTTCGGAACCGGACGCGGTACTGCTGCCGCTGGCTCCCGTACGGTACGAGAGCACCGACCCGTTGGACGCCGTCATGGCGCAGGTCTTCTCCGTCGCCTTCGGACTCGGGGACACGACGGGCCTGGCCCGGTTCCGTACCGCACGGCGCCCGGTGCACGGCGGTGAGCCGATCGCCACCGACGACGCCTGGGACCTCCCATGGTTCAGCAACCTCGGCAGCGGCAGTGACGACAACGAGTCCGGCGGCGGAGACGGCTGGGGCGCGGACGGCGGTGACGGCTGGGGCCATGACGGAGGCGACGGCGGGAATGACGATGGAGGCGACGGCGGCGACTAGACCCGGTCGTCCGGACCATCCTGGCGCAGGCCGTAGGCGCCGCGCGGCACCGATATCGTGCCGCTCTTGAGCACGGCATCACAGTCAGCGTGGAGGGCCGTTGGATCTCGTTGGCCGCCATCATCGTGGGCTGGCTCTGCAGCCTCTACGCGGTGCTGGTCAACCTTGTGGTCATGGGCCTGATCGCGGGGCTGGCGGTGCTGGTCGACTCGGTGAGCTGACAGTCCACCGGTTCACGACAGGTGCGGGGTGCCCACGACCGACCCGGCCTCTGACACCAGCGGATCGCCGGAACCTCCTTCTCGGTGGTCGGCTGCCATAGTGATCCCTATGGAACTACCGTCCGACGCAGTGCTCGTCTTCGATCGCGACGAGGACCTGTTCGTCTTCGCGTCCTTCATCGACGCTACGAACTGGATCGAGGCGATCGACGTCGATGCAGGCGAGTACACAGCGGCGTACTCACCGGACGGTGGTGTGTGGGCTCTGACCGTGTCCCAAGGCCCGGAGAAATCGGTCGTCCTGACCAGGACCGGCCGCGTGGACCCTGACGATCTGGTGCGGAGATTCGCCCGCTACTGGCAGCGCCACCAGGCAGGTGAGCCTCCACGTGACCTGTTGGAGACAGGGCGGTTTGTGATCGAGAGGGACAACAAGCCGCGTACGGGGTGGTCGGGCCGCATGACCGCCCTGCTGCGATGTGCCCCAGCTGAGTAAGGTCACCACTCAGCGGGCGAGCCGCCGGAGACGAGCGACGCCCTGAGCTGAGCTGGGCGAACCTTCTGAGCGTGGCGGCGTCGGGCGGAGGGAGCCGCCTGAACCGTAGAGAGAGTTGTTACTCGGGCCTGGCTGTGATGCGCCACAGGGGCGCTTCGTACTGTTCCGGGCGGCTGCTGAGCAGTAGCTCACGCAGGTCCTCGCGTCGGGTGCCGCTGTAGTTCAGGGCTTCGGTGAGGCGGCGGAACGTCGTGTGGGTGACTCCGCGACTGGTGGCTTCTGCCTCGAGCGCAGTCTTCCCCATGGGTGTCTTCGGTGTTCATACTGATTCTTCGGACATCCTTGGGCCGTGTGACTCAGAGGGGAAGCTACTTGGCAGAGGTTTACATTTGCTCCCCGGCTGGTTGGGTGTCCTGCGGATTCGCAGTCCCAGCCGTGTGCAACGAGGCGGCGAGGATCCGGCAAACCTCAACCCGCTGCCCCTGGTCGCAGCCATCCAGAAGTCGCTCCAGACGGCGAAGCACTGCCAGGTCTCGCCCACAACGTGCGATCACGCCCAGGGCTACGCAAACGGGCACTACCAGCACCATTGCAGACAAGGTCATGAGTCGTAGCCCTTCTTGATGTACTCCACGACCTCCCGAACCTTGTCGTTGTACAGGCATGAACTGTGGCGATTCAAGATGACTGTGCGATCGCCGAGGTGAGCCGAATGAGGAGAGAGCAACTCGATAGCGGTTCCACGCGGCAGGCCGTCAGCGATTCCATGAGCCAAAAGGTTGGCGCAGAGTGTCTCCACGGTGTCGCCACAGCACCACTCGATGACAAGATCCCCAGAGTGATGCGTGTAGCAGTTGGCGAACCCGTGCGGCTCTGCTGTTCTGTTCACCAACCGTGGACTACGCAGAATTCGACTCATCAACAGATCGCGCACTTGTAGGTCCGCGCTGCCTTCCGAGCCGGCCCACTCCTCGGCCTCCTGCCTTTCGTCGCGAGAGAGGCCGCCAGGGGTGCGCTTCCAAAGAAGTACTTCATCCTCGCGCGCGGACGGTAGACGCATGCGACCGTGATCGGAGCGGATCAGGGTGACTTGCGCCAGGCTGAGGGCGTCGTGGAGAACCACGCGGTCCCTGTTCTCTCGGATGCGAAGCCCGGGGACTCCGCGGATGCCTCCGTAGATGTGATCGAACCGTGGCAGGAGTTCGCGCAGAACCTCATCCGCCATGTCGGACTCCAGGGTCAGTTCCAGGCTCTGAGGCCCCGACCCCGCTTCACGTACGCCAAGAAGAGCACCGTTGAGTTGACGGTCCTGGAAGCTGCTCGCCAACACATGGGCCAACTGCGCTTCTAGACGGCGCTGATGAGGATGGGCTGCGTCTGCGACCGAGGATCCGAGATAGACGTTGGCCTGCCGGGCCAGCCTGGAAGCGGTCGAGAGCGTGAGTGACGTCTGGCTACGGATCTTCTTGGCTAGACGGTTGGTGTTGCGTGAGCTGGACACGCGTCGGCCCTCCTTGTTTGCCGCCCGGCGACGACAAGAAGAGACAGATCGGATGTCCTAAGGCGTACGGACTGCCAACTGCGGGTGACTCTCAAGAGCCCACTGCTCGCTCCGGCGCCGGGACCGGATGTAGCGAGACACGCTGCCGCAGCAGCGCCGCACAAAACGTACACCAGCATCTTGCACTCCGTCCGGAGAATGGATGAGTGCGAATGCCAGGCTGAACCGCCAGGTGTCTTGTCGCCGAGCGTACGAGACGCATGATCCGGGTAGTCCAGCCGAAGCCCTCACCGGGCGCCCGACGCTCATCACCTCTGCTCTCCAGCCGGTCTCAGGCCGAGGGTCATGACGCCGGCCCCGATCCAGGGCCAGCGCCCCGGTGCTTGAGGTGCCCTGCTGGACCAGCGTGGAGGGCACGCGCAGGGCGGAGCCCAAAAATGTCCCAGACAACAAACAACCCCCGGGCCTCAGACCTGGGGGTTTCGCATGGAGCGGGTGACGAGAATCGAACTCGCGCTCTCAGCTTGGGAAGCTGATGTTCTACCATTAAACTACACCCGCGTAAGTACGGACGGGCCCTCGTGGAGCCGGTGTCCGGACGCTCGCTCACTTTACATCATCGCGGAGTCGGGGTGTGGGCAGGTCGTGGGTTTGAGTCGGCCGCGGGGTGGGATACGGCTACGGACGGCCGGAGTTGGGGCGTAGCGTGGCGGAGTGGCGGAGCGCTGCGGCGGGGCCGGAGTGCCGCTGGGAGAGTCCTCTCTTTGATCCCGTAATGTGGCTTTTGTCGTCCGGGTAGCGACGCCGGACGCGGCTCTTGGGGAAGGGACTTGAGGGACTTGATGGAACGCACTGTTGTCCGATGCGTGGACGGGCACGTCTTCAGCACCGCTTCGTTCCCGATGCAGCAGACCGGCCGGCTGGGCCCCGGTCGGCTCGTGCGGTGTCCGCGCTGCGCCAGGCTCCGCAGCGCGGTCCCGGTTCCGGTCCCGCTGGACCGGCGGTGGGCGGCGGTCGCGGAGAACGCCTCGTAGCCGGGGTGTCACAGCGGGCGCGCGGAGCCGTCGTGTGTGTCGGGGCTCCGCGCGCCTTGCGTATCCTCGCTACGTGCTTCTCTCAGACAAGGACATCCGGGCCGAGATCGACGCCGGGCGGGTACGGATCGATCCCTACGACGAATCCATGGTGCAGCCGTCCAGCATCGACGTGCGGCTGGACCGGTACTTCCGGGTGTTCGAGAACCACCGGTACCCGCACATCGACCCCTCCGTCGAGCAGGCGGACCTGACGCGGCTGGTGGAGCCCGAGGGCGACGAGCCGTTCATCCTGCACCCCGGGGAGTTCGTGCTGGCGTCCACGTACGAGGTGATCTCGCTCCCCGACGACCTGGCCTCGCGGCTGGAGGGGAAGAGCTCGCTGGGGCGGCTGGGGCTGGTCACGCACTCCACCGCCGGGTTCATCGACCCCGGTTTCAGCGGCCACGTCACCCTGGAGCTGTCCAACCTGGCCACGCTCCCCATCAAGCTGTGGCCGGGGATGAAGATCGGACAGCTGTGCATGTTCCGGCTGACCTCGCCGGCCGAGTCGCCGTACGGCAGCGAGCGGTACGGGTCCCGGTATCAGGGGCAGCGCGGACCGACCGCCTCGCGCTCCTTCCTCAACTTCCATCGGACCCAGGTGTGAGGGCGGCGACGACATGAGTGACGCAGGCGTGCGGGAGAACCTGACCTACGAGCGGTTCGGGTCCGCCATCCGTGAACTGGCGCAGACCATCGCCGACGACGGCTACGAGCCCGACGTCGTGCTGAGCATCGCGCGCGGTGGTGTCTTCGTCGCCGGCGGGCTCGCCTACGCCCTGGACTGCAAGAACATCCACCTGGTGAACGTGGAGTTCTACACCGGGGTGGGGACCACCCTGGAGATGCCGGTCATGCTCGCGCCGGTGCCGAACGTGATCGACTTCTCCGACAAGAAGGTGCTGATCACCGACGACGTCGCCGACACCGGCAAGACGCTGAAGCTCGTGCGTGACTTCTGTCTCGACACGGTCGCCGAGGTGCGCTCCGCGGTGGTCTACGAGAAGTCCCACTCCCTCGTGAAGTGCGAGTACGTCTGGAAGCGGACCGACGACTGGATCAACTTCCCGTGGAGTGTCGAGCCGCCCGTGGTGAAGCGGGCCGGGCAGGTCCTCGACGCCTGATCCCCGCCGCTGCCGTACGCGAGGGAGCCCCCGGCCGTCGGGCCGGGGGCTCCCTCGCGCGTGCGGTGGGGGTCGGTCAGAACGTGCCCAGCTTCACGATCGACAGCAGGGCGACCAGCTGGATCGCGGACGCGCCCAGCGCCTTCGGCCAGGGCAGGTCGTGGGAGCGGGAGACCATCAGGGTCAGCAGGGCGCCCGCGGCGATCCAGGTGGCCCAGCCGAGGATCTGCACGAAGCCGGCGTCGCCGCCGAAGAACATGGCGAAGACCAGGCGCGGCGCGTCCGTGAGGGCCGTGATCAGCATGGAGAGGGCCACCGTGGGCTGCCAGGCGCCGTCGCCGCCGAGCTGACGGGCCAGGGTGTGGGTGACCACGCCGAGGACGAACAGGCCGAGCACCATCACGACTGCGGTCAGCAGCACGATCGGCACGGCGTTGGACAGCGTCGCGCTGATCGCGTCCGCGCGGGCGCCGTCGAAGCCGAAGACGGCGAGCAGGCCGTAGAGGAAGGTCACGACGAGCGCGGGGACCCACATGGTGTAGTCCCGCATGCGCAGGAAGGTGGCGTCCGGGGAGAGGACGATCCCGCGCAGCAGTTCCTTCCAGTGCAGGGGCGGGCCGAGCGGCGCGGCGGGCGCCGCGGGCGAGCCGGCGTGGTAGGTCGCGCCCTGGGTGTAGCCGGCGGCCTCGTCGACCGAGAACGCCTGGGTGTGGCCCGGGTTGTCGGCCGCGTACGGGTCGTGGGGGGCCTGGGCACGGTGCGGGTGGCCGTCGTCGCCGAAGTACTCCGGTCCGTCGCCGGCCGGGCCCGGGTAGCCGTACTGCGGTCCGGGCTGCGGGTACTGCTGTCCCGGCTGCGGGTACGGCGGCTGGGCGGCCGGCGGGTACCCGTACGACGGGCCGCCGGCCTGCCGTCCCTGCGGCGGCCGGGCCTGCGGGGGGCGGCCGTACGGCGGCTGGCCGTACGACGGTCCTCCGGTCTGGGCGGGGCCCTGTCCGCCGCCGCGTCCGTACGACGGTCCCTGCGGCGCCTGTTGTCCCTGGGGGGTGCGGTTGTTCCGGCCCCCGCGTCCGATCCTGAATCCAGCCACGTCATCGAACGTACCCGGTCCCGGCGGCCGATGTGCCGGGCCCGGTGGTCCGGGCCCGGCTTTGCGGCCGACCTGTGACATCCCCTAAGGGACCGTCAGCGCGACGATTCGGGGATACTTCGGGGTTTGCCGCGGGTCAGTCCGCGAAGACGGCGCTGAGCTGCGGGGTGCCGGTGGTGGAGACGCCGACGGCGGACGCGCCGACGGCACGCGAGCCGGTCGTGGTGATCTTCTTGCCGTCGGAGGGCAGGTAGGTGACCGCGCCGTCGCCGCCGTTCTCGTAGGAGCCGATGACCAGGTCGGCCCTGCCGTCGCCGGTGACGTCGTCGAGCTTGACGTCGGCGCCGAACAGGTCGGACTTCTCGTCGCCGCCGGGGACGCCCGCGGTGTTCTGGGAGAACGCCTGGCTGCCGGAGGCGGTGTTCACGCCGGAGGCGGAGCCGTACAGGACGGTGACGCTGCCGGTGTCGGGGACACCGTCGATGTCCTCCTGGGGGCTGCTGACGACGAGGTCCTGGTAGCCGTCGCCGTTGATGTCGCCGAGGTCGAGCTCCCAGCCGAAGGCGTCGCCCTTCTCGGAGGTGCCGGGCACGTTGCCGGTGTTCTGGGTGATGCCGGTGGTGGCGGCGGGGCCGGAGGCGGAGCCGTAGGTGATGTTGACCTTGCCGCCGGTGGCGGAGTCCGGGATGTTCGTGCCGTCGCCGGTCCTGGTGTCCCAGTCGGCGCCGCTGACGATGTCGCCGAAGCCGTCGCCGTTGATGTCGCCGACGGCGGTGATGATGCCGGCCTTGAGGGTCTTGGCCGAGGTGCCGCTCAGGCCGCCGGAGGTGCCCGGCAGCCAGTAGTTGGTGTTCCAGCCGTACTGGGTCTTGGTCTCGTAGCCGTCGACGACGAGGTCGGTGCGGCCGTCGCCGTTGACGTCGCCGGCGGTGAGGTTCAGCGGGCCGTAGGGGTAGTCGTTGGTGCCCGTCTGGATCGGCGGCTTGACGGTGGTCCGGCTGCCGTAGCCGCCGGCGGTGGTGAAGCCGCCCTTGTAGAGGTACAGGGTGGCGGCGGAGCTGCCGACGACCAGGTCGGCCCGGCCGTCGCCGTCGAAGTCCCCGGCGGCCAGGGTCTTGCCCCAGTAGTCGTGGGAGGAGGCGGCCGGGTCGGGGATGTCGGTGCCCTTGCCGGTCAGGCCGCTGCTGGAGCCCCAGAGGATGGCCAGGCCGCCGCCGTTGGTGTCGGTGCCCACCTTCTCGTCCGGGGTGCCGACGGCGAGGTCGTCGTAGCCGTCGCCGTTGAAGTCGGCGTACGCCAGGTCGGCGCCGAAGAAGTCGCCGGCCTCGGCGGTGCCGGGGACGCCGGCGGAGTTCTGGCTGAGGGTGGTGCGCCGGGCGGAGGAGACGCCGGAGGCGGTGCCGTACAGGACGACGATCTGCCCGGCGTTCTTGTGGCCGCTGACGTAGGCGCCGGCGGCCGCGGTGGCGACGTCGCCGATGCCGTCGCCGTTGAAGTCGGCCTTGGCGACCTTGACGGAGTCGGCGGCGGTGGCGGGGGAGGCGGCGAACGTGAGCAGGCCGCCCGTCAGCGCGGCGGCGACGGCCGTCGCGAGGACCGTTCGCGGCTGGTGCGTGTGCATGCGTTCTCCTGCGGCATGCGGGGGATGCCTGGCGGGGCATCCGCAGTTGATGGGGTGCGTCCGTCCGGGTTCATCGCGGGTTGTCCCGCGGTTCACGGACGGTCGGCGATCAGGAGACCCGCCGTACCGCGCGAGGGTTGTACATGTGTTCGGTAACGGTATGGGATCGCTGTGACCGGTGGGACGAAGGGGCGGGAAGGTGGGCGCGTCCGTGCCGCCGCCCTCCGGCGCGGGCCGGGGCGCATGGTCCAGGATGGGTGCATGAGCGTAGTGAAGATCAATGTGCTGACCGTGCCCGCCGAGCAGCGCGAGACGCTGGAGAAGCGGTTCGCCTCGCGGGCCCACGCCGTGGAGAACTCCGACGGCTTCGAGTGGTTCGAATTGCTGCGGCCGGTCGAGGGCACCGACCAGTACCTCGTGTACACGCGCTGGCGTGACGAGGAGTCCTTCCAGGCGTGGATGGAGGGTCCGATGAAGTCCGCGCACCAGGGCGGCGGCGAGGGCGGCGGTGAGCGGCCGAGGCCGGCGGCCTCCGGTTCGACGCTGTGGTCGTTCGAGGTGGTGCAGCAGGCGGGGGCGAAGAACGGCTGACCCCCCCGCGGGGCCGCCGGCCGCGCGGACGACGGCGCCCCCTGACCGTGCGGGTCAGGGGGCGTTGTCGTGTCACGCGAGCGTGGTCACTTCACCGGTTCGGGCTCCGGCGCGGACGCGGAGTCGGCCGTGCCCGTCGGGGGCTCGTCGTCGGTGACCGGGGTGCGGACGGAGTCCAGCAGGAGCTGGGCGACGTCCACGACCTGGATGGACTCCTTGGCCTTGCCCTCGTTCTTCTTGCCGTTCACCGAGTCGGTGAGCATGACCAGGCAGAACGGGCAGGCGGTGGAGACGATGTCCGGGTTGAGGGAGAGGGCCTCGTCGACGCGCTCGTTGTTGATGCGCTTGCCGATGCGCTCCTCCATCCACATCCGGGCGCCGCCGGCGCCGCAGCAGAAGCCGCGCTCCTTGTGGCGGTGCATCTCCTCGTTGCGCAGGCCCGGCACCTTGCCGATGATCTCGCGCGGGGGCGTGTAGATCTTGTTGTGGCGGCCCAGGTAGCACGGGTCGTGGTAGGTGATGATGCCCTCGACCGGGGTGACCGGGACCAGCTTGCCCTCGTCCACCAGGTGCTGGAGCAGCTGGGTGTGGTGGATGACCTCGTAGTCGCCGCCGAGCTGCGGGTACTCGTTGCCGAGGGTGTTGAGGCAGTGCGGGCAGGTGGCGACGATCTTCTTCGCCGACGCCGGCTTCCTGGACTCCGCCGTGACCTTGCCGTCGTCGTCCAGCTCCTCGCCGAACGCCGTGTTCAGGGCCATGACGTTCTCCATGCCGAGCTCCTGGAAGAGGGGCTCGTTGCCGAGGCGGCGGGCGGAGTCGCCGGTGCACTTCTCGTCCCCGCCCATGATCGCGAACTTGACGCCCGCGATGTGGAGGAGTTCGGCGAAGGCCTTGGTGGTCTTCTTGGCGCGGTCCTCGAGGGCGCCGGCGCAACCGACCCAGTACAGGTACTCGATCTCGGTGAGGTCCTCGATGTCCTTGCCGACGACCGGCACCTCGAAGTCGACCTCCTTGGTCCACTCCAGGCGCTGCTTCTTGGCCAGGCCCCAGGGGTTGCCCTTCTTCTCCAGGTTCTTGAGCATCGTGCCCGCCTCGGACGGGAACGCGGACTCGATCATCACCTGGTAGCGGCGCATGTCGACGATGTGGTCGACGTGCTCGATGTCGACCGGGCACTGTTCGACGCAGGCGCCGCAGGTGGTGCAGGACCACAGGACGTCCGGGTCGATGACGCCGTTTTCCTCGGCGGTGCCGATCAGCGGGCGCTCGGCCTCGGCGAGGGCGGCGGCGGGCACGTCCTTCAGCTGCTCCGCGGAGGCCTTCTCCTCGCCCTCCGCCGTCTTGCCGCCGCCGGCCAGCAGGTACGGGGCCTTGGCGTGGGCGTGGTCGCGCAGGGACATGATGAGGAGCTTGGGGGAGAGCGGCTTGCCGGTGTTCCAGGCGGGGCACTGCGACTGGCAGCGGCCGCACTCGGTGCAGGTGGAGAAGTCGAGCAGGCCCTTCCAGGAGAACTGCTCGACCTGGGAGACGCCGAAGACGTCGTCCTCGCCGGGGTCCTCGAAGTCGATCGGCTTGCCGCCGGAGGTCATGGGCGCCAAGGCGCCCAGGGCGGTGGAGCCGTCGGCGTTGCGCTTGAACCAGATGTTCGGGAACGCCAGGAAGCGGTGCCAGGCCACGCCCATGTTGGTGTTGAGCGAGACCGTGATCATCCAGATCATGGTCGTGCCCAGCTTGATCATGGCGGCGAGGTAGACGAGGTTCTGGAGCGTGCCGAGGCCGAGGCCCTTGAAGGCGAGGACCAGCGGGTACGAGGCGAAGTAGGCGGCCTCGTAGTGGTCCACGTGGTGCAGGGCCCCCTCGAGGCCGCGCAGGGTGTAGATCGCCAGGCCGATGATGAGGATGACGTACTCGACGAAGTACGCCTGGCCCATCTTGGAGCCCGCGAACCGGGACTTGCGGCCGGGCCGCGAGGGCAGGCTCAACAGGCGGATGACGATCAGCGTGGCGATGCCGAGGGTGGTCATCGCGCCGATGAACTCGATGTACAGCTCGTACGGCAGGAAGTCGCCGAGGACGGGAAGGGTCCAGTCGGCCTGGAAGAGCTGTCCGTAGGCGTTGATGATGGTCGGCGGCAGCGTCAGGAAGCCGATGGCCACGAACCAGTGGGCGACGCCCACGATGCCCCACCGGTTCATCCGGGTGTGCCCGAGGAACTCCCGGACCAGGGTCACGCTGCGCTGGTAGGGGTTGTCGGTCCGGGTTCCGGCGGGGACGGGCTGGCCCAGTTGGAAGTGCCGGACGAACTGGCCGATGGCACGGGCGAGCAGCGCGACGCCGACCACGGTCAGGACCAGCGACACGATGATCGCGGCGAGTTGCATGGGGGCTCCTGAGGCGGCCTCGAATTAACCGAGCGACATTACTAAGCGGTAACTTATGCAGTTCGTCTGAGACTACCCTCATCATCCGTCGGGATGCAGCAGGGTGCGGGGTGATCTGGGTCGCTGAAGGTGCCCGTGGCGCGTCCCGCAGGCAATCCGATCGTGTTATTCATCCCGAATTGCTACTTTCGCCCCTACCTTAGAGCCGTGCTCTACGGGATCGCCGCCGCAACCGCAGCCCTGCTCCTCGCCGCCGTGCTGGCGGCGCTGCTCCGGGTGCCCGCACTGCGGCTCGGTGTCCTCGACCGGCGCCGGCAGCGTCCCCTGCCGGTGCTGGGCGGGCTCGCCGTCGTGGTCGTCACCTGTCTGGTCGCCTGGGCCGGCGAATGGACCCGCGTCGCCCCGCTGGGTGACGGGGTGGGGAAGCTGCTGGCCGCCGGCGCCGCGGTCGCTCTGCTCGGCCTGGTGGCCGACGTGTGGCGGCTGCGTGCGCGTGTGCTCGTCGCCGGTACGGCCGTGGCGGCGGCCTGCGTCGTCCCCTACGACGAGACGGGCCTGCCGGGCGGCGCGCTCGCCGTGGTCTGCGTGGTGCTCGCCTCCCTCGCCTTCAAGGGCCTCGACCACGCCGACGGCCTGGCGGGGACGGTCGGGGTGGTCACCGCGTTCGGCGCCGGGGCCTGCGCCGCCGCCGAGGTGATGGACGGGCTGGCCGTGCTGCTGAGCGTGTTCGCCGCCGCCCTCACCGGCTTCCTGATGCACAACTGGCATCCCGCGCGCGTGGGCATGGGGGCCTGCGGATCGCTGTTCACCGGGTTCCTGCTGTCGTCGTCCGTGGTCTTCACGCGCGCGGGGTACGCGCTCGGGCCGAGCGCCGCGGTGGCGTTCTGCCTGGGCGCGGTGGCCGCCGCCGACACCGTGCTCGTCGTCCTCGCCCGGCTGCTGGCCCGGCACCCGCTGCTGCGCCGGCGCCCCGACCACCTCGCGCACCGGCTGCGGCGGATCGGGCTGACCCCGCAGGGATCGGTCGTGCTCCTCGGGGCAGGCTCCTTCTCGGCGGTGCTCGTCGGGGTGCTGGTGCACACGGGGTGGACGGACGACGGGGCCGCGCTGTGGGTCGCGGGCACGGCGCTGCTCGCCGTGCTGGTGCTGCTGCGGGTCCCCGTCCAGCCGCCCCGGCGGGGGCCGCGGGTACCGGTGCAGCCGCCCCGGCGAGGGACGTCTACGCAGGTCACAGGCCACTTGCGCGTAAGGAACGGATAAGACTTGAGTCTCGTTGGCTCAGGTCTGTTGACCCAGCGGCTCTCCTCGTGCACACTTGAGTCTGTTCCACTCAAGTCAGCTGGAGGAATCAACCATGGCACGTGCGGTCGGCATCGACCTGGGCACGACTAACTCCGTCGTCAGCGTTCTGGAGGGCGGCGAGCCCACCGTCATCACCAACGCCGAGGGTGCCAGGACCACGCCGTCCGTCGTCGCCTTCGCCAAGAACGGTGAGGTGCTCGTCGGCGAGGTCGCCAAGCGCCAGGCGGTCACGAACGTGGACCGGACCATCCGCTCGGTGAAGCGCCACATGGGCACCGACTGGAAGATCCAGCTCGACGGCAAGGACTTCAACCCGCAGCAGATCTCCGCGTTCATCCTTCAGAAGCTGAAGCGCGACGCCGAGTCCTACCTGGGCGAGAAGGTCACGGACGCGGTCATCACCGTCCCGGCCTACTTCAACGACTCCGAGCGCCAGGCGACGAAGGAGGCCGGCGAGATCGCCGGTCTGAACGTCCTGCGCATCGTCAACGAGCCGACCGCGGCGGCGCTCGCGTACGGCCTCGACAAGGACGACCAGACGATCCTCGTCTTCGACCTCGGTGGCGGCACCTTCGACGTGTCCCTCCTGGAGATCGGTGACGGCGTCGTCGAGGTGAAGGCGACCAACGGCGACAACCACCTCGGCGGTGACGACTGGGACCAGCGTGTCGTCGACTACCTGGTCAAGCAGTTCCAGTCCGGCCACGGCGTGGACCTGTCCAAGGACAAGATGGCCCTCCAGCGCCTGCGCGAGGCGGCGGAGAAGGCCAAGATCGAGCTGTCCTCCTCCACGGAGACCTCGATCAACCTGCCCTACATCACCGCGTCGGCCGAGGGCCCGCTGCACCTGGACGAGAAGCTCACCCGCGCCCAGTTCCAGCAGCTGACGGCCGACCTGCTGGAGCGGTGCAAGACGCCGTTCCACAACGTGATCAAGGACGCCGGCATCCAGCTCGGCGAGATCGACCACGTCGTCCTGGTCGGTGGTTCCACCCGCATGCCCGCCGTCGCCGAGCTCGTCAAGGAGCTGACCGGCGGCAAGGAGGCCAACAAGGGTGTGAACCCGGACGAGGTCGTCGCCATCGGCGCCTCGCTCCAGGCCGGTGTCCTCAAGGGCGAGGTCAAGGACGTCCTGCTGCTCGACGTCACCCCGCTGTCCCTCGGCATCGAGACCAAGGGCGGCATCATGACCAAGCTGATCGAGCGCAACACCACGATCCCGACCAAGCGCTCGGAGATCTTCACGACGGCCGAGGACAACCAGCCGTCGGTGCAGATCCAGGTCTACCAGGGCGAGCGCGAGATCGCGGCCTACAACAAGAAGCTCGGCATGTTCGAGCTGACCGGTCTGCCGCCGGCGCCGCGCGGCGTCCCGCAGATCGAGGTCTCCTTCGACATCGACGCCAACGGCATCATGCACGTCACGGCGAAGGACCTCGGCACCGGCAAGGAGCAGAAGATGACCGTCACCGGCGGCTCCTCGCTCCCGAAGGACGAGGTCGACCGCATGCGCGAGGAGGCCGAGCGCTACGCGGAGGAGGACCACAAGCGCCGCGAGGCCGCCGAGACCCGCAACCAGGGCGAGCAGCTCGTCTACCAGACCGAGAAGTTCCTCAAGGACAACGAGGACAAGGTCCCCGGCGAGATCCGCACCGAGGTCGAGGCCGCCGTCGGCGAGCTGAAGGAAGCCCTCAAGGGCGAGGACACCGGCGAGATCCGCTCCGCCACGGAGAAGGTCGCCGCCGTCTCGCAGAAGCTGGGCCAGGCGCTCTACGCCGACGCCCAGGGCGCCCAGGCCGCCGGTGGCGCGACCGCCGGTGCCGGTGAGGCCAAGGCCGACGACGACGTCGTCGACGCCGAGATCGTGGACGACGAGCGCAAGGACGGTGCCGCGTGACGGAGGAGACCCCGGGTTTCGAGGAGAAGCCCGACGTCCCCTCCGGCGCCACCCCCGACGACGCCGAACCGAAGGCCGCCTCCGAAGAGGGGGCGGCCCCGGCCGGGGACGTAAGTGCAGACCCGGGCCTGGTGGCCCAGCTGGATCAGGTCCGGACGGCGCTCGGTGAGCGCACGGCCGACCTCCAGCGCCTCCAGGCCGAGTACCAGAACTACCGCCGCCGTGTCGACCGGGACCGGGCCGCGGTCAAGGAGATCGCCGTCGCGAACCTCCTGACCGAGCTGTTGCCCGTGCTCGACGACATCGGCCGCGCGCGGGAACACGGCGAACTGGTCGGCGGCTTCAAGTCGGTGGCCGAGTCGCTGGAGACCGTCGCGGCCAAGATGGGCCTCCAGCAGTTCGGCAAGGAGGGCGAGCCCTTCGACCCGACGATCCACGAGGCCCTGATGCACTCCTACGCGCCGGACGTCACCGAGACGACCTGCGTGGCGATCCTCCAGCCGGGGTACCGCATCGGCGAGCGCACCATCCGCCCCGCGCGGGTGGCCGTCGCCGAACCGCAGCCCGGCGCGCAGACCGTCAAGGCGGAGGACGCGGAGGAGACGGCGGCGGCCGACGACAAGGAGAGCGGTGGCCCGGACGAGGGCTGACGTGAGGACCCGGGGGAAGGAGGGACGTCGAGGATGAGCACCAAGGACTTCATCGAGAAGGACTACTACAAGGTCCTCGGCGTCCCCAAGGACGCCACCGAGGCCGAGATCAAGAAGGCGTACCGCAAGCTCGCCCGCGAGTTCCACCCGGACGCCAACAAGGGCAACGCCAAGGCGGAGGAGCGCTTCAAGGAGATCTCCGAGGCGAACGACGTCCTCGGCGATCCCAAGAAGCGCAAGGAGTACGACGAGGCACGCGCCCTGTTCGGCAACGGTGGCTTCCGCCCCGGGCCGGGCGCGGCCGGCGGCTCCTTCAACTTCGACCTCGGCGACCTGTTCGGCGGCGGTGGGGGCACCACCCAGGCCGGCGGCTTCGGTGGTGGCATCGGGGACGTCTTCGGGGGCCTGTTCAACCGCGGCGGCACCGCGGGGACCCGGACCCAGCCCCGGCGCGGCCAGGACGTGGAGTCCGAGGTCACGCTGAGCTTCACGGAGGCCATCGAGGGCGCCACCGTGCCCCTGCGGATGTCCTCCCAGGCGCCGTGCAAGGCCTGTTCGGGCACCGGCGACAAGAACGGCACGCCCCGCGTGTGCCCGACCTGCGTCGGCACCGGGCAGGTCGCCCGGGGATCGGGCGGCGGCTTCTCGCTCACCGACCCCTGCCCCGACTGCAAGGGCCGCGGCCTGATCGCCGAGCACCCCTGCATGGAGTGCAAGGGCAGCGGGCGCGCGAAGTCCTCCCGCACGATGCAGGTCCGCATCCCGGCGGGCGTCACCGACGGGCAGCGCATCCGGCTGCGTGGCAAGGGCGCGCCCGGCGAGCGGGGCGGACCGGCGGGCGACCTCTACGTCGCCGTGCACGTCGGCGAGCACCCGGTGTTCGGGCGCAAGGGCGACAACCTCACCGTCACCGTCCCGGTGACGTTCGCCGAGGCGGCCCTCGGCGGCGAGGTGCGGGTGCCGACGCTCAACGGACCGGTCGTCACCCTGAAACTGCCGCCCGGCACGCCGAACGGTCGTACGATGCGGGCGCGGGGCAAGGGCGCGGTCCGCAAGGACGGCACCCGTGGCGACCTGTTGGTCACCGTGGAGGTGAGTGTCCCGCAGGACCTGTCGGGCAAGGCTCGTGACGCCCTGGAGGCGTACCGCGAGGCGACCGCGGGCGAGGACCCGCGGGCGGAGCTGTTCGAGGCCGCGAAGGGAGCTTGAGAGTGATGGACGGCCGTCGGCGCAACCCCTATGAACTGACCGAGGAAACCCCGGTCTACGTCATCTCGGTGGCGGCCCAGCTCTCCGGACTCCACCCGCAGACGCTGCGCCAGTACGACCGCCTGGGCCTCGTCTCCCCGGACCGCACCGCGGGCCGGGGCCGGCGCTACTCGGCCCGTGACATCGAACTGCTCCGCCAGGTGCAGCAGTTGTCACAGGACGAGGGCGTCAACCTGGCCGGCATCAAGCGCATCATCGACCTGGAGAACCAGGTCGCCGCGCTCCAGTCCCGGGTCGCGGAGCTGGAGTCGGCCCTGGACGGCGCGGCGACGGCGATGCGGCAGCGCGAGGCCGCGGTCCACGCCTCCTACCGGCGCGACCTGGTGCCGTACCAGGAGGTCCAGCAGACCAGCGCGCTGGTGGTGTGGCGGCCCAAGCGGCAGCAGCAGGACTGAGCGGCGGTCAGCGGTACCGGGAGGGGCCGGCGGGAGCGATCCCGCCGGCCCCTCCCGTGTGTCCGGGGGCGTCGGCCGATCCGCCCGCGAGGGCCGCTCGATTGGCCGGGATTGTTCGCTCTCCTGATCGAGTCGGGGCGGTCTCCGGTGCCCGCGGTCACGGGTCGTGGCGGCGACGGTGGGTTGTACGGAACTTTGCCGACGCGTGAACTCCCTTTGGATGAAGGGTCCGTAAAGGGTATTTGAAGGGGGTTTCGCGGAACCTCCACAGGGACACCTGTGCGTGGCGTTGCGCACTCGTTAAGTGATTCTTCTTGACGCCGGGTGGCGGCTCCGCGTTGTCTTTTCAGACACCTGGGTCGTATTGCAGCACCCACGTCCGGAACGCACCTGAAGTGAGCCCTCGCATGCGCCGTATCGCCATATCCGTGGCCGCGTCCACGATGACCCTCTCGCTCGCCGGCTGTGGCGTGCTGAACGCGACGGGGGACGGAGCGAGCGCGAGCCCGACGAAGGGCAACGACATCACCGTGGGCCTGCTGCTCCCGGAGAAGGCCAACACGCGCTACGAGAAGTTCGACTACCCCATCATCAAGGACAAGGTGGCCGAACTCACCAAGAAGCAGGGCAAGGTGGAGTACGCCAACGCGGACGCGAGCGCCGCCCGCCAGGCCGAGCAGCTCCAGAACATGATCGACGAGAAGGTCGACGTCATCCTGCTCGACGCCGTGGACGCGCACCTCGTCGCCCCCGGGGTGGAGAAGGCCAAGAGCGCCGGCATCCCGGTCATCGCCTACGACCGCCTCGCCGAGGGCCCGATCGACGGCTACGTCTCCTTCGACAACGAACTCGTCGGCGAGGTGCAGGGCCGCACCCTGCTGGAGGCGATGGGCCCGGGCGTCGGCACCTCCGACAAGATCGTCATGATGAACGGCTCGCCCACCGACCCGAACGCCAAGCAGTTCAAGGAGGGTGCGCTCTCCGAGCTGAACGGCAAGGTCGACATCGCGCAGAGCTACGACACCACGGGCTGGAAGCCGGAGAACGCCGAGGCCAACATGGCCAAGGCGATCGCGCTGATCGGCAAGGGCAACATCGCCGGGGTCTACGCCGCCAACGACGGCATGGCCGGCGGTGTCATCAAGGCCCTGAAGGCGGCCGGTGTCACCTCGCTGCCCCCGATCACCGGCCAGGACGCGGAACTGGACGGCGTCCAGCGGGTCGTGAGCGGCGAGCAGTACATGAGCGTCTACAAGTCCTACCCGGACGAGGCCGCGGCCGCCGCGCAGATCGCCGTCACCAAGATCCAGGGCAAGGACATCCAGTTCGACGCCCTGACCCAGGACCGGGTCGACAGCCCCACCACCAAGCAGGTCCCGTCCCGGCTGGTCCAGGTGAGCGCGCTGACCAGGAAGACCATCAAGGACACCGTCATCGCGGACCACATCTACGGCGTCGACGACATCTGCACCACCCGGTACAAGGCGTCCTGCGCGGCCATCGGCCTGAAGTGACGGCAGCGCCCCCGCGCCGCACGGCCCCCGGCCGTGCGGCGCACCGCGGGGCGGCACCCGGCGCGTGGGCGAAACCCGGGCACAGCGTCGCATTCCGGTGACCGGTGTCCGGGGAGCCGTGTTGCGGACCCGGTCGGCTCCGCGCATAGTTGCGCTGCGGAAGGGCAGCACACCGGGGGTGGAATGGGCGATGGCCGGGCACGGGACGGAGGAACATCCTCACGGTGCCGACCGGCTGTGCGAGGCCGGGGATCGGGTGTATTCCCGGGCCGTACGCCGGGGACGGGTGCCCCGCACGGACGCCGGACCGGTGCCCTGTCTGCTGGACCTGGCCCTGCTGCACCCGGACCCCGACGACATGGACTGGCTGGTGCCGACCTCCCCGCAGGAGGTGATGACCCGGCTGCTGCGCGGGGTCTACGACGAGGTGAGCGCCAGTCAGCGACGGGTCGGTTCGGCGGTGGCCGCCGTGGAGCGTTACGCGGGCCTGGGCCGGCAGCCGCAGGCCCTGACGGCGTCCGGCGAGGGCAGCGCCATCCGGGTCCTGGACGGGCTCGCGCGCATCCAGGCCGCGATGGACGAGGCGACCGAGGCCTGCACCACCGAGGTGCTCACCGTGCAGCCGGGCGGCATCCGGCGTGAGGCCGAGCTGACCGAGGGCCTGCACCGGGCGCTGGCCCTGCGCGGGCGGGGCGTGCGCATGCGGGATCTCTACACGCACGTGGCGCGGCACGGCCAGGGTCTGCTCAACTACCTGGAGCTGATGGGTGACACGGTCGAGGCCCGCACCCTGGACGAGGTCATCGACCGGCTGATCCTGTTCGACCGCACGGTGGCCTTCATCCCCGCCAACGCCGACCGCACGATGGCCCTGGAGTTGCGCAGCCCGGCGCTGGTCGAATATCTCGTGACCGTCTTCGAGCGCCTGTGGCGGCTGGCGATCCCGCTCACCGCCCCGCTGCCCGACACGGGGATCGAGGGCATCTCGCACCGTGAGCAGTCCATCGCGGCGCTGCTGGCCGAGGGGCACCAGGACGCGGTGATCGCCGAGCGGCTGGGCATCAGCGTGCGCACCTGCCGGGCCCACATCGCCCGGCTGTCGGAGACCCTGGGCGCGGCGAGCCGTACCCAGCTCGGCGTCCGCATCGCCCAGGCGGGCCTGGACGGCCTGCGGCGGCCCGCCCCGGCCTCCGCCCTCACCGGCGGCGACCGGGAGGCCCCCGGACCGCGCTGAAGGGGCGGGACGGCACACCCAGGGGCTCACTGGTCCCGGTCGAGGATGCCCGACTGGGCGATGAGGTAGCCGAGCTGGGCGCGGCTGCCGCTGCCGAGGGCCTGGGCCAGCTTGGCGATGTGGGCCCGGCAGGTGCGGACGTTCATGCCGAGGCGCCGGGCGATGGCCTCGTCCACGTGGCCCTCCACCAGGAGCTTGGCGATGGAGTGCTGGATGTTGGTGATGCCGTCGGCCGCGGTCTCGTAGGGGGCGCCGGCGCTCAGCGGGACCGCCCGGTCCCACATGAACTCGAACACCTTGATGAGGTAGCGGACGAGGCCCGGGTGGCGCAGCTCGAGAGCGACCTGCTGGTCGTCCCGGGTGGGGATGAAGGCGACGGTCTCGTCGCAGATGATGAGCCGCTCCACCAGTTCGTCGATGGTGCGGTACTCCGCCTTGCCGTTGGTGAGCTGGGCGACGTAGGCGAGCTTCTCGGGGTTGTACCGCGCGGTGTGCTGATACAGCGTACGGATCTTCACACCACGTTCGATGAGCGGCCGGTCGCGCTCCAGTCCCCGCAGGAGGCTGCGCTCGGAGTAGCGGTTGCTCGGCTGGACCGTGAGCACCTCGGCCTGGCACTGCGCGGTGGCCAGGTTGAGCGCCGCGTTGATGCGCTCCCCGCCCTCCAGCACCGTGATTGAATCGGTCGTCGCGGTCATGTGGCTGCTGAGCGTCATGAACGGCTCGAAGACGTCGGCCAGTTGGATCGACAGCCGCCTGCGCTCGGTGATCTCGCGCTCCAGGGGGCTGAGCCGCTGGGCCAGCGCCACGGGCGCGGGTACCGGACGAAGCCATTCCGGATCGTCGGGATCGGGGTGCAGGAGGGCGAACTCCAGCAGGCACGGGGCGCATTCCGCCTCGGCGCGGGGGACGCGCCCGGCGCGCAGCGCGTCGGCGTAGAGACGGCCCCCTTGCTCGCACATCTCCGTCACAGCATGGGGATGTGCAGCTTTAGTCTGATTCGTTGCCAAATCTCCACCCCCCAGGGTCCTGAACATGCAGGAACATGATGCATTGATTATGTGGCCACGACGTGCCCGAATGAGCCATCGTCGTACCCGACGGGGGAAGAGGGGACCTTCAAGTGAGGACGAAGCCGACTATGGGTAAGAGACTGCTTCGCTCGATACTTGTCGCCGCCTTCTCCGTTGTGGCGGCCGCGGGAGCGCTGGGCGGCCTCACCGGTGAGAAGAGCGACGCTCGAGCGGACACCAGCTGGCCGTCGGTGGCCACGACTACCGTGGTCGCCAGTGATACCAGTTGGCCGGTGATTCACACGGATGCCGTGAGGAGCTGACGTGACGACCCCGCCAGACGACCGCTCCTTCCGCCGCGAGATGGCCACCGCCTACCGCTCCGGCTGGCACTTCATCGACCTGGTCACCGCCATCCCCCACAGCGGTGACTCCTTGATGGTGCCCGTGTTCGGCGAACCGGTCGTCGTCACGCGGGACGACGACGGAGACGTGCGGGCGTACCGGTGTCTGCGCAAGCCGCGTGGTGCGCCGCAGCCCGTGCGGTGCGCCATCCGGTACGGAATGATCTTTGTGAACCTGGACCAGCGGGACCACCGGCTGTGCGAGCCGCCGGAGACCGACCTGAGGACCATCTCGGCCACCCCCCGCAGTGCCTGACGCGATTCCCCCGTCGTAAAAGATCGCTCAGGCACTTCCCCCCGCAGCGGCGTCACCGTGACCTGAACACGGTGACGCCGCTGTCGTTTCCGGCGATATCTCCGGGTACGGGCGCTCCCCGACGGTGGCCGGAACCAGCCGTTCCTCAGCCGCGCCCCAGTGCCCGCTCGACCTGGATCTCGATGACCACCCGGGACGGGTTCGGGCCCGGCGTCCGCAGGTACCGCTCGGCGTAGCGCCGTTCCGCCTCCCCGACCCGCTCCGGCTCGGTCCGCACGTGCGCGCGCCCCTCCAGCGTGGCCCAGCGCCGGCCGTCCACCTGGCACACCGCCACCCGCGCCCCGCCGTCCCCGGCGGCGAGCACGTGCGCCGCCTTCGCGCTGGACCGGTTGGTGATCACCCGGGCCAGCCGCGCCTCCGGGTCGTACGTCACCCCCACCGGTACGACGTGCGGACTGCCGTCCGGCCGCAGGGTCGTCAGCGTGCACAGGTGCCGTTCCCGCCAGAAGGCGAGGTACGGCTCGTCGGGGGAAGCCGGATCCACGGAGTACGAGGCCATGCCGGAAACCTAGCCGAACCGGGTACACCTCTTGCCTTGAGTGGAATAGACTCAACTTTGTGTACGTTGGTTGAGGCAGGACCGCCGGACCGGAGAGGGCGGCCGCAGCGACGACGCCGAGGAGGAGAACGGACACGTGGACGCCGAGCTGACCAACAGGAGCCGGGACGCGATCAACGCGGCGAGCAGCCGCGCCGTGACCGAGGGACACCCGGACCTCACCCCCGCCCACCTGCTGCTGGCTCTGCTCCAGGGGCAGGAGAACGAGAACATCACCGACCTGCTGGCGGCCGTCGAGGCCGACCAGGCCGCCGTGCGCTCCGGCGCGGAGCGCGTCCTCGCCGGCCTGCCCAGCGTGACCGGGTCCACCGTCGCGCCGCCGCAGCCCAACCGGGAGCTGCTGGCCGCCATCGCCGACGCCGGCGAACGCGCCCGGGCCCTCGGTGACGAGTACCTGTCCACGGAGCACCTGCTCATGGGCATCGCCGCGCAGGGCGGCGCGGCCGGTGAGGTGCTCGAGCGGCAGGGCGCCGACGCCAGGAAACTACAGGAGGCCTTCCAGAAGGCCAGGGGAGGACGCCGCGTGACCACCGCCGATCCGGAGGGCCAGTACAAGGCCCTGGAGAAGTTCGGCACCGACTTCACCGCCGCCGCCCGTGAGGGCCGGCTGGATCCGGTCATCGGACGGGACCAGGAGATCCGGCGGGTGGTCCAGGTGCTCAGCCGCCGGACCAAGAACAACCCCGTGCTCATCGGCGAGCCCGGCGTCGGCAAGACCGCCGTCGTCGAGGGACTGGCCCAGCGGATCGTGAAGGGCGACGTGCCCGAGTCGCTGAAGGACAAGCGGCTGGTCGCGCTGGACCTCGGCGCGATGGTGGCCGGCGCCAAGTACCGGGGCGAGTTCGAGGAGCGGCTCAAGGCCGTCCTCGCCGAGATCAAGGACTCCGACGGGCAGGTCATCACCTTCATCGACGAGCTGCACACCGTCGTCGGCGCCGGCGCCGGCGGGGACTCCGCCATGGACGCGGGCAACATGCTCAAGCCGATGCTGGCCCGCGGTGAACTCCGCATGGTCGGCGCCACCACCCTGGACGAGTACCGGGAGCGGATCGAGAAGGACCCCGCCCTGGAGCGCCGCTTCCAGCAGGTGCTGGTCGCCGAGCCGAGCGTCGAGGACACCATCGCGATCCTGCGCGGCCTCAAGGGCCGGTACGAGGCCCACCACAAGGTGCAGATCGCGGACAGCGCGCTGGTGGCCGCCGCGACCCTCTCCGACCGGTACATCACCTCCCGCTTCCTGCCGGACAAGGCCATCGACCTGGTGGACGAGGCCGCCTCCCGGCTGCGCATGGAGATCGACTCCTCGCCCGTCGAGATCGACGAGCTCCAGCGCGCCGTCGACCGGCTCAAGATGGAGGAACTGGCGATCGCCAAGGAGACCGACCCGGCCTCCGTCGCCCGCCTGGAGAAGCTGCGCCGCGACCTCGCCGACAAGGAGGAGGAGCTGCGCGGCCTCACCGCCCGCTGGGAGAAGGAGAAGCAGTCCCTCAACCGCGTCGGCGAGCTGAAGGAACGCCTCGACGACGTGCGCGGGCAGGCCGAACGCGCCCAGCGCGACGGTGACTTCGACACCGCCGCCAAGCTGCTCTACGGCGAGATCCCGCAGCTGGAGAAGGAGCTGGAGGCCGCCTCCCAGGCCGAGGAGGAGGTCGCCCGGGACACCATGGTCAAGGAGGAGGTCGGTTCGGACGACATCGCCGACGTCGTCGCCGCCTGGACCGGCATCCCGGCCGGCCGGCTGATGGAGGGCGAGACGCACAAGCTGCTGCGCATGGAGGAGGAGCTGGGCCGGCGGCTCATCGGCCAGGGTGAGGCCGTACGGGCCGTGAGCGACGCGGTGCGGCGCTCACGGGCCGGGATCGCCGACCCCGACCGGCCCACCGGGTCCTTCCTCTTCCTCGGCCCCACCGGTGTCGGCAAGACCGAACTGGCCAAGGCGCTCGCCGACTTCCTCTTCGACGACGAGCGGGCCATGATCCGCGTCGACATGTCGGAGTACGGCGAGAAGCACAGCGTGGCCCGGCTGGTCGGCGCGCCCCCCGGGTACGTCGGCTACGAGGAGGGCGGCCAGCTCACCGAGGCGGTCCGGCGGCGCCCGTACAGCGTCGTGCTGCTGGACGAGGTCGAGAAGGCCCACCCCGAGGTCTTCGACATCCTGCTCCAGGTGCTGGACGACGGCCGCCTGACGGACGGCCAGGGCCGCACGGTCGACTTCCGCAACACCATCCTGGTGCTCACCTCCAACCTGGGCAGCCAGTTCCTGGTCGACCCGCTGCGCAGCGAGGCGGAGAAGAAGGAACAGGTGCTGGAGGTCGTCCGCAGCTCCTTCAAGCCCGAGTTCCTCAACCGGCTCGACGACCTGGTCGTCTTCTCGGCGCTCACCAAGCCCGAGCTGGAGCGGATCGCCCAGCTCCAGGTGGAGCGGCTGGCCAAGCGGCTCGCCGAGCGCCGGCTCACCCTGGAGATCACCCCGGCGGCGCTGGCCTGGCTGGCGGAGGAGGGCCTGGACCCGGCGTACGGCGCCCGCCCGCTGCGCCGGCTGGTGCAGACCGCCATCGGCGACCGGCTCGCCAAGGAGATCCTGTCCGGCGAGGTCGAGGACGGCGACACGGTCCGCGTGGACCGCTTCGAGGACGGCCTGCTGGTCGGCCCCGCCACCGGCAAGACCCTCTAGGACACGCCCACGGCCCTCTCTCCCGGTCCGCCGGAAGAGGGGGCCTTCCGCGGTTTCGGCGGACGCCTGGGGTGCACCCGGACTGGCGTACGGGCGCACCCCCGCGTCACCGCCCACGGCACCCCCTGCCGGATCATGTCCGCCACGGGCTGACAGGCCCCGTCAGGGCTTGCCACCCCCCTCCCCGCATGGGGGAGGATGGCGGCATCCGCATGAAGGGAAAAACACGGTGAGCATCGACCCGTCCTCGATTCCTAATTTCGGGGGCCAGCCCGAACCGCAGCCCCAAGGACCGGCGGGCCCCGTCCTCCCGGATCAGGACCTGGTGAAGCAGCTCCTCGAGCAGATGGAGCTGAAGTACGTCGTCGACGAGGAGGGTGACCTCGCGGCGCCGTGGGAGCAGTTCCGCACCTACTTCATGTTCCGCGGAGAGGCCGAACAGGCGATCTTCTCGGTGCGGACGTTCTACGACCGCCCCCACCCGATCGACGAGAAGCCGCAGCTGCTGGAGTCGATCGACGACTGGAACCGCCGCACCCTGTGGCCCAAGGTGTACACCCACACCCATGACGACGGCACGGTCCGCCTGATCGGCGAGGCCCAGATGCTGATCGGCACGGGCGTCGACATCAACCACTTCGTCTCCTCCACGGTCAGCTGGGTGCGGGCCGCGATCGAGTTCGACAAGTGGCTGGTCGAGCAGCTCGGCCTGGAGCAGGAGGTCGACGAGGCGGAGAAGCCCGAGGACGACGGGGAGTAGCCCCCGCAGTGCGGTCCGGGGGCGACGGCCCCCGGACCGGGCTCACACGCTGCTCGGCTGCTCACGAGCATTCGTGCGGCACCACCCAGTGGTCGTACTCCTCCACCGAGGCGGCGCACAGGTGCCGGCCGTCGGTCGAAACGGCGAGGAACTCGGGGGAACCCGTCACCTCTGCGACGCGGCGGGCAACGAGGATGTTGGCGACCGGCCCCGAGGACGGCGTTCAGGGCGCGAGTGCCTTGTGGAGCCGTTCCGTCGCGTCCGCCAGCACCTCGACGCGCTTGCAGAACGCGAACCGTACGAAGGGTGCGCCCGCCTCGCGGTGGTCGTAGAACACAGCGTTCGGGACGGCGACGACGCCCGCGCGTTCGGGCAGGGCGCGGCAGAAGGCGAAGCCGTCGCTCTCGCCGAGGGGACGGATGTCGGCGGTGACGAAGTAGGTGCCGGCCGGCCGGAACACCTCGAAACCGGCCGCCGTCAGCCCCTCCGCCAGGATGTCCCGGCGGGCCCGCATGGTCCGGCGGTACTCCTCGAAGTAGGAGTCGGGCAGCGCGAGGGCCTCGGCGATCGCGTACTGGAACGGTCCCGAGGCGACGTACGTCAGGTACTGCTTCACCGCGCGGACCGCGCCGACCAGCTCCGGCGACCCCGTCACCCAGCCCACGCCATGCAGGTCCGAGGGCTACAGCCCGAGCGACAGTGAGCCCATGCGTACACATAGGACACTTGGTACTCTTGGACGCATGACACAGCCCATGCCGATAGAGTCCATCCGCGATGTCCGGGCGCACCTGGCCGAGGTTGTGGAGCGGGCCGACCGGGACGACGTACCTACCGTCATCACCCGGCGCGGTAAGCAGGTCGCCGCTGTGGTGTCCATCGAGGTGCTGCGCAGGTACCAGGAGTGGGAAGAGCGCGAGATCAACCGGATCATCGACGAGCGCATGACCAACTCGGCACCGGGCATCCCGATCGAGGACATCATGAGGGAGACGCTGGCGCGCAGTGAGTGAGTACCGCACCGTCTTCCGAGCCGAGGCGCAGGCCGAACTCCGCAAGGTTCCGCGAGACATGGCTCTCCGCATTCTGGCCAAGCTGACTGAGCTGGAGAGCGACCCGACGGGGTTCAACACCACGGCCCTCGTCTCCCAGCCCGACCGCCGCCGCCTCCGGGTGGGCGACTATCGCGTGATCTATACGATCGACAACGGCGAACTGGTGGTGTGGGTCGTACACGTCGGGCATCGCTCCACCGTCTATGACACCTGAGCGTTCCTGGCATCGGTCAGAATATTCAGCACCGATCCAGCGTCCTGGGGTGCCTGCGTGTCACGCACCGGGATGCGCCCGACCTCGTGCTGACCGCGACTATTCATGACACCTCCGGCGCGAGTTCCGGGCGTGTGAGGCACGGTGCGCGAATGCCTTGCGGAGCCGTTCCGTCGCGTCCGCTAGCACTTCGGTGCGTTTGCTCACCGGGCCTAGCGGCGCCGGTCGATCGATGAGGGAAGCGTGTCCGCCGGCAGGCGGGCTGCGTGAGATGACTGCCGATCACCGGTGGCCCGGTCGACCGGGCGGCAATCGCGTGCGGGTGCGCGGCGGCTCGGAGCAACCAGGCCGTGTGGCCGGTACATGCGCTGGTACGTCCGCGGCTGTCAGGCGGCCAGCGCCTTTAGTCGGGAGGTCGCCTCCTCCAGCACGCCTGTCCGCTTGCAGAACGCGAACCGTACGAAGGGTGCGCCCTGCTCGCGGTGGTCGTAGAACACAGCGTTCGGGATGGCGACGACGCCCGCGCGTTCGGGCAGGGCGCGGCAGAAGGCGAAGCCGTCGCTCTCGCCGAGGGGACGGATGTCGGCGGTGACGAAGTAGGTGCCGGCCGGCCGGAACACCTCGAAACCGGCCGCCGTCAGTCCCTCCGCCAGGATGTCCCGGCGGGCCCGCATGGTCCGGCGGTACTCCTCGAAGTAGGAGTCGGGCAGCGCGAGGGCCTCGGCGATCGCGTACTGGAACGGTCCCGAGGCGACGTACGTCAGGTACTGCTTCACCGCGCGGACCGCGCCGACCAGCTCCGGTGACCCCGTCACCCAGCCCACCTTCCAGCCGGTGAACGAGAACGTCTTGCCGGCCGAGCCGATGCTCACCGTGCGCTCGCGCATCCCCGGGAACGCCGCGAGCGGCAGGTGTTCGGCGCCGTCGAAGACCAGGTGCTCGTACACCTCGTCGGTCACCACCAGCAGGTCGCGCTCCACCGCCAGCTCGGCGATCGCGGCGAGTTCCGCCCGGGTGAGGACCGTGCCGGTCGGGTTGTGCGGGGTGTTGATCAGCAGCAGCCGGGTGCGGCCGGTGACGGCGGCGCGCAGCTCGTCCAGGTCCAGCACGAAGCGCCCCCCGTCCGGCCGCAGCGTCACCGGCACCCGGGTGCCGCCGGCCATCGCGATGTTCGCCGCGTAGGAGTCGTAGTACGGCTCCAGGGCCACGACCTCGTCCCCGGGCTCGACCAGCGCCAGCAGCGCCGCCGCGATCGCCTCCGTCGCGCCGGCCGTCACCAGCACCTCGGTGTCGGGGTCCCAGGACAGTCCGTAGTGGCGGAGCTGGTGCGCGGTGACCGCGGAGCGCAGCTCGGGCACGCCCGGGCCCGGCGGGTACTGGTTGCCACGGCCGTCGCGCAGTGCCCGTACGGCGGCCTCCCGGACCTCCTCGGGCCCGTCCGTGTCGGGGAAGCCCTGGCCCAGGTTGATCGACCCGGTCGCCACGGCGAGCGCCGACATCTCGGCGAAGATCGTCGTCCCGAACGCGGCGAGCCGGCGGTTGAGGAGGGGGCGTGCGCTGGAGGTCATGCCGGTCATCCTCCGCCCGAGCGCAGGACTTCCTCAACCCGTGCCGAACCCCATGAGGGCCCGGACGGCTCCCAGGGGCAAGGCCGGCGTCCGATCCTCATCGCGCCGATGCGAAGGAGGCGGCACAACTGCGCACAGACTGCCGCCCCCCGCGGATATCGTGGATGCGCGGGGACCGCGGGCAGGTGCGCTCTGATGAATGGGGAAACGAGTGCAGAACGAGCGACGCCGCCCTGATCCGGCGGATCTCGTGGTGGCCGGGTGCGGGTGGCTGCTCATCGTGGCCGTGATCTCCCTGCCCGGCATCCTGGTGAAGGACGGGCCGCTGACCGCGTACATGGCAGTCGTGGGCGGATCGATCGGGTTCCTCCGGGCGCGCAGGAGGCTGCACCCCTGACAGCGACAGGAACGGGTCTCTGACCGCGATCACTCTGGGCGGGCCGGACCTCCGGCTCGCCCAGTGCCGTGTGGGGGCCGCCGAGGCCCGTCCCGGTGCCGGTCGGGACGCGCTTCCTCCGACAGAGGCTCAGGACTTGCTCAATTGTGCTTTGGGCGGGGATCGGCTTGGGCATCTCCCGGTCACCGCGCCGGGGAACCGGTGGCGGCGGGGCGCCCACGGGGGGTCGCTTCGGGGGAGACGGAAAGGAGGGTGACGCCATGGTGTTCGGCATCATCCTGGTGGTGGTGGTGGCGGCGGTGCTGATCAGCGCGCGCGTGGCGAGCCGCAACCGCCGGAACCGGCAGGCCGGGCTGTCGCTCGGCAAGGGCGGCAGGCGCGGCGGGTCGTCCCGCTCGTCACGCTCGTCATCGTCGTCGTTCTCCGACGGCGGCTCCAGTTGGTGGGCCGGCGGTCTGGGCTCCGCCTCCTCCGGGGGGCACGGCGGCGGGCATCACGGGGGTCACCACGGGGGTCACTCCTGCGGGGGCGGTCACTCCTCCTGCGGCGGGGGCTCGTCCTGCGGGGGCGGCTCGTCGTGCGGCGGGGGCTCCTCGTGCGGCGGCGGGGGCGGATGCGGGGGCGGCGGCTGACAGGGGGCAGCCGGGCCTCGGGGGCGGGGGGACCGCGTCCGGGCCGCACCGGGCGCCCGTCGGACGGCGACGTCCGGCGGGCGCCCGCGCGTTCCCGGCGCACGCCGGTCGTACGCGATGGTTGAACAGTTGAGCTGTGCAGCCCCCTAGGGGATGGAAACCCGGCGGAGTTGGGTAAAAACCCTATGGCGTCTCCCCAGTTCGTGGTTCCCTCTACAACGCCGACGCAGCCCCCTCGGGCGTCCCCCCGGCCCCCCTGCGGCCGGGCCGACCGGACTGACAGGCCGATCTCCCACCCTCCCTCGCGCGCCAGCGGAGCCGACCCATGCTCACGACCCTGAACACCTCCTACACCGATACACGGGCTGCCGACCTCGCCTGGGCCCTGGGACGCGAACCGCTGCCCGCCCTCGCCACCCTCGACCTCGAACTGACCGGCGCCAAGCTCCAGTTGCGCCTGCTCGGCGCCTCCCACCAGATCCTCCTCGAGGAGCGGAGCAGCAGCTGTTCGGAGACGGTCGCCTGCCTCCCCGGCTCCAGCACCCCGCTGCCGCTGGGCGTCGCCAAGCGCGTCGGCGACTGGGAGTACGAGTTCGCCGCCCGCGTCGAGGAGCTGACGCCCGGCTCCTTCGCGGGCCGCGCCCAGGAACTGCTGGCCCTCGTCTCCGACCATCCGCACGGCCTGGCCGGCGTCTTCCCCGGCAGCCCGCACGCCTTCACCGCGATGCTCGCCCAGCGGCAGGAGGACCAGGTGCACTGGCGGACCTGGCACGCCTACCCGCAGGACGGACAGCTGGTGGCCACCCGGACCCGGGTCGGCGCCCGCAAGACGACGGGACGGCCCGGCCGGATCCCGTCCCACGCGGCATAAACCTGGAACACGTCGACCGCCCCCTGATTCACTCCTGCGGGTGACGAAGCGTGCCCAGTGCGTGACGTAACGTCGCAACGTGATCGAAACGCAGGCTCCCGCGTCCCCGGGCACCCCGCCCGCCTGGGCGGGCCCCGCGCGGCTGCCCGTCCGGCCCGGCACCGGCCGGTTCCTGGTCCTCGTGTGCGTCTTCGTCTGCGCGGCCTGCGGGCTGGTGTACGAGCTGGAACTCGTCGCGTTCGCCTCCTACCTGACGGGCGACCCGGTCACCCAGACCTCCGTCGTGCTGTCCGTCATGGTGTTCGCCATGGGAGTCGGCTCCCTCGTCGCCAAACGGCTGCGCCGGCACGCGGCCGCCGGGTTCGGCGCGGTCGAGTCGGTCCTCGCCCTGGTCGGCGGGTGCAGCGGCATGGCGCTGTACGCCGTGTTCGCCTGGACCGGCGGCTGGGGCGGGATGTGGGCCGGCGGTCCGCGCTGCCTGCTGGTCGTCTTCTCCCTCGCCATCGGCCTGCTCATCGGCGCCGAGATCCCCCTGCTGATGGAGCTGATCCAGCGCATCCGCCGCCAGGACGCGGGCGGCGCGGTGGCCGACCTGTTCGCCGCGGACTACGTCGGCGCCCTCGTCGGCGGCCTCGCCTTCCCTTTCCTGCTCCTGCCGTTCCTGGGCCAGCTGACCGGCGCGCTGCTCACCGGCACCGTCAACCTGGCCGCGGGCGGCGCCCTCGTCCTCGGCCTCTTCCGCCGCGACCTCACCCGCCGGGCCCGCTGGACCCTCCTCGTCACCACCCTCCTCGTCCTCGGCGTCCTCGCCTCTGCCGCCGCCCTCGCCGGCGACTTCGAGCGCGCCGCCCGGCGCGCCGTGTACGGCGGGGACGTCCGGGTGGCCGTGCGGACCGGCGTCCAGGAGATCGTCCTGACCGGCGGCACCCGCGGCCGGCCCCTCGGTCTCTACCTCGACGGCCGGCTCCGCGCCGACGGCCGGGACGAGCCCCGCCGCCACCAGGCCCTGGTCCGGCCCGCCCTCACCGGCCCGCACGCCCGCGTCCTGGTGCTCGGCGGCGGCGACGGCCTGGCCGTCCGCGAGGTGCTGCGCCGGCCCGGGGTCCGCCGCGTCGACGTCGTGGAGAGCGACCCCGGCCTGGTGGACCTCGCCCGCCACGACCCCGGCCTGTCCGCCGCCAACGGCCACGCCCTCGCCGACCCGCGCGTCCACGTCACCGCCGCCGACGCGCTCACCTGGCTGCGCGGGGCGCGCGGACCGGCGTACGACGTGGTGATCACCGACCTCCCCGACCCCGGGATCAGCGCCGGCGCCGGGCTGTACTCCGAGGAGTTCTACGGCCTGGTCCGCCGGGTCCTGGCCGCGCACGGCCGGCTGGCGGTGCGCGCCGGGCCCGTCACCGCCCGCCCCCGCGCCTTCTGGACCGTCGCCACGACCCTGCGCGCGGCCGGCTTCGCCACCTCCCCCTACCGGGCGCCCGGCGACGGCTCCGGCCTCCCGCCCCGGCCGGGCCGTCCGGTGGCCGTCTCGGCCGCCCCGCCCGACTGGGGCCTGATCCTGGCGGCGCCCGGCCGCACCCCGCCGGCCCTGCGCCCCGGCCCCGGCCACCCGCCCGCGCTGACCCGGGCCGCCCTCGCCTCGGCCGCCGGGGCGGTGGCACGCACCCGCGTCGGGGGCCTGCGGCCGTCGACCCTGGCCCACCCGCGGTACTGAGGGCCGGGTGAACGGGGGCGGGAGCGGGGGTGACGCCCGCGGCGGAGCCGGGTGCGTTCCCGCCCGGACTGGGTAGGCTCACCGGACATGGAGCACCAGGTCTTCGTCCCGGTTTCCGCCGGACGGCTCAGGGCGGCACTGGCCGATCCCGCGCGCGTCGCCCGAGCGGTTCCGGGTCTACAGCAGGACGCCGGTGCCGAACCGATCGCCGGCCGGCTGCGGCTGCGCGTCGGCGGACACTCCGTCACCTACCGGGGCACGCTGCGGGTGACGGCCCGGGCGGACGGCACGTACGCCGTCGACGGTGACGCGGGGGAGGCCCGCGGCGAGGGCTCCGTGCGCCTCGCCCTGACCCTGAGCCTCGCGGACGGCGACGGGGGCTGCACGGTCACCGTGCGGGGCACGGCGGCCGCGGACGGCCGCGTCGCGGAACTGCCCGCCCAGGCCGTGGCCACCGCGGCGACCCGGCTGCTGGACCGCTTCGTGGCGGCCCTGGCGGCGGACGACGGCCAGGAACCGGCAACCGGCACCGGCACCGGGACTGGCACCGGCACCGGCACCGGCACCGGGGGCGAGGCGGCCGTGCCGGCGCCGCATCCCGGCGCCGACGCGGGACCCGGCGCCGAGGACGAGACCCTCGACCGCCTCACCGAGGACTTCAACGACACCGGTGACCCGCCGGCCGAGGCCGCGCACGCCCGCCGGACGATGATCGGCCGCAGCGCCGAGGAGGTCGACCACGCCCCGCCGCGCGGCCGCTACGCCCCCGTCCCGGCCCCCCAGACGATCGCCGGCAACCCCGCCCTGCGCTGGGCGGCCCCCGCCGCGGCGCTCGCCCTCGCCTCGGCGGTCGTGCTCACCCGCGCCCTGCGCAAGCGGCGCTGAGCCGCTCGCCCACGCCCTCTTGATCGCCCCAGTAGGGTCGGTCCCGTGAGCGACAAAGACATCACGCTGACCGCGGGCGACGCGGAAGTGAGCGTAAGACCCGGCAACGGCGGACGTATCGGCGGACTCCGGATCGGCGGTGCGGAGCTGCTGCGGCAGGGCGACCGCTACGGCTGCTTCCCGATGGTGCCCTGGTGCGGCCGGATCCGGGAGGGCCGCTTCCGGGACGGCGCCACCGTCCGCCGGATGCCGCTCAACGCCCCGCCGCACGCCATCCACGGCACCGCGCGCGACGCGGCCTGGCGCACCGCGCGGGTCACGGACACCGAGGCGGTGATCACCTGCGAACTGACCGACCCCTGGCCCTACCCGGGCCGGGTCACGCAGGTCGTCGCGCTCACCGGGGACGCCCTCACGCTGACGATGTCCGTGGAGGCGTACGACGACTCCTTCCCCGCGCAGATCGGCTGGCACCCGTGGTTCCGCCGCGACCTCGGCGGCGGGGACGTACGGCTGGACTTCGCGCCGGCCTGGCAGGAGGAGCGCGGCGACGACCACCTGCCCACCGGCCACCGGGTCGATCCCGAGCCCGGCCCGTGGGACGACTGCTTCGGCATGCCGGACGGCGTCGACGTCACCCTGACCTGGCCCGGACAGCTGGAACTGGCGGTGACCAGCCCGGAGAAGTGGGTGGTGGTCTACGACGAGCAGGCCGAGGCCGTCTGCGTGGAGCCGCAGACGGGGCCGCCCGACGGGCTGAACACCCACCCGCGCCTGGTCACCCCGCTGGAACCGCTGGAGGCGACGACCACCTGGAGCTGGCGGCGCCTTTAAGCTGGCTGCCATGACGGACGTACGTGGCGCGCTGCTCCAGCAGATCAAGGACAAGGCCGTGGTGCACGGCAAGGTGACTCTCTCCTCCGGTCTGGAGGCCGACTACTACGTCGACCTGCGCCGCGTCACCCTCGACGGCGAGGCGGCCCCGCTGGTCGGCCAGGTGCTGCTGGACCTCACCGCCGACCTGGAGTTCGACGCGGTCGGCGGCCTCACCATGGGCGCCGACCCGGTCGCCGCCGCCATGCTGCACGCCGCCGCCGCGCGCGGACGCCGGCTGGACGCGTTCGTCGTCCGCAAGGCGGCGAAGGCGCACGGTCTCCAGCGGCGCGTGGAGGGCCCGGACATCGCCGGCCGCCGCGTGCTCGTCGTCGAGGACACCTCCACCACCGGCGGCTCCCCGCTGACCGCGGTGGAGGCGGTGCGCGAGGCCGGCGCCGAGGTCGTCGCCGTGGCGACCATCGTGGACCGGGCGACCGGTGCCGCCGAGAAGATCCGGGCCGGCGCGGGCGTTCCGTACCGGTTCGCCTTCTCGAAGGATGAACTGGGTCTGGACTGACCGACCGGTATGACCTGGACTTGGCCGGTGCGCCCACCATCGCGCCGGCCGGCACGTCGTGTCTGGAAAGATGGGGCCGACGATGACGTCGCACCCCAGGTCTAGGTCAGGGCCGTAACGCAGAATCCACCCGCAACACAAGGAGCGGACAATGCCCATCGCAACCCCCGAGGTCTACAACGAGATGCTCGACCGGGCGAAGGCAGGCAAGTTCGCCTACCCGGCCATCAACGTCACCTCGAGCCAGACCCTGAACGCGGCGCTGCGCGGTTTCGCGGAGGCGGAGAGCGACGGCATCGTCCAGATCTCGACCGGTGGTGCCGAGTTCCTCGGCGGTCAGTACAGCAAGGACATGGTGACCGGCGCGGTCGCGCTCGCCGAGTACGCGCACATCCTCGCCGAGAAGTACCCGGTCAACATCGCCCTGCACACGGACCACTGCCCCAAGGACAAGCTGGACGGGTACGTACGCCCGCTGCTCGCGCTGTCGAAGAAGCGCGTGGACGCCGGCCTCGGCCCGCTGTTCCAGTCGCACATGTGGGACGGCTCGGCCGAGACCCTCGCCGACAACCTGGAGATCGCGCAGGACCTGCTGGAGCAGGCCCGCGCCGCGCACATCATCCTCGAGGTCGAGATCACCCCGACCGGCGGCGAGGAGGACGGTGTCTCGCACGAGATCAACGACTCCCTGTACACCACGGTCGACGACGCGATCCGCACCGCCGAGGCCCTGGGCCTGGGCGACAAGGGCCGCTACCTGCTGGCCGCCTCCTTCGGCAACGTGCACGGCGTGTACAAGCCGGGCAACGTCGTCCTGCGTCCCGAGCTGCTCAAGGAGCTGAACGAGGGCGTCGCCGCCCGGTTCGGCAAGGCGTCCCCGTTCGACTTCGTCTTCCACGGCGGTTCCGGCTCCACCGAGCAGGAGATCCGCACCGCGCTGGAGAACGGCGTCGTGAAGATGAACCTCGACACGGACACCCAGTACGCCTTCACCCGGCCGGTCGCCGACCACATGCTGCGCAACTACGACGGCGTGCTGAAGGTCGACGGCGAGGTCGGCGACAAGAAGAAGTACGACCCGCGCACCTGGGGCAAGCTCGCCGAGGCGAGCATGGCCGCGCGCGTCACGGAGGCCACGCAGCACCTGCGCTCCGCGGGCAACAGGATCAAGTAGGCGGTTCGTCCGCGGTGGGCCCGGCGGCCGGCACGGCGCCGGGCCCACCGCGCGCCCGGGCACCCACGTCCGCCCGGGACCGGGCCGGTCGCCGCCGGCCGCACCCGGGTGCGCGAGACTGACCCCATGACGATTCACGGAAACCTCCTCGGCGGCCCGCCCCCCACCCACCTCCCGGACGACCCGGAGCCCCGCCGGATGCTGGCGGAGGGCACCGCGGCGGCGGACGTCGCCGCGCGCTTCCCCACCTCCTCCCTCGCCTGGGCGCAGCTGGCCGACGAGGCGTTCGAGCGCGGCGCGGTCGTCGAGTCGTACGCCTACGCCCGTACGGGCTACCACCGCGGTCTGGACGCCCTGCGCCGCAGCGGCTGGAAGGGGCACGGCCCGGTGCCGTGGGAGCACGAGCCGAACCGCGGCTTCCTGCGGGCCCTGCACGCCCTCGCCCGCGCCGCCGGGGTCATCGGCGAGCAGGAGGAGCACGAGCGCTGCGCGCAGTTCCTGGAGGACTCCTCGCCGACGGCCGTCCGCACGCTCGGCTGACCCGCGCGCGAAGAGTCGGTGTGGCCCGTCCGGCAGCGGGCGGGCCTTGCCGTTTGTGGGAGGAATGCGGAGGATGCGGGGTGGGGACCGGGGCCCCCGTGCCGGCATCGGCAGGGGCGGACCGCTACCCGGAGCAACAACAGGAGACAGCGATGTCCCACCAGGCTCACCTCCCTGCCGAGGCCACTGAGCCCGAGACCCCGCATCTCGACTTCGCCGGTACGACGCCCTACGAGGACTACGTCAAGGCGGACGTGCTCACGCACCTCCAGCACACCCTCTCCGACGATCCCGGGGAGATGGTCTTCCTGGTGACCACCCAGGTGATGGAGTTGTGGTTCACGGTCCTCGTCCACGAGTGGGAGACCGCCGCGAAGGCGCTCCGCTCGGACGACGTGCCCACCGCGATCGCCGCGCTGAAGCGTTCCGTGCGCGAGCTGGAGGCCCTCAACGCCTCCTGGAAGCCGCTCGGCCAGCTGACCCCCGCGCAGTTCAACAGCTACCGCAGCGCGCTCGGCGAGGGGTCCGGCTTCCAGTCGGCGATGTACCGGCGCCTGGAGTTCCTGCTCGGCGACAAGTCGGCGTCCATGCTCGTCCCGCACCGCGGCGCCCCGCGCGTCCACGCGGAACTGGAGAAGGCCCTGCACGAGCCGAGCCTGTACGACGAGGTCGTACGGCTCCTCGCGCGCCGCGGGCACGCCATCCCGGACTCCGTGCTGCACCGCGACGTCACCCGGCGCCACGAGCCGTCGGAGGCGGTGGAGGCCGCCTGGACGGCCGTCTACGCGGCCGACGAGAGCGACGAGGTCGCCCGGCTGGGCGAGGCGCTGACGGACGTCGCCGAACTGGTGTGGCGCTGGCGCAACGACCATCTCGTCGCCACCCGGCGCGCGATGGGCGCCAAGGCCGGCACGGGTGGCTCGGCCGGCGTGGCCTGGCTGGAGAAGCGCGCCCGCAAGAACGTCTTCCCCGAGCTGTGGACGGCGAGGTCCCATGTCTGAGCTGCCCCTGCTCGCGGAGAAGCTCGACGCGGCGGACGAACTGGCCCCGCTGCGCGACCGGTTCGTCCTCGACGACGTCGTCTACCTGGACGGGAACTCGCTCGGCGCGCTGCCCGCGCACGTACCGGGCCGGATCGAGGACGTCGTCCGCCGCCAGTGGGGCGAACTGCGCATCCGCTCCTGGGAGGAGAGCGGCTGGTGGACGGCGCCCGAGCGGATCGGCGACCGGATCGCCCCGCTGGTCGGCGCCGCCCCGGGCCAGATCGTCGTCGGCGACTCCACCAGCGTCAACGTCTTCAAGGCGCTGGTGGCGGCGGTCCGCATGGCCGGTGAGGACCGCACCGAGATCCTCGTCGACGCCACGACCTTCCCCACGGACGGCTACATCGCCGAGTCGGCGGCCCGCCTGACCGGTCGCACCCTGCGCGCCGTCACCCCGGCCGAGGTGCCGGGGCTGCTCGGCGACCGTACGGCGGCGGTCCTGCTCAACCACGTCGACTACCGCACCGGCCGCCTGCACGACCTGCCCGGGCTCACCGCCGCCGTCCACGCGGCCGGCGCCCTCGCGGTCTGGGACCTGTGCCACAGCGCGGGCGCGCTGCCGGTCGGCCTGGACGAGCACGGGGTCGACCTGGCGGTCGGCTGCACCTACAAGTACCTGAACGGTGGCCCGGGTTCACCGGCGTACCTGTACGTGCGCGGCGCGCTCCAGGACCGCTTCGACTCCCCGCTGCCCGGCTGGAACTCCCACGCCGACCCCTTCGGCATGAGCCCCGCCTACACCGCGGCGCCGGGCGCCCCGCGCGGCCGGGTCGGCACCCCGGACATCCTCTCCATGCTGGCCCTGGAGGCCGCCCTGGAGGTCTGGGACGGGGTGTCCCTCACCGCGGTGCGCGCCAAGTCCCTCGCCCTGACGGACTTCTTCCTGCGCTGCGTGGCCGAGTACACCGCGCCGGGACGGACGGAGTCCGTGACACCCGGACGCCACGAGGAGCGCGGCAGCCAGATCGCGCTGCGCTGCCCGGACGCCGGCGAGGTCATGAAGCGCCTCGTCGAACGGGGGGTCGTCGGGGACTTCCGCCACCCCGACGTGCTCCGGTTCGGGTTCACGCCGCTGTACGTGGGCTTCCGGGACACCGAGCGGGCCGCGCGGATCCTGGCGGAGGTGCTGGCCTAGAGCACGGTGCGGGGCGGACCGGTCCGGCACGGACGAGCCGGTCCGGCACGGACGAGCCGGTCCGGCACGGACGAACCCCGCCCCGCACCGACCCGCCCCCACCCCGACCCGCCCGAATCCCGGCGTCCGCACCCACCACGGGCCGCCCCTTCCACCGGGCGCGGGGACGGATGCGACGCGCCGGTACGTCGTGCCGGTACGTCGTGCCGCGTGTCGTGCCGCACCGCGCCTCGCGCTCCGCGTACCGCGCCGCGCCGTGCCGCGCCGTGCCGCGCTCCGCTCCCGCGTGCCGCGTGCCGCGTGCCGCGTGCCGCGTGCCGCGTGCCGTGCCGCGTGCCGTGCCGCGTGCCGTGCCCCGTGCCGGGTGCCCCGTGCCGGGTGCCCCGTGCCGGGTGCCCCGTGCCGCGCCGTACCCCGCGTCGCGTGTCATGCCGCGTCCCAGACTGCGCTCCGTCCCGCGTCTCGTGCCGCACCCCGTGTGGCACCGGGCTCCGTGCCGTCCCCGCACCGCGTGCTGTGCCGCGTGCGGACGGTGTCCACGGAGGTGCCGGTCAGCAGCAGGACCGTCGCCGCCACCGCTCACAGGCCGAGCAGGGCCGCGGCCGGCCGGACCTACCGGCTCCGTGCCGCGTGCCGGGCCTCGTCCCGCGTCCCGCCGGGCCTCGTCCCGCGTCCTGCCTCGTCCCGCGTCCTGCCTCGTCCCGCGTCCCGTCCCGCGTCCCGCGTCCCGTGCGCTGTACCCCGCGTCGCCTGCCACCCCGCGGCGTGCCCGCGTGGTGTCGTACCTCGTACCCCGTGCCGCGCGCAGCGTCCCGTGCCGCGCTCCGCTCCGTACCGCGCGCCGTACCGCGCGCTGCGTGCCGGGCTCCCCATCGCGTGCCGCCACACGTCGTGCCCCGCGTGGCGTCGTGCTCCGTGCCGCGCTCCGCCCGTGCCGCGTGCCGCGCGCCGCGCGCCGTGCTCCGCTCCGGGTGCCACCCCGTACCCCGCCCCTCGCCGCGCCGAGCGCCCCGTACCCCGCCCCGCGTCGAGCGCCCCGCGCCCCGGACCGGGTGCCGGATGCCGGGAGCCCGGGGTGTCGCCGGTCGGTTCGTCCGGGGCGTGTGCTGGGCCGTGCAGTGGGTGCCGGATGCTGGTGTCCATGCACGTCACCGGGCTGGTACCGTCCCGCCAGCGGCCGCTCCGCACGGTCCGCCGTTCCCGTTCCCGCGTCGGAAGGTCGCAGCATGCCGGACGACGCCGCCACGGTCCGGTCCGCCGCCGAGGAGGACTCGGCCTTCTCGCACGCGCCGGTCGACCCCGACGCCACCGCGGCCTACGGCGGCCACCCCGACCAGGTGATCGACTTCTACGCCCCGCGTCCCGGCGGGGGACCCGCCTCCCCGGCGCCCCTGGTCGTCGTCCTGCACGGCGGTGCCTGGCGGGCCCGCTACGACCGCCGGCACATCACGCCCTTCGCCGGCCACCTGGCCCGCAGGGGCTTCGCGGTGGCCAACGTCGAGTACCGGCGCGGCGCCCGGCCCACGGACCCCGGCCAGGACCCCGGAGCCGGGGACACGCCCGTCGCGGGCCGCTGGCCCGACACCCTCGACGACGTCGCGGCGGCCCTGGACGCCCTGCCCACGCTGGTGCGCGAGGCGCTCCCGGAGGCGGACCCGGGCCGTACGGTCCTGACCGGTCACTCGGCGGGCGGACACCTCGCCCTGTGGGCGGCGGCCCGCCACAACCTCCCGGCGGACGCCCCCTGGCGCACCGCCGGCCCGGCGGCGCTGCGCGGTGTCGTCGCGCTCGCGCCGATCGCGGACCTGGGCACGGCCGAGGAACTCGGCGTCTGCGCGCACGCCTCCCGCCAACTCCTCGGCGGCGAGGACCTGTTCGCACAGCGCCGGGCCTACGCGGACCCCGTGCTGCTCCTCCCCACGGGCATCGCCACGACCTTGGTCCAGGGCCGGGCGGACCTGGTCGTACCGCCGGCGGTCGCCGAGTCGTACGCCGGTGCCGCGGCGGAGGCGGGAGAGCTGACCGGGCTGACGCTCCTGGCGGACGTGGGCCACTTCCCGCTGATCGACCCGGCGGCGGACGCCTGCGCGGTGGTGGCCGAGGAGATCGCCCAGCTCGCCTGGTGACCCGGCCGCCCGCCACGTAGGGGACCGTCCCGGTCGTACCCGTAGTACCTGAGAGCTACGGCGCGGAACAGCTCCGCGGCGGGACGCCGACGACGCCCCCCGGCTCCTAACTTCCTTGTCGGACGAGCCCGATGGCCGGGCCCCGAAAGGAAGCCACCCATGGGGCGACCCCGTACCGACGTCCCGCGGCCCCCGGCGCCCGCGCCGGCCCCGCGGCCGCGCCGCACCTGGCGGCGTCTGCTGCTGCCCCCACTGCTCACCGCCGCGATCGTCGTCCCCCTCGCCGGGGCGGCCCGGCCGGACATCCCCGCGCCGGCCCCCGCCGTCCTCGGCCGCCTCACCCCGGCCGCCCTCCCGTCCGCGTACGAGGCGAACCGGGCCGACGCCGCCCGGGCGGCCCGGATGGCCGCCGCCCACGGGGACGCGCACCGCGCCGGCGCCGACCGGGTCCTGGCCGCCCGCTCCCGCCGGCTCCTCTCCTTCGACGGCCGGGGCCCGGGCCTCGCCACGGAGGTGCTCGGCGACCTGGCCCGCGCCGACCGGGTCGCGGTCCTGGTGCCCGGCTCGGACACCTCCCTGGACACCTACGCCCGCTTCCACCGGGCGGCGGCCGCCCTGTACGCGGACCTCGCGCGCCGTGCCCCCACCGGCACCCGGGTCGCCGTCGTCGCCTGGCTCGGCTACCGGACGCCGGAGACGGTCAGCCCCGCGGTGGCGACCACGGACCGCGCCGACCGGGCGGCGCCCCGCCTGCGCGCGCTCGTACGGCAGTTGCGCGCCCTCACCCCCGCCCGGGCCCACCTCTCCCTCCTCTGCCACTCCTACGGCACGGTGGTCTGCGCCCGCGCCGCCGCCGGTCTGGACGTCGACGACATCGCCCTCGTCGGCAGCCCCGGCACCGGCGCCGACACGGCCGCGGCCTTGCGCACCCCCGCCCGTGTCTGGGCGGCACGCGGCAGCGACGACTGGGTGGCGCACGTCCCGCACGTCCGCGCCGACCTGCTGTTCACCACCGTCGGCCTGGGCACCGACCCGGTCTCCCCGGCGTTCGGCGCCCGGGTGTTCGACGCCGCCGGCGCCGGGCACAGCGGCTACTTCCGCCCGGGCTCGGCCGCCCTCGCCAACCTGGCCCGGATCACCCTCGGCAGGACGGCGGAGGTGTCCCGTGGCTGAACCGGTCCCCGGCGCCCCCGTCCCGCGCCGCGTCGCGCACGCCGTCCGCTCGGGTGCCCGGCGCGTGGACGCGGCCACCCCCGCCACCCGCGACCGGGCGGTCGACGCCCTGCGGGCCTACGCGATCCTCGGCGTCGTCCTCGGCCACTGGCTGGTCACCGCCCTGGTCGCCGAGGACGGCACGCTGCGCACGGCGAGCCCGCTGCGGTACCTGCCGGCACTGGCCCCGGTCTCCTGGGTGTTGCAGACGCTCGCCGTGTTCTTCCTGGTCGGTGGCCGGTCGGCGGCGGACGGCCACGCCTCGGCCCGCGCCCGCGGCGTGTCGTACGGCGCGTGGCTGCGCGGCCGTCTGGTCCGGCTCCTCCGGCCGGCCGCGGCCCTGCTCGGCCTGTGGGCGGTGGCGGCGACGGTCCTGCTGCTGACCGGCACCTCCGTGGACACCGTCCGCACGCTGGTGCGACTGGCGCTGTCCCCGCTGTGGTTCCTGCTGGTGTTCGCCGCCCTGACGGCGGCCACCCCGCTGGTCGCCCGTCTGCACCCGCTGTGGCCACTGGCCGTCGTCCTGCACGTGGACCTCCTCCGCTTCGGCCTGCACCTCGGCCCGGCCTGGCTGGGCTGGTTGAACCTGCCGGCGGGCTGGCTCGTGCCGTACACCCTGGGCGCGGCCTGGGCCCGCGGCGAGCTGGAGTCCCGCCGCGCCGCCCGCTGCCTGCTGCTGGGCGGTACGGCGGCCACGGCGGGGCTCGTCCTGTGGGCGGGCTATCCCGCCTCCATGGTGGGGGTGCCGGGCGCCGCGGTCTCCAACCTCGACCCGCCGACGCTGGCGGCCGTCACCTTCGGTGCCGCCCAGTGCGGCCTGGCACTGCTGCTGCGCGACCGGCTGCGCTCGGCGATGCGCCGGCCACTGGCGTGGGCGGCGGTGGCACTGGTCAACCTGTCCGCGATGACGGTCTTCCTGTGGCACCAGACGGCGCTGATGGTGACGACGGCCGCCACCCTGCCGGCCGGCCGCCTGCCCGGCCTGCACACGCTGCCCGACGGCCCGGCCTGGTTGGCCGGCCGGCTGTTCTGGCTGCCGGTCCTCGTACTGGCCCTGGGCGTGTGCCTGGCCGCGTTCCGCGCCCTGGAGGAAGGCACCCGGCGCTCCCGCCCGGGCTGGGGCGCGCCGGCGTCCCCCGCGGGCGGCGGGGGCCGACCCGGACACCGGCCGTGAGGTCACGCGGGTGGCCCGCCGTGTCTAAGGTGGGGCGCGTGACGGGAACGGGGGGCCGCCGGGTGCTCGTGGTGCTCACCGGCTGGGCCGGGCGCCGGCTGCGGGTGCTGCGCGACGACCTGCTGACCGTCCGGCCCGATCCGCTGCCCGTGTCGGTGTGGACGCGCTGGCTGCCGCACGGCCTGCTGTGCCTGGCCGCGTTCGGGATCACGCTCGGTGACGCGGCGCAGCTCGGGGACAACGGGCACCTGGCCCCCTGGCCCGCCCTGCTGATCGCCCTCGCCGCGGGCGGTGCGGTCGTCCTCGCGCTGTGGCGGCCCGTCGCGGCCTGGTGGCTGTCGATGGCCGGGACCTTGCTGGGCGCCGTCGCGGTCCACGGGCGGCTGGGCTCCGTGCCCGGGCCGGCGTTCACCTGGCCCTGGACCGCGGCGGGCGTCATCGCGCACCTGCTCGTCCTGCTGCTGCTCGCCCTGCGGGTGCGCACCCGGGCGGCGGTCGAGGCGCTGGCCCTGACCGCGCTGCTCACCTACCTGCTGGAGGGGGTGTGGGGCGGGGGCCGCTATCAGCCCACCGGGATCATCGCCGTGGTGCTGTCCACGGTCGTCGTGGTGCTCGGCAGCGCCCTGCGCGGCCGCCGCGAGGCCCGCGCCCAGCTCGTCGAGCAGACCACCCTCACCGCCGAGGAACGGGGCCGCCGCACCCTGCTGGAGGAGCGCAACCGCATCGCGCGCGAGCTGCACGACGTGGTCGCGCACCACATGTCGGTCATCTCCATCCAGGCCCAGGTGGCACCGCACCTCGTGGAGCGGCCGCCGCCGGAGCTGGTCGAGAACCTGGCGGGCATCCGGCAGAACGCGCTGGAGGCGCTCACCGAGCTGCGCCGGGTGCTCGGCGTCCTGCGCTCGGAGAACCCCGAGGACCCGTACGGGCTGGGGAACCCCGGCGCCGGTACGGCCCCCGACGCCCCGCAGCCCACGCTGGACCGGCTCGACGCGCTGATCGAGAACACCCGCGCCGCGGGCCTGGACGTGACCAGCGAGGTCACGGGCAGGGCCCGCCCCTACGCCCCTGGGGTGGAGCTGTCGGCGTACCGGATCGTGCAGGAGGCGCTGAGCAACGCCCTACGGCACGCCCCGGGCTCCCGGGTGCGGGTGGAGGTCGCCCACCTCAGGGGCGGGGTGCGGCTGGCCGTGACCAACTCCCGCCCCCGGCACCCCGTCCCGCCCTCCGCGGGAGCCGGGCACGGGCTGCTCGGCATGCGCGAGCGGGCGGCGATGCTCGGCGGTACCGTCACGGCGGCCGGCACCCCGGCCGGCGGCTTCGCCGTGTCGGCCTTCCTCCCCCGCGACGGCACACCGTCCACGGCCCCGGCCACCCCGACCGTCCCCACCCCGTCAGGAGAACCATCCGCATGACGAGCGGCACCAACGGCACCACTGGCACCAACGGCACCACTGGCACCAACGGCACCAGTGGCACCGACCGCACCGGCGGCACCATCCGGGTGCTCATCGCCGACGACCAGCAGATGGTCCGGCAGGGCTTCACCGTGCTGCTCGACACCCAGCCGGACATCGAGGTCGTCGGGCAGGCGGTGGACGGCCGGGAGGCGATCGACGGGGTCGCCGAACTGACCCCGGACGTCGTCCTGATGGACATCCGCATGCCCGTACTCGGCGGCATCGAGGCGACCCGCCGCATCACCGCGGACCACCCGGACATCAGGGTGCTGATGCTGACCACCTTCGACCTGGACGAGTACGTGTACGAGGCCCTGCGCGCGGGCGCCTCCGGCTTCCTCCTCAAGGACGCCTCCGCCGACCAGCTCGCCCAGGCGGTCCGGGTGGTGGCGGCCGGCGACGCGCTGCTGGCGCCCGGGATCACCCGCCGGCTGATAGCCGAGTTCTCCCGGCTGGACGGCGCCCCCCGGCCCCCGCTCCGGCAGCGCGTCGGCGCCCTGACCGACCGGGAGACGGAGGTGCTGTCGCTCATCGCCCAGGGCCTGTCGAACGCGGAGATCGCCGGGCGGCTGGTGGTGGCCGAACAGACCGTGAAGACGCACGTGGGCCGCATCCTGGTGAAACTGGGGCTGCGGGACCGCACCCAGGCGGCGGTCTTCGCCTACGAGTCCGGCCTGGTCCGCCCCTCCGCCCACTGACTTCGCCCCCGTAGTACTTCCGGCGGACGACGAAGGCCCGCCTCGCTGGTGACGACCGAGCCGCCGGTCGCGCCTACCGTTTCCCGGGTGACAGAGACGACGCACACGCAGACCACGAGGCCGCCCGTGGCCGGCAGGCCCCGCAGCCCGGAGTTCCGGGCCGCCGCGGAAGCGCTGCGCGGGCTGAGGCAGGACCTGTTCCACCACGCCTTCGCCTACCGGCCACTGCCCCCCGCCGGCGTGGACGGCCCGCTGATCCGGCACCTGCCGGGCCGGGCGCGCGCCCACGCGGCCTGGGCGCCGCACGCGCTGGTGACGGCCGGCGGGCTGGTGGCCATGGTCCTCGGGCTGTTCCACACCGGGTCGGGCGGCCCGTCCATCTTCGGTGGGCTGCTGGCCCTGGGCCCGGTCCTGCTGACGCTGGTACGCCCGGTCGGCGCGTTCTGGGTGTCGCTCGCGGCGACCAGCGCCACCTCCCTGCTCGGCGCCAGCTGGGGCAGCTGGCCGTGGCTGCCGGGCAGCTTCGTGTCCCACCTGCTGGTGCTCGTGGTCGTGGCGGCCCGCACCCGCCCCCGCACGGCGGCCTGGATGTGGGCACTGACCACCCTGTACGGCGTGTGGGCCGACGCGGTGTTCGGCTGGGAGCACGACGGCAACGGCGTGGGCCCGATGCCGGTCGTCTCCGCGCTGGCCCTGCTGGCCGTCGCCGTCCGGCAGATCCGCCGGGAGGCCCAGCGGGAGGTGACCGCGCAGCAGACGGTCACCGCGGTGGAGCGTTCGCGGCGCACGCTGCTGGAGGAGCGCACGACCATCGCACGCGAGCTGCACGACGTGGTCGCCCACCACATGTCGGTGGTGGCCATCCAGGCGGAGGCCGCGCCGTACCGGGTGGAGAACCCGCCACCGGAGCTGGAGAAGGCCTTCGTCACCATCCGGGAGAACGCGGTGGCGGCCCTCACCGAACTGCGCCGCGTGCTGGGCGTCGTGCGCGCGGAGGACTACGCGGCGCCGGACGCCCCGCAGCCCACCCTCGCCGACCTGGACGGACTGCTCGCCAACGTGCGGGAGGCCGGCCCGGACGTGACGCGGACGGTGACCGGGGCGGTGCGGGAGCTGCCGCAGGGTGTGGAGCTGTCGGCGTACCGGATCGTGCAGGAGGCGCTGAGCAACACGCTGCGGCACGCGCCCGGCGCGGACGCGCGGGTCGAGATCGCCTACGTCCTCGGCGGCCTGGGCCTGCGCGTCGTCAACGACCCGCCGCCGGCCCCGCACCTCGTGGAGCCCTCGCCCGGCGCCGGGCACGGCATCACGGGCATGCGCGAACGCGTCTCCATGCTGAACGGCGAGATGACGGCGGGCCCGACGGCCGACGGGGGCTACGAGGTCACGGTGTTCCTGCCGGTGCCGGCGGCCGCGATCGAGGGTGACGCATGACCATCCGGGTGCTGGTCGCCGACGACCAGATGATGGTGCGCGAGGGCTTCTCGGTCCTGCTGAACGCGATGCCGGACATCGAGGTCGTCGGCGAGGCGGTCAACGGCCGGGAGGCGGTCGGCGAGGTGCGGCGGCTCGCCCCGGACGTGGTGCTGATGGACATCCGCATGCCGGAGCTGAACGGCATCGAGGCGACCCGGGAGATCGTGGCCGCCGACGCGGCGGCGAAGGTGCTGGTGCTGACCACGTTCGACCTCGACGAGTACGTGTACCAGGCGCTGCGGGCGGGGGCCTCCGGCTTCCTGCTGAAGGACGCCTCCGCCCGGCAGCTGGCCGACGGTGTCCGGGTGGTGGCGGCCGGCGAGGCCCTGCTCGCCCCCTCGGTCACCCGGCGGCTGATCACCGAGTTCTCCCGGCTGTCCGAGACACCGCGCCTGATGCCGTCGGCGCGGGCGGCGTACGGGGAGCTGACGGAACGCGAGACGGAGGTGCTGGTCCTGATCGCCCAGGGGCTGTCCAACGCGGAGATCGCCGCCCGGCTGGTCGTGGCGGAGTCGACGATCAAGACGCACGTCAGCCGCGTGCTGGTGAAACTCGGCCTCCGGGACCGCACCCAGGCGGCGGTGTTCGCGTACGAGGCACGGCTGGTGACCCCCGGCTGACCGCCCCGCGCCCGGCCGGGGCGCGCCTCTGGCCGGATGCCGCGCCGCGCGCTAGCGTCCCCGCATGGCAGGCCCCACCGACCTCGCGTTCGACCCCTGGGACCCGGCGTTCGTCGCGGACCCCTACCCGGCCTACGCGGAGCTGCGGGCCCGCGGCCGGGTGATCCGCTACGAGCCGACCGACCAGTGGCTGGTCCCGCACCACGCGGACGTCTCGGCGCTGCTGCGCGACCGCCGCCTCGGCCGCACCTACCGGCACCGCTTCTCGCACGAGGAGTTCGGCCGGAGCGCGCCGCCACCGGAGCACGAGCCGTTCCACACCCTCAACGACCACGGGATGCTCGACCTGGAGCCGCCGGACCACACCCGGATCAGGCGCCTGGTGTCGAAGGCGTTCACCCCGCGCACGGTGGAGCGGCTGGAGCCGTACGTGCGCCGGCTGGCGGACGACCTGGTCGCCGGCCTCGTCCGCCGGGGCGGCGGCGACCTGCTGACGGACGTGGCGGAACCGCTGCCGGTCGCGGTGATCGCCGAGATGCTCGGCGTCCCGGAGGCGGACCGCGATCGGCTGCGCCCCTGGTCCGCGGCGATCTGCGGGATGTACGAGCTGAATCCGACGCCCGAGACGGCCGCCCGGGCGGTACGGGCGTCGGTGGAGTTCTCCGGCTACCTGCGCGACCTGATCGCGGCCCGTCGCGAGCGGCCGGGGGAGGACCTGGTCTCCGGGCTGATCGCGGCGCACGACGAGGACGACCGCCTCACCGAGCAGGAGATGATCTCCACGGTGGTGCTGCTCCTCAACGCCGGCCACGAGGCCACCGTCAACGCCACCGTGAACAGCTGGTGGGCCCTGTTCCGCGCGCCGGCGCAGCTGGCGGCCCTGCGCGCCGACCACCTGCTGATCCCGACGGCGGTCGAGGAGCTGCTGCGCCACGACACCCCGCTCCAGCTCTTCGAACGCTGGGTGCTGGACGACATCGAGATCGGCGGCACCACGATCCCCCGTGGCGCGGAGGTCGCCCTGCTCTTCGGCTCCGCCAACCACGACCCGGCCGTCTTCGCCGACCCCGGCCGCCTCGACCTCACCCGCCGGGACAACCCGCACGTCTCCTTCGGCGCCGGCATCCACTACTGCATCGGCGCCCCGCTGGCCCGCATGGAACTGACCGCGTCCCTGTCGGCGCTGCTGCGGCGGGCCCCCACGCTGACCCTGACGGCACCGCCGGAGCGCACGCCGGGCTTCGTGATCCGGGGGCTGCGGGGCCTGGACGTGGAGGTCGGCTGAGCCCGGCCGACGGACGGGCGCCGGGTCAGGCGTCCGCCACCGCGGCTGCCTCGCCGGCGGGGGCGCGGCGGGGCAGGACCAGCCCCCACGCCCCCTCCTCCACCCGCCAGGTCCGCCGCCGTACCGGCCCCGACACGGCCGTGTCCGCCCGGTAGCGGAAGTCCGCGCCGGTGACCGTCACCGTGCGGCCGGAGGTCAGCAGCGGGGTCGCCGCCGCGCCCACCGACAGCGGGCGGACCTCCACCTGGGCCACTCCGCGGCAGCCCGGCGTCACCGAGACGGTCTCCACCGGCTGGTCCAGGTCCACGAGCGTCTCGCCGTCGACCTCCACCCGCAGCCGCGTGGGCCCCGGGGCGGGTACGGCGGGGAGCCGGAGCGGACGCGAGGCCAGCGGGCGCACCAGGGAGCGGTACCAGGGCCGGCCCAGCAGCACGTGCACCGGCGGGGCGGCGCCGGCCCGCACCGGCGCCGGCGGGATGCCCAGCGCGCCCAGCACCACCCCGTCGCTGTCGTCCACCAGCAGGTCCAGCCGCCGTTCCGCGCCGTCCAGCACGGCCCGCGCCGCCGCCACCGTGCCCCGCGGCACCCCGAGCGACTCGGCGAGCGCGCCGTCCCCGACCGGCACCACCGACAGGGCGCATCCGGCCAGCTCCCGTCGCCGGTGCAGCAGGGCGACGGTGCGCGCCAGGGCCCGGCCGTCGCCGATCACCACCGGCCGCCGCGACCCCCTTCGGCCGAGTGCGCGGGCGAATTCCTCCGGCCCCTCCGGCAGACACACCTTGGCCGCCGCACCCGCGCTGAGCACGTCTTTCGCGATCCGCACGGACTCCCCGTCCGTCTGCCGTGCCGCCGGATCGATGATCACCAGCAGCTGATCGGACGTCGCGAAAGTCGCCACCTCGGTCCTGCCTCGCTTCCTCGGGTAGCATCTTTGTGCAAGAGCCCCTTGCGCTATTGCGCCAGGGGCTTCGTCTATTCCGGGGCATCCGGTCCGACGGTTGTGCGACCAACGGCGGTCGCTGTGGCACGCGGCGGTGAACCTTACGCCCAAGCCCCCGACCTTGGACATGCCCCGCCCGGAAGGGGTGTACGCGCGTGCCCGCACTTGTGCTGCTCGGTGCTCAGTGGGGTGACGAAGGCAAGGGAAAGGCGACGGACCTGCTCGGTGGCTCCGTCGACTATGTGGTGCGATACCAGGGTGGCAACAACGCCGGCCACACGGTGGTCGTCGGCGACCAGAAGTACGCACTGCACCTCCTTCCTTCCGGAATCCTGTCGCCCGGCTGTACGCCGGTCATCGGTAACGGTGTCGTCGTCGACCCGTCGGTCCTGCTCTCCGAGCTGAGCGGTCTGAACGAGCGTGGCGTTGACACGTCCAAGCTCCTGATCAGCGGTAACGCGCATGTCATCACGCCGTACAACGTGACGGTCGACAAGGTGACGGAACGCTTCCTCGGCAAGCGCAAGATCGGTACCACCGGTCGCGGCATCGGCCCGACCTACGCGGACAAGATCAACCGCGTGGGCATCCGGGTCCAGGACCTGTACGACGAGTCGATCCTCACCCAGAAGGTGGAGGCGGCCCTCGACGTCAAGAACCAGATCCTCACCAAGCTCTACAACCGGCGCGCCATCGCCGTCGACCAGGTCGTCGAGGAGCTGCTGACGTACGCGGAGAAGCTCGCGCCGTACGTCGCCGACACCGTGCTGGTGCTGAACCAGGCGCTGGAGGACGACAAGGTCGTCCTGTTCGAGGGCGGCCAGGGCACGCTCCTCGACATCGACCACGGTACGTACCCCTTCGTCACCTCCTCCAACCCGACCGCGGGCGGCGCCTGCACCGGCGCCGGCGTGGGCCCGACGAAGATCAGCCGCGTGATCGGCATCCTCAAGGCCTACACGACCCGTGTCGGCGCCGGCCCGTTCCCGACGGAGCTGTTCGACGAGGACGGCGAGGCGCTGCGCCGCATCGGCGGCGAGCGGGGCGTCACCACCGGCCGCGACCGCCGCTGCGGCTGGTTCGACGCGGTCATCGCCCGCTACGCGACCCGCGTGAACGGCCTGACCGACTTCTTCCTCACCAAGCTGGACGTGCTGACCGGCTGGGAGCAGATCCCGGTCTGCGTGGCGTACGAGATCGACGGCAGGCGCGTCGAGGAACTCCCGTACTCGCAGACCGACTTCCACCACGCGAAGCCGGTCTACGAGTCGCTGCCGGGCTGGTCGGAGGACATCACCGGGGCGAAGTCCTTCTCCGACCTGCCGAAGAACGCGCAGAACTACGTCAAGGCGCTGGAGGAGATGTCCGGCGCCCCGATCTCCGCGATCGGCGTGGGCCCGGGTCGCGACGAGACGATCGAGATCAACTCGTTCCTCTAGTCCGTCCCACCGGTCCGTCCAGCCGGTCCGTTCCGCGGCAGCGCCCGCCGGCCCGTCCCTCCCGGGGCGGCCGGCGGGCGCCGCCGTGTCCGCGCACGGTGCACAATCGAGGTATGGGCGTCCACCGGAACGCACGATGCCGGGGCCCGTACGGCGGTGAGGGGGACCGGGCCGGCGGCACGGACTGCTCCGACCCGGCCGTCTTCGAGATCGTCCGCCACGACAGGCCGCCCCTGCGGGTGTGCCCGGTGCACCTGGGTCCCTCGCTGCTGTTGGCGAGCGGGGTGCTGTGGCCCCCGGTGATCCACCTCATCGGCCGGGTGCCCGGCCTGCGGCCGTAGCCGTGGGTGACACGCCTCAGCTGAACACGATCATCGAGCCCTGGGCCAGCGAGCGGGTCGCCGCCGCGTGCAGGCCCAGCCAGACGTGGCGTTCGCGGGCGAAGGGACTGGGGTCGTAGGGGGCGGGGACGGCCGGTTCCTCCAGCTCCGTCGGACCGGCCGGCGGGGTGGGCGGCGCCGGGGGGTTCGCCGGGTCGATGCCGATGACCGGGGCGACGTGCTGGAGTTCGCGCAGCAGGGTCTGCGAGCTGCCCAGGGGGCCGCCGCCGGCGAGGAGTTCGTCGTTGGACAGCGGGTGCGGGAAGTCCACGGGGACGTACGCGCCCGCGTGGTCGTAGTGCCAGACCAGGTGCGACTGCTGCGCGGTCGTCTCGAACATCTCCAGCAACTGCTCGTAGTCCCCGCCGAGTTCGTCCACCGGCGTCACCGGCAGGCCGCAGACCTGGAGGAGGTGGGCGCGGCGCAGGAAGTGCAGTGCGTCGTAGTCGAACCCGGCGACCGGGGCGACGTCGCCGGAGAGCCCCGGCATGTACTGGTACACCGGCACCGGCGGCAGGCCGGCGTCGGCCAACGCCTTGTTGTACTGGGCGAGTTCCTCGGCGAAGGGGTTGTCCGGGGTGTGGCACAACACGTCCACGAGCGGTACCAGCCACAGGTCACAGGCCAAAAGAGGCTCCTCGCATCGGCAGGGGCGAAGGTCACGCACGACAGCAGGTGGTCAGGGCAGGGTAGTGCGTCCGGTCACGGGGCGGTCCCCGCGGGTCGTACCCGTCCCCTACCCGTCGGCCAGGTGTTCCAGCAGTGCCAGCGCGTGGGTGTTGGAGGCGGCCACGATCGCGCGCGCCGCCCGGGCCTCGCGGCGGGCCAGCGCGTCGACCAGCTCGGTGTGCCCCGCCCAGAGCCGGCCGCGCAGGTCGGGCAGGCGCAGCAGGTGCTGCACGGCGCAGACCCAGGACCGCACCCGCAGGCGGTGCAGGAAGTCGCCGAGGTAGGGGTTGCCGAACAGGGCGCTCAGCTCGCGCCAGAACCGCAGGTCGTAGCCGACGAGGACGGTGAGGTCCCCGGCGGCCGCGGCCCGCTGTGCCTCCTCGCCGCGGCGGCGCACGGTGGCCAGGGCGGCGGCCGTGCGCGGGTCGTCCGGCGGGGTGCGGAAGGCGGGGTGGTCCGCGACGAGGACCTGGAACATGCCGTCGGTGACCAGGCTGCGGGCCTCGATCATGTTCCGGTGGTCGGTGAGGGAGTACTCGGGCACGCGGAAACCGCGGTGCTGGTCGGCCTCCAGGATGCCCTGCGCCGACAGGTCGACCAGCGCCTCGCGGACGGGGGTGGCGGAGACGCCGTACTGGTCGGCTATCTCCTTGACGGTGAACGCCCGGCCCGGGCGCAGCCGCCCCGCCAGCACCTCGTCGCGGAGCGCGTCCGCGATCTGCTGGCGCAGGGTGCTGCGCGTCACGGCGCCGCTACCGGGCATGGTCCGTGCCTCTCCTCACAGGTCCGGGTGACGTACTCGCACGTGTGCGCGACGAGCGCGCGCACGTGTCACTCACGAGCACGTCACCTTACGCGTTCGGACCGGCCCGGCGGCAGCCTCGGCGCGGGCTCCGGGGGAGCCCGGCGTCACACCGTGTAGGTGTCGGCCACGGTCAGCGCGGCGTCGAGCGCGGCCAGCCCCTCCTTCAGCTCCGCCTCGGTGACGGTGCACGGCGGCACGATGTGCGTGCGGTTCATGTTCACGAATGGCCACAGGCCGTTCCGCTTGGCGGCGGCCGCGAACGCGGCCATCGGCGCGTTCTCCTCGCCGGCCGCGTTGTACGGCACCAGCGGCTCGCGGGTCTCCCTGCTGCGCACCAGCTCCAGCGCCCAGAACATGCCCACGCCGCGCACCTCGCCGACGCTCGGGTGCCGCTCCGCCAGCGCGGCGAGGGCGGGGCCGAGGACCGTCCGGCCGAGGTTCCGGGCGTTCTCGACGACGCCCTCCCGCTCCATCACGCCGATGGTGGCGACGGCGGCGGCGCAGGCCAGCGGGTGCCCGGAGTAGGTGAGGCCGCCGGGGTAGGGGCGCCGGGCGAAGGTCTCGGCGATCCGCGGCGAGATGGCCACACCGCCGAGCGGGACGTAACCGGAGTTCACGCCCTTGGCGAAGGTCATCAGGTCGGGCACGACACCGGCCAGGTCGGCGGCGAACCACTCGCCGGTCCGCCCGAACCCGGACATCACCTCGTCCAGGACGAAGACGATCCCGTACGTGTCGCACAGCTCGCGGACCCCGGCCAGGTAGCCGGGGGGCGGCACCATGATCCCGGCGGTGCCGGGGACGCTCTCCAGGACGATCGCGGCGATGGTGGCCGGCCCCTCGAAGCGGATCGTCGTCTCCAAGTGCTCCAGCGCCCGCGCGCACTCCTGCTCCTCGGTCTCCGCGTAGAAGCGGGAGCGATAGAGGAACGGGGCCCAGAAGCGGACGACGCCGGCGCTGCCGCTGTCGGAGGCCCAGCGGCGCGGGTCGCCGGTGAGGTTGACGGCCTGCTGGGTGCCGCCGTGGTACGAGCGGTAGGCGGAGAGCACCTTCGGGCGGCCCGTGTGCAGCCGGGCCATGCGCACCGCGTGCTCGACGGCGTCCGCGCCGCCGTTGGTGAAGAAGATCTTGTCCAGGTCGCCGGGGGTGCGACCGGCGATCAGCCGGGCCGCCTCCGAACGGGCCTCGACGGCGAACGCGGGCGCGAAGGTCGTCATCCTCCCGGCCTGCTCCTGGATCGCCGCGACGACCTCGGGATGCTGGTAGCCGATGTTGGTGAAGACGAGCCCGCTGGTGAAGTCCAGGTACCGCGTGCCGTCGTAGTCCCAGAAGTACGACCCCTCGGCGCCGGCGACGGCGAGCGGGTCGATGAGGTCCTGCGCGGACCAGGAGTGGAAGACGTGCGCGCGGTCCGCGGCCTTCACTGCGGCGCCGGCGTCGGGGCGGGGCTGAGGGGTCATGCGGCCGAGGGTAGGTGTCCGCGGTGCGGAAGGGGTATCGGCGTCCTGTTCCGTGGACGGCCGCAATACCCGACAGGTTGTCGACGCGCCGTCGGCGGACGGTCCCGGCGGCCCGTCGCGCGCCCGGGGACGGCGGCCCGTGCCGCCGCCGCGCCCCCCGCACTATTCTCGGTCCGTTGCGACCTATGGGGGGGAAGGCGGCGCGGGGATGGAGAAGCTGGGACCGGGGGACCCCCGGGAGATCGGGTCCTACCGGCTGCTGGCGCGGCTCGGCGCGGGCGGCATGGGGCAGGTGTTCCTGGCCCGGTCGGAACGGGGACGCACCGTCGCCGTGAAACTCGTCCGCGCGGAACTGGCCGCCCGGGAGGAGTTCCGGGCGCGGTTCCGGCAGGAGGTGCGGGCCGCGCGGCGCGTCGGCGGGTACTGGACCGCGCCCGTGCTCGACGCGGACACCGAGGCGCCCGTGCCGTGGGTGGCGACCGGGTACGTGGCCGGGCCGAGCCTCCAGCGGGTCGTCGGGCACGACCACGGGCCGCTGCCCGAGCGGTCGGTGCGGATCCTGGCGGCGGGCCTCGCGCACGCGCTGGAGGACATCCACGCGGCGGGGATCGTGCACCGGGACCTGAAACCGTCGAACGTGCTGGTGACCATCGACGGGCCACGCGTGATCGACTTCGGCATCGCGCGCGCCCTGGAGACGGCCACCGCCGCCGGGGAGGGGCTGACCCGGACCGGGTCGCTCGTCGGGTCGCCCGGGTTCATGGCGCCCGAGCAGGTCCGCGGGGACCGGATCACACCGGCCTGCGACGTGTTCTGCCTGGGGTCCGTGCTGGCCTACGCGGCGACCGGGGCGATGCCGTTCGGGAGCGCCGACAGCGGGGTGCACGCGCTGATGTTCCGGATCGCCCAGGAGGAGCCGGACCTGACGGGGGTCCCGGAGGGGATCGCCGACCTGGTCCGGGACTGCCTGCGCAAGGACCCCGGCGCGCGGCCCTCGCTGGACGCGGTCCTGGAGCGCACCGGGGCGCAGGAGACCGTGGCCGACGGGCGGTCCCGGGACCCCTGGCTGCCCGGCTCGCTCGTCGCGCAGCTGGGCCGGCACGCCGTACGGCTGCTGGAGACGGAGAGCCCGGAGGGCGGCGGTCCGGCGCCGGTGCCGTCCGACGCGGACGTGGGTGTCCGGGCGGACGATTTCCCGCTCGCGCCGCCCCGGCGGCAAGCGGGGACGACGCCGGACCGGGGTGCCGGTGCGGGCCGGGCGCCCTTCCCGGGCGCGGGCGCGTTCCCCGGGCAGGCAGCCGCCTCCCCCGAGCACGCCGCCGTGTCCGACGGTCCGCCGGCCCGGTCCGCCGGCCCGGTGCCGCCCGGAGGTGCCGGACACCCGCCCGCCGCGGTCACCGCCCCGGCGCTCCCGTCCGGCGCGCCGCCGGTGCCGCCCGGGTTCGGTGCCGCGCCCGACGCGTACGGGTCCGCGTACGGCTGTCCGCGGCAGCACCCCGGGCCCGCCGCCCACAGTCACCCGCAGCAGTCCGGCGCCGGGGGCTGGGGCGGCGCGCCGCAGCCGTACAACCCGTACGCCGGCGGCTCCGGGCACACCCCGCCGTACGGGCCGACGACCACCGGGATGCCGGCGGAGACGGAGCGGCGCAACGGCCGGTCCACCGCGCTGCTCGTCGTGATCGCCCTGGTCGTCGCGCTGGGCGCGGGCGGCTCGGTGTACGCGCTGATGAAGAACGGCGGTGCCCCCGACGGCAAGGGCGGCGGCACGGCCGGACCCGCCCCCACCGTCACCTCCGCGCCCCCGGTCACCTCCGGGGCGTCCACGCCGGGCACCGCCACGCCGTCGGCGTCCGGCTCCGCGGCGGGCGCGGTCCCGGACGCCTACCTGGGCTCCTGGCGGACCACCATCGACAACGCCGACGGCTCCCACACCCGCGAACTCACCATCCGCCAGGGCGGGGTGGGCGACGCCGTGCTGTCACTGGTCGCGGACGGGCCCACCGACGCCGGCGGGACGTACCACTGCGTCTTCACGGGCAGCCTCGCCGCGGAGCCCGGCACCGGCGGGCCCCTGGAGATCGGTCCCTCCACCGTCACCAGCGGCGCGCCCGCATCCTCCTGCTCGCCCGGCGAGGCCACCGAGGTCACCCTGCTGCCGGACGGCCGCCTGAAGCGCGCGAAGGCGGACGGCGGAGAAAGCCTGACCTACCGCAAGCAGTGATCGACGCCGCGAACTGTGAGACACCGGGGACTCCCAGCGGCGCCCGGTCCCGGGCTGGGCGACCTGTGGGTGACCGGGGATGGCCGGCGCGGCTCGGGTAGGCGCTGCGGGGTGCACCCGCCGCGCCGAGGTTGCCGCGTGTGGTGTCCGGCGGCCGTGCTCGACCGGAGTGCCACGCCGAGGACGCCGTCCTGGCCCCCCGGCAGCTTCCCGCTCCGTCGACCGGGGGTCCCCGGCTCGGCGCAGCACCCGGTCTCGGTCCGGGGGGACCGGTGGGTGACCGGGGGCGGCGCGGCCGGCGCGGCTCGGGCGGACCCGCCGCCTCCGGGCTGCCGCCAGTGGTGTCCGACCGCCTGGTCGCAGCGCGTCACGCCGACGACTCCTCCGAGGACGCCGTCCTGAACCACCCGCCCGTGCCGCTCGGCGTCTTCACCGCCTCCGTCGGCCGACATCCCCGGCCCGCCGCCGCGCCCGGTCTCGGGCCGGGTGGCCTCCGGCGGGGTGACCAGCGTGGCTCGGGCAGGCGCTGGCGGGTGGACCCACCGCCTCGGGGCTGCCGCCTGCGGTGCCCGGTGGCCGTGGTCGACCGGACGCCACGTCGAGGACACCGTCCTGGACCCATCTGCCCGGCCCCCGGCAGCTTCCCGCCCCCTCGACCGGGACACCCCGGCCCGCCGCCGCGCCCGGTCTCGGGCTGGGGGACCTGTGGATGACCGGGGGCGGTGCCGGCGCGGCTCGGGCGGACCCACCCAGTCGGGGCTGGAGCGCCACGCCGACGACTCGTCCGAGGACGCCGTCCTGGGCCACCCGTCCGTGCCGCTCGGCATCTTCACCGCCCCCGTCGGCCGGGGCCCCGGCCGACGGGGGCCCTCCTCTCGGGCGACCGGGGGCCGGGTGGTCAGCGTGGTTCGGGGGGGCGTTGTCGGGGCATGTTGGGTCGGCTGCCGTTCGCCGGTGGCAGCGGGAAGCGGCTGCCGGGGCCCCCGGTCTCCTGGCGTGGCACCGACGTCACCGCCGTCTGGATGCCCAGCGGTACCGAACCCGTGCGGAACGCGACCATCCAGTCGGTCGTCTCCGCGCGCATCAGCTCGGTGACGTCCTCCGAGAACCGCCGCAGCACCGACAGGCACCGCTCGGCCGCCTCGCTCGCCGTGCCCTCCGCCGGCCCCAGCACCTCCCGCACGCACTCCGACGCCCAGTCGAACCGGAGCGCCTGGAGCCGCCGCTGCACCGCCTGCGCGGTCGCCACGTCCCGCATCCAGCCGGAGGTGAGCCCGAAGAACCGGTCGACGCCGGTGCAGGAGGCCGCGAGCAGCAGGGACAGGCAGCCCCAGGGCGCGATACCGCCGGCCGCCCCGGTGAGGTCCAGCAGGGGCAGCGCCGCGCCCACCACGGCCCCGGCCGCCGTGCCCGCCCGCAGCACCCGCGCCCCGCGCCGTTTGCGCACCCGGTCCCGCAGGTACCACGCGGCCGTCTCCAGCGCCCGGTCCTCGACCCACCGGTACAGCTCGTCCAGCCGTTCGGCGGGTTCCGCCCAGTCGCCGAGCGGGAAGTCCCGCCCGGTCAGGTCGCCCGGCCGCAGCCCGGCCGCGCCCTCGCCCCGCCCGTCCTGAGGCGGACCCTCGGGCTGCATCTCCGGCTGACCCACCCGGCACTCCCTACTGATCACGACCGGTCACATCGCGTGACATGCCCTGCCGACGCGCGGCCACCTTCCTACCGCCCAACGGGTGGCGGGGAGGGAGCTTCCCCGGCTTTTCCGCCCGGAAGTGCGTCTTGATCAGGTATAGGACTCCCGTGGTTCTCACTCGAAAGAGTGGCGCGGCGATGGCCGCGTGGACCACGTAGGCTCAGTCAGGACGGAGAAGGAAGACGTCGTGAGGGACGTCGGAGAAGACGGCGAGGAGCTGATCGTGATCCCCGGTGGCCAGCCCAACATGCAGCAGTTGCTCCAGCAGGCCCAGAAGATGCAGCAGGACCTCCAGCAGGCGCAGGAGGAACTGGCGAACACGGAGGTCGACGGGCAGGCCGGTGGCGGTCTGGTGCGGGCCACGGTGACCGGTTCCGGGGAGCTGCGCGCGCTGCGGATCGACCCCGAGGCGGTGGACCCGGAGGACACCGAGACCCTCGCCGACCTGGTCGTGGCGGCCGTCCAGGCGGCCAACGAGAACGCGCAGGCGCTCCAGCAGCAGAAGCTCGGCCCGCTGGCGCAGGGGCTGGGCGGCGGCAGCGGCATCCCGGGCCTGCCGTTCTGACCCCGGCGCCTTCCGAGCGGAGGCGGGTGCCGACTACCGTACGTACCGAAAGGTCTCCAGGAAAGGCAGTCCGTTGTACGAAGGCGTGGTCCAGGACCTCATCGACGAGCTGGGGCGGCTGCCCGGCGTCGGTCCCAAGAGCGCGCAGCGGATCGCCTTCCACATCCTCCAGGCGGAGCCGGCCGACGTGAAGCGGCTCGCGCACGCCCTGCTGGAGGTGAAGGCGAAGGTCCGGTTCTGCGCGACGTGCGGCAACGTGGCGCAGGAGGAGCTGTGCAACATCTGCCGTGACGCGCGCCGCGACCGCTCCGTCATCTGCGTGGTGGAGGAGCCGAAGGACGTCGTCGCGATCGAGCGGACCCGCGAGTTCCGCGGCCGCTACCACGTGCTGGGCGGCGCGATCAGCCCGATCGAGGGAGTCGGACCCGACGACCTGCGTATCCGGGAACTTCTCGCGCGGTTGGCCGACGGGACGGTCACGGAACTGATCCTTGCCACGGATCCCAACCTGGAGGGCGAGGCCACGGCGACGTACCTCGCCCGCATGATCAAGCCCATGGGCCTGAAGGTCACCCGCCTGGCCAGCGGCCTCCCTGTGGGCGGCGACCTGGAATACGCGGACGAGGTGACCCTCGGCCGCGCCTTCGAGGGGAGACGACTCCTAGATGTCTGACGCCACACTGCACGCCTCGGCGCAGAACCCGGACGATTTCGTGGTCCAGATCGCGGACCAGGTCGAGAGCTTCCTGGTGGCCGTCACGGAGGTGGCCAAGGGGGACGAGCCCGGCTCGACGGTGCCCTTCCTCCTCCTGGAGGTCTCCCAGCTCCTGCTGGCCGGCGGCCGGCTCGGCGCGCACGAGGACATCGTCCCCGACGACCGCTACGAGCCCGACCCGGGCCCCGAACCGGACGTGGACACCATCCGCGAGAACTTCGCGCGTCTCCTGGACCCCGTCGACGTCTACTCCGAGGTCTTCGACCCGTACGAGCCCCGCAAGGCGCCGGTGCCCGGGCGGATCTCCGACGACCTCGCCGACATCATCACCGACCTGCGGCACGGGATGGTCCACTACCGTGCGGGCCGCACCACCGAGGCCCTGTGGTGGTGGCAGTTCTCCTACTTCTCCAACTGGGGGCCGATGGCCTCCGCGGTGCTGCGCGCCCTCCAGTCGGTCCTGATCCACGTCCGCCTGAACCAGCCGCTGGAGGAGCTGGACGGCCTCGACACCGACCAGGCGGGCCTCGGCGACGAGACGCTGGAGTTCGAGGCGGGCCGGGTGATGGCCCAGGAGATCGGTGACCCGCTGGGCATCCGGCCGGCGACCTGACCGGCCGGCGCGCGCTGTGAGCCCGGGCACGTTCCGCGTGCCGGGCGGCGCGCCGGGCAGGTGGCGGTAGCGGGCGTCCGGCGTCTCACCATGCGGGAGCGCGATGGTGGGATACGGACGCTCGGTAAACTGAGCCGACACAAACGAACCGAGCGAGGAGCGCACGTGGGCCTTGTCGTGCAGAAGTACGGAGGCTCCTCCGTAGCCGATGCCGAGGGCATCAAGCGCGTCGCCAAGCGGATCGTGGAAGCGAAGAAGAACGGCAACCAGGTTGTCGTCGTCGTTTCCGCGATGGGCGACACGACGGACGAGCTGATCGATCTCGCCGAGCAGGTGTCTCCGATGCCTGCCGGCCGGGAGTTCGACATGCTGCTGACCGCCGGAGAGCGGATCTCCATGGCCCTGCTGGCGATGGCGATCAAGAACCTCGGCCACGAGGCGCAGTCCTTCACCGGCAGCCAGGCGGGTGTCATCACCGACTCGGTCCACAACAAGGCCCGGATCATCGACGTCACCCCGGGCCGCATCCGCACCGCGCTGGACGAGGGCAACATCGCGATCGTCGCCGGTTTCCAGGGTGTGAGCCAGGACAAGAAGGACATCACCACGCTGGGCCGCGGCGGCTCCGACACGACGGCCGTGGCGCTCGCCGCCGCCCTCGACGCCGAGGTCTGCGAGATCTACACCGACGTCGACGGCGTGTTCACCGCCGACCCGCGCGTGGTGAAGAAGGCGAAGAAGATCGACTGGATCTCCTTCGAGGACATGCTGGAGCTGGCGGCCTCCGGCTCCAAGGTGCTCCTCCACCGCTGTGTGGAGTACGCCCGCCGCTACAACATCCCGATCCACGTCCGGTCCAGCTTCAGCGGGCTCCAGGGCACATGGGTCAGCAGTGAGCCGATTGGGGACAAGCAGGTGGAGCAGGCCATCATCTCCGGTGTCGCGCACGACACCTCCGAGGCCAAGATCACGGTCGTCGGTGTGCCGGACAAGCCGGGCGAGGCCGCCGCCATCTTCCGGACCATCGCCGACGCCGCCATCAACCTCGACATGGTCGTGCAGAACGTGTCCGCCGCCTCCACGGGCCTGACGGACATCTCCTTCACCCTGCCGAAGACCGAGGGCCGCAAGGCCATCGACGCGCTGGAGCGCAACCGGTCCGGCATCGGCTTCGACTCGCTGCGCTACGACGACCAGATCGGCAAGATCTCCCTGGTCGGCGCCGGCATGAAGACCAACCCGGGCGTCACCGCCTCCTTCTTCGAGGCGCTGAGCAACGCCGGCGTGAACATCGAGCTGATCTCGACCTCCGAGATCCGCATCTCGGTCGTCACCCGCGCCGACGACGTGGCGGAGGCCGTCCGCGCCGTGCACACCGCCTTCGGGCTCGACTCCGACACCGACGAGGCCGTCGTCTACGGAGGCACCGGCCGCTGATGGCGCCGACCGGGAGGCCGACGCTCGCGGTCGTCGGGGCGACCGGGGCCGTCGGCACGGTCATGCTCCAGATCCTGTCCCAGCGGGCGGACGTCTGGGGCGAGATCCGGCTGATCGCCTCCCCGCGCTCGGCCGGCCGCAAGCTGTCCGTGCGCGGGGCGGAGACCGAGGTGGTGGCCCTGTCGGAGGAGGCCTTCGACGGGGTCGGCATCGCCCTGTTCGACGTCCCCGACGAGGTCGCCGCCGTGTGGGCGCCGGTCGCCGCCGCGCGCGGCGCGGTCGTCGTCGACAACTCCGGGGCGTTCCGGATGGACCCGCACGTGCCCCTGGCCGTCCCCGAGGTCAACCCGCACACCGTGCGCTCCCGCCCGCGCGGGATCGTCGCCAACCCCGGCTGCACGACCCTGACGATGATCGTCGCCCTGGGCGCTCTGCACGCCGAGTTCGGGCTGCGGGAACTGGTCGTCTCGTCGTACCAGGCGGTGAGCGGGGCCGGCCGGGCCGGGGTGGAGACGCTGCGCTCCCAGCTGTCCCTGGTGGCCGGCACCGAACTGGGCACCAAACCCGGGGACGTACGGCGGGCCGTCGGGGACGGCACCGGGCCGTTCCCGGAGCCGGTCGCGCTCAACGTCGTCCCGTGGGCCGGGGCGTTGCGGGAGGACGGCTGGTCGTCGGAGGAGATGGCGGTCCGCGACGAGACCCGCAAGATCCTCGGACTGCCGCGGCTGCCGGTCGCCGTGACCTGTGTGCGGGTGCCGGTGGTCACCACCCACTCGCTGACCGTCCACGCCCGCTTCCAGCGCGAGGTGGGGGTCGACGGTGCCCGCGAGATCCTCGCCACCGCGCCCGGCGTCGTGCTCTGCGACGACCCGGAGGCCGGCGAGTTCCCCACCCCCGCCGACGTGGTGGGCACGGACCCGACCTGGGTCGGCCGGGTGCGCCGGGCCCTGGACGACCCGGCCGCCCTCGAACTCTTCGTGTGCGGCGACAACCTGCGCAAGGGCGCCGCGCTGAACGCCGTGCAGATCGCGGAGGTGATCGCGGCCGAGCCGGCGGGCCGCGGTTAGCCCCTGCGTAGGATCTGTGTGCGAAGTGTGGCCCGGTGCGTGATCGCGACCACTTGAACCGGTCTCCCCTCGCGACGGAGGATGTGCCTCCCCGCTCCCCGCAACCGTACGGAGGGCGGGGAGCGTCTTTGCGGTCACCCTTGCGGGACCTGGGGGCGTGATGATCCTGGCGTGGGGACGCCGTGATCGGGGCGTGGGGACGCCCGTTCAAATGGGACATGAGGGAAGAGCGGGACGCATGACGGCACTTGAGGCACCGTCGGTTGTCGCACATGTGACGCCCGGCACGTACAACCCCCGAGGGGGGCTACGTGTCCAACTGGCGTGGCAGAGGTACTCGAACTCAGTGTGGCCCGCACCGGCACGGCCCTGCGGCCGCCCCGTGCGGCGCTCAGGCCCCGCACGCCCGGCGGCATGCCGGTGATCGCGCCCATGCCCGCAGCGCGGCCGGCCCACATACCCAGTCAGCGTGACGGCACCGAGGAGGCCGGGTCCGCCCAGGCTTCCGTGACCGCCGGCACGACCGTCGACCACCTCACCGAGACCTACCGGGCGCACTACCGCTCCCTGCTCGGCCTCGCCGCCCTCCTCCTCGACGACACCGCCTCCTGCGAGGACGTCGTCCAGGAGGCCTTCATCCGCGTCCACTCGGCCCGCAAGCGCGTCCGCGACCCCGAGAAGACCCTCGCCTACCTGCGCCAGACGGTCGTCAACCTCTCCCGCTCCACGCTGCGCCGGCGCATCCTCGGCCTGAAGCTCCTCGCCAAGCCGATGCCCGACATGGCCAGCGCGGAGGAGGGCGCCTACGACCAGCTGGAACGCCGCGACCTCATCAAGGCGATGAAGGGCCTCCAGCGCCGCCAGCGCGAGGTGCTCGTGCTGCGCTACTTCGCGGACATGACCGAGGCCCAGGTCGCCGAGACCCTCGGCATATCGCTGGGCTCCGTCAAGGCGTACGGCTCGCGGGGCATCGCCGCGCTGCGGGTGGTCATGGAGGCATCGGCATGAACGACCGCGCCGAAGGGGGCGAACCGCATGACGGTCACTCCCACGAACGTCACTCCCACGAACGTCACGAGCCCTACGCCTGGCACGAGCCGACGCAACGGTACGGGCAAGAGCACACGCCATCGCACGCTGGGAAAGCAACTGTGAACCACGGCCCCGACGACAAGGGCCCCGAGGGGTCCGGCCCCCGTCCCGACGACTCCGGCAGCACCGGCGACGGGCCCGAGGCACTCGACGGACCGGACCCGCTCGGCTCCGACGAGCTGGCCCTGCGCCGGCTGCTGCACTCGGCGGTCGACGGCATCGAACCGAGCACCGGCACCCTGGACCACCTGCGCCGGGCCGTGCCCGCGCGGCGCGCCCGCAAGCGGCAGGCCCTGGTGGGCGCGGCCGCGGCGGCCCTGTTCATCGGCACCGCCGTCCCGGCCCTCGTCCACGTCTCCTACGCCGGCGGCTCCGACCCCAACACCGCCATGGCCGGCCAGTCCTCCCAGGCCCAGAGCGGCACGAGCCACGGCAAGGACAAGGGCGACGACAAGAGCGGCCCGAAGGACACCGGCGCCGCGACGGCCAAGCCGGACAAGACCCCCGGCAAGCACGGGGAGAAGGACAAGGGCGGCCACACCGGCGGCGGTTCCACCGGCGGCGTCAACCCGCCGGCCACCGCCGCACCGGGCGTCACGCCGTGCACGGCGGCCCAGCTGGGCTCCGCCACCGGCACCGCCGACGCGCCGGACACCACGGGCGTCGTCTACGGCGTCTTCCGCGTCGTCAACGTCTCCGGCACCGCCTGCACCCTCGGCGGACCGGGCACCGTCACGCCCACCGCGCTGGGCGCCGCCGACCCGGCCAAGATCGTCTCCGCCCGACACGTGGCCGGGGACGCGGCGGCGGCGCTGCCCGACCCGTCCCAGGAGGTCTCCGGGCTGATCCTCCAGCCCGGCGCGGCCTACCAGGAGAAGTTCGCCTTCGTGCCCTCGGAGACCTGTCCCACCACCGGCGACGGCAGCACCGGCGGCACCGAGACGGGCGAGCCCACACCGGACCCGACGCCGACCCAGGGCGGCACGGACGCCGCCGGCGGCACGACCGACCCCGGCGCCTCGGTGGGTACGACGCCGCAGCTCGTCACCGAGGACGGCACGGCGGACGGCAGCATCCTGCTGACCCACACGGCGGCCCCGGGTTCCCCGACGGCCACGGCGACGGTGTCCGGGGCGTGCGCCGGGACGGTCTACTACACCGGGGTACTGGCCGGGACGTGACGCGGGGCCGGCGGCCGGGCCGGCGGCCCGTCTCCGGGCCGGTGGCCGGTCAGCCGCCGGACACGGGCGCCGGGTGGTCCGCGGTCAGCAGGCCCAGATCGGCGTCCCGCTGGGCCTCCACCTCGCGCCGCAGCAACCGGAACCACATGAACACCACGAACCCCGCGAAGACGAACCACTCGCCGGTGTAGCCGAGGTTCTGGAACGCCTTCAGGTCCAGTCCCGAGCCGGCCGGCGCGGTCGCGGGCACCGCCTTCATCCCCGCGTCGGCGTGGTCCAGCGTGACCCAGGCGTCGTACAGCCGGTACGGCACCAGGTTGACCAGGGCCGCCGAGCTGATGACCCCGGTCTGGCCCGCGGGGAGGCCGCCCTGCGCGCCGACCCCGTCGCTGCCGGGCGTCTCGGACGCCTCCAGGGCCCCGGTGACGGTGACCTCGCCCCGGGGCGGCGCGGGCGCCTTCGCGGGGTCCGCCGTACCGGGCAGCCACCCCCGGACCACGGGCAGCGCCCTGCCGGAGCCGGTCCGCAGCAGGGTGAGGACGTAGAAACCGCGCCGGCCGTCCAGCTCCCGGGCCGGCACCAGCAGCTGCTTGCCGTACCGCCCGCTCGCGGTGACCCGGCGTCCGGCGGTGGCCTGGTCGACGGGGAGCATCGCGGCCAGCGGACGAGCGGCCTCGTCCCGGGCGGACGCGACCCGCTCGGTCACCGCCCGGTGGTCCTGCACCCGGTCCTCGAACCGGCTCAACTGCCAGGACCCCATGAAGACGCAGAAGGGGATGGCGAGCAGCACGAAGACGTTGATGCCCCACCAGCGGGGAGTCAGCAGAAACCGGTACACGCCCTCCACGGTACGGCGCCCGCCCCGGCTCCTCGGCCGCGGGGCGCCCCTGCCCCGCGGCCGCGTCCGGGAAGTTGTCCACAGGCTGGGGGCACCCGGCACCGGAAACCGCCGCGGCCAGGCAGTATGGGCGCATGACTGGGGCGATGAGTGAGAGCAGGACGCCGGGCACACCGGACATGCCGGACTGGGAGAAGCGGTTCCGGGCACCGCGCGTGTCGCTGCCCGACTGGGCCGAGGACGCGCCGGACCGCTCCCTGTTCGTGTCGAACGCGACGGGGACGTACGAGCTGTACGCGTGGGACCGCGCGACGGGCGGCCAGCGGCAGGCGACGGACCGGCCGAACGGCACCACGGACGGCGTCCTGTCCCCGGACGGCGCGTGGATCTGGTGGTTCGACGACAAGGACGGCGACGAGTTCGGGATCTGGCGCCGCCAGCCCTTCGCGGGCGGCCCGGACGAGCCCGCCGTCCCCGGCCTCGCCCCGTCCTACCCGGCCGGCCTGGCCCTGTCCCGGAACGGCCGCACGGCGGTCGTCGGCCGCTCCACGGACGAGGACGGCACCACGATCCACCTGGCCCGCGAGGGCGGGGACCCGGTGGAGATCTACCGGCACCGCGAGTCGGCGGGGGTCGGCGACATCTCCCACGACGGCACCCTGATCGCCGTCGAGCACACCGAGCACGGCGACGCCATGCACGCCGCGCTGCGCGTCCTGCGGCCGGACGGCACGCCCGTCGCCGAGCTGGACGACACCAGGGGCGGCACCGAGGAGCTGGGCCTGGAGGTGCTGGGCTTCGCCCCGGTCGACGGCGACACCCGGCTGCTCGTCGGGCACCAGCGCCGGGGCCGCTGGGAGCCGCTGGTCTGGGACGTGGCGACGGGCGAGGAGACCGACCTGGCGCTGGACCTGCCCGGCGACGTCAGCGCCGAGTGGTACCCGGACGGTTCGGCGCTGCTCGTCGCGCACGGCTTCGAGGCCCGCAGCGAGCTGTTCCGCTACGACCTGGCGTCCCGCGCGCTGACCCGCATCCCCACCCCGCCCGGCACGGTCTCCGGTGCGACGGCCCGCCCCGACGGCAGCGTGGAGTACCTGTGGTCCTCGGCCGCCCGGCCGCCGGTGGTGCGCTCCACGGCCGGCGGGGTCGTGCTGGACCCGCCGGGCATGGCCTGCCCGCCGTCGGTGGCCGTGGAGGACGCCTGGGTGGAGGGCCCGGGCGGCCGCATCCACGCCCTGATCCAGAAGCCGGCCGGCGCGACCGGCCCCCTGCCCACCGTCTTCGACCTGCACGGCGGTCCCACCTGGCACGACAGCGACTCCTTCGCCGCGGGCCCGGCGGCCTGGGTCGACCACGGCTACGCGGTCGTCCGCGTCAACTACCGCGGCTCCACCGGCTACGGCCGCGCCTGGACCGACGCCCTCAAGCACCGGGTCGGCCTGATCGAGCTGGAGGACGTGGCCGCGGTGCGCGAGTGGGCGGTCTCCTCGGGTCTCGCCGACCCCGCCCGCCTCGTCCTCACCGGCGCCTCCTGGGGCGGCTACCTCACCCTGCTCGGCCTCGGCACCCAGCCCGAGACGTGGGCGGTGGGCATCGCGGTGGTGCCGGTCGCGGACTACGTCACCGCGTACCACGACGAGATGGAAGCCCTGAAGGCCATGGACCGCACCCTGCTGGGCGGCACCCCGGAGGAGGTCCCGGACCGCTTCGAGGCGTCGTCCCCGCTGACCTACGTCGACCAGGTCAAGGCCCCGGTCCACATCTCGGCGGGCGTCAACGACCCCCGCTGCCCGATCCGCCAGATCGACAACTACGTCGAACGGCTGGAGGCCCGCGGCGCGGCCCACGAGGTGTACCGGTACGACGCGGGGCACGGCTCCCTGGTGGTCGAGGAGCGGATCAAGCAGGTGCGGCTGGAGCTGGAGTTCGCGCGGCGCCACCTGGCGCCGTGACGCGCCGGCCGGTCCGGGGGCTCACCGCAGTTCGGCGAGCCCCCGGCGGGTGGCGGCGACCACCACCCGGTCGCCCTTCTCCAGCACGTGCCCGGCCGGCGTGCCGGACCGGCCCAGCAGCGCCAGCACCCGCCAGGACCCGGCCCGGAACGCCTCCCGCACGGATCGCCCCTCCAGCTGCGGGTGCCCGTCCACGTCGACCGCGGCGAACAGCAGCACCCGGCGCTCCACGGCGACGGCCCCGAGCACCTGCCGGCCGATCATCGCGCCGGCGAACGCGGGGGCGGCCAGGTGGGTCACGCTGCGGCTCCGGGTGAGCGCCTGCGGGTGCGCGGCCCGCAGGGTGCGGTAGACGGCGGTGGCGAAGTCGTCGTCGTACAGCCTGAGGACGACCCGCAGATCGGGCCGTACGGTCCGCGCGTACAGCACCGCCTCCAGGTTGGTGGTGTCGGCGCTGGTCACCGCGAGCAGCGTCCGCGCCCGATGGATCTTGGCGGCCTCCAGGACGCCTTCCTGGGTGACGTCACCGAGCACCACCGGCACCCGCAGCCGGCGCGCGGTGGCCAGCCCCCGTGCCTCCGGGTCGGCCTCGACGCACACCACGGGGACGTCGAGTTCCCGCAGCCGGGTCAGCACCCGGGTGCCGATCTTGCCGAGTCCGAGCAGGACCACGTGCCCGGTGAGGCCGCGGGGCGGCTTGCGCAGGGCGGAGGCGGTGCGGAAGGTGCCGAACGCCTCCAGCGCGGTGGCCAGCAGCACCGGCAGGAGCAGCAGCCCCACGAACGCGGAGAGGAGCTGGAGCAGTTGCCGGCCCAGGGACGCGCGCAGGGCCGGCTCGTCGATGGCGAGGAGGTCCAGCAGGGTGACGTAGAAGGCCCGCAGCGGATGGATGCCGGTCACCAGCCACAGGGCGACGGCGAGCGCGACGACACACCCCACCAGGCCGGCCACGGACCAGCGCAGCCGACGGGAGAAGAGCGAGGCCAGCGGCGGTACGCCGGTCACGCCGCGGGCGGGCGCCGCGGGTTCCGTGCCGCCCGTGGCCAAGACCTGCTCCAGCACCACCGCCTGCCGGCCGGCGGCCTGCCGCACCTCCTCGTCACCGGGCAGCAGCCGGGGCTGCTGCTCCCCGCCGCCGTCCGGTCCGCCGCCGTCCGCTCCGTCGGCGCCGGCCCGGTCGCCGCCGGACAGCAGGGCCAAGGTGCACAGCCCGGAGTCGGCGTCGGGTCCGTCCGCGGACAGGGGGCGTTCCACCGCCCGCAGCAGCAGCCCCTCGGCCTGGACGACCTTGCTGGTGCCGGCGACGGCGGTGGCGGCCAGCACGGGCGCGGCGGTGTCCGCGTCGGACAGCACGGTCGTGGAGGCCTCCGGGCCGTCCCCGCCCGTCCCGCCGTCCGCGTCGGCCCCGGCGGCCAGCGCGGCGGCCTGGTCGAGGAGTTCGCCGACGTGCTGGCCCAGCCGCCGGTTGTAGAGCCGCAGGACGAGCCGCAGCCGGGGGTTGAGCCGGCGGGCGGTCAGCGCGGCACGGATGTTGGTCTCGTCGTCGTCGTACACGAGGGCCAGGGCGGTGGCGCGGGCCACCCCGGCCTCCGCGAGCACCGCCTCCGTCAGCTCGAAGGCCTCCAGCACGCCCTCGCCGTCCGGGCGGTGCCCGGCGGCCGGGCCGGCGGGCTGCCCCGCCGCGCCGGTCCGGCCCACGGAGCCGACCGCGGCACTGACCACGCGGTCGAACAGGGCCGCCGAGGCCGCCCGGGCCCGTCCGACCACGGGGGGCCGGACGGTGCGCTCGTTCGGCGGCACCACGAGGGTGACCCGCTCGCCGTGGACCCCGCGCAACTCGGCGGCCAGCCGGTGCGCGAGCCCGTCGTCACCGCACACCACCATGTGTGCCGCCGGGCCACCCGGCCCCCCTTGGTACGGAACGCTCGTCACGAGGGGAAAGAGTGCCCCAAGGAGTCGAGTGGTTCCCGCAATGCCCTGAACACCCGTGCGGCGATCCGCGTAACCAGGGGAGGCACAGCAGCAGCCGGAGGGAACACCAGTGGCCATCACCGAGGACGCCCCGCCCGGCGCGGACACCGACCCCCGCGGTGAGCCGCCGGAGGGCGAGGGCCGGCGGCTCAGTTCGCCGCTGCTGCTGACGCTGCTCCTGCTCGGGGCCGTCCTCGCGCAGTCCCCGCTCCGCGGCCTGCTCGGCACGCCGCTGATGCAGACCTGGACGACGGTGTTCGTGGCCGTGACCGTCCAGGCGCTGCCGTTCCTGGTCCTCGGCGTGCTGCTGTCGGCGGCGATCGCGGTGTTCGTCCCGGCGTCCTTCTTCGCGCGCGCCCTGCCCCGCCGCCCCGCCCTGGCGGTCCCCGTGGCGGGCCTGGCGGGCGCGGTGCTGCCGGGCTGCGAGTGCGCGTCGGTGCCGGTGGCGGGCGCCCTGGTCCGCCGGGGTGTCACCCCCGCCGCCGCGCTCGCCTTCCTGCTGTCCGCGCCCGCGATCAACCCGGTCGTGCTGACCGCCACCGCCATCGCCTTTCCCGGGCACCCGGAGATGGTCCTGGCCCGGTTCGCGGCCAGTCTCCTGGTGGCCTGCGCGATGGGCTGGCTCTGGCAGCGGCTCGGCCGCACGGACTGGCTGCGCCCGCCGGCCCACGGCGCGCACGGGGGCGCCACCCGGGGGGAGGCGTTCTGGGGCGCGGTCCGCCACGACGTCATGCACGCCGGCGGTTTCCTGGTCATCGGCGCGACGGCCGCGGCCACGCTGAAGTCGGCGGTGCCGGCGACCTGGCTGCGCGAGGCCGCCGGCGACCCGTCGGTCTCGGTGCTCGCCCTGGCGGTCCTGGCCGTCCTGCTGTCCATCTGCTCGGAGGCGGACGCGTTCGTCGCGGCGTCCCTCACCCAGTTCTCCCCGACGGCCAAGCTGGTGTTCCTGGTGGTGGGCCCGATGATCGACCTGAAACTGTTCGCGATGCAGGCCGGCACCTTCGGCCGCGCGTTCGCCCTGCGCTTCGCCCCCGCCACCTTCGCGCTGGCCGTCACCGGCGCCGTGCTGACCGGGGCGGTGCTGCTGTGAACCGCCAGGCGCAGGCGGCCGTCCTGTTCCTGCTCGGCGGGGCCCTGCTGCACGCGGGCACCACCGACCTGTACCTGCGCTACGTCAAGGCGGGCCTGCGCCCGCTGGTGCTGGCCGCGGGCGCGGTGCTGATCGCGGCGGCCCTGGCCACGGCCTGGTACGAGCTTCGCCGCCACCGGCGCGCCCGGACCGGCGAGCACCCCGAACCGCGCGTCGCGTGGCTGCTCCTGCTCCCGCTCCTCGCGCTGATCCTCATCGCCCCGCCGGCCCTCGGCTCCTACAGCGCCCTGCGCTCGGGCACGGCGCTCCAGAAGCCGTACGCCTACGGCCCGCTGCCCGCCGGGAACCCGGTGCCGCTGTCCGTGGTGGACTACGCCTCCCGCGCGGCCTACGGCCACGGCCGCTCGCTGCACGGCCGCGCGGTACGCGTCACCGGCTTCCTCGCGCTGGACGGCAAGGGCCGGCCCTACCTGGTGCGCATGGCACTCAACTGCTGCGCCGCGGACGCCCAGCCGGTGAAGATCGCCCTCACCGGCGCGCTGCCGCCGGTGCTGCGGCCGGACGCCTGGCTGGAGGTGACGGGCACGTACGCCCCCCGTCTGGCCCGCGACCCCGTCAACGCCGGCCCGGTCCCGTACCTGCGCGTCACCGCGGCACGGCCGGTCCCGGCACCGCGCGACCCCTACGACGAGACCTGGAACACCTGACGGCCCTACCGGCCGGCGCCCGCGTCGTCGAAGTCGAAGCGGTCCAGGTCCCGCAGCCACGCCTCGGCGTTGCCGTCGGACGGGGCCCGCCAGTCGCCGCGCGGGGAGAGCGAGCCACCCGCCGAGACCTTCGGCCCGTTCGGCATGGCCGAGCGCTTGAACTGCGAGAACGCGAAGAAGCGGCGGCAGAACACCTCCAGCCAGCGCCGGATCTCCGCCAGGTCGTAGGCGACCCGCTTGGCCTCGGGGAAACCGGGCGGCCACGCGCCGGACTCCGCGTCGTGCCAGGCGTGCCAGGCCAGGAAGGCGATCTTGGACGGGCGCAGGCCGTAGCGCAGCACCTGGAACAGGGTGAAGTCGTGCAGCGCGTACGGCCCGATCCGGGACTCGGTCGACTGCATCTCCTCGCCCGGCACCAGCTCCGGGCTGATCTCCGTGTCCAGGATCGCGGCCAGCACCGCGCCGGTCTCCTCGTCGAACTGGCCGCTGCCGATCACCCAGCGGATCAGGTGCTGGATGAAGGTCTTCGGCACGCCGGAGTTGACGTTGTAGTGGCTCATCTGGTCGCCGACGCCGTACGTGGACCAGCCGAGCGCCAGCTCGGAGAGGTCCCCGGTGCCCAGCACGATGCCGCCGCGCTGGTTGGCCAGCCGGAACAGGTAGTCCGTGCGCAATCCGGCCTGGACGTTCTCGAAGGTGACGTCGTACTGCGGCTCACCGGAGGCGAAGGGGTGGCCGATCTCCTGGAGCATCAGCCGCGCGGTCGGCGTGATGTCCAGCTCGGCCGCGGTGACGCCGAGCGCCCGCATCAGCGTGTGGGCGTTGTCCTTGGTGTGGTCGCTGGTGGCGAAGCCGGGCAGGGTGAACGCGAGGATGTCGCTGCGCGGCCGGCCGGCGCGGTCCATGGCCCGGGCGGCCACGATCAGCGCGTGCGTGGAGTCCAGGCCGCCCGACACCCCGATGACGACCTTGGGCCCGCCGATCGCGGCGAGCCGCTGCTGGAGCCCGGCGACCTGGATGTTGTAGGCCTCGTAGCAGTCCAGGGCGAGCCGCTCGGGGTCGGCCGGCACGAACGGGAACCGCTCCACGCGCCGCTTCAGCCCGAGGTCGGTGACCGGCGGCTCCAGCCGGAACCCGACGGTGCGGAAGTCGCCGGTGCGCGCCCGGTGGGTCCGGCGGTTGTCGTCGAAGGTGCCCATCCGCTGCCGCTCCTGGCGCAGCAGGTCGAGGTCCACGTCGGCCACCGCGTAACCATCGTCGGCCGGGAACCGCTCGGTCTCGGCGAGCAGCACCCCGTTCTCGAAGATCATGGTCTGTCCGTCCCAGGACAGGTCGGTGGTGGACTCGCCCAGTCCGGCCGCGGCGTACACGTAGGCGGCGAGGCAGCGTGAGGACGCCGAGCGGCACAGCAGCTTGCGGTCCTCGGCCCGTCCGACGGTGATGGGGCTGCCGGACAGGTTGAGCAGCACGGTCGCGCCGGCGAGCGCGGCCTCGGCGCTCGGCGGCACCGGCACCCACATGTCCTCGCAGATCTCCGTGTGCACCACCAGCCCGGGCACGTCGTCGGCGGCGAACAGCAGGTCCACCCCGAACGGCACGGACACGCCCCCGACGCGGATCGTCCCGCCGCGCTCGTCGTGCCCGTCGGCGAGCTGCCGGCGCTCGTAGAACTCCCGGTAGGTCGGCGGGTAGGACTTCGGCACGACACCGAGAACTCGCCCGCGGTGCACCAGCACCGCGCAGTTGTAGATCCGGTTGCGGTGCCGCAGCGGGGCACCGACGACCAGCACCGGCAGCAGCTCGGCCGACCCGGCGACGACCTCGGCGAGCCCTTCCTCGACCTGGTCCAGCAGCGCGTCCTGGAGGAGCAGGTCCTCGACCGAATAGCCGGTGAGGCCCAGCTCGGGGAAGACGGCGACGGCGACGCCCTCGTCCGCGCACCGGCGGGCCTGGCGCAGCACCGCCGCGGCGTTGGCCCGGGGGTCGGCGATGACGGTGTGGCCCGTGCACGCGGCGACCCGCGCGAAGCCGTGCTGATAGATCGACCAGAAGTTCAACGGGACATCCCTCATGACTGAACAGACCGCACCGACGAGACGCTGCTCCAACACCAAAAGCCTAGATCCCGGCCCACACCGCCCCCACTTCGGACCGTCCCCCGGGGTCTGCTGTCGCGTACACCGGAGATCTTGGGAATAACGGCGCGATCACCAACCTTCACCGAATTCTCACACCCGTTCGTTGATCGGTTACCTTGATCCCTCTTTCAACTACGAGGGGCCCGACCGCCGCCGAGTGGGGGACCGCCGCCGGGCCGAGGCCCGCCGCCACCGCCGCTCCTCCCCGCCGCACTAAGAACCATGGAGTTGCGCTGGCAGGCAGCGCTGCCCCGGACGCCGCCGTCACGAACCCGGTCGCCGATGACGGGCCGGCTCCCCGTCCTCGAGGTCGGTGACTTCTCCTACTACGACGACCCGGACGGCCCGACCGCGTTCGAGACGCACAACGTCCTCCACCACTACGGCCCCGAGCGGCTCGTCGCCGGTACTGCGCCCTGGCAACGGGCACCCGGTTCCTCATGAACGGCGCCAACCACCGCATGGACGGCCCGTCCGCCTTCCCGTTCCCCACCATGGGGGGCTCCTGGGCGGAGCACTTCGACCTGATCACCGACCTGCCCGGCCGGGGCGACACGGTCGTCGGCAACGACGTCTGGTTCGGCCACGGCGCCATGGTCATGCCCGGTGTACGCATCGGCCACGGCGCGATCGTCGCCGCGGGCGCCGTGGTCACCGGCGATGTCCCCGACTACGGAATCGTCGGCGGGCAACCCCGCCCGGCTCCTCCGCACCCGCTACGACGCCGCGGACGTCGCGCGGCTCCTCGCCGTGGCGTGATGGGACTGGCCCGTGCGGCACGTCACCGGACACGTGCGGACGATCACGTCGGGGACCGTCGCCGAGCCGGAGGAGGCCGCCGCGCAGCTCGACCGGCCCTGACACCGCGACCTCGCCGCACCCCCGCACCCGCCCCGCGCCAGGAACGAGTGACCGCCCATGCCCCGTCGCCGCGCCCACATCGCGATGATCGGCATCCCCATCGTCAGCCACGTCCTGCCCAGCCTCGGGCTCATCCGCGAACTGGTGGCCCGCGGGCACCGGGTCACCTACGCCAACGACCCGTCCGTGGCCGACCGGATCGCCGCCACCGGCGCGGAACCGGTGCCCTGCGCCTCCACGTTGCCCGTCGCGGACGACGACTGGCCCGCCGATCCCATCGTCGCGGCGAGCCTGTTCCTCGACGACGCCGTCCAGGCACTCCCACGACTGCGCGCCGCCTACGACGACGATCCGGCCGACCTCTACCTCTACGACATCGGTGCCCATGCCGCGCGCGCCCTCGCCGAAGCGCAGGGCCGTCCCCCCGTACAGCCGTCCCCGACGTTCGTCGGCTGGGACGGCTACCAGGAGGAGGTCGCGGAGCGGCTGTGGAAGCTGCCGGGCGCCGGGGCCTACCGGGACAGGTTCGCGCGGTGGCTCGCCGACTGCGGTGCGACCACCACCGACGTGGACACGTTCTGCGAGCCGCCCACCCGGACCCTCGCCCTGATCCCCCGAGCGATGCAGCCGCACGCCGACCGCGTCGACAACGGCACGGTGACCTTCGTCGGCCCCTGCTCCGACACCCCGGCGGACGCGGACGGCTGGACCCGCCCGGCGGCCGCGGACCGCGTGCTGCTGATCTCGCTCGGCTCCGCGTACACGCATCGGCCCGCGTTCTACCGCCGGTGCCTCGCCGCCTTCGGCGAGCTGCCCGGCTGGCACGTCGTGCTCCAGATCGGCAGGCACACCGACCCCAGGGAACTCGGCACCGTCCCGCCCGCTGTCGAAGTGCACCCCTGGGTCCCGCAGCGGGCGATCCTGAAACAGGCCGACGCCTTCGTCACCCACGTGGGCATGGGCGGTTGCGGCGAAGGGCTCCTCACCGGCGTCCCCATGATCGCCGTGCCGCGGGGGGCCGAGCGGTTCATGAACGCCGACCGGCTCGTGGAACTCGGCGTCGCCCGCCGTGTGGACACCGCCGACGCCACCGCCGAGACCCTCCGCGCGGCCCTGGACGACCTGCTCACGGATCCGGAACGCATCCGCCGCTCCCAGCGGCTGCGGACCGCCGCCCGGGCCGAGGGCGGCACCCCGCGCGCCGCCGACCTCGTCGAGACCGCACTGGCCGCCACCGGGGGTCCCGCGCGCTGAGCGGGTGCCGTCCTCCCACGGCGGCACCCGGGCCGTCCGGCGGCGGGGGGCACCGGAGCGCTCCCGCCGCCGGACGGCCCCTCGTGACCTCGCCTACGGCGTCCCGGACTTGTTGAACCCTTTGTCGAGGTAGGGGTGCTGGTCCACGACGAAGCCGTCGTCCGCGACGAGGCGGGCGATACCGCCCTGGTCCCGCCAGACCTCCCCGGTGGAACCGAAGGAGAACCCGCCGTCCTGCGGGTGGGTCTCGTTGGTGTAGACGCGGTAGCGCTGGCCCGGCTGGATCACCGTCCCCGGTGGGAAGGGGTAGGAGTACCCGGTGGGCTTGGCCTGCACGCTCCAGCCGCTCAGGTCCTGCGGCGCGCCGCCCTTGTTGTGGATCTCGACGTACTCGTCGGCCTGGGCCGCGCCGGTGCCCAGGTAGCGCAGATCGGAGATCACCACGTCGGGCTCGTCGAACGCGAACGCGCAGACGACCTCGGCGAAGTTGATGCCGCCCTCGGGGCTGCGGAACTGCCGCACGATCCGGCCGCCCCGCTTGAACCCGCTCAGGACCGCCCGGTACTGCTTGCCGTCGATCGTGACGGGCTGCGGGTGCACGAAGGTCTGGAGGTCGACCAGGTCGTCGTCGGCCGGACTGGAGTTGGTGGTGTTCGGCGTCTCGTTGTGGTGGAAGCTGAAGTTCAGGTCGGTCGTGCTGCCGTCCTCGAACATGACGTTGACGGTCAGCTGGACGTCGAACACGCTCGGGGTGACGTTCGTGGGGACGTTGCGGTGCACGAAGGTGCCGACGACGAACTCGGTGCCGTCGAGCTGGACGTCCGCGGCGGCACCGCGGAACTGGTAACCGCTCTGGGAGTTGTTGCTGCCCCACCTGATGTCCGCGGTGCCCAGCCCGTCGAGCGGTGCGACGGGCGGAGCGGTGGAGGGGAAGACGCCGGAGGTGACGACGGTGGTCATGATGCCTGTTCCCTGCTCTCTCGGTTCTCGTCCTCGGTCCGCGTCCTCAGTCCTCGTCCTCGATCACCTCGGCCTTGAGCTTGGCCGGCGGCGCGGTGCCGATCTGCGCGACACCGTCGGTGCGGCGGCCGGGCGTGGCTCCGTCCGCGGCCTCCAGGCCACAGGTGTAGACGAGGCAGTCCTTGTCGTCGTCGGTCGTGTTCAGGTGCACGTGGTAGGTGAAGGTCAGCGTGCGGCCGTCCGCGCCGACCGTGGCCCGCACGGGAGGCAGGCCGCCGCGCGTGGTCTGGTCCATCCGCTTGTACTGGGCACCCACCACGCCGTTCCAGCGGAACCCGGTGGGGGCGGTGAACACGTGCTCGCGTTCGCCGGCGTCGACCGTCTCGCTCCAGTTCGGGGTGCGCACACAGACGTTGACGGTGGTGCCGAGACCCCCGGGGGCGTCCTCCACACCGCCCTCCTGCCAGACGACCAGGTCGAGCTTGTGCGCGCGGCCCTGCTCGTAGCCCCAGTCGTAGCCGTTCGCGTACTGGTCCTTCTCACCGCGCGCCCCGTCCCGGGCCGGATCGGCGTACGGCCGCCCGGCGAGGGCGTCGGCACGGCCCTGTTCCTCCCCCCGCTTGTACGCTTCCCTCTTGGCCTGCACGTCGGTGGTCATCTCCGCGGTCCTCCTGGGCTGTGGTCGAGGCGTACGACGAAAGGGGACGTCCGGCGCGGGGACGCCGGCCCGCGGCCCGCGGTGGTGTCCCGCCGTACCGCACCGCGCGTGGCCCACCGCCTGCGGGACGCCATGGGGGGCGGTGTCCGCGGTGAGGTGGGGCGGGACGCCGCGCGCGGCTCCGGGCGGGGCGTCGGCGCGGGTGCCGGGCACGCACCGGGCCGTCTCCTGGGTGATCGTTAGCCCGGGCCGGCGGACGGTATGCCGCCGTTGCGCCGTTCGCGAATGCCGGATCGATTCTGCGTCACTTGTTCGAGTGCACTTGAGGCACGGGGGAGTGCGCAGGGGGTGCGCGGCGCGCCGGCTCCGGGCCGCGCCGGCTCCGGGCCGCGCCGGCTCCGGGCCGCGCCGGCTCCGGGCCGCGCCGAAGACGCCGGCGCCTCCCGGCCGCCCGTCGTCCCCGACCCGCGTCCCACGACCCCCGCGGCTTCCCTCCCGGTTCCGGGCGCCGCGTGCCGTCCGCGTCCACTCCCTCGTGCGGGTGGAGCGTGCGGTGCGCTGCTCACCCGGGGCCGGTCCGGCCGGTATGCAGGACGAACGCCAACGACGGCTCGGAAGGAGACCGACATGCGGCAGACGAGGCCGTGGCAGCGCAACGGTACGGGCGCCAGGGGGCCGCGGCCGTGCCCGTACCGGGTGGTGACGGCATGACCGCCGACGCCACGGCCCGCCCGGACCGGCGGGACTCCCCGGCCGCGGCCGGAACGCCGGGCACCGTGGCGGGGACCGGCACCGCCGGATTCTCCGGGGACGGCGGACCCGCCCCGGCGGGACGGCTCGCCTTCCCCGCCGCCGCCGCCGCCGTCGGCGGCGGCGCGGTCTGGATCGCCGACCACGCCAACCACCGGGTCCGCCGGATCGACGGCTCGGGCACCCTCACCACGGTCGCCGGCGACGGGCTGCGGGGTTTCGCGGGGGACGGCGCGGAGGCGACGCGGAGCCGTCTGGCGTTCCCGGCCGCCCTCGCGGTCGCGCCGGACGGCGGCCTGTTCATCGCCGACGAGACCAACCACCGGGTCCGGCGCGTGGACCCGTCGGGCGTCATCTGCACCGTGGCGGGAGACGGTTCCCGCGCGGGCGCCGACGGTGACGACGGTGACGGCGGTCCGGCCGACCGCGCCCGGCTGGACTCCCCGTGCGCGGTGGCCGTGGACGGCACCGGATCGCTGTACATCGGCGAGGCGGGCGGTCGCCGCGTGCGCAGGGTCGGCGGCGACGGAGTCGTCACCACCGTCGTCGCGGCATCGGGGCGGCCCGGCGGTCCCGGGGCGGCCGACGCCGGCGAGGCGTTCGTGCCCGCGGGCCTCGCCGCCGACGCGGCCGGTCAGCTGTACATCGCCGACCCGGTGGGCCGCCGGGTGCTGGTGCTGGGCACGGACGGAACACTACGTGTCCTCGCCGGACCGGCGGACCCGGACGGGGGCGACGGCACGGGGGCCACGGGAGTCGACTGGAGCGCGCCGCTCGCGGTGGCGGTCGACGGCCGGGGCGCCGTGTACGTCGCCGACGTCAACGGGCACCGGGTGTGGCGGCTGGCCGACGGAACCGCCCGCGTCGTCGCGGGGCGCGTTCCGTCGGGCGGCGAGCCGGGGGACGGGGACGCCGGTGGCGCCGACGGCACGGCCGGTACGGTCGTCGGCGCGGAGCTGGCCTACCCGTGCGGCCTCGCCGTGGACGAGGCCGGCCACCGGCTGCTCGTGGCGGACAACTTCCACCACCGGATCGTCGCCCTTCCCCTCACCACCGCGTCCGCCTCGGCGGAGGAACGGGAGCGGGAACCGGGGCCGACGCCGGAGGATGAACGGGAGCCACAAACGGAGCTGCTGGTCCGGCAGGAGGTCGGCATCGAGATCCCGCGCGGGGCGAGCGAGTTGCTCCACGTACGGGTGTCGTCCACCGACCCGTGGATCCCCGGACGCGTGGAGCACCGCTTCACGGCTCCCACGGGGTTCGTCTTCGACGGCCGGGCGACCAGCGCGTACTACCGCGCGGACCGCACCGTGCTCCCCGGCGGGGCGCCGACGGCGACCGTGCGGGAGAACGGCGGAGCACTGACACTCACGGACGAACCGCGGCTGAACACCCGGGAGCATCCGGCGGCGGCCCTGGTCTACACGCTCGGCATCCGGGCCCTGGCGGACGCCCGGCCGGGCCGCTACACCGACGGACGGGCGGTGATCGCGGGGCAGCCCGAAGTGCGCCTGAAGGCAAGCGTGCTGGACGACGACGAGTAGCGCGGGACGCCCGGCCCATGAGTCGTCCACGGCGGACCCGGCGCCACGGACGGCCATGGGCGGGTCCCGCGCACCACGGCACATCCTTTGCGAGGGCGACGACTTCAAACCCTCAATACGGAAGTAAACGTTTCTGTGCTACCAGCTCACCCGCATGAAGGTGACAGATTGCGACATTGCGGATTCCGTGCGTTAACGTCCGAAACGTGTCCACGCCCACCCTCCCCAGGCTCGGGCCCCCGGGTCCCTTCCCGCACGCGCCGCTCGCGCACCCGCTCGACCGCAAGTGGCTGCACTACGCCTTCCTGTCCCGGTGCGGCCGGCAGGCACTGATCGCCAACCTGTCCGTCCTGGGGTCCTCCACCGGCGAGATCCACGCCGACCCGGGCGCCCCGGTCGGCGGGCGGCGCAGCGGCACCGGCACCGCGGCCGAGGGGCAGCACATGGCGATCCTGCTCGTCCACGGGGAGGACCACGGCTGGAGCGCGACACAGTTCAACGCCGACCAGCCCGAACTGCCCTGGTCGGCCTTCCGGTTGCCGCACCCGCACGGTACGCCCGGCGCGTTCCGGGTGGCGGCCCGGTCGGCGGCACCGGCGGCCGACGTACGGCTGGTCCGCACCAGCAGGCCCTGCACCTCGCAGTGCGCGCCGTTCGGTGACGACGAGCACCTGCGCTGGCAGTCGGAACCCGGAGTGCTGGGCACCGGCACGCTGCGGCACGGCGACGGCACGGTCACGCGGACGGACCTGCTGGGCTACCACGAGCGGGTGCGCGGCCGCTGGTCCTGGCCCACGCTCGGCGGCTGGGTGTTCGGGTTCGTCAACGACCCGTCCGGAGCGCCCGACGCCGCCCCGCCGGCGGCGGTGGTCTTCACCCTCCTCCAGCCCGAACGCCCGGCGGACGCCGCCAACGGCTCGGTGATGCTGTGGCGCGACGGACGCATGATCCGGCACTTCCCCCGCCGCAACCTGCGGGTCGCGGTCAGCGGGAGCCTGGACCGCGACCGGGTGGCGACGGTGCCGCCGCTGGCGGACACGCTGGGCACCCCGCCGATGGCGGCCGTTCCCGGCCGGCTGCTGATCACCGCCAGGCTCGGCGACGACCGTCTCGTCCTGGACTTCCGCTCGCACACGGCGGGCCGGATCGCCAACCCGTCCGAGACGAGCCTGCGCCCGTTCAGCGTGCACGAGACCCTCGGCCCGTGCACCGTGGAGGGCACGGTCGGCGGCCGTCGCATCGGCTTCCGCGCCGAGGGCATCGTGGAGTTCGCCGGCGGTGCCCATGACTGAGACCGCCCCCGCGCTCACCGGCGCCGGCCTGCTGGACGAGACCGTGGCCGCCCTGTCCGACCGGGCGCCGGCCGTCCTCGCCGCCGCCGCCGGCCACCTGGGCGGTATCCGGCTGGGCCTGCGCTTCGACGACGGCAGCCACGCCACGCTCACCGCACGGCACAGCCGCATCGTCGTGCGCCGGGCTCCCTGCCCGGACCCCGACGTCGAGGTCGTCTTCGACGACCGCGCGATGAACCTGCTGTTCGACCTCCAGCGCCCGCCCGTCGACCAGGTGCTGTCCGACAGCCTCGACGTCCGCGGTTCCCAGGAGGACACCCTCGCCGTGTGGCGGGCCTTCACGCTGCTGTCCCAGCGCGCCGCGGGCCTGCGCAGCATGCAGGAACTCTGGGGCACCTACCGGGAACAGGCCCCCCGGCTGTGGGGCACCGCGGCGCCCGCCGCCCTCGAACCGGCCGCCGACCCGGTCGACTGGACGGCGCTGGACTTCCTCGCCCGGCGCGCCCCCGAGGACGCCCCCGCACCCCCCGTGCTGATCGGCGACACCACCGTACGGGCGCCGCGCGTGCTGTGGGACGGCCGCACCAGCACCAGCTGGTCGCTGGAGGACACCGTCCGCGACGCCGACCTGCTGGAGACCATGTTCCGGTGCCGCGCCCGCACCGGCGAGGAGATCGAACGGCTGCTGCCGGACCGCGAGCCGCGCGCCGAGCTGTACGACCTCATGCGCTCCTACCCGGCCCGCCAGGGCAAGGGCCTGCGCCCCACCCTGACCATCGCCGCCTGCGCCGCGTTCGGCGGACGCCCCGACGACGCCGTACGCGCCGCCGCCGCGCTGGAACTGTTCCACAACGGCTTCCTCGTCCACGACGACATCGCCGACGAGTCCACGCACCGGCGCGGCATGCCCACCATGCACGAGGAACACGGTCTGGGCCTGGCGGTCAACGTCGGCGACGGACTGAACCTGCTCGCCGTCGACGCCGTCCTGTCCAACCTCGAGACGCTCGGTCTCGCCCGCACCCTCGGCCTCATCCACGAGGCGGTCCACATGTGCCGGGAGTCCATCGAGGGCCAGGCCATGGAGCTGGGCTGGATCCGCCACGAAGTCGTCCCCGAGGCCGACGACGCCTACTTCACGATGAGCACCAAGAAGACCGGCTGGTACACCTGCATCAGCCCGTGCCGCATCGGCGCCGTCTGCGCCGGCGTGACCGACCCGGCCGTACTGGACCGGTTCGACGAGGCGTTCCGCCTGATCGGCATCGCCTTCCAGATCCAGGACGACATCCTGAACCTGGTCGGCGAGGAGGCCCTCTACGGCAAGGAACCCCTCGGTGACCTGCTCGAAGGCAAGCGGACGGTCATGCTGATCCACCTGTTCCGCACCGCGTACGCCCACGAGCGCCCCCGCCTCCTGGACATCCTGCGGCAGCGCCGTACCGACAAGACCCAGCAGCACGCCGAGGAACTCCTCGCCGCCATGCGCCGGCACGGCTCCATCGAGTACGCCACCGAACTCGCCGACCGGCTCGCCGCCGAAGGCATCGCCCGCTTCGAGGAAGACCTCCGGATCATCCCCGAGAACGAGGGCAAGGCCGTCCTGCGGCAGATCGCCCACTACGTCACCTCGAGGCCACTGTGACCCCCACCCCCAGCGCCGGCTCCGACGCCGCCGGCCCGCTGACCCCCACCGACCACCGGGCCTTCGCCTTCCTCGGCCAGGTCAACGGCAGTCTGCGCCGGAGCCTGTGCACGCTGGCCCGGCACGGCGTGGCGGTGCGCCGCGACACCCCCGAGCGCGCCCGGCTCCTCCTCGACACGGTCCGGCCCTGGCCCTTGTACAAGGGCGGCCAGTTCCTCTTCGACCTGATGGAGTGGGAGGACCTGATGGTCGACGGCGACCCCCCGCCCGTGCTGCCCACCGAGCGGATCGTCTCCGCCGCCACCTTCCCCGTCCAGTGGCTGGCCGCCGCCACCTCCGACGCCCCCGCCGCGGCGAGGGCCGTCCCCGGCCAGCGCACCGCGGCCGCCCTCGACCTGCCCCTGCGGCTGCTGGCCACCAGCGCCCGCACGGCGTTCCTGGGCGCCGCGCAGGACCTCACGGACCTCCTGGGCACACCCGCGCCCCGGACCCCCATGGACGAGGACACCCCTGCACACGTCGCCGAGGCCCCCGAACTACCGCCCCTGGAGGCGGGGTTCTACCTCTACGAGGACATCGTCCTCGGCGCCCTGACGGTGCTGGGCCCCCTGCTGTCCGACCACGCCCCCGCCGAGGAGACGCCGTCCGAGGAGCCCCCCGCCGAGGACGCCTCCTCCGCCTGACGCGTGGCGCCCGTCCCGTGCCCCACGGGCCACGAGCGGAGCCGCCCGCGCCCCAAGCCCGCCACCGGCGGATCCGCTCACGCGGACGCACCCATCCACAGAAGGGAACACCATGGGCACACAGACCCAGGCCCCCGTCGAACCGGGCTCCGAGAGCAAGCTGTACATCCTCCAGCAGGGCATCGTCGAGGACGCCCCGGGCGGGGTACCGGCCCACCTCAGCTTCGGCGTCCTCAGCACTGTCCCCGACCCGGTGAACCCGGGCGACCTCACCTTCACCCTCAAGGCCCCCACGGGCTTCGTCTTCACGGGCTGGCTGTCGTGGGCCTACCACGACGTCAACACCCTCGCCGCCAAGGGCAACATGCAGACCACCCAGGGCACCCTCGGCAACCAGGGCCGCACGCTGTCCTTCACCCACAACCCGTACCTCTCCACCAACCAGGAGTGCATCGGCTACGCCGCCCAGGTCACCGCCACCGACGGCGCGACCCCGGGCCGCTACACCGACGGCGAACTCCGCGTGGGCGCCGCGAACCCGGTCAAGCTCAAGGGCCGGGTCCTCGACCCCAACGAGGACTGATCCCCCACCCGTCGGTGGCTCCCCTCCCTTCCGGCCGGAGCCACCGACGGCCCCCCGCGAACGCACCCCCGCCGAGGGACACCGGCTCGGACCGAGTGATGGCAGGAAAGAGCTACACCCCGTGATCAGTGTGGAGTTCACCGTACGGTCCGGTCGGGGAGACGCCAGCGGGTTCGATCTGGGCGGCATGGCCGTTACCGGGGATTCCGGCACGGTCGACTCGGCCGGCCACATCCCTGATCAGGACATGATGATCTATCTCTCGGTCATCCAGTTGCTGGACGGTTGGGCGCGTTCTTCCGGGGCGATGACCGCGTGCTGAGCTACACCGGTGCCGACACCTCTTTCGGCCCTGTCGTGCGACGGATGAAAGACGGCCTATCGGTCGCCGCTAAGAACGGCGTCGTCGCACGGACGACGGTGCCGGAGCTCGCCTCCGCCGTGCCGCGGGCGGCCGAAGACCCAGGTCCGGCCCTCTATCCGCAAGACCCGGTCGCCTCCGACTGGGAAGCGGCCCTTGCCGTATTCCGTCGTTTCCTCCCTCCGTCCCGGTTCTACCGCTTCCAAGAGGGGCTGCCACCGCATACGCGAGTTCGAGGACAAGGTGCTCGCCGGCGACCTGCGCCCGGGCGTCGACCTGTGGGAGAAGAAGGAGAAGGCACATGAGAAGCGATCAGGGCTGCCGGTGAACCCCGCCCCTTGATATTCCCCGCTCAACAACGGGTCAGGCGGCGATCGGGCGGGGGCTGCCGCGGAAGACCTGGCTGGTGTGCCAAGAGCGGTGCGCTGCCGCAATGGGCGGGATGCCGGGTTGAGGGCCGATGAGTGGACGGCCCGCGAGTGCGGTCACATACTCGCGGGCGACCTGGCTGCGGCCGACGAATTGCTGCGAGACCAGGATGCGGTGGCCGTCGCCTATGCCGATGACGCCCTTGTCGAAGAGTTTGTGGTGCAGCGAGCACAGGCACAGTCCGTTGTCGATGTCGTCCGGGCCGTCGAAGGCCCACCAGCGCACATGCGCCGCCTCCAACCCGACGGGCGCCGTGCCGATCATGCCGTCGTAGCCGCAGAAGGCGCACTGGTACTCGTACGCGGTCAGCACCGTCTCCCGCATCCGGCGGTCCCGCTGGCGTCTCTCGGGCGCTGCCAGAGCGTCGGCCTCCGCCGGTTCCAGTTCCAGGCCCACCGCGTCACACAGGTCCTGGTGCAGTGTCGCTGGGAAGTGCAGATCCAGCAGCACCCTTGCCATGCGGCCCAGCAGCGACGGTTCCCGCCGGAGCGCCACCTGGAGGTCCGGCGCCAGCCGCCCGGTGGCCCGACTGGCTCGTAGTTCCAGCACCCCGGTGCCCGGGCTGCCGACACCGTGTTCGGTCCGCACTTCCCACACCCCGTCACTGACCAGATGATGGAAGGGATAGGCGGGCGTGGTCCCGCGCGGCGGACCGTACTCCGCCAGTAGTCGCTTCAAATCCGACTCCACCGCGCTGTACGGCAACTCGTCGGCGGCATCCGCCTGAAACCGGCCCAGCGCGTACAGCAGCAGCAACGGCTTGTGCGGCGCCCGCGCACCACCCCGACTCCACTGCCTCAGTTTCGTGGCACGCTCCAGCCAATCCATGACCGTGATCGTAGTGACGCTTGGCCGTACATCATGCTGTCCGGGCTGTAACTCCGCCTGCGCCTGCGACCGGCGCACCGGCTTCGCCCAAGCGCTGGCCGGCCCGCCATTCCAGTGCCTGGGGTTCCTCGGTGAACTCGATCAGATGCTGACCGGCGAACCGTTGCAGCGCGTCGCGCACCTCGGCCGGGGTGGCATAGAAGAACTCCTTCCGGCTGTTGACCTGGTTGACTCGCTGCGAGGCGAACTGGCGATGGAGTTCCGTCTCCAGGCCGACCGCGTCCTTGCTGAAGATCAGCGCGTGCACGTCGAAGCGGAAGGGCACAGCCGCGCCACTCAGCTCGTAGATGCGATCAAGAGGTTCGAGTCGCCTCGTCAAACCGATCTTCACCATACGATCGCCGAAGGCGCCGACGTTCGAGATGACGTACACGTAGCCGGCGCGGACGTTCGCTTTGCGGGACTCGACGTCTTGTAGGGCGTTCTCGATCTCGGCCAGTTTGGCTTGCAGCTCCGCGACACCCGCTTCGTCCCCACGATCGCGCAGGCGCTCCAGTGCTGCCTGATAGTGGCTGAGTTCCTTGTCCAGCTTCTCGCGCTGCCGGTCGAGTTCCCGCTGGACCGCTGCCTCCTCGCGCTGCCGGGCACGTGCCTCGCGCTGGGCTTCCTTCTCCTCTTCCTTCTTCTGTAGGAAGTCGGCGGTGAGTTCGAGCTCCCGCACGCGTGCGTTGTGGTACTCGTCGGTGATCCGAATGTGCATCGTCGCGCCCAGCTTGGCGATCGTCTCACGGCTCTTGCAGAGCCGGTCCACGAGGGAGCTGAGCCGGTGCGGCCGCATGGACCGCACGGCGTATTCGGCTTCGGCGTTGTAAGCGCGCAGCATGAGCTTGGAGAAGTCGCGGACCATCTTCTGACCCTCGCGTTTGGAGCCGTTGACCGTCCAGTCGGTGGCCGCCTGGACGGCGTGGCCCGCACGGGAGAGTGCCTTGATCTCGCTCTGTAAGGTGTCGAGCCTGCTGCGGTAGGCGATCGCGTCGTGCAGCGCATGCCGGTAGGCATAGATCCCGGCCTCCTGCAGCATGGCAGTCTCGTCCGCGTTGACGATCCGGCTTTGCAGTTCGGCAAGCCGGTGCTCAGCGTCGAAGACGTCCCTGCGGTGCCGGTCGGCCTCCTTGCGAATCCGGTCGGTCTCCTTCGCCGTCCGGCGCGCGTCGCCGAGAACCTCCTTCGCAGTCTCACGCGCGTCCTTGAGGATCCCCTCGGCTTCCTGGGCGGCTTCGGCGGACGCCTTCTCACGTAGCGCGGCGGCTTCCGCCTCGACCTGCCGCACAAGGCCGGCGACCCGCGCGGCGTCCACCCCCTGTGTCCTTGCGATCCACGCGCGCAGTTCTTCAGCCTCGGACACGGCATCCGAACGCCGACGCCCGAACAGCCCTCCCTTCCGAGGGGCCGGCACCGTCGTCGCGTCCTCAGGAACGGTCACAGCCGGCGCCGTAGATCCTGAGGCAGGAGCGACGGCGAGCGCGGCGGTGGCGGAGTCGGCCTCAGGAACCCACAATTGCCACCCTTGCGGCATCGGGGGCCACGAGGGGTCGGGCCGCCAGTGCGGCGGCGGCATCCATCCCGCAGGTGGCACCGGCCACCCCGGTGGCGGATTGAAACGGTAAGTCATTCCCCACCCCCTCGCCCCTGTGGCTCCTCAGCACACAGGTCGCCGGATAGTTCCGGCCAACACAGAGAGACATTTTCTTGCTGATCAGTCACCCGATCAGCCACGGTTGTCACCTCGTGACCATCCTGTGACTATGCGTGAGGAGCGCCCTGAGGGAGGGGCACCAACTTCAGGCGCGACGAAGTCTCCGACCGGTGAACGTCGATCCTCGAGGGCGCCGGTGCCGAACGGCCGGTTCCACGAACTTCGCAAGACGATCCCGCCCGAGATGTATGCCGGGTCGCACTGGGTGACTGTTGGAGCGAGAGGGGATCGTGAGCAGGCCGTCGTGGCAGTGTCGTCGGCCGCCTCCTGGCAGAAGCATGTCGTCAGCGTGATCGTGTCGACGGTCTACGCGGTGATCACCTACGGCTCGGCCGTCTTGGGACCAGTGCTCGGCAAGCCGAAGAACTGAATGGGCGGCGTCCTGGCCATCGCGGTGATCGTCACTGCGGAGTTGCAACGCCACCGGCCGTGTGCCTCCCGACGCCGCTGGGCGCAGATCGGCGGAACATTTACCGATGCCGCGCGCACGCTCCAAGTCAAGTGGCCTACTTCACAGCGGTGTTCATTGCCGTGTGGAGGAGCCCGTCAAAAGCGGGCGAAGCAACCGAGGTTCACCATGAGAGTGTTATATGCAGGTAATGAGTTACGTGTGCCGCCGACGCCAAGACGGCAGCCAAGAAAGACGATCTTGTGATCCCTTGATTGGCTGTGTGAAGATCCCCCAGCCGACGATGTCGGCTCGGACCAGAAAATTGGGGGAACTGTGTTGTACAGAGCAGGAGTTAGAAATCTGACGCTCATTGCTGGGGCAGCGGCACTGACCATGTTCACTGTGCCCGGCGCCATGGCTGACGCTCCATCACGCACTGCGACGCCATCGGCGGTGATAGAGAAGGCGACGGGCACCCAGGAGATCCTCAAGGGCTCGGGCACTCTTGCTGCGGAGGGTGCTCAGGTAACACTTCCGACCCGCGCTGACGATCCGATCAGCGCGACCAAGGGGGAGGACACCATCAGGCTCACCCTTCCCGGAGTCGGCGAGAAGGAAGCCTCGAGCACAAGCGGCACGACCGTCTTCGCCGGCCGCGATGATTCGGTCTCCACTGCCGCGCAGGCGACGACAGACGGCGGCTTCCGCGCGCTCTTCACCCTCGAAGACGCCAACGCTCCGCGGCAGCAGTCGTACAAGCTGACTCTGCCGGAGGGCGCCACGGTACGGCAGACCGCCGAGGGTGGCTTGGTCGTCTTCGACGCCTCCGGAAAGATCACCGGTGGGCTGGAGACGCCCTGGGCGAAGGACGCGAACGGTGCGCCGGTGCCTACGTCCTACCGGGTCGAGGGAGACACCGTCACCCAGGTCGTGGAACCCGGTGCGAACGCCACATATCCCATTGTCGCCGACCCGAAGTGGACGTGGGGAATCATCAGCGGAACGGTCTACTTCAATAAGAAGGAGACATCCCACCTCGCCTCCAACGCCGGATTCGTGGCGGTGTTGTTCGCGGCAGCTCCGCCGCCGTTCGATGCGTACGGCATCTTGAACGCGGCGAACATATCCCGGGTGGCCTGGAACGCAAGCTCCGACGGCAAGTGCGTTGAGGTGAAGGTGCCGACCTTCCTCCCGTACGAGTACAAGGGCGGATACTGCAAGTAGGTCCGCCGTAGCTGCGGATAAAAAGAGAGGGCACGCATAGGTTATGGACAGCTTTGCAGCTCCGACCATCCTGGTGCTGGTTGCCGCGGTGATCGTCGTACTCAAGTACCGTCGGCGCATGGCTGGGCAGACCCCCCTGCTTGCGGTCAGCGGAACTCCCGGGCGCATCGCCGCAGCCGTGGCCTTCGCGGTCGGGTGCGTTTGGGCCTGGTCCCAGGGCCCTTCGGTCATCAACGCGGGGGCCTTGGGCTTGAGCCTTGCCCTGCTGACCGGTGCCGCCGCCGAATTCCTTGCGCGCAGGAACGCCCGGCGCATGTGATCAGCGCGGGCGTCTGAAGGCGCTCTGACGAGTTAGCGGTCGTCGGTCCCCGAGAGCCTCCCGGCCTTGGGGACCGATGCTGTCCCGTCAGTGCGCACGTCGTCCAGGACACCCAGCGTGAGTCCATGAGCCACGTATGGACCGCTGGCTCAGGAGGCGCCCCGGTCGTCAGTGACCGCGCTCGTCGAGGTCAGCCGTAGATGCCAGAGCGGCAACACCTACGGACGTTTGTAGGTGATGCCCCTCTGGCCGGCCGGGGGACCACTGGCGGAGGTCTCCCGGCTTGTCGGGCACTCTGGAGCGGTTGTGACCGAGGAGGTCTACCGGAAGCAGATCCGGGGCCCGTGAGACCGGCGCCGTGTCATGGGCGGGATCTTCGGCCCCGACCCGCGATTATCCAGACGCTCGGAATCAACTGTCACGCAGTCGGACACACGGCAAAGCCAGAGGGCGGGCCCTCACCGATCCGGTAAGGGCCCGGGCCCTCTGACCTGCTACTTGACTGTCGGGGTGGCGGGACTGAACCGTCGACCTCTTCGTCCCGAATGAGGTTCGGCTCCCAGATGGCTCCCAGGGCGTGCGCCCGAAGGGCTCTGCACGCCTACCCGCCACCTTTTCGACCCCGAGTTCCGGCGGAGGCGCAGGCCCGCATCACTGCGGCCTGCTTGGTCACTCCTCGGTTGACGTGGCGTTCACTCACCCGCTCCTCGGAGGGCCGTCACGGCCAACCAGTAGGGGGCCTCGGAGACGAGCACGCGACGGGCGTCATGACGCACGCACGCTCTCGACATGACACTCTCTTTACCCGTCTGCCCTATGGTCGGATACCGCGGATGCGAACGGGGGTTCATCGGTGGGCGACGGCAAGGTCCCCGGCAAGGTCCTGGACATAAAAACCGCCGACATCAAGGCGGCGGCTCCGGCCTTCCATCAGGGAGCCATCGATCTGAGCAAGGCGCTGACCATGCTGGTCAACACCCTGGACGCCCTCGGCGAGCCCTGGGGCCACGACGAACAGGGCAACCAGTTCGGCAACGCGTACAAGCCCCAGCAGAAGAAGATCGAGAGCGCCGCGGGCGTCCTGGTGCTCGGCCTGACGAGCATCCACGAGGCGATGGTGGACCTGGCCGACGGGCACGTGGACAACGACCAGCTCATCGCAGGCATGTTCACGAAGGTGAAGACCGACCAGCAGAGCGACGGTGCCGGTGAGCGTTGAGGACAAGGCCCGCCACATCCTGCTGAAGCTGGGCCTGTGGTGGCCGGAGGCCGACTCCGGCAAACTCCGGGACGCGGCGAAGGCGTGGCGTACGTTCGCCGGAGCCGTGGACGACGTGCGCTCCCCGGTGCACCGCAGCGCCTCCTCGATCATCCACCACAACACCGGCGAGTCGATCGAGGCGTTCGACAAGTTCTGGGGCCGCTACGCCAAGGACCAGGACGGCGGCTGGCTGAAGGACCTGGCGGACTCGTCGCGGGAGATGGCGAAGGCCCTCGACAAGTTCGCCGACGCCATCGACGACGCCATCAACAAGCTGTGGACGCGGATCGGCATCGACGCCGCCGTCATCGCGGGCGGAGTGGCCCTCGCCTTCTTCACCGCGGGTCTCGCCTCCGGTGCGGCCGTCGCGGCGGCGGACGCGGTCATCGAGTTCGGCGCCACCATGGGCGTCGCGATCTCCACGACCATCGCGGAGATCGCCGGCGGCGCCTTGGTCGCGGCCGCGTTCGGCGGGGTCGAGTCGGTCACCGTGGACCTGGCGGTGGCGCAGCCCCTACAGATGGCGACCGGCCTCCAGCACGGCTTCAGCCTGGACGAGGTCAACCAGGCGGCCAAGGACGGCATGATCTTCGGTGGCGCGCTGGGCACGGGCGGCGGCCTGCTCAAGGCGAGCATGGAGGGCGGACTCACCGACACCACCCCCCTGCTGCTGCGCCCACCCTCCCTCCGCCCGGACCTGGTCGACCTCGGCCCGGCGGCCCGCAACGCCGAACGCACCCCCTGCGTGGGCGAGCCGATCGACGTGGCGACCGGCGCGATGCTGATGACCCAGACGGACCTGACCCTGCCGGGCAGCCTGCCCCTGGAGTTCACCCGCACCCACCTGTCCTCCTACCGGGGCGGTGTCTGCTTCGGCCCGACCTGGATCTCCACCCTGGACGAGTGCCTCCAGATCGACGGCGAGGGCGTCGTCTTCGCCGCGGCCGACGGCATGCGCCTGGTCTACCCCGTACCGGAGGCCGGCGTCCCGACGATGCCCGCCAAGGGCGCCCGCTGGCCCCTGGAATGGGACGGCAAGCCCGACGGCGCGATGACGGTCACGGACCCGGCGACCGGCGTGACCCGCACCTTCGCCGCCCCCGTCCCATCCCCCTCCTTCGGCGTTTTCCACCTGGCCCTGGACTCCTGGACCGACCGCAACGGCAACCGCGTCGACGTCGAACGCGACGACGACGGCATCCCGTACGGCCTCCGTCACTCGGGCGGCTACTACGTGGCCGTGGACACCCAGGGCCCGCGCATCACCGCCCTCCGCCTGCTGGACGAGCCCCCCTCCCGCTACCGCCCGGACCCGGCCACCGACCAGGGCACGCTCGTCATGCGCTACGCCTACGACGCCGCCGGCAACCTCACGGAAGTCACCAACTCCAGCGGCAAGCCCCTGCGGTTCACGTACGACACGGAAGGCCGCGTCACCCGCTGGACCGACCGCAACGACACGTGGTTCTCCTACGTCTACGACGACCGCGGCCGCGTGACCCGCACCGAGGGCATCGACGGCATCCTCTCCGGCACTCTCACCTACGACGACACGACCCGCACGACGACGTACAAGGACTCCCAGGGCAACATCTCCCTCCACCGCCACAACACCGACGGCCTGGTCGTGGAGGAGACCGACCCACTCGGCCACGTCACCCGGACGGAGTGGGATGACTACGGCGCCCGGCCAGTCGCCGTGACCGACCCCTTGGGCCACACCACGCGGTACACGTACGACGAAGCCGGCAACCTCACCGGCGTGGCCCTCCCCGACGGCACACAGGCCCAGGCGGAGTACAACGCGCTCGGTCTGCCGACCGAGGTGGTCGAGCCGGGCGGCGCGGTCTGGCGGCACACCTACGACGAGCGGGGCAACCGGCTGACGACGGTCGATCCCCTAGGTGCCGAGACACGATACGCCTACGACGATGCGGGCCGTCCGACGGCGGTTACGAACGCGCTGGGCTATACCCGTACCACTATCCCGAACCTCGCCGGGCTCCCCGTATCGGTTACCGACGAACTTGGGCACACCACCACCCTCCGCCGTGACGTCTTCGGGCGTATCGCCGAAGTCACCGACCCGCTCGGCCATGTAACGCGAACAGGTTGGACCATCGAGGGCAAGCCCGCCTGGCGTGAACTCCCCGACAGCACTCGGGAGATGTGGACCTGGGATGGCGAGGGCAACCTCCTCACCTACACCGATCTAGCGGGAAACGTCACTCGACACACCCGTGGCCTCTTCGATGTCCCCGCGACGCGCACCGATCCCGACGGCGCCCACTATGAATTCGCCTACGACACGGAACTACGTCTCAGGACGGTCACTAACCCCGCTGGTCTGCAATGGAGTTACACCTATGACGCAGCGGGCCGCCTGATCGCGGAGACCGACTTCAACGGCCGCACCATCACCTACACGCACGATGCGGCAGGCCACCTCACCTCTCGGACCAACGGCGCAGACGAGTCCCTCCACTACGTCCGGGACACCCTCGGCCGAGTCGTTGAACAGCGCACCGAAGCAGGCGCCATCACGACGTACGCCTACGACCCCAGCGGAGCCCTCAGCCGCGCCACCAACGCGGACGCCGAAGTGGTTTTGCGTTACGACGCGTTGGGTCGTTTGTTGTCTGACAGCGTCAATAGCCGCACCATGCTGTACACGTACGACGCCTTGGGGCAGCGCACCCGCCGAGTCACCCCCACCGGCCTTGCCACCGACTGGACGTACGACGCGGCGGGTCGCCTCGCCGGACTCCAATCGGAGCACGGTTCGCTGGCCTTCACGTACGACGCTGCGGGACGTGAGACCCAGTGCCGCATCGGCGATGGCGCGATCCTCACCCAGGGATGGGACAGCACCGACCGCCTCACCACGCAGACTCTGAGCGCCCCGGCGTCGGTTCCGGACGCCGAAAGCCTGCTCCAGCACCGCAGCTACGCCTACCGCACCGACGGCTACGTCTCCGAGATCCGTGAACTCACCTCCGGCACCCGTCGCTTCGACCTCGATGCGGCCGGTCGGGCCACAGCGGTCCGTGCCCTCGGCTGGTCCGAGACCTACATGTACGACACCACGGGCAACCTCACGCAGGCCACCGCTCCAGGCCACCCCGAGCCCGACGGACGCTCCTTCACAGGCACGCTCCTGCGCACCGCGGGCCGCACTGCGTATGAGCACGATGGCCAGGGCCGCTTGGTCCGCAAGACCCGCAAACTACTCAACGGCCAGACCCGAATCTGGTCCTACACCTGGAATGCGGAAGATTGCCTCACTGCAGTAACCACTCCGGCAGGCGAGTGCTGGAAATACACGTACGACCCACTCGGCCGTCGAATCTCCAAACGCCGTGAGGCCACCGATGGCGACCCAGCTTCAACAACTGACTTCATCTGGGACGACACCCGGCTCGCAGAGCAGACTGGGGCAGATGGGCGTGCCACCACCTGGGATTACGCCCCAGGAACTCATCGTCCACTCACTCAAACCGATCACTGGTCTCACACACGCACTTCGGGGACGTCCTTCCTGGCTCAGCTCGCCGAGGAGACACATGCGGACCGCACCACGCGTTTCCATGCGATCGTCACCGATCTCGTGGGCACTCCTACCGAACTCGTCTCTGTCGATGGCAATGTGGCATGGCAGCACCGCACCGCGCTATGGGGAACCCGGTTCCCCGCAATGGCAGAAGACCAGACAACCGTGGAATGTCTGCTCCGCTTCCCCGGACAGTACGCCGATGCGGAAACCGGCCTGAACTACAACCACTTCCGCTATTACGATCCCGAGACCGCTCGGTATCTCAGCCCCGACCCCCTGGGCCTGGAGCCCGGACCCAACCACCATGCCTATGTGGCATCGCCTCTGTCGATATCCGATCCTCTCGGGCTGACGCCCTGCGGCATAGCATCGGTGAAGGGACCCGCCGGCGAAACGCTGCCCCTCCCCCATGGGGTCACCGGTACGCCAGTGGCAACAGGTAAAGGCTGGGCTTACGATATTCCAGCCGGTACCAAGGGGCTCGATCCACGGGTTACGCAAGTCCGGGTCATGGATCCGGTGACGACAGGAAAATATCAATATCCCAATGGATATGTGGTCTACATGAACAAGGCAGGGCAGTCAGTAAACCCCCTAACCGGCCAGACGGTCAGCAAGGCTGACCCCTACAATCACATCCCGATTCCATGATCTCATTGAACAGTCTCGTTGCATCGAAGTGCGAAATTTCAACTCTCGCCGAGGTGGCCGACCCGAATCCCCTGATCGAGGCCGACTCCCTGCAAGAGGCCCAATTGCTCGATTCCCGGGTGTCTCAGCTGACCTCGACGGCTGCGCTGCTCTTCGAATTGCGCACCTCACTGCAATTCGACGTAGGTAACGCCGCACTGCTGGTTGTGCGCGGGCTGAGCCTTTTCGGTTGGAAATCTTCGGCAGTGCAAGTACCTCTCGCTGCCATGACTGTAGTCTCCAACGTGCCCTATCGCGCTCCCGGATCGTTCCGTGCGAAATTCGGATTCTTCCCGGGCGCGCAACTCGAGGTCGCGGGCGCGCAGGCGGAATTCTATGTCCTAGAAGTGGACGGGATCAGTGATGTTCCGCCTGACTACTCGGCCATGAGCCAGGAGCACATCGCAGGAGAACTGCCCGCATGGTCCTCCATGTGCCATCCGCTTCAGGCCTCTAGTACGTAGTGCTGGTCTTCGAGGGACGGTCGGTATCACCGCTGACTGGAGCCTGAGATCCGAGCTGGGCCTGCGCGCATCGTCCGTCGTCACCCTTCGGGCGGCAGTCGTGGACGTTCTTCGAGGTCCTCGTGCGGGCGAAGGTGTAGTGGAACTGCTCGCAAGGTTGCAGCGCGAGCGACGGAGGCATGGTGGCCGACGATGCGGTCGGCAGCCGGCTCGGACACTTCCGAAAAGTGAAGCGAATCGCCACAAGCCCCGCAGAGCCGATCGGGTGACGACGAGCCGCAAGTAGACCGACCCCACAACCTGGACTTACTCGGGTGGCCGTCACCGGTATGTCGGCCCGGCACCGGAGGCGGAGAACGACGAAAGGAACACCAAGAAAGTGCAGCACCTCGCCGCTGGAGCACACGGACAGTCCGTGATCGACATCGTCTTTGCGGTGGGAGGCATGGTCGCCCTGTGGTGCGGTTTGAGTTGGGCGTTCGATGTGCGGGGCGTCACCACTCGCCGCGCCGAGCGGATCCGGCGCAGGAACGAGGAGACGTCGATGGCGATGGGGCGTCTCGGCGGAGCTCCGCCCTTTTTCGCAACTCCCGGGTATCTGCGCTTCATGGGTGCTGTCATGGCAGGTGCGGGACTTCTCCTGCTCATCGCGGCGTATGCGCTGTGGCACCTGGGCTGAGCCCCAGCGTGGTGCGTCTTCTCTACCGGGGAGCAGTGCCCCTAGCAGGAACGCCCGGTAAGCGTGTGCGGCGTCATCTCCTACGGTCACTCGTGGATCGGGTGGGTGGACACCTCCGGAACTTGGAGAACGGCGTACTTCCATGGGCAACACGGCGGCGTGCCAGGGTCTGGGCTTGTTCGGCCGCGGTCGGTGTCGCAGTCCGCTTGGAGGTGCACGAACATGATCCTTCAGGAGTCACGCGTGCCCGCGGAGCCCTGACGCACGGAGTTCTGTGCCTTCTGGCAATCACTGTGCCCTCGACGGAACCTGAAATGGCCCAGCGTGCCCCTACGGGCACGACAGGTCGTGGGGCAGGTCGCAGACGTCGTCGCGCATGTGCAGCCGGCGGAGATCCTGGACCAGTGCGACGGGGTAGGCATGCATTGCCCACTTGGCGAGATAGCCGGCCTCGTCGTGCTCTTTGAGCACAGTGTGGGCCGCAGTCAAAACAGCGTGAGCGAATGTGGGACGCGGATGGGTCGACTGCCACATCACCGTGCCGTCGGAGTCCGGAAGGTCCGGGCTCACGGCGATGTCGGGGAACTTGTAGATGGTCACGTTGATCGCGTCATCCGCTGTGCGGAGCACCCAGCGAAGCTCTTGGGGTTCGGCGTCGAAGAAGAACCGGGCTGACCGCTGCTGGCCATACAGCTCGCTTGTGCCTGCTACGAGGTCTGCCAACGCGTCAGTGCAGTAGCTGGCGATCACCGATGCCGCCTGGGAGCCATCAGCTACGTGACATCGTGCCCAACCATGGCCTACCAGTTCCCACTTCAGTTGAAGGGCACCCTCTGACCCTTGATCGATCGACACCGGCCCAGGCTACCGGCAGCGGTTGGCCATGAGCTTGGGAAGCTTGAGTCTTTTCCGGAAGGTTGCTGGGCTGGCCTGCGGTGGAGCGACTACGGGGCCTGACTGACCGGCCGACCTGGTCCCCGCCGTTCCCCGCGGTTCCTCGCACGAGCTGGCACACGTCTGGCACGGGCGCCTACGCCTCACCACACCGTGGCCCGGCGCTTAGAAGATGCGGGCATGCCCTACAGTCCCGGTCCGGCGGCTCCTCGTCACCTCGGAGAGGAGCTGCTGGCGGCCGTCGCCGTCTGCGGGCGTTGCCGTCAGCGTTGCCGCCATTGCCCTGCGACTAGGAGCTGGGCCCGGCAGACTTGGTGATGTTCTGGCACGCGGTCTGTTGACGCCGCGCTCCATACGGCGTTGGATCTTCCCTGCCCGTGCGGGTGTACGGGTAGAGAGCTGGGGCGATGACCGAGGACGCCAGACCCGGGCTGATAAGGGTGGTGTACTTCCAGCAGACGTGCGCATTGATGATGGGCGGCGGCGCGGTACTGTCCGAAGGGTTGCTCCTGGTCCTGATCGGTACGCCTCACCGGCTGGAGACCCTCTTGGTGGGAGCAGTTGCGGTGGCTCTTGTGTCCGTGGGGCTTCTACCGCTGCGCTTCCGTCTCCGCGCCCGGCTTCGCCGCACGTACGAGCATGCCGTGCGGATCGACAGCGCCGAAGAACAACGGCACACCGGCCAGGACGCGGCGCAGCGGCTGTCGCTACGGCGCACGGCCGGATTCGTGGGTGGAGCGGTCTGTTGGATGATGCTCATTGGCCTGACATCGCATCAGCTGATGCCGCCGCTCATGCTGGTTCCGGTGGCCGTGGCCCAGTGGGCGCAGTCCCGGGCGACCGCGAAATGGGAGCGCGTGAACGAGGCAGACCTGTGGCAGACCGTGCCCGGGCTGCTGGGTGCCCGAGGCCCGGTGTTTCGTGTGCCGGCAGAGCGCGGTATTTGAAGCCACGGCCTTAGGGGCCGCCACTCCCGGCACCGCTTCAGTACTCCAGCAGCGGATCGTGTCCTGAGCTGGTGTATGTCGTTGTCCTGGCTTGGAGGGTACGACTGATGTCGGTTGCTGGGCCGCAGAGTTGGAGGCGGTGTTCGCCCGGGTGGCAGGCCGGTTCGGGCGGGCGGATCTGCGGTGGCGGATGCGGGACTACGTCCGCGGTCTGCTGGGCCAAGCGGCACGGAAGAACGGCTGGCAGCTCGCGGAGACGGAACCGACAACGATCAAGCTCAGCACCGTAGCGGTAAGTTTCGCGAATGACAGGTCAAGGTTGACTAACACAGGGACCAACGCTCCCCCGACGACGGATATCGTCCTCATCCGGAGATGCGTCATCCGCACCTGACATGCGCGGAAGTACACCGGTCGGGCAACGGCGCAGTCAACTCGGCGGCTCAGCCTGGAGCGCCAATTTGGAAGATCGCGTACGCGGATTGCCGCTGACCTGGTAAGACGCTGATCTGCGCGTTCCTGCGACGCTCGCCGCTCGGTCGGGCACGCGAGGGGCACGTTGCCCACCAGGGCTATTCGTAGACCCGAGCGGCAGTGAGGGCACGGGCGAAGAACGTCCAGTCGCCTTCGGGTGGTAGATCGTGCCGGAAGTTCCGGTACCACCCCGGAGACGCTGCGACCCAGGCTTCCAGGGCTTCCAAGAACCTGTCCAGCGTCGCGTTCTCCCACTGCTGGCCGTGGGCTGCGTGGTCTGCGCGAAGACGCGCAAGGAAGGCACTGAATGCCTCACGATCGCCAATGTAATCGTCGGGCGCCAGAGGGCTCGTCATGGTGGTGATCTTAAGGGGTGCCTCCGGTGACTGGCATGGTGTCAGTGATCGCACCGCCCCCGGCCCCCCACTCTCCCCAGCTCCCATCCCGTACGCCGTCGACCCACACACCGAGGAGCGGGCGTGGTTCAGGGCGTCAAGGTGGAGCGCGCCACTGTACGAACGACTTTGACGCCCTGGGCCGCGTCTGCTCGGCTTTGCCTGGGGCGATGGTGTGCGGGATGGGAGCCCCCAGCATCCGCCACGATGTACCCGCGGGCGGCGACGGCGCCCCCTCCACCCTGGTACCGGCCGATCCCCCGCCGGAGGCACTGTTCTGACCGTGGCCGCGCTATGCGGTGATCGGCTCATGGGCACCGGCCCTATCCACATGTGAGCGCGCGGAGGCACAGCCGGGGCGGAGCGGGCCGGAGGCAGGAGCGGCGCCCCGAGCGGTGCCGTGAGCGCGCCCGGCGGAGCGGAGCGCAGCCGGGGCTTGAACCGCCGTGACCGAGGAGGTCTATCGGAAGCAGATCCGGCCCGTGATCCAGACCGGCGCCGTAGTCATGGACGGGATCTTCGGCACCGACCCGCGACGCTCATAGACACGCGGAAATCGATAGTCACGCAGATAGACACGCAGCAAAGCCAGAGGGCCCTTACCGAATTGGTAAAGGCCCTCTGACCTGCTACTTAGCTGTCGGGGTGGCGGGATTTGAACCCACGACCTCTTCGTCCCGAACGAAGCGCGCTGCCAAGCTGCGCTACACCCCGATGTCGCTGCTCTCGCGGCGACGACGTTTACTTTAGCCCACCGGTGGCTGTAGGCGAAATCCGGTTCAGCAGCGGTGGCGGACCGGGGTCGGGCGGGTGTGGTCGAGGGTCACGAGGAGCACGGCCAGGGCGTAGATCCCGAGGCCGATGAGGAGGGCGTTGGCCAGGGTGGCGCGGTAGCCGTGGGCGGCGGCGTCGAGGAAGGGATAGAGGTATCGGGCCGGGTGGGCGGGCGGGAGGAACACCGCTCGGGTGAGGGCGAAGGCCAGGTAGGCCAGGGGGTAGAGGAGCCAGGATGCGATCTGGCGCAGGTGCAGGCGGGCCGCGGGGGTGAGTAGGAGCCAGTCCAGCAGGGCTGCCAGCGGGATGACCGTGTGCAGGATCTGGAGTGCCGCCCACCGGGTGTGCCAGCGTTCCGGGGCCGTCGTCGCGCCGGTCATGGAGAACGGGGGCGTCGCGTGGGCCAGGAGCAGGTGGTAGGCGAGCGCCGCGGTCAGGACGTAGAGGAGTGCGGCGCCTGTCAGGGCGGCCGGCAGCGGGCGGCGGCCCCGCCAGGCTCTCCGCGCGGACAGGAGCATCACCACGGCCAGCAGGGCATCGGCCTGGACGCTGAAGTAGCTCAGGCTGTGGGCCGGGGTGCTCAGCAGGGCTTGCAGCGCGACGCCGCCGGTCGCCACCACGGCGATGACGAGGCGCAGCGCCGCGGCCCGGGGGCGCCGGACCGGGGCCACCACCGCCGTGGCCGGTACCGGGGCGGGCAGCAGCAGGGGTGGGCCCGGGATCGCGGGCAGGTCCGGGATGTCCCTGGGTATCGGGGCGGTCATGCCCTCACGCTAGGAGCGGGGGAGGGGCGCGGCGAGGCGGATTGGGCCGGGTGGGTTACGGCTGGTGCCGTGCCCGGCGCGGGCCGCGGTCCGCCCAGCGCTTTCCCCGAGATGGGCTGCTCGCCCAGGGTCCCCCAGGGGGCTTCCCTACTCCTTGCCCACCAGCGTCAGCAGTGTCGCCTCCGGGGGGCAGGCGAAGCGGACCGGGGTGTAGCGGTTGGTGCCGCACCCTGCCGAGACGTGGAGGTAGGACGTGCGGCCCTCCGCCGTGTGGGTGGAGAGGCCCTTCACCCGGTCCGTGTCCAGGTCGCAGTTGGTGACCAGGGCGCCGTAGAAGGGGATGCACAGCTGGCCGCCGTGGGTGTGGCCGGCCAGGACGAGGGGGTAGCCGTCCGCCGTGAACGCGTCCAGGACCCGCAGGTAGGGGGCGTGGACCACGCCGAGGGAGAGGTCGTACGTGCCCGACGGGCCGCCGGCCACCCGGGCGTAGCGGTCGCGCTTGATGTGGGGGTCGTCCAGGCCGGTCAGCTCGATGGAGACGCCCTCGATCTTCAGGACCCCCCGGGTGTTCGTCAGGTTGAGCCAGCCCGCGCCGTCGAAACCGTCGCGCAGGTCTTCCCACGGGTTGTGGATGACGCCCACGGCGGGGGCGTTGCCGTTCAGGCCGTGGCGGCCGTTCGTCTTCTCCAGCAGGTAGCGGGCGGGGTTGCGCAGCTTGGGGCCGTAGTAGTCGTTGGACCCGAAGACGTACGCGCCCGGGAACTCCATCAGGGGGCCCAGCGCGTCCAGGACCTCGGGGACGCCCTCGGGGTCCGACAGGTTGTCGCCCGTGTTGATCACGAAATCGGGGCGCAGGCCGGCCAGTGACCGCAGCCAGCGCTGCTTCTTGCGCTGGCCGCCGACCATGTGGATGTCGGAGACCTGGAGGACGCGCAGCGGGCGCATGCCCGGGGGCAGGACCGGGACGGTGACCCGTCGCAGGCGGAAGGACCGGGCCTCGAAGCCCGCCGCATACATCAGGCCGGCTGAGCCGGCGGCCACGATGCCCAGGGGGATTCCGTATCGCGCGCGCATGTTCCCATCGTGTCAGACGGGTTGACCGGGGCGGGACCGGCCACCGGATAAATGAGCGGGCGCACCGGGGCGGGGACCTGCGACAATCGGGCCATGACCACCACCCTCAAGTCGAAGCTGCACGACGACCTCAACGCCGCGATCAAGGGACGCGACGAGCTGCGTTCCTCGACGCTCCGGCTGACGCTCACCGCGATCACCAAGGAGGAGGTCGCGGGCGTGGAGAAGCGTGAGCTCTCGGACGACGAGGTGCTCAAGGTGATCGCCCGTGAGGCGAAGAAGCGCCGTGAGGCCGCGGAGGCCTTCGCCCAGGGCGGTCGTGGCGAGCAGGCGGAGCGGGAGAAGGCGGAGGGCGAGGTGCTCGCCGAGTACCTGCCCAAGCAGCTGTCCGACGACGAGCTGGACACGATCGTCGCCCAGGCCGTGGCGGAGGCGAAGGCGGCCGGCGCCGAGGGGCCGCGGGCCATGGGCGCCGTCATGAAGATCGTGAACCCGAAGGTGGCCGGTCTCGCCGAGGGCGGCCGGGTCGCCGCCGCGGTGAAGAAGCGCCTCCAGGGCTGAGCCGCCGGAAGCGGCCGAGTCATCGGGATCGGCCAGTCACCGGGATCGGTCGAGTCAGCAGCATCGGCCAGTCACCGGAAGCGGTCGAGCCGCCGGGATCGGTCGAGCCGTCGGGATCGGCCGAGTCGCCGGGATCGGTCGAGCCGCCGGGATCGGTCGAGCCGCCGCCGCGACCGGTCGGGCAACCGGAACCGGCCGAGCCGCCTCGGTCGTGACACACGTGGAAGACCGCGAGGCCGCACCCGGGACTCCGGGTGCGGCCTCGCGGTCATGTCACGCCGTGATCACCCCCGGTGGCGGCCGCCGTGGCCGCCCGCCCCGCCGTTGCCCTGGCCCTGGATGAAGTTGCCGGGGAGGGAGAACGTCGGCGTCGGCAGGGTGCCGCCGATTCCGCCGGTGCCCTGGTCACCCGTGGCTCCGCCGGTCGTGTCCCCGTCGGTCAGACCGCCGATCAGCCCGCCGGTCACCTGCCCCGTCGCGGTCCCGTTGTCCCCGTTGTGGCCGTCGTCCGTCCCCCCGTCCCCTTTTCCCTCATCACCCCCGTCGTGGGCGGGGTCGGGAATGTCGATCAGGTGGAAGTCCGGTGCGGGCTTGCCCTCCAGGGCGCCGGACATCATGTCGCGCCAGATCGGTCCGGGGACCTCACCGCCGTAGACCTTGGCGTGCGGGACACCGCCGATGGTGATGTCGACCATCCGGCGCTTGTGCTGCGGGTCGCCGACCCAGACCGCGCCCGCCATGTTCGGGGTGTAGCCGACGAACCAGGCCGCGTACCGCTCGTCCGTCGTACCCGTCTTGCCCGCGCTCGGGCGGCTGCCGAGGCCGGCCTCCTGGCCCGTGCCGTCCTCGACGACGCCCTTCAGGAGCGTGCTGACCGTGTCGGCGGTGTTCTCCGACATCGCACGCGAGCACGTCGACTTCGGCACCTCCAGGGACTTCTGCTCGCTGCCCGCCTTCTGGGTGACCGAGGCGATGGCGACCGGCGTGCAGTACATCCCGCGGGCGGCGAAGGTGGCGTACGCGTTCGCCATCGTCAGCGGGGACATCTCCTGGGTGCCGAGCGCGATGGAGGGCGCCTGCTGGACCTTGCGGCCGTCCGCGCGCTGCACACCCATCCGGTGCGCCATGTCGATCACCGGGCAGATGCCGATGTCACTGATCAGCTGCACGTAGTAGGTGTTGACCGACTTCGCGGTCGCCTCCTTCATGCCGTACGGGCCGTGCTCCGACTCGTTCTCGTTGGTCAGCTTCGTCGGCCGGTTCGGGTCGTCGTGCCAGGTCTTGCCGCCGCACGCGGCGACCGGGCTGGGGTAGGCCATCTCGTACGGCGACGAGTACTCCTGCGTGGGCTGCTTGCCGCCCTCGATGGCCGCCGCCGCGACGATCGGCTTGAACGTGGAACCGGGCTGGTAGCCGGCGCCGCCGCCCATGTCCTGGTTGACGGAGAGGTTGATCGTCGTCTCGTGGTTCTTGGTGTTGACGCCGTACGGCCGGGACTGGCCCATCGCGAGGATCTTGCCGGTGCCGGGCTCCACGACGGTCGCGGCGGTGGCCACGGAGTCGCTCTCGTAGACGTGGTCCTTGAGGGACGCCTGCACGGAGCGCTGGGCCTGCGGGTCGAGCGTCGTACGGATCGTCAGGCCGCCCCGGTTCCACAGCTTGGACCGGTCTTCCCTGGTCCTGCCGAAGGTCTTGTCGGTGAGGAGGATCTGGCGAACGTAGTCGCAGAAGAACCCGGCGCCCTTCACGGCGGTGATGCAGCCGTTCTTGGGGTGGCTGGGGTCGAGTTCGATCGGCTTCTCCTTGGCGTCGTCGGCCTCCTTCTGGGAGATGTCACCGACTTCCGCCATGCGCTGGAGGACGATGTTGCGCCGCTTGGTGGCCTCGGCCTCGTCGTTCACCGGGTCGTAGCGGCTCGGCGACTGCACGATGCCGGCCAGGAGGGCGGACTCCTGGAGGTTGAGGTCCTTGGCGTGCTTGGAGAAGTAGCGCTGGGCGGCGGCCTCGACCCCGTAGGCCTGCTCACCGAAGAAGGTGATGTTCAGGTAGTTCTCGAGGATCTTCTTCTTGCCGAGCTTGTCCTCGATCTGGATGGCGTACTTCAGCTCGCGGATCTTGCGGCCGAGGGTCTGCTGGGTGGCCTCGGCGACCTTCGTCGGGTCGTCGCCGGCCTCCTCGATGAAGTAGTTCTTCACCAGCTGCTGGGTGAGCGTGGAGGCGCCCTGGGCGACCCCGCCGCTCCGGGCGTTCTTGTTCAGGGCGCGCAGCACACCTTTGAGGTCGACCGCGCCGTGCTGGTAGAAACGCGAGTCCTCGATGGCGACGATCGCCTTCTGCATGTACGGCGAGATGTCCTTGAGGTCGACCACCGTACGGTCGCGGGAGTAGACGGTCGCGATCTGTCTGCCGCGGTCGTCCAGGATGGTGGTGCGCTGACTGAGCTGGGGACTCTTGAGGTTGGCCGGGATCTCGTCGAAGCTCTTCACCGATCCCTTGGCCGCGAGGCCCAGCGCGCCGGCCGCGGGCAGCGCGATGCCCGCCAGCACGGCTCCGGCGAGCACACTGACACCGAGGAACTTGGCGGCCTGCTGCGTTGGCGACAGACCGCCACCCGAGCGCTTCTTTGGCATGGGGGCAGCCTAATCCGTACGGTTGAGCGTTCCTAAGGAGCGACCGTGTCATGGCGCGGAAAGCGGGATGCCCGCGTTCCCGTTCGCCGGACACGCCCACAGGCATTGGCCTAAGCTGCTCTCGACTGTCACGGCGATGCGGTCACGTACGTACTACGTCCGGCGACCCCGAATCGCTCCGGCCGTAGCCCGGAAGAACCGGGGCGCGCGCCCGTTCTGCGGGGCACACGCGCCCGGAATCGCCTCGTGTGTCACCCGGTGCCCGATGTGGCGCACCGCGGCTGTCCCGGTTCGCCGGGATGGTCGCGCTTGTCGCCGGCTCACTCCCGCGGGTGATCTGCCGCTTACCCATAGTCCGTTCGGGCCATCCAAGATTGGGCCCGAAGGGGGTGTTGCGCTGTGTCGACCTTCCGTAACGTCCTCAACTGGCGGCGGTGAATATGCCGCTGCCGCCGTGGGGGAGCCTCGATTCGGGAGAGGACGGCGCCGGTATGGGCTGGGTAACCGACTGGAGTGCGCAGGCTGCCTGCCGCACTACTGATCCGGATGAACTGTTCGTTCAGGGAGCAGCGCAGAACAGGGCCAAGGCGGTGTGCACCGGATGCCCGGTGCGTACCGAGTGCCTGGCCGACGCGCTGGACAACCGCGTGGAGTTCGGTGTGTGGGGAGGCATGACGGAGCGGGAGCGCCGCGCACTGCTGCGCCGGCGGCCCACCGTGACCTCCTGGCGCAGGCTGCTGGAGACCGCACGCTCGGAATACGAGCGGGGCGTCGGGATCGTGTCGCTCGACAGCGACGAGGTCTACGAGAACTACGCGGCGGTGAGCTGACGGCATACCCCGGGAGCACCCTAGGAGCGCACCGGCGCACCGTTCCGGCAGACCCCCCACGGCAACGCCCGTACGCCCGCGTCCGCCCGCGCCGCAGCGCGCCACGTCCACCGCGTACGGAGTGACACTCGTCGCGTACGGAGCGACACCCGTCTCGTGCGGCGCCCGCGTCCACCCGCGTGCGGCGCCCGTGCGTACGGTGCTCGCGGCCGTCGCACGCGTGCCGGTGACCCCGGTGCCACGCCGACGACGACCGCCGCTCGCTCCGCCGGACCGGCCGATGCGCCGGTGACCGCCGCTCACCCGCGCGTGGCGCGGACGCGGCGGCTCCGCCCTACGGGTGTTCCGGCGGCCGCCCGGCCGCCAGCAGGTCGCCGATGTCGCGCAGGCCCGTGAGGTCGTGGACGTCGCCCGGGAGGGCGGGTACCTCGACCACCGCCACCTCGGGGTGGCGGGCGGCGAACCGGTCACGCGTGCGCTGCTCGCGCGCGAGCAACTGCATGCGCTCGGCGTGCAGTCTCAGCAGGGCCGCGGTGAGCCGGTCGACGGAGCTTTCCGCGTCGGCGGGGATGCCTTCCTCGGCGGCAGCGGCTGGGGCGGCGACTGCGGTCTCGGATGCGGGAGAGGGTGAACTGCCGTGCGGGTCGGGAGAGTTACGAAGTCCAGCTTTCCCGCCCCCCTGATCCACAATGCCGACGTCCTCAAGATTTTCGGCGGCGGCGAGCGCCCGTTCGGCCGACAGTCCGCCGGCCCCGCTGCCGTGGACCCGGTTGAGCACCAGGCCGACCAGCGGCATGCGCTCCGCGGCCAGCCGCTCCACGAAGTACGCGGCCTCACGCAGCGCGTCCCGCTCCGGGGCCGCCACCACCAGGAACGCGGTGCCGGGTGCCTGGAGCAGCTTGTAGGTGGCGTCCGCGCGCGTACGGAACCCGCCGAAGGTGGTGTCCATGGCGGCCACGAAGGTCTGGACGTCCTTCAGGAGCTGGCCGCCCAGCAGCTTGCCCAGCGTGCCGGTCATCATCGACATGCCGACGTTCAGGAACTTCATGCCCGCGCGTCCGCCCAGCTTGGCGGGCGCGGTCAGCAGGCGGATGAGGCGGCCGTCCAGGAAGGAGCCCAGCCGCTTGGGCGCGTCCAGGAAGTCCAGCGCCGAACGGGACGGCGGGGTGTCCACGACGATCAGGTCCCACTCCTCCCTCGCCCGCAGCTGGCCCAGCTTCTCCATCGCCATGTACTCCTGCGTGCCCGCGAAGCCCGCCGAGAGCGACTGGTAGAAGGGGTTCGCCAGGATCGCGGCGGCCCGCTCGGAGTCCGCGTGCGCCTCCACGACCTCGTCGAAGGTGCGCTTCATGTCGAGCATCATGGCGTGCAGCTCGCCGTCACCCTCCGTGCCCTTCACCCGGCGGGGCACGTTGTCGAGCGAGTCGATGCCCATCGACTGGGCCAGCCGCCTGGCCGGGTCGATGGTCAGGACGACCACCTTGCGGCCCCGCTCGGCGGCCCGGAGGCCGAGGGCCGCCGCGGTCGTCGTCTTGCCCACTCCGCCCGAGCCGCAGCACACGACGATCCGGGTGTTCGGGTCGTCCAGCAGCGGATCGACGTCCAGCACGCGCGCGCGGGAGAGCCGGCGGCCGGTGTCCGCCGCCCCGGAGTCGTCCAGCGCCTCGGAGGCCTCCCGCGCCTCGGCCGGGTCCGCACTCATGACAACCCCTGCTTCCGCAGCTCGGTGGCGAGCTCGTACAGACCCGCCAGGTCCATTCCCTCGGTGAGCAGCGGCAGTTCGCCCAGCGGCAGCCCCAGCTCGCCGAGGACCGCGCGCTGCTCCTCCTCCAGCGCGTGCCGCTCGGCGTACTCCGCGGCCTGGGCCAGCAGCGGGTCCACCAGCCGCTCGGCGTTCCCGCCCCGCCGGGCCCCGCCCAGACCGGCGGCCGAGAGCGCCCGCGCGACCGATGAACGCTCCACGCCCCGTACGAGTTCCAGCTCGTCCGCGTCGAGCACCCGCGGCCGGACCATGTTCACGATGACCCGGCCCACCGGGAGCCCCGCGGCGCGGAGTTCGGAGATGCCGTCGGCGGTCTCCTGGACCGGCATCTCCTCCAGCAGCGTCACCAGGTGCACCGCCGTGTCCGGCGACTTGAGCACCCTCATCACCGCCTGCGCCTGGTTGTGTATGGGGCCGATCCTGGCGAGCCCCGCGACCTCGTCGTTGACGTTCAGGAACCGGGTGATGCGGCCGGTCGGCGGCGCGTCCATGACGACGTGGTCGTAGACGAACCGTCCGCTCCTGTCCTTGCGGCGCACCGCCTCGCACGCCTTGCCGGTCAGCAGGACGTCCCTGATGCCGGGGGCGATGGTGGTGGCGAAATCTATGGCGCCGAGTTTCTTCAGGGCCCGGCCCGCCCCGCCCAGTTTGTAGAACATCTGGAGGTAGTCCAGAAGGGCCAGTTCCGGGTCTATGGCGAGGGCGTGCACCTCCCCGCCGCCCGGTGCGACCGCGATCTTGCGCTCCTCATAGGGCAACGCCTCCGTCTCGAAGAGCTGTGCGATGCCCTGCCGGCCCTCGACCTCCACGAGAAGCGTCCGCTTCCCCTCGGTCGCGAGGGCCAGCGCGAGGGCTGCGGCGACCGTCGTCTTTCCGGTCCCGCCCTTGCCGCTGACGACCTGGAGCCTGCTCACGTCATCGAGCCTAACCAGTCCGGCCGACAAGCACGCGGGAGGCTGTGGACAACGGGGGTCCGGACCCCTCCGGCACAGCGGCTACAGTCGGCCCATGACCAAGTGGGAATACGCAACCGTGCCGCTGCTCGTCCATGCCACGAAGCAGATCCTGGACACCTGGGGCGAGGACGGCTGGGAGCTCGTCCAGGTCGTGCCCGGGCCCAACAATCCCGAGCAGCTCGTGGCCTACCTGAAGCGGGAGAAGCAGGCGTGAGCGCGGTCGAGGCCAGGCTGGCCGAACTGGGACTGACCCTGCCGGACGTCGTACCGCCGCTGGCCGCGTACCAGCCGGCCGTGGTCTCCGGTGCGTACGTGTACACCGCCGGCCAGCTGCCGATGGTCCAGGGCAAGCTGCCGGTCACCGGCAAGGTGGGTGCCGAGGTCACGCCGGAGGAGGCCAAGGAGCTGGCCCGCACGTGCGCGCTGAACGCCCTGGCCGCCGTGAAGTCCGTCGCCGGTGACCTGGACCGCATCGCGCGCGTGGTGAAGGTCGTCGGCTTCGTCGCCTCGGCGGCCGACTTCACCGGGCAGCCCGGTGTCGTCAACGGTGCCAGCGAGCTGCTCGGCGAGGTCCTCGGCGACAAGGGCGTGCACGCCCGCAGCGCGGTCGGTGTCACGGTGCTGCCGCTGGACGCGCCGGTCGAGGTCGAGATCCAGGTCGAACTGGCCCAGTGATCCGCCCGGGGCGCCACTGACCTCGGTACCTCTCGAACATTCGCCCTACACGGGATAGCCTCCGGCCATGGCGAACGGTCAGTGGTACCCCCCGGAGTGGCCGGACCGCATCCGCGCCCTCGCGGACGGCACTCTCACCCCGGTGTCCCCCCGGCGCGCGGCCACCGTGCTGCTGCTGCGGGACACCGTCGCCGGTCCGGCCGTCCACATGCTGCGCAGACGCGCCTCCATGGCCTTCGCCGGGGGCGCGTACGCGTATCCCGGCGGCGGTGTCGACCCGCGCGACGACGACCGCCGGGTCCGCTGGGCGGGGCCCGCGCGCGCGTGGTGGGCGCGGCGGCTCGGCGTCGACGAGGCGGGCGCCCAGGCCATCGTGTGCGCGGCGGTCCGGGAGACGTTCGAGGAGGCCGGCGTGCTCCTCGCCGGGCCCGGCGAGGACTCGGTCGTCGGTGACACCACCGGTGACGACTGGGAGGCCGACCGCGCCGCCCTGGTCGCGCGCGAGCTGTCCTTCGCGGAGTTCCTCGACCGGCGCGGTCTGGTGCTGCGCTCGGACCTGCTGGGCGCCTGGACCCGCTGGATCACCCCGGAGTTCGAGGCCCGCCGCTACGACACCTGGTTCTTCGTGGCCGTCCTCCCCGAGGGCCAGCGCACCCGGAACGCCTCCACGGAGGCCGACCGCACGGTGTGGATCCGCCCGGAGGAGGCCGCCGCCGGGTACGACAGGGGCGAGCTGCTCATGATGCCGCCCACCATCGCCACGCTGCGCCAGCTGCTGCCGTACGCCACCGCTGCCGAGGCGCTGGCCGCCGCTCCCGGGCGCGACATGACCCCGGTCCTGGCCCGGGCCCGCCTGCGGGACGGCGAGATCGTCCTCTCCTGGCCGGGGCACGACGAGTTCACGAAACACGTCCCGGCCGCCGCGACGACGGCTGGGACGGCCGCTCAGGCGGCCGACCCGGCGACGAGTGGCACGCGCGCGCGTCCGACCGTGACGGCCGCCGGCAGCACGACGGCCGGGCGGACCGCCGGCCGGTCCGCTGCACAGAGCGCCGAGGAGGCGGCCGAGCGGGCCGCCGGCACGACCGAGAAGAGCGGTGGAGGCCCCGCATGACCGACGCAGCGGCCCTGCCGGGCCAGCCCCGCGGCGGGGTCCTCTCCGGCCCCGCCACCGAACGCGCCGTCAACGTGCTCGCGCCCAACGCCTCCGCGATGACCCTGGACGGCACGAACACCTGGATCGTCGCCGAGCCCGGCTCCGACCTCGCCGTGGTGATCGACCCGGGCCCGCTGGACGACGGCCATCTACGCAATGTCATGGACACGGCCGAGAAGGCCGGCAGGCGTGTGGCCCTGACCCTGCTCACCCACGGCCACCCCGACCACGCCGAGGGCGCCGTCCGTCTCGCCGAGCTGACCGGTACGCGGGTGCGCGCCCTCGACCCGGCCCTGCGCCTCGGTGACGAGGGCCTGGCGGCCGGTGACGTGATCACCACCGGCGGCCTGGAGCTGCGCGTCGTACCGACCCCGGGGCACACCGCCGACTCGCTGTCCTTCCACCTCCCGGCCGACCGGGCGGTGCTGACCGGGGACACCGTCCTCGGCCGCGGTACGACGATGGTGGCCCACCCGGACGGGCGGCTCGGCGACTACCTGGACTCGCTGCGGCGGCTGCGGTCGCTGACGGTGGACGACGGCGTGCACACCGTCCTGCCGGGCCACGGGCCGGTCCTGGACGACGCCCAGGGCGCCGTCGAGTTCTACCTCGCCCACCGCGCCCACCGGCTCGCGCAGGTGGAGACCGCGGTCGAGAACGGCCACCGCGACCCGGCCGAGGTAGTCGCCCACGTGTACGCCGACGTGGACCGCTCGCTGTGGCCGGCGGCGGAACTGTCGGTACGGGCCCAGCTGGACTACCTCAGCGACCACGGGCTGATCTAGCCCGTACGGCAGCGGGCCCGCCCGCGCGTGCGGGAGGCCCCGGGGCCGTGGGGCGCGGGCCCCGGTGTCAGCGCGACCTCTTGGCCAGCCGCTCGACGTCCAGCAGGATGACCGCCCGCGCCTCCAGGCGCAGCCACCCGCGCTGGGCGAAGTCGGCCAGGGCCTTGTTCACGGTCTCGCGGGAGGCGCCGACCAGCTGGGCCAACTCCTCCTGGGTGAGATCGTGGACGACGTGGATGCCCTCCTCGGACTGCACGCCGAAGCGGCGGGAGAGGTCCAGCAGGGCGCGTGCCACACGGCCGGGGACGTCGGAGAAGACCAGGTCGGACATCGCGTCGTTGGTCTTGCGCAGCCGGCGTGCGACGGCGCGCAGCAGGGCGCCGGCCACCTCGGGGCGGACGTTCAGCCAGGGCTGGAGGTCGCCGTGCCCGAGGCCGAGCAGCTTGACCTCGGTCAGTGCGGTCGCCGTGGCCGTACGGGGGCCGGGGTCGAACAGCGACAGCTCGCCGATCAGCTCACCGGGTCCGACGACGGCGAGCATGTTCTCGCGGCCGTCGGGGGAGGTGCGGTGCAGCTTCACCTTGCCCTCGGTGACGACGTAGAGCCGGTCTCCGGGGTCGCCCTCGTGGAACAGCGAGTCGCCGCGTGCCAGGGTCACCTCGCTCATGGAGGCGCGAAGCTCCGCGGCCTGCTCGTCGTCGAGTGCCGCGAAGAGCGGGTTGCGCCGCAGAACGTCGTCCACGAGTTCTCTCCTTGTCGACCTGCTCAGGGGATCTTGCTCCCCGCGTGCCAGGGGACCGTGTTCCCCGTTTTGCCGGACGGTCCAAACAGTGTGATCTGTCACAAGGATGCCGCACACGTGTGCCGGGGTAAGCGTCAGGGGTCCAATCGGGGGCCGGTTCGCCGGGTCCGGGGTGGATCACGGTGCCGGGCTCTAGGCTGGTCGGGTATCCAAAATGCCGGTGAGAGCACAGGCCAAGGGGGCTGGGCGGGTGGTTGTACGTCGTAATTCCGCTGTGGGCGAACAGATCCCCGAGGAAAGTAATAAAACAGGCAAATCGGCTGAAAAGGTGGTCGCCGTCGCCAAGAAGGCGGCGCCCACCAAGAAGGCTGTCGGGAAGACAGCCGAGGGGGCCGACGAGAAGGACGTCGAGGCCGACGAGAAGGCCGCCGAGAACACCGCGGGCGCCGGAAAACCCGCCAAGGCCGCCAAGAAGCCCGCCAAGAAGGCGTCCGCGGGGCCGGCCGTCCCCGCGGGAGCGGCACCGGCCGGCGGTGAGTCCCGTACCGCCCTGGTCCGCCGCGCCCGCCGCATCAACCGCGAGCTGGCCGAGGTGTACCCGTACGCCCATCCCGAGCTGGACTTCGAGAATCCCTTCCAGCTGCTCGTCGCCACCGTGCTGTCGGCCCAGACCACCGACCTGCGGGTCAACCAGACGACCCCCGCGCTCTTCGCCAGCTACCCCACGCCCGAGGACCTCGCCGCCGCGAACCCGGAGGAGGTCGAGGAGATCCTGCGTCCCTGCGGTTTCTTCCGGGCCAAGACCAGGTCGGTCATAGGGCTCTCCAAGGCCCTCGCCGAGGACTTCGGCGGTGAGGTGCCCGGACGGCTGGAGGACCTGGTCAAGCTGCCCGGCGTCGGCCGCAAGACGGCCTTCGTCGTCCTCGGCAACGCGTTCGGCCGGCCCGGCATCACCGTGGACACGCACTTCCAGCGGCTGGTGCGGCGCTGGCGGTGGACCGACGAGACCGACCCCGAGAAGATCGAGCCCGCCGTCGGCGCGCTCTTCCCGAAGGCCGACTGGACCGACTTGTCCCACCACGTCATCTGGCACGGCCGCCGCATCTGCCACGCCCGCAAGCCCGCCTGCGGCGCCTGCCCCATCGCCCCGCTCTGCCCCGCCTATGGCGAGGGCGAGACCGATCCCGAGAAGGCGAAGAAGCTCCTGAAGTACGAGAAGGGCGGCTTCCCCGGCCAGCGGCTCAACCCGCCGCAGGCCTACCTGGACGCGGGTGGCCGGCCGGCACCGCCGCTGGGGGCCGCGTGACGGAACGATGCCGGGACTCCCGGCGTTTTCAGAGGGCAGAGCGACGGGGGTGCGATGACGAGGACCAGTGACGCGCAGGGCGGCCCGGTGGCGCTCAGCGAGGAAGGGCTGCCGGGCTGGCTGGATCCCGTGGCACGGGCCGCCGAGACGGTCCAGCCGCTCCAGCTGAGCCGCTTCCTGCCGCCGGAGAACGGCTCGGGGCGGCAGTCCGCCGTGCTCATCCTGTTCGGCGAGGGCGAACGCGGCCCCGAACTGTTACTCATGGAGCGCGCGGGTTCGCTGCGCTCGCACGCCGGTCAGCCCTCCTTCCCGGGCGGCGCGCTGGACCCCCAGGACGGCGACCCGCACGGCGACGGGCCCCTGCGGGCCGCGCTGCGCGAGGCCGAGGAGGAGACCGGCCTCGACCCGTCCGGGGTACAGCTCTTCGGCGTGCTGCCCCGGCTGTACATCCCGGTCAGCGGCTTCGTGGTGACGCCGGTGCTCGGCTGGTGGCGCGAGCCCACCCCGGTCGGCGTGGTCGACCCCAACGAGACCGCACGGGTCTTCACCGTGCCCGTGGCGGATCTCACGGATCCCGTCAACCGGGCCACCGCCGTCCACCCCAGCGGCCACCGCGGTCCGGCATTCCTGGTCGAATCGGCCCTCGTGTGGGGCTTCACGGCCGGAGTGATCGACCGCCTGCTGCACTACGCGGGCTGGGAGCGCCCCTGGGACCGGGACAAGCAGGTCCCGCTGGACTGGCGCGCATGACAGGGTGATCCCCGTGCTGTGTCTTCCGGAGACGCCGTGTCCCGCAGCCACCGCGCGGCGTGCCGGACCCCCGGCCGGGCCGCGGGGACCGGAGTGAGTAGGCGAGGCCTGAAGCGGTGAACGTGCTGGACATCCTGTTGCTGGTCGCGGCCGTGTGGTTCGCGGTGGTGGGCTACCGCCAGGGCTTCGTCGTCGGCATCCTGTCGGTGATCGGTTTCCTGGGCGGTGGCCTCGTCGCCGTGTACGCGCTGCCCGTCATCTGGGACGCCGTGACCGAGAAGGCGGACGTCGGCACCACCGCCGCCGTCGTCGCCGTGGTCGTCGTCATCGTCTGCGCCTCCGTCGGCCAGGCGCTGACCACCCACCTCGGCAACAAGCTGCGCCGGCAGATCACCTGGTCGCCGGCGCGCGCCCTGGACGCCACCGGTGGCGCCCTGGTCAACGTCGTGGCGATGCTGCTGGTGGCCTGGCTGATCGGCTCCGCGCTCGCCGGGACGACCCTGCCGACGCTCGGCAAGGAGGTCCGCGGCTCCAAGGTGCTCCTCGGCGTGTCCCGGGCGCTGCCGGCGCAGGCCGACACCTGGTTCGCGGACTTCTCCTCCGTTCTCGCGCAGAACGGCTTCCCGCAGGTCTTCAGCCCGTTCGCCGACGAGCCGATCAAGGACGTGCGGCCGCCGGACCCGGCCCTCGCGCACAGCCGGGTCGCCGCCACCGCCCAGCGTTCCATCGTCAAGGTCACCGGCACGGCGCAGAGCTGCGGCAAGGTCCTGGAGGGCAGCGGTTTCGTGTTCGCCGACCGCCGGGTGATGACCAACGCGCACGTCGTCGGGGGCGTGGACGCACCGACCGTGCAGATAGGCGGCGTGGGCCGCGCGTACGACGCGAAGGTCGTCCTGTACGACTGGAAGCGGGACATCGCCGTCCTCGACGTCCCGGACCTGAGGGCCACCGCGCTGAAGTTCTCCGCCGGGGACGCCTCCGGCGGTGACGGCGCGATCGTCGCGGGCTTCCCGGAGAACGGCGCCTACGACGTGCGCGCCGCGCGCGTGCGCGGGCGCATCACGGCCAACGGCCCGGACATCTACCACCGCGGCACGGTCCGCCGCGACGTCTACTCGCTGTACGCCACCGTCCGCCAGGGCAACTCCGGCGGTCCGCTGCTGACGCCGGACGGCAGGGTGTACGGCGTGGTGTTCGCCAAGTCCCTCGACGACGCGGACACCGGCTACGCCCTCACGGCGGACGAGATCCGGGCCGACATCAGACAGGGTCGTACGGCGAACGAGCAGGTCGGCACGGACAGCTGCGCCCTGTAGGCGGGCGGTGTGAGGTCAGCCGCGCGGATGACGCAGCCGCACCGAGACCCAGCGGGCCCGACGGCGCAGGATGCGCGGGATGCCCACTCGGAGGTCCGCTTCCGCGAGCTGCGCGGTACCTCGCCGGGGCGTGCTCAGGCCGGTGGCCGAGCGGCGGGTGCGGGGTGCGTCACTGTAGTCCTGCGTCCAGCCCATACCCCGACGTGTGCCCCCGCCCGAAGGTCCATAATCGCCTGGGCGCCGCCCAATTGGCCTATGCGGCGGGCATGGGCCGTCCGGGGGACAACTGTTCAGGAAACCGGATACTCCGTGCATCGGTTCTTCACCGGGCGGTCACCGGCCGGACGTCGCCGGCTCAGCGGTCGGGTTCGGGGTCCTTCAGCCAGTTGACCAGCTCGGTGGAGAAGGCCGCCGGGTCCTCCTCGTGCGGGAAGTGCCCCAGGCCGTCGAACAGCCGCCAGCGGTAGGGGGCTTCGACGTACTCACCGGAACCGGCCGCGCTGCGGGTGCGGGCCACCGGGTCCAGCGAGCCGTGCAGGTGCAGGGTCGGCACCCGCACCGGGCGCTTCATCCGCCGGTAGAACTGCACGCCGTCCGGGCGGGCCAGCGAGCGCACCAGCCAGCGGTACGGCTCGATCGAGCAGTGCGCGGTGGACGGGATGCACATGGCCCGCCGGTACGTCTCGACGGCCGCCTCCTCGGGCGACCGGGGCCCGGACCACTCCCGGATCAACCGCCCCGTCAGGGCGGCGTCGTCGGCGGTGAGTTGACGTTCGGGGATCCAGGGTCGCTGGAAGCCCCAGACATAGGAGCCGGCCGCCGTCTGCCGGGCGTCCCGGAGCATCGCCGCGCGCCAGCGCCGCGGGTGCGGCATGGACACCACGGCGAGGCGCCGGACGAGCTTGGGACGCATGGCCGCCGCCGTCCACGCCAGATAGCCGCCGAGGTCGTGGCCGACCAGCGCGGCGTCCGGTTCGCCGAGCGAGCGGATCACGCCGGTGACGTCGAGGGCCAGGTTGGCGGGGTCGTACCCGCGGGGTGTGCGGTCGCTGCCGCCGACGCCCCGCAGGTCCATCGCCACCGCTCGGTAGCCCGCGTCGGCGAGCGCGGTCAGCTGGTGCCGCCATGTCCACCAGAACTGCGGGAAGCCGTGCAGGAGCAGCACCAGGGGGCCGTCGCCGAGTTCGGCGATGTGGAAGCGGGCGCCGTTGGCGGCGACGTCCCTGTGCGTCCAGGAACCTTCGATCCGTACGGCCGAGGGGGCGGCGGGGTCCGTCATGACGATGAGCGTGCCACAGCCTCGATGGCCGCGGGAGCCCGGTCCTCGGGCAGCTCCGGGCGCGGGTGCGGCTTGGCGTTCTGGAGGACGCCGGCCGTCTCCTTCATCGAGGCGGCCGCCTTCTGCGGGCCCTGGCCCTTCTTGGCCTTCTTCGCGAACACCACGCCGATCAGGCCGAGAAGGCCGGCGACCAGCACGTTGGCCAGGAAGGACAGCAGGAAGCAGATCGCCAGGTTCCAGTGGCTCCAGGTGCGGATGCCGTACGCGAGGGCGAAGTTGAGCATCGGCAGGGAGAACACCAGGACCGCGCCGGCCACCGAGAAGGCGCCGCCGCTCACCGCGCCGCGCTTCACGTCCTGCTTCAGCTGGGCCTTGGCCAGTGCGATCTCGTCGTGCACCAGCGCGGACAATTCGGTCGTCGCGGAGGCGAACAGCTGGCCGATGCTGCGTTCGGCGCCGACCGGGCTGCCGTCGGGTGCGCTCATCGCGTTCTCCCTTAGAGGTCTCTCGTGCCGCAAGTGTGCTGTGTCGGGTGGCCGTCGTGTTCGTACGGCCGGGTGCGGCCGTACGTGTCCCCGCGGCCGGCCGCCGTACTCGCCGGGGCCGTCTTGATCTGTACCGTCTCGTCAGATCATGCCGGACGGTCGCCCTCCTCGCCTGCCCCACCCTGTACTTCCGCAAGCCCGTGGCGCGCCTTCGCCGCCCGCTCGGCGGCCAGACGCCGATGCTCGGCGGCCTTGCGCTCGTAGATCCCGGCCATCCGCAGGTGGTACGCCGGGTCGTCCTGCTCGTAGACGTCCGGGATGCCGTCGAGGTCCTCGTCGCGGTCCTCCTCCTCGCACAGCCTGCGGTACCTGGCGTTGCGTATCTTCAGCAGCACCGTCGCCCACGTCGCCGCTATCAGCGATCCGGTGAGGACGGCCGCCTTCACCTCCGCCGTCAGCACCGCGTCGCCGTCGAAGGCCAGCTCGCCGATGAGCAGCGAGACGGTGAACCCGATCCCGGCGAGGGACGCCACCGCGAAGACGTCGGCCCACCGGAGATCCTCGCCGAGCCGGGCCCGGGTGAAGCGGGCGGTCAGCCAGGTCCCCCCGAAGATGCCGACCGTCTTCCCCACGACCAGGCCGAGGACGACCCCGAGCGTCTCCGGTCGGGTGAACACGTCCCGCAGCGCACCGCCGGACACGGGGACACCAGCACTGAACAGGGCGAACAGCGGGACGGCCAGGCCGGCCGACAGTGGTCGCACGAGGTGCTCGATGCGCTCGCCCGGCGAGTGCCGCTCACCTTCGCGGGTGGTGCAGCGCAGCATCAGGCCCATCGCCACGCCGGCGACGGTGGCGTGCACGCCGCTGTTGTACATCAGCGCCCAGATGACGAGCGCGAGCGGGACGTAGACGTACCCGCCGCGGACGCCCTTGCGCAGCAGCACCCAGAAGACCACGAGGCCGGCGACGGCCCCGCCGAGCGCGGCGAAGTTCAGCCGGTCGGTGAAGAAGACCGCGATGATCAGGATCGCGCACAGGTCGTCGACGACCGCGAGGGTCAGCAGGAAGGCGCGCAGGGCGCTGGGCAGCGAGGTGCCGATGACCGCGAGCACGGCGAGCGCGAAGGCGATGTCGGTCGCGGTGGGCACCGCCCAGCCCTGGGTGGTGCCGCCGCCGCTGAGAGTGGTCAGGGTGTAGACGAGCGCGGGTACGGCCATCCCGCACAGCGCGGCCACGACGGGCAGTACGGCCGCCCGGGGATCGCGCAGGTCGCCGGCGACCAGCTCGCGCTTCAGCTCGATGCCGGCGACGAAGAAGAACACCGCGAGCAGACCGTCGGCCGCCCAGTGGGCGACGGAGAGGTGCAGGCCGAGGGCGGCGGGACCGAAGTGGAAGTCGCTCACGCTCTCGTAGCTGTGGCTCCAGGCGGAAATGTTCGCCCAGACCAGTGCCGCGACCGCGGCGAGCAGCAGCAGGACACCGCCGGTGGTCTCCGTGCGCAGCGCCTCCGCCAGGAAGTTCCGCTCGGGCAGGGACAGGCGTCCGAGGGCCTTGCGGGCGGTGTCCGGGGGGCGGGGCGGCGCGGTCACGGAAGACCTCCGAGTCGGTACGACGGTTCCGGCCGCCCGCGGGATCGCCGACGGCCTTGCCGACCAGACTTCCCGGCACGCCCTGGAACAGCCACTTTACCCGACTGTGACATCGAGGGCCCGTGGAGGAACCGAAGCGGTGCGCCCGGTGCCCCAACGGACGCCCCGCCCCAGCCGCACCGCGGTGGAGCGGTACGGAGGCACTCACTCGTTCGGATCTCGCCGGACCCCGTGAGCCCGGCAAGATCCGAACGGACGGTCCTAGTCCTCGTTCGGCGCGGCCGGCAGCTTGGCCTGGATGAAGTCCATGACCGTGGAGTCCGTCAGCGTGGTGACGTCGCCGAGCTGGCGGTTCTCGGCCACGTCGCGCAGCAGACGGCGCATGATCTTGCCCGAACGGGTCTTCGGCAGCTCCGCCACCGGCAGGATCCGCTTCGGCTTGGCGATCGGGCCGAGCGTGGCACCGACGTGGTCACGCAGCGCGCCGACGAGCGCCTCGTCCTCCGACGCCGTGCCGCGCAGGATCACGAAGGCGACGATCGCCTGGCCGGTGGTCTCGTCCGCGGCGCCGACGACGGCCGCCTCGGCCACCGACGGATGCGAGACCAGCGCCGACTCGACCTCGGTGGTGGAGATGTTGTGCCCCGACACCAGCATGACGTCGTCGACCCGGCCCAGCAGCCAGATGTCGCCGTCGTCGTCCTTCTTCGCGCCGTCCCCGGCGAAGTACCGGCCCTCGAAGCGGGACCAGTAGGTGTCGATGAACCGCTGGTCGTCGCCCCAGATGGTGCGGAGCATCGACGGCCACGGCTCGGTCAGCACCAGGTAGCCGCCGCCCCCGTCGGGCACCTCGTTCGCCTCGTCGTCCACGACCGTGGCGCTGATGCCGGGCAGCGCGCGCTGCGCGGAACCGGGCTTGGCCGCGGTGACCCCCGGCAGCGGCGAGATCATCATGGCGCCGGTCTCGGTCTGCCACCAGGTGTCCACGACCGGGGTCCGGTCGGCACCGATGTGCTTGCGGTACCAGATCCACGCCTCGGGGTTGATGGGCTCGCCGACCGAGCCCAGGACGCGCAGGGAGGACAGGTCGAACTTGGCGGGGATGTCGTCGCCCCACTTCATGAACGTCCGGATCGCGGTCGGCGCCGTGTAGAGGATCGTGACCTTGTACTTCTGCACGATCTCCCAGAACCGGCCCTGGTGCGGGGTGTCCGGCGTGCCCTCGTACATCACCTGCGTGGCGCCGTTGGCCAGCGGACCGTAGACGATGTACGAGTGCCCGGTGACCCAGCCGACATCGGCCGTGCACCAGTACACGTCCGTCTCCGGCTTGAGGTCGAACACGGCCCAGTGGGTGTAGGCCGCCTGGGTGAGGTAGCCACCGGAGGTGTGCAGGATGCCCTTCGGCTTCCCCGTCGTACCGGAGGTGTAGAGGATGAACAGCGGGTGCTCCGCCTCGAAGGCCTCCGGGGTGTGCTCCTCGGACTGCCGTCCGACCAGCTCGTGCCACCACACGTCCCGCTCGCCGTTCCAGGCCACGTCCTGCCCGGTGCGCCGGACCACGAGCACGTGCTCGACGTTCCCCGCCTTCTGGACCGCCTCGTCCACGGCCGGTTTGAGCGCGGACGGCTTGCCGCGCCGGTAACCGCCGTCGGAGGTGATGACGACCTTGGCGTCCGCGTCCTGGATCCGGGTGGCGAGCGCGTCCGACGAGAAGCCGCCGAAGACGACCGAGTGGGCGGCGCCGATCCGGGCCGAGGCCAGCATCGCGATCGCCGTCTCGGGGATCATCGGCATGTAGATCGCGACCCGGTCGCCCTTGCGGACGCCCAGCTCCAGCAGGGCGTTGGCGGCCCTGGACACCTCGTCCTTCAGCTCCGCGTAGGTGATCGCACGGCTGTCACCGGGCTCACCCTCGAAGTGGATCGCGACGCGGTCCCCGTGTCCGGCCTCCACGTGCCGGTCCACGCAGTTGTACGCGACGTTCAGCTCGCCGTCCTTGAACCACTTGGCGAACGGCGGGTTCGACCAGTCCAGCGTCTCGGTCGGTTCCTTGGCCCAGGCCAGCCGGCGGGCCTGCTCGGCCCAGAAGCCGAGCCTGTCAGCCTTGGCCTGTTCGTACGCCTCCGCGGTGACGTTGGCGTGCGCTGCCAGGTCGGCGGGCGGCGCGAACCTGCGTTCTTCCTTCAGCAGGTTGGCCAGGCTCTCGTTGCTCACGACATCTCCCTTTCCAAGGGTGTCCGTTGTGTCCACAGCTCATCAGACGCGGGGGGCCGATGACAAGGGTCGACGGCAGAATTGGTTTAGACCTATCTCATTCGCGTCGCTCGCACCAGTCCGCGCACCGCCCCACCTCCCTCGATCCCTCCAAGCCTCCCCGGACGGCGCCGCTTCCTCCGCCCGCGCGAGCGGTACGCCTGCGCCTCGGCCACGTCGACGTGCATCCGTGCGGCGCCCGCACGCCCGTGGCCGACGCCCGGGCGGACCGGCCCGTGCGCCCGCGGTGCGCCGACTGCCCGACCGACCGCGCCGGTCAGGTACAGCCGTTCCACCTCGTCCGCAGGGGCACGCCCCGCCAGACTCGGACGGCTGTGGTGCTCCCCGGCCATCCGCGTGCGGCGCGGCAGGCCGTGCCGCACGCGTCGGCACAGCGGAGCGGAGCCCCGGACGGCGTCGGCGGACGGCAGGGCCGGCATCGCCCCGCGTCGGGATCGCCCGCACGCCGTGATGGGGCGCCTCCGGAAGACACGTCCACTTCTCACTCGACGGCCGCGACCACCGAGTCGTCCCTGGGTGCCTCGCCAGGGGCAGGTGCTCGCAGGCGAGGCTGGCATCCCGGGTCGCGAATGGGTCATCGGGACCGCTGGAGCCGGCCGTCGATCCGGTCAGCCGTCACTCGCTGCGGGCCGAGGCAGAGCCGCGGAAGCCGCTCGGTCCCCTGGGTGAACAGCGTGAGCTCCTCCTCCCCTCCCTCCCGCACCGGTAGCGCGGGCCATCGGTGGAACGAGTCGACGCTGCGGACGAGTTGTCAACCGGCTCCGCTGTCCGGCCTCGTCGGACTCGCCGATCGTCGCCCCTGCCGGCTGCCTGCTGCCGGAGAGGCCGGTGGCTCCTGACCGATAGGTGCGCCAGGTCGTCCACAGCTGTCACCCTCACCCAGCCGCCGGGTCCGGCCCGGTGGTGCGGATGCCCCCGCGCCGGCCCGTCACCTCGGCCGTACCGCCCCGCGCGGTGTGGGTGCCGCGCCAGTCCTGTAGGGACTCGTACGCCGCGTGGTCCATGAACGAGCCGTCCAGTTCTACGACGGCATGGGCGTCATGAGGCACGAGGTGCAGGGTTCTGCTGAGCCGCGGCACCGCGAGGAAGGTCAACTGGCCCTGGACTCGCACATGGTGGACTCCTTCTCTCTCGTGGTGGGTGATGTGGGTGCGGGCCAGGCGGTGCAGGGCGACGGCGACCGCTACGGCGACCCCGAGGAACACGCCTTCCAGGACGCCGAGGACCACCACGCCGAGGGTGGTCGAGGCGTAGACCGGCACTTCGCGGTGGCGTGTCACCGTGCGGATGTGGTGCGGGGACACCATCTGGATGCCGACGGCCATCACCAGGGCGGCGAGGGAGGCGAGCGGGATCTCCTCCAGGACCGGGACCATCAGCAGCGCGGCCGCTACTACGAGAACGCCGTGCAGCATCGTGGAGTTCCGGCTGACGGCGCCCGCTTTCACGTTCGCGGTGCTGCGTACCGCCACCCCCGCGACCGGCAGTCCGCCCAGCGCACCGGACAGCAGGTTGGCGGCTCCCTGGCCCAGTAGTTCCCGGTCCAGGTCGGCGCGGCCGGGCCGGGGTGCGGGGTGGGGTCGGGCGGCGACCAGTTTGTCCACGGCCACCGCGCCGAGCAGCGACTGCACGCTGCACACCAGGGTGGTGGTGAGCACGGCGGCGGTGATGCCGGACACCGGCCCCCCGGGCAGCCCGGCCAGGGCGTGGCTCCGCCAGGACGGCAGGTCGACCCGGGGCAGGGTCAGGCCGGTGACAGCGGCGGTCACGCCGGCACCGGCTACGGCGACGAGTGCGGCCGGCACTTTGCGCAGCAGACCACCGGCACGGCCGGGCAGACGTGGCCAGGCCAGCAGTAGGGCCAGGGTGAGCACGCTCATCGCCACGGAGGCCAGGTCCACTGCGGCCAACTGCGCCGGTAGTGCGCCCAGGTTGGCGAGGACGGAGCTGTCCGGCGTGCCGCCGAGCACGATGTGCAGCTGGGCGACGGCGATGGTGATGCCGATGCCGGCGAGCATGCCGTGCACCACGGCCGGGCTGACCGCGAGCGCGCCGCGCGCCACCCGCAGGCAGCCGAGGCCGAGTTGGGCCAGTCCGGCGAGCACGGTGATGCCGCAGGTCGTCCGCCACCCGTAGCGCTGGATCAGGTCGGCGGTCACCACGGTGAGTCCGGCGGCGGGTCCGCTTACTTGTAGCGGACAGCCGCCGAGCCGTCCGGCGACGATCCCGCCGACCGCGGCGGCGACGAGGCCGGCCTGGAGCGGTGCGCCGGTGGCGAGCGCGATGCCGAGGGAGAGGGGCAGGGCGATCAGGAAGACCGCGACGGCCGCGGACAGGTCGGCGCCGTCGACGGCGAGGCGGCGGTGCTTCGGTTCGGAACCTTGCGGTGGCTGGGGGTGCTGGATGTGAGGGGGTGCGCAGGCTGGCATGTTCCCGTCTCCTCCGGGGCGGCGCGGTCGCGGACTGGATGGGACCCCGTGGCGACGGGGCGGGGATCGGTCGCGGCCGTGGGTCACGGCGTGCAGCGGCGGGACGAATCGCTTTCGGTAAAAGAACAGTAATGCCACGTAAAGGCGCGGCATAGCTTTCTGGGGCGAATGGCCTAGTGAATCGCGCGTCAGGGTGAAGTGGTCATTTCATCGGCTTGTCGTATTAATTCCTTCTCGGCTCCGTGGGACCTTGACGGCGCTGTCGGTGCAAGGCCGACACACCAACACAAAAGGCCCTCGTCAGCGTTTGTCCGAGAGAAGGAAGAAGGTGGGCGGAACATGGCCGCCACCCAGAGGATCGCCGTCGGCGCCATGGCCGCCGCGGCCTGTGCGGCGTCGCTCGCCGGTTGTGCGACCGGCCCCGACGGCGCCAAGGAAGGGGCGCCCGGCCCGCAGAAGGGAGCACCCGCGCCCAAGAGCGTGCTCCGGATGATCGGCGACGGCTCCACCGCCTACACCGGCGCCCAGCCGTACCTGCCGAGCCCCGAGCGGCTGAAACCCGGTCAGAAGCCACCGCAGTTCGTCGTCTTCTCCTGGGACGGCGCGGGCGAGGACAGCCAGAAGCTGTTCTCCCACTTCCGCAAGGTCGCCAAGGAGAACCACGCGACCATGACGTACTTCCTCAGCGGCGTGTACATGCTGCCGGAGGAGAAGCGCGACCTGTACAGGCCGCCACAACACGCGCCCGGCCGCTCCGACATCGGCTTCAACGACGAGCAGGGCATCACCGACACCCTCAGGCAGGTACGTCTCGCCTGGCTGGAGGGCAACGAGATCGGAACCCACTTCAACGGTCACTTCTGCGGCCCCGACGGCGGCGTCGGCACCTGGTCGGTGAAGGAGTGGAAGAGCGAGATCGCCCAGGCCAAGGACTTCGTGAAGTCGTGGAAGACCAACACCGGCATGCAGCGGGCGGCCCCGCTGCCCTTCGACTACGACAAGGAGCTGATCGGCGCCCGGACCCCCTGCCTGGAAGGGCAGAAGAACTTCATGAAGGCCGCCCGCCAACTGGGCTTCCGCTACGACTCCAGCGGAGTCGACAACCAGGTCTGGCCCAAGAAGAAGCAGGGCTTGTGGGATCTGTCCATGCAGCTCGTGCCCTTCCCCGGCCACACCTACGAGCAACTGACCATGGACTACAACTTCATGGTCAACCAGTCCGGCACCGAGACCCAGGGCGACCCCGACAAGTTCGACTACTGGGGCGACCAGATGCGCGACGGCCTGCTCAAGGGCTTCTACCGGGCCTACGACGGCAACCGTGCGCCCCTGATCATCGGCAACCACTTCGAGTCCTGGAACGGCGGCACGTACATGCGCGCCGTCGAGGACGTGGTGAAGGAGACCTGCAACAAGCCCGAGGTGCGCTGCGTCTCCTTCCACCAGCTGGCCGACTGGCTCGACGCCCAGGACCCGAAGACCCTGGAGCGCCTGCGCACCCTGGAGGTGGGCGAGGCGCCCCGGCAGGGCTGGGCGTCCTTCCTGTCCGGCCGCCCCGCCCCGGCGCCCAAGGGGGTGCCCGGGGCGCCGGCGGACAAGTCGTAGCTCTCAGGCCGGCGTCGCCACTCCCTCGCCGAGCACGAACCCGGGGTCGACCTGCGCCGCCAGGTCGGCCCCGGTGCGCTCGTTGCCCCAGGCCTCGGCGTTCTTCAGGTGGAAGTGCACCATCTGCCGGGTGTAACGCTCCCAGTCGCGGTGCTCGTAGGTGGCGTCCGCGGTGGTCCGCAAGGCGCGCAGGGCGCGGGCGTTGGCCTCCTCCAGCAGATCGAAGCGGGGCGGGCGACCTTTCTCCATGGCGCGCACCCAGTCCGAGCGCCCGACGGTCACGAGCAGGTCGTCACCGACCTCCGCGTGCAGGAAGTCGATGTCGTCCTGTTCCTGGATCTTGTTGCCGACGACCTTCAGGGCCACGCCGAAGTCGCGGGCGTACTCCTTGTACTGACGGTAGACGGAGACCCCCTTCCGGGTCGGCTCGGCGACGAGGAACGTCATGTCGAAGCGGGTGAACATGCCGGAGGCGAAGGAGTCCGAACCGGCCGTCATGTCGACCACCACGTACTCGTCGGGGCCGTCGACGAGGTGGTTCAGGTACAGCTCCACCGCTCCGGTCTTGGAGTGGTAGCAGGCGACCCCCAGATCGGCGTCCGTGAAGGGGCCCGTGACCATCAGACGGACGGCGCCGCCGTCGAGTTCCACCGGACGCGCGCAGGCGTCGTAGATCGGGTTCGGATCCGCGACCCGAACCAGCCGGGAACCCTCGCCGGGCGGTGTCGTCTTGATCATCGTCGCGGTGGAGGCGATGCGGGGATTGGTGCCACGCAGATGGTCCTTGATCAGCGTCAGCCGCTCGCCCATGGCGGGCAGCGCCGCCGCTTCCTTCTCGTCGAGGCCGAGCGCGGGTCCGAGGTGCTGGTTGATGTCCGCGTCGATGGCGACCACCGGAGCGCCGGCGGCCACGAGGTGGCGGACGAAGAGGGAGGAGAGAGTGGTCTTGCCGCTCCCGCCCTTCCCGACGAAAGCAATTTTCATGTTCACCAAGAGTAGTCGCGCATTAGCTGTGCGTGTCACGCGTACGTGAAGAAGACCACTCCTTCGTGGGGTCGGCCGGTGGGGTGCGTACTGTCGTACTCATGAGTACGACAGGCGCGACCGCCGATCCGCTCGCGGCCCTGGGCGCACTGCCCGGCGTGGCCGAGTCCGTGGAATCCGTGCGCAAGGCCGTGGACCGGGTCTACGGGCACCGGGTCATGCGGCGCCGCAGCAACGAGATCACCTCCGAGGCGGCCCTGCGTGGCTCGCGCGGCTCGGCGGCCTTGTCCGGTGCCGACTGGGCCCTCGAGGAGGTGCGACGGCGTACCGACTTCGGCGCCGACGCCGAGGCCCGTGTCCTGGGTGCCGCCCTGCGCCTCACCGCCGAGGCGGGACAGCTGCTGTCCGTCTGGCGCCAGTCGCCGCTGCGCGTCCTGGCCCGCCTGCACCTGGTGGCAGCGGCCGACACCGGGGACGAGGTCGGCCGCCCGCGTCAGGCCGGCGAGCAGGTGGACGAGCCGCTGGTCGAGCTCGCGCTGCCGGACGCCGCGGAGGTCTCGGGCCGGCTGGAGGGGCTGGCGGACCTGGTCATCGCCGGAAGCTCCGCGCCCGCCCTGGTGACGGCCGCCGTGGTGCACGGCGAACTGCTCGCGCTGCGTCCCTTCGTGTCCCACAACGGTCTCGTCGCGCGCGCGGCCGAACGGATCGTGCTGATCGGCAGCGGCTTGGACCCGAAGGCGGTCTGCCCGGCCGAGGTCGGCCACGCCGAACTGGGCCGCGCCTCCTACCTGGCCGCGCTGGACGGGTACGTCTCCGGCACGCCCGAGGGCATGGCGGCCTGGATCGCCCACTGCGGCCGGGCGGTCGAGCTGGGAGTGCGGGAGTCCACGGCGGTGTGCGAGGCGCTCCAGCGCGGCGCGGCCTGACGAATTCCCCGGACAGGGTTGCGGCGGTACGAGTTCTCGTACCGCCGCTGGCATGGTCACCGGGTTACCAAGCGTCCTCGATAGATGCCCATCAGGCCGGGGACTTTGCCCGTCACCTGGTGCGGCTGGCCCGTAATCGACGGGTCGACGTCGCGTGGGTGCGCGGTGTTCATGCGAGGTCCGTGGGGCCGTGTGCGTAGTGGTAGGGGATCCTCTCGGATGTCCTCTGGTCTCGCGGGCCTATGACTCCTTTGTATCCCAAGTCACGACAAAGCGATACCCTTGCTCATCTTTCTTTACGCATGGGGATGAAGAAGGAGGAAACGGGCGATCGTCAGGCGGTGCCGCGGCGTTTGCTGGCGTACCAGACGAGGCCCGCGGTCGCCCCCGCCGCCGCGATGGCCGCCGCCGCGGCCAGCGCCGGGCGCGGCGGGACGGACAGCACCGGCAGCCGCTTCTTGAGCGGCACCGGGCGGCGGAACTCCAGCACCGGCCATCCTTGCGCGAGGGCCTCACGCCGCAGCGCGCGGTCCGGGTTCACGGCGTGCGGGTGCCCGACGGCGCGGAGCATCGGCAGGTCGGTCGCCGAGTCGGTGTAGGCGTAGCAACGGTCGAGGTCGTATCCCTCGGATGCCGCCAGCTCCTCGATGGCCTCCGCCTTGGTCGGGCCGTAGGCGTAGTACTCCACCTCCCCGGTGAAGCAGCCGTCCTCACCGACGACCATCCGGGTGGCCACCACCCGGTCCGCGCCCAGTAGTTCGCCGATCGGCTCGACCACCTCGGCACCGGACGTGGACACGATCACCACGTCGCGGCCGGCCGTGTGGTGCTCCTCGATGAGGGAGGCGGCCTCGTCGTAGATGATCGGGTCGATCAACTCGTGCAGGGTCTCGGCGACGATCTCTCGCACCTGCTGGACGTTCCAGCCGCGGCAGAGCGCGGACAGATACTCGCGCATCCGTTCCATCTGGTCATGGTCCAGACCGCCGGCCAGGAAGACGAACTGGGCATACGCGGTACGCAGCGCGGCCCTGCGGTTGATCAGGCCGCCTTGGTAGAACGACTTGCTGAAGGTGAGCGTGCTCGACTTCGCAATGACCGTCTTGTCCAGGTCAAAGAAGGCTGCCGCGCGGGGCAAGGAGTGGTTTTCCACGTCCCCGAGCATAGGCGCCCACCATTCGGCGTAAGGTGTGGCGCGTGGGTTTGCCTGAGAGGCCTCTCGGGTACACCATGGAAGTCACGGATCGTTCGCGACCGTGCTAACCCGGCCCGACTCCTCCCCCCCGAGTCGGCCGTGGGGACGACCCCCGCTCTCCCCCCCGGCGGGGGTCGTCGCATGTCCGGACGCATTTTGCCCGTCCTCTCCTTCCTTCCCGCGACCGTGCGGCCGGCATCGTGTCGTTCCGTCCCGGGTCCGCGTATGCCCATGATTGCTCACTGTGCGTAATTGTCGCGCTGCGCTGGGGAAACCGCGCGCGGATCGGCACGCGGGCCACCGGTACGGGTGACGGAAATATTCACAGGGCCCGCGCCGTCCACAGTTTTGGACCAAGATCCACATTATTTCGCGGATCGCCGCACTGTGATTCCCACGCGCTCAGGCCGCGGCGAGTTCATGGCCGGTTCCGATTGCCCGAGCGCGTACGGCCGGTTCCTATCGGCCGTTCATATGGGGGCCGTTCGCCGGTTCTCCACATCTATGGGAATCGCGTGGCCGCGGGGTCGTGCGGCCCCGCGCAGCGAAGGGGGAACACCGTGACCGGAACCGTCACCCACGATCCGCCGGCCGGAGCCGGAGAGCGGCCCGGACGACCGCTCATCGTCACCGAGGACGCCGCCCTGCTGGACGATCTGCTGCGGTTGTGCGCCGCCGCAGGCGCCACACCCGAGGTCCACCACGGCGTACCGGAATCCGTCGACGACTGGGAGTCGGCACCGCTCGTACTGGTCGGGGACGATGCCGCCCACCGGGTGCGCGGGGCCGCGCGCCGGCCCGGAGTCGTGCTCGTCGGCCGTGACCAGGACGACTCGGGGGTATGGAAACGAGCCGTCCAGCTCGGCGCCGACCACGTACTGATGCTCCCCGACGGAGAACAGTGGCTGGTGGACCGCATCGCCGACGTCGCCGAGGGCATCGGCCGACCGGCCCTCACCGTCGGGGTGATCGGCGGCCGCGGTGGTGCCGGGGCCTCCACCCTGGCCTGCGCGCTCGCCGTCACCTCCGCCCGCGAAGGCCTGCGCACCCTGCTCGTGGACGCCGATCCGCTGGGCGGGGGACTCGACGTGCTCCTCGGCGGCGAGAGCGCGGAGGGGCTGCGCTGGCCCGCCTTCGCCGCCTCCCGGGGCCGCGTGGGCGGCGGTGCCCTGGAGGAGTCGCTGCCCGAACTGCACTCCCTGCGGGTGCTCAGCTGGGACCGGGGCGACTGCGTCGCCGTCCCGCCCCAGGCGGTGCGCGCGGTACTGGCCGCTGCCCGGCGGCGCGGCGGAACCGTCGTGGTCGACCTGCCCCGCCGCCTGGACGACGAGGTCGCCGAGGCCCTGGCCCAGCTCGACCTGGCCGTACTGGTGGTCCCCGCCGAGCTGCGCGCGGTCGCGGCGGCCGGCCGGGTCGCCTCCGCCGTCGGGATGGTCGTACGCGACCTGCGAGTGGCCGTCCGCGGGCCGTACGCGCCCGGTCTGGGCGACCAGGAGGTGGCCCGGCTGCTCGGTCTGCCGCTGGCGGGGGAGGTGCCCGTCGAACCGGCGCTGCTGCGTCCGCAGGGCGGCGCGAAACCCCCGGGCGCCACCGGGCGCGGTCCACTGGCCCGGTTCTGCGCGGACTTCTGGGAGCGTGCCCTGGTCGAGGCGGGAGGCATCCGATGAGCCTGCCCGGGCTCGACCTGGCCGACGGCGCGGCCCTCCTCGACGGCGTCCGCCGCCGGCTCGCCGAGAGCGGCGCCGAACCCACTCCGGCGCGCGTGGCCCAGGCACTGCGTGAACAGGGGCGGGTGCTGGGCGACGCGGAAGTCCTCGGAGCGGCCGAGCAGTTGAGATCCGAACTCGTGGGCAGTGGCCCGCTGGAGCCGCTGCTCGCCGATCCCCGGGTCACCGACGTCCTGGTCTCCGCCCCGGACCGGGTGTGGGTGGACCGCGGCGGCGGCCTGGAACTGACCGAGGTGACCTTCCCCGACGCGGCGGCGGTACGACGCCTCGCGCAGCGACTGGCAGCCGTGGCCGGCCGCCGGCTGGACGACGCCCGGCCGTGGGCGGACGCCCGGTTGCCCGACGGGACCCGGCTGCACGCGGTGCTGCCGCCGGTCGCCGTCGGCTGCACCTGCCTGGCCCTGCGGGTGGTGCGGCCGCGGGCCTTCACCGTCGAGGAACTCGTCGCGGCCGGCACGGTGCCGCCCGGCGGCGACCGCTTCCTCCGGGCACTGCTCGCGGCCCGGCTGTCCTTCCTCGTCAGCGGCGGCACCGGAAGCGGCAAGACGACCCTGCTCAGTGCGCTGCTCGGGCTGGTCGGGCCGGGCGAGCGGATCGTGCTCGCCGAGGACTCGGCCGAGCTGAGACCGGATCACCCGCACGTCGTCCGGCTGGAGACCCGGCCCGCCAACCAGGAGGGTGCCGGTCTCGTGACCCTCGAGGACCTCGTGCGGCAGGCGCTGCGGATGCGGCCGGACCGGCTGGTCGTCGGTGAGGTGCGCGGACCCGAGGTCGTGCACCTGCTCGCGGCCCTCAACACCGGGCACGACGGCGGCTGCGGCACGGTCCACGCCAACACCGCGACGGACGTGCCGGCCCGGCTGGAGGCGCTGGCCACCGCCGCCGGCCTGGACCGGGCCGCGCTGCACAGCCAGGTGGCGGCGGCCCTGTCCGTGGTGGTGCACCTCGCACGCGACCGGTCGGGGCGGCGCCGGATCGCCGAGGTCCATGTGCTGGACCGGGACGCCACGGGGCTGGTCCGGACGGTGCCCGCCCTGCGGTGGGGCGAGCGGGCCTTCGTGCGGGAGCGGGGGTGGGAGCGATTGCGGCGACTGCTCGGTGCGGCGGACGAGTTCGGGGACGAGGGAGAGAGGTGACCGAGGTGACTGAGGTGACCGGTGGGACGACGACGGGCGCGCTGCTCTGTCTCGGCGCGATGGCCTGGCTGCTCGGCGGACGGCATCACGGATTGCGGCGTGCCCGGCGGCTGTTCGCCGGTGGCGGGGCGGTGGCGACCGGGCCCCCCGCCTGGGAACAGGCGCTGGCGGAACTGCGGCGGCTGCGCGCCCGGTGGGGGCCCGAGTGGGCGGCGCTCCTCGCGGGGCTGGTGATCGGCCTGCTGGGTGCCTCGGTACTGCCGGTCGTCGCGGGGGCGGCCGGAGTGCCGGTACTCCGCCGGGTGCGGCTCGCCCAGCAGGCACGGCGCATCCGGGAACGGCGCGTGGACGCGGTGATCGCCCTGTGCGGGGCGCTCGCCGGGGAGGTGCGGGCGGGACGGCAGCCGGGCGAGGCGCTGCTTCGGGCGGCACGGGACTCGCGCGGACTCGGTGACGCGCAGGCGGCCGTGGTCGCGGCGGCCCGGTTCGGCGGGGACGTGCCCGGCGCACTCACCACGGCGGCCCGGCAACCGGGCGCCGAGGGCCTGCTCGGACTCGCCGCGTGCTGGCGGGTGGCCGTGGACCAGGGCGCCGGACTCGCCGGCGGCCTCGACCGGCTGGACGGTGCCCTGCGCGCCGAGCGGGACCAGCGTGCCGACCTGCGCGCCCAGTTGTCGGGCGCCCGGGCCACGGCGGTACTGCTCGCCGCCCTTCCCGTCCTCGGTCTGTTGCTCGGCGCGGCCATGGGCGCCGATCCGCTCCAAGTCCTGCTGCACAGCGGTGCCGGCCTCGGTTGTCTGGCGGTGGGGGCGGTGCTCGAGGCGGCCGGGACGTGGTGGGCGATGCGGATCGTGCGGGGCGCCGAGGCGGTGTGAGCGACCGACGCGGGGCATGGGCGGGTGCTGTTCGAGGCGGTCCCGGCACGGGATGCGGTGCGGTGCGGCGCGCGGGACGCCGTGTGAACGATGCGGAAAGGACGGAAGCGGTATGAGCGGGGAAGTCCTCCACAGGCTGGGGATGGCCGTGGCCGGGGTGCTGGCTCTCGGCTGGGGAGCCCGGAGACTCGGGCTGGCGCGGAGACGGCGCCTGGCGCGGCGCCGGGTGATCGAGCTGCTGGACATGGAGGCGTCCGCGACCGGGGCGTCGTTCGCGATCCCGGGTGCCGTACGCCGGTGGCTGCCCTCGGCCGGTGCGGCGTGCGGGGTGTGGGTGCTGGCCGGCGGGGTCACGGGGGTCCTGCTGGGGATCGGCCTGGGCGTGGTCCTGTGGCGGTGGCGGAACCACCAGGCGGCGACCGGGCCGAAAGAGGCGGTCGACACCGCGGGGGCCGCGCGCAGGCTTCCGCTCGCCGCCGATCTGCTGGCCGCCTGCATCGCGGCCGGTGCCGGTCCGGTGATCGCCGCCCACGCGGTCGGCGAGGCCCTCGGCGGACCTGTCGGGCAGGCACTGGCGCGGGGTGCCGCGGAGGTCCGGCTCGGTGGTGAACCCGCGGCGGCGTGGCGGGGCTTGGCCGCACTGCCCGGGGCGGGCGGGTTGGCGCGGCTGTTGGAACGGGCCGACGAGACCGGGGTCCCCGCGGCCGGCCCGGTCGCCCGCCTCGCCTCGGACGCGCGGGCGGAGTGGGCCCGAACCGCGACGGCCCGGGCGCGCCGCGCGGCCGTACTGATCTCCGCGCCGGTCGGCCTGTGTTTCCTGCCCGCGTTCATCGCCGTAGGCGTGCTGCCCGTCGTGATCGGACTGGCGGGCGGGGTGGTGGGAGGGAGGTGAGGAGCACGAGAGCGGACCAGGACCCACATGTCAGGTAGGCGCTGGGAACGGCGACGACAGACCTTCACGGGATCGAGAGGAACGGGAAGACGATGAACAGGAAGATCAGGAAAGCGGCGGTCCGGGTGCGCAGGGTGTGCCGGCAGGACACCGGAATGGTGACGTCCGAATACGCGATGGGCATCATCGCGGCCGTCGGGTTCGCGTTGCTGCTCTACGAGGTCGTCACCAGCGGCCAGGTCCGGGCGGAGCTCCAGGGCATCGTGAAGAGGGCCCTCAGTGCGCGGATGTGACCGAGGCGGGGACCGGGGGTTCGTCACCGCGGAGACCGCAGTGGTGCTGTCCGTGCTGGTGGCGTTCACGATGGCACTGGTTTGGGGGCTGCTCGTCGTGGTGGCCCAGATCCAGTGCGTGGACGCCGCCCGCACGGGCGCCCGGGCCGCCGCCCGGCAGGACCCGGCCGACGCGGTGGTGACCGTGACCCGGGACGCGGCGCCGGCGGGAGCCCGGGTGAGCGTGGCACGCGAGGGCGAGCGGGTGCGGGTGACGGTGGTAGCCGAACCACCGGTGCTGCACGGGTTGCCGTTCGAGGTGCGGGAGGAGGCCGTGGCACTCGCCGAGGACATGGCGGGAGCGGGGGAGGCGAGGCCATGAGACATCGGCGTGGGCGGAACGGCGGACGGGGGAACACCGACGCTGGGGGTTGTCTCGGTGGCGAGGACGCGGAGCGGCGAAGGGAGGAAACGGGTCAACGGCGCCCTGGCACGGGACGGGGCGCGGAGCGTGGTCTTCCCGGCCGCGACCGGGAGTCCGACCGGGGATCCGCCACCGTATGGAGCTTGGGGGCGATCGCTGTCCTGTTGGCGGTGTTCGGCGGGGTACTGGCTCTCGGGCATGCCGTCGTCGTCCGGCACAGGGCGGCAGGCGGTGCGGACCTGGCGGCGCTCGCGGCGGCGGACGGCTGGGCCGGCGGCGGCACAGCGGCCTGCGCCCGGGCCGAACGGGTGGCGGCAGCGCAGGGGACACGTCTGGTCCGGTGCGTGATCGTGGGTGAGACCTCGGACGTCTCGGTGGCATCCGGGAGCGGGCCCTTCACAGCGGAGATCAGGGCGAGAGCGGGACCGGCGGGACCGGTTGACCCCGGTTCGCCCATCTTGCCGGACGAGTCTCCGGCCGCGCGCCTGCCCAGGTGAAGGGGGGCCAGGCCGATCAGCCGCCGGCACAAGTGCCGGTGCCGAGATCGGCCCGCACCGGTACCGGGTCAGTCCCGATCAGTTGCCCTCGTTCGAAGGGGATGGTTCCGGCTGCTCCTCCGGGGCTCCTCGCAGGAGCGTCGTGAGCAGGCGTACCGCGCCGCGCTTGTGCAGGGGATCGTTGCCGTTGCCGCACTTGGGGGACTGGATGCAGGACGGGCATCCGGCGTCGCACTCGCAGGAGGCGATGGCCTCGCGGGTGGCGGTGAGCCAGGCGCGTGCGGTGTGGAAGGCGCGCTCGGCGAAGCCCGCGCCACCGGGATGACCGTCGTAGACGAAGACGGTCGGGAGGAGCGTGTCGGGGTGGAGGGGGATCGAGACTCCGCCGATGTCCCAGCGGTCGCAGGTCGCGAAGAGGGGCAGCATGCCGATCGAGGCGTGTTCGGCGGCGTGCAGGGAGCCGCCGAGGATCTCCGGGGTGATCCGGGCCTCGTCGAGCTGGTCCTCGGTGACCGTCCACCACACCGCGCGGGTGCGCAGCGTGCGGGGAGGGAGGTCGAGCTTCGTCTCGCCGAGCACCTCACCGGTGATGAGGCGTCTGCGGAGGTAGGAGACGACCTGGTTGGTGACCTCGACGGAGCCGTAGCACAGGCGGCCGGTGCCCCAGGGGACCTCGGTGTCCGTCTCCAGGACGGAGATCGCGGTGGTGTCGCGGGCCACCGTCGAGTAGGGCGGGTCGGCGCGTTCCACCAGGGCCACCGAGTCCTCCAGGTCGAGGGAGCGGACCAGGTAGGTGCGGCCCTGGTGCAGGTGGACGGCGCCCTCGTGGACGGAGGAGTGCGCGGCGCCCGCGTCGACCGTGCCCAGCAGGCGGCCCGTACCGGACTCGACGACCTGCACGGGACGGCCGCCGGTGCCGCGGATGTCGGTGAGGTCGGCGGCCCGCTCGCGGCGGGTCCAGTGCCAGGCACTGGTTCGCCGGCGGAGCAGCTTCGCGGCCTCCAGCTGCGCGAGGACGTCGGCGCAGGCGGGGCCGAAGAGGTCCAGGTCCTCCTCGGTCACCGGGAGTTCCGCGGCGGCGGCGCACAGGTGCGGGGCGAGGACGTAGGGGTTGTCGGGGTCGAGGACGGTGGATTCCACCGGTTGGTGGAACAGGGCCTCGGGATGGTGGACGAGGAACGTGTCCAGTGGGTCGTCGCGCGCCACGAGGACCGCGAGGGCACCCTGACCGGCGCGGCCGGCGCGGCCCGCCTGCTGCCACAGGGAGGCGCGTGTCCCCGGATAGCCGGCGATCACGACCGCGTCCAGGCCGGAGACGTCCACACCGAGCTCCAGGGCCGTCGTGGCGGCCAGGCCGAGGAGTTCGCCCGAGTGCAGCGCGCGCTCCAGTGCACGGCGTTCCTCGGGGAGGTAACCACCGCGGTAGGCCGCGACACGCCGGACCAGGGAGCGGTCGACCTCGGCCAGTTTCTCCTGGGCGATCACCGAGATCAGCTCGGCGCCGCGCCGGGACCGTACGAAGGCCACCGAGCGCACGCCCTGCACCGTGAGGTCGGTCAGCAGGTCGGCGGTCTCGGCGGTGGCGGTACGCCGTACGGGTGCGCCCTTCTCGCCGTGCAGCTCGGTGAGCGGGGGCTCCCACAGCGCGAAGACCAGTTCGCCGCGCGGGGAGGCGTCGTCGGCGACCTCCACCACCGGCAGGCCGGTCAACCGGCGGGCGGCGACGGCTGGCTCGGCGGAGGTGGCCGAGGCGAGCAGGAAGACGGGGGAGGAGCCGTAGCGGGCGCACAGGCGGCGCAGGCGGCGCAGCACCTGGGCGACGTGCGAGCCGAACACGCCTCGGTAGGTGTGGCACTCGTCGACGACGACGTACCTGAGCGACTTCAGGAAGTAGGACCAGCGGGAGTGGGACGGGAGTATTCCGCGGTGCAGCATGTCCGGGTTGGTGAGGACGTAGTTGCCGTACTGGCGGATCCACTCGCGTTCCTCGAACGGTGTGTCGCCGTCGTACACGGCTGGGCGTACGGCCGTGCCGAGAGGTTGTGAAAGTTCCTTCACCGACCGGCACTGGTCGGCCGCGAGGGCCTTGGTGGGCGCCAGGTACAGCGCGGTGGCGCCGCGGCCGTTCGGGGCTTCGGAGCCCTCCAGGAGGGTGGAGAGGACCGGCACCAGGTAGGCGAGGGACTTGCCGGAGGCGGTGCCGGTGGCGACGACCACCGAATCACCGTCCAGGGCGTGCTCGGCGGCCAGGGCCTGGTGTGCCCAGGGGTGCTCGATTCCGCACGCCTGTACGGCCGCGATCACTTCTGAGCGAATCCGGTGAGGCCAGACGGCATGGCGGCCCGCACGCGGGGGCAAGTGCTCCGTATGAGTGATGCGCGCAGACCGGCTCGGCCCGGAGGCGAGCCGGTCCAGGACCGTCCCGGGAGACGGGCGGGAAGCCGTGGTCGCCGGGGAGTGATCGGATCGGTGATTCTTGGCCATCGGCACCGAGTGTGTCACTGGAGTGACGGACAATGGAGCCAAGGCGTCGTGCACGCCTGCCGGTAAGTGATTGAATGCCATCGCGGCTGGCGATACGTCCCGGGGGCCGCAAGACAAGGTGCCCGAGGGGCGAGCGCTCGATAGCAAGGTGCTGGAGGATCCGTGGACCTGTCCCTGTCGACCCGTACCGTCGGCGATCGTACGGTCGTCGAGGTCGGTGGCGAAATCGACGTATATACCGCGCCCAAGCTGCGCGAGCAGTTGGTCGAGCTGGTGAACGACGGGAATTTCCACCTCGTCGTCGACATGGAGGGCGTGGATTTCCTCGACTCCACCGGGCTCGGCGTGCTGGTCGGCGGCCTGAAGCGGGTAAGGGCCCATGAGGGCTCCCTGCGCCTGGTGTGCAACCAGGAGCGCATTCTGAAAATCTTCCGCATCACCGGTCTCACCAAGGTGTTCCCGATTCACACCTCGGTCGATGAAGCGGTGTCGGCCACCGACTGACGTCGGACCGGCCGTCGGCGCCGGGCCCCCGTCGGGGTCTGCCGCCGGCCGGTCCTGCCCGGGCGATGACCTGCCAGGGACGGGCCGGTGAGCGGTCCGGATTCCGGGCCGTCACCCGTCCCGGCCATCGGTCGTCATCCGTCCGTGTCGTCCGTCGTGGCCCGTCCGTGTCGTCGGTCGTGGTCCGTCCAGGCCGTCGGTCATGGCCGGTCTGAATCGTCCGTCCTGGCCGTCCGGTCCTGTTCACGGGCCCGGGCCCTTCCGGTTCGCGGGAGGTGACCGGCCCGGGCGGGTGCCATGGGTGGCCGTGGCTCCGGTCGGCCCCGTGGCGGGTCGGCTCCGGCCCGTGGCACGTCCGCTGATGCGGCCGGTTCCGGGCCGGTGGAGCCGGTGAAACGGTCCGGCACAGAAGTACACCAGGGGGTGCGGGCCCCAGGCGGTCCCGCCCCCCACCGCACGCCCGTAGTCGCGAGGGGGATGCATGGCCACCGTCGAACTCCGCTTCAGCGCGCTGCCCGAGCACGTCCGGACCGCCCGGCTGGTGGCGGCAGCGGTGGCGCGCAGGGCCGGAGTGGACGAGGCCGTCCTGGACGAGGTCCGGCTCGCCGTGGGCGAGGCGTGCTCCCGCGCCGTCGGACTGCACCGGAACAGCGGCGTCACGGCACCGGTGAAGGTGGCGCTGATCGAGGACGAGAAACAGTTCTCCATCGAGGTCGGCGACGAGGCCCCGCACGCCGTGCCGGGCGGTGACACGCCCGGCGACACGCCCGACGGTGACGCGGACGTCGAGGAGGACGAGATGGGCCTCGCGGTCATCAGCGGCCTCGTCGACGACGTGGAGGTCTCCACCGGACGCGACGGCGGACTCATCCGGATGACCTGGCCGACCACACCGCCGGCCACCGTGCTGCTCTGAGCCGACGCGGCCGTCCCGCGCGCTCCTCGCACCCTCCTCGAAGGGCCCTGCCGAGCAGGGCCCTTCATCGTTTCCCCGGCCCTCGCGCCACCCCCTGCCCGCCCCCTCTCGGGGCGCTGCCACCCTTCTCACGCTGCTTCTCCCGCTCCTCTCCCAGAATTCGTGAAGGAATTCACGATCAATCGGCGGATGATTCGATCAAGCAAGCGCCCATCCGGGGTGAATGCGCCGGGGGCATTACCTCATTCGGCCCTCCTGGCGTGCCATCGATGATCGGCTCCATCATTGTGGAGGGTGCGCGGAGGCTGATTCGTTTACCGTCCCCTGTCTAGTTCACTCGGGTGTACCTACAATCCCGTCCACATCTTGAGCTCAGCCCAAGCGTCAAGGAGGACGAATGGCGGGGCTTTTCCTCTCACATCAGTCGGATCACCCGGCGGCGCTCGCGGCCGCGGTGCTGACCGACGACAACCGGATCCTCGTGGCCGTCATCGCGGTGGTGTCCCTCGCCGCGCTGGTGGTCGCAGGGGTCCTGGTGCGCCAGGTGCTGGCGGCGGACGAGGGCACCGACAGCATGAAACGGATCGCCGAGGCGGTCCAGGAAGGCGCCAAGGCGTATCTCACCCGGCAGTTGCGCACGCTCGGCGTATTCGCCGTCGTGGTCTTCTTCCTGCTCATGCTGCTGCCCGCGGACGACTGGAATCAGCGTGCCGGACGCTCGCTGTTCTTCCTGATCGGAGCGGTTTTCTCGGCGACCACCGGCTATATCGGCATGTGGCTCGCGGTGCGCAGCAATGTGCGGGTCGCCGCGGCGGCCCGGGAAGCCACCCCGGCACCGGGTGAACCGGAAAAGGATCTCACCACCGTCTCGCACACCGCGATGAAGATCGCATTCCGCACGGGCGGCGTCGTCGGGATGTTCACCGTGGGTCTCGGCCTGCTGGGTGCCTCCTGCGTGGTGCTGGTGTACGCGGCCGACGCGCCCAAGGTGCTGGAGGGTTTCGGCCTCGGTGCCGCGCTGATCGCGATGTTCATGCGGGTGGGCGGCGGCATCTTCACCAAGGCCGCCGACGTCGGCGCCGACCTGGTCGGCAAGGTCGAGCAGGGCATTCCGGAGGACGATCCGCGCAATGCCGCGACCATCGCCGACAACGTGGGCGACAACGTCGGCGACTGCGCGGGCATGGCGGCCGACCTGTTCGAGTCCTACGCCGTCACCCTGGTGGCCGCGCTGATCCTCGGCAAGGCCGCCTTCGGCGACGCCGGGCTGGCCTTCCCGTTGCTGGTGCCCGCCATCGGCGTGCTCACGGCGATGATCGGGATCTTCGCGGTCGCCCCGCGGCGCGCCGACCGCAGCGGCATGACGGCGATCAACCGGGGCTTCTTCGTCTCCGCGGTGATCTCGCTGGTGCTGGTGGCGGTGGCCGTCTTCGTCTACCTGCCGGGGCGGTACGCCGACCTGGACGGCGTCACCGACGTGGCCATCAGGGGCAAGAGCGGTGATCCGCGGATCCTGGCGCTGGTCGCGGTGGCCATCGGCATCCTGCTCGCCGCCGTCATCCAGCAGCTGACCGGCTACTTCACCGAGACCAACCGCCGCCCGGTGCGGGACATCGGCAAGACCTCGCTGACGGGGCCGGCCACCGTCGTGCTCTCCGGTATCTCGCTGGGCCTGGAATCGGCCGTCTACACCGCGCTGCTCATCGGCCTCGGTGTGTACGGCGCGTTCCTGCTCGGCGGGACGTCGATCATGCTGGCGCTGTTCGCGGTGGCGCTGGCCGGCACCGGACTGCTCACCACGGTCGGGGTGATCGTCGCCATGGACACGTTCGGTCCGGTCTCCGACAACGCGCAGGGCATCGCCGAGATGTCCGGCGACGTCGAGGGCGCGGGCGCGCAGGTGCTCACCAACCTGGACGCGGTGGGCAACACCACCAAGGCCATCACCAAGGGCATCGCCATCGCCACCGCCGTCCTCGCCGCGTCGGCGCTGTTCGGGTCGTACCGCGACGCGATCACCACCAACGTGCGGGACGTCGGCGCGACGCTCAGCGGGCCGGGCTCGCCGCTGACCCTGTCCATGGACATCTCACAGCCCAACAACCTCGTCGGCTTGATCGCGGGTGCCGCGGTCGTCTTCCTCTTCTCCGGCCTGGCCATCAACGCGGTGTCACGGTCGGCGGGTTCGGTGGTGTTCGAGGTGCGGCGGCAGTTCCGCGAGCACCCCGGGATCATGGACTACACCGAGAAACCCGAGTACGGGCGGGTCGTCGACATCTGCACCAAGGACGCGCTGCGGGAGCTGGCCACCCCCGGTCTGCTCGCCGTCATGGCGCCGATCTTCATCGGGTTCACGCTGGGTGTCGGCGCGCTCGGCGCGTACCTCGCCGGCGCGATCGGCGCGGGCACGCTGATGGCGGTGTTCCTCGCCAACTCCGGTGGCGCCTGGGACAACGCCAAGAAGCTGGTGGAGGACGGGCACCACGGCGGCAAGGGCAGCGACGCCCACGCGGCCACGGTGATCGGCGACACGGTCGGCGACCCCTTCAAGGACACCGCCGGACCGGCGATCAACCCGCTGCTGAAGGTCATGAACCTGGTGTCGCTCCTCATCGCGCCCGCGGTGATCAGGTTCTCCTACGGCGCCGACAGGAACATCGGGGTGCGGATCGCGGTCGCGGTCCTCGCGCTGCTGGTGATCGTGGTCGCGGTCTACATCTCCAAGCGGCGCGGCATCGCCGTCGGTGACGAGGAAGACACCGGGCGGCCCGCCAACTCACCGGACGCGGCGGTGGTCTCGTAGGACTGCCGGGAGCCCCGGGTCCAGGGCGGGCGGGTGGCGCATGACGGCGCGCCACCCGCCCGTCTCCGTGCGCCCGCGTAGGTGTGGCCCCTCCATTTTCCTGTTGTGCGCCCGCGTACGCCGTGAGCCTTCTCTCCCGCTGGGCGAATAGGCACAAAAGCCTACGTAGAGGTCGTCCGGCCGAGGGAGGGTCGCCGTCCGCCGTGTAGATTCCGGGGGCCGAGAGCCATGGAAGGGACCGATCCGGTGAACAAGAAGCTCGCGGCCGCGCTGTCCGGCGGTGCGGTACTGGTAGGGGCACTGTCGGGCTGCGGCGGCAGCGGCGGCGACAAGGGGCCCGATCCGAAGCTGGTCGCCTGGGCCAAGAAGGTGTGCGACGCGATTCCCGCGCAGGACGCCAAGATCAGGTCGGCCAACGCCTCGATAGCGTCCATCGCCACCGACAGCAACCTCCCCCCGAAGAGCGCCCAGAAGACGTACGCACAGGCCTTCGAGGACCTGGCCGACGGCTACAAGGCCCTCGCCGACGCCCTCGGCCACGCCGGTGCGCCCCCCGGGGTCGACGACGGCGCCAAGCGGCAGCAGGACGCCGCCAGGAACCTGGCCGGCCTCTCCTCGTCGTACGTCGACCTGAAGAAGAAGGTGGACGGGCTCGACACCAAGGACCAGGGCAAGTTCGCCAAGGGCCTCAAGGAGGTCGCCGCCGCCCAGGCCGAGGACGTCGGCAAGCAGAGCGACAGCGGTACCCAGGCGCTGAAGCGGCTGGAGCAGGGCGACGTCAAGGCGGCGATGGCCGAGCAGCCCAGCTGCAAGGTCCCGGCGGCGTCCGCGACGTCCAAGGCGACCTCCCCGGGGACGGCCGGCTGACACCGGCGGCCGGTCCGCGCGCAGGGCCCGGGCGGCCGCCCCGGGCCACAATGGGGAGGTGACTGACTCAGGACCCGCTCCCCTGCCCGCCGCCGACCGGCCCGACATCGCCGCACGCCTGCGGGACGCCCTGCTGGCCGCCTCGTTCACCGCCGACGGCCTGCTCGACCTGCTCGGCGCGCCCGCCTACGCGGCGCTGGCCCGCAGCGAGACCGTGCCCGCCCTCCGGGCGACCCGTGGCGACACGCCGCTGGAGACCCTCGTACGGCTGTTCCTGCTCCAGCAACCGGTGCCCCACGCACGGGCGGCGGCGATCCTGCCGGCCGCGGAGGCGCTGGACGCCGGGTGGCTCGCGCGTGTGGGCGGCGACGAGGTGGTCGCCACCGTGGACGTACGGCCGTACGGCGGGCCCGGCGGCGAGGACTGGTTCATCGTCTCCGACCTCGGTTGCGCGGTCGGTGGCGCCGGGGGCATCGGACAGCGCGACGAGGGTGTCGTCCTCGGCGTCGGCGGTGCCTCCACCACCCTCGCCGGCATCACCGTCCGCACGCCCGTGGCCTCCGCCCTGGACCTCGGCACCGGCTCCGGCATCCAGGCGCTGCACGCCGCCCAGCACGCCACGCGCGTGACGGCGACCGACCTCAACCCGCGCGCGCTGCACATCACGGCGCTCACGCTGGCGCTCTCCGGGGCGCCCGCCGCGGACCTCCGCGAGGGTTCGCTGTTCGTGCCGGTCCGCGACGACGAGACGTTCGACCTGATCGTGTCCAACCCGCCGTTCGTGATCTCCCCCGGTGCCCGGCTGACGTACCGGGACGGTGGCATGGGCGGGGACGATCTGTGCCGCTCGCTCGTTCAGCGGGCGGGGGAACGGCTGACCGAGGGCGGGTTCGCGCAGTTCCTGGCCAACTGGCAGCACGTGGCGGGGGAGGACTGGCAGGACAGGCTGAGGTCGTGGGTGCCGCGCGGGTGCGACGCCTGGATCGTGCAGCGCGAGGTGCAGGACATCACGCAGTACGCCGAGTTGTGGCTGCGGGACGCCGGTGACCACCGCGCGGACCCGGTGGAGTACCAGGCGCGGTACGACGCCTGGCTGGACGAGTTCGAGGCGCGCAAGGTCAGGGGGGTCGGCTTCGGCTGGATCACCCTGCGCCGCACCGGGTCCGCCGAGCCCGTGGTCACCGTGGAGGAGTGGCCGCACCCGGTGGAGCAGCCCCTCGGCGAGGCGATCCGGGAACACTTCGAGCGTCTCGACTACCTCCGGGCGCACGACGACGCGTCGCTGCTGGACAGCCGCTTCCGGCTCGCCGTGGAGGTGGTCCAGGAGCAGGTCGGGCTGCCCGGGGCCGAGGACCCGGAGCACGTGGTGCTGCGCCAGCACCGCGGGATGCGCCGGGCGACCAAGGTGGACACGGTCGGCGCCGGGTTCGCGGGCGTGTGCGACGGGACGCTGAGCGCCGGCCGCATCCTGGACGCCATCGCGCAGCTCGTCGGCGACGACCCGGTGGTGCTGCGTGACCGGACGCCGGCGCAGATCCGGCTGCTGGTGGAGCAGGGCTTCCTGGAGCCGGTGAGCTGAGCCGGCGCACGCCGGGGAGCAGGGGCCGGCGCGCGCTCGGCGCCCCGGTCTCCGTGGGCCTCGTGCAGTCGCGGTGGAGGCCGCAGGTCCGGTCTCCGTGGGCCTCGTGCAGTCGCGGTGGAGGCCGCAGGTCCGGTCTCCGTGGGCCTCGCGCAGTCGCCGGTGGAGGCCGCAGGTCCGGCGCCCGGGCCGTCGCATGGGCGCCGCCGGCTCGGGTCCCGGCACGGAGCACACGCCGTGTCGTATGCCGTCGGCAAGGGCCCCGCGGGGGCGCCGCGGGCAGGCGGCCGGGACCCGTGACGGAAAAAGGCCGGAAAAATACGGGCGCCGCGTTCCGGGTGACGTGTCCGAACGCACACGGGCGTTCCGTCGGCCTTCCGTTCACCCCGCCGTCGCCTCCCCGCCGCCCCCGCGTGCCACCCTCCCGGCGCGGGGCTGGACCGGGCGGCGCGGAAGAGGTGGGCGAGGCGTGGAGAGCGGACCGACGATCTTCACCGGAGTGGTGTTCGCCCTGTTCGGGGCCGGTCTGCTGGCCTGGACGGGGACCCGTCTGCGGCACCGGGAACCGGTGGCCGACGGTGTGGGCCGGGTCGCGTCGGCCACGGTCGCGGGCGTGACCGCAACGGTGGCGCTGGCCCTCGGCGCGTACTGCCTGAGCCGCCTCTGACACCGGGCGCCACCCTGTTCGCCGAGTAAGGGGAGCGTCACGCTCCGGACAGGGGGGCAAGTTTTGCCTGGCAGTCCGGGCGGCAGGAATGGCGGTAGTCGGGTTACCGTTCGAGTGGCCGTTGTGGGCTTTTCCCGTTTGACACGGGGGCGGGATGTAGCGTCACACTCCGCAGCGACACACGACCAGCAGTACGCGTGCCCCCGGGACGAAGCCCCGGGGAGGCCCCAGCGTCGACCGGAGAGAAGAGCGAAGTTGTCCCCGACCAGCGAGACCGCACAGGGCGGCCGCCGACTCGTCATCGTCGAGTCGCCTGCCAAGGCGAAGACGATCAAGGGCTACCTCGGCCCCGGCTACGTCGTCGAAGCGAGTGTCGGGCACATCCGCGACCTCCCCAACGGCGCCGCCGAGGTGCCCGAGAAGTACACCGGAGAGGTCCGCCGTCTCGGTGTGGACGTCGACCATGACTTCCAGCCGATCTATGTGGTCAACGCCGACAAGAAGGCGCAGGTCAAGAAGCTCAAGGACCTGCTGAAGGACTCCGACGAGCTGTTCCTCGCCACCGATGAGGACCGGGAGGGCGAGGCGATCGCCTGGCACCTCCAGGAGGTCCTCAAGCCCAAGATCCCCGTCAAGCGGATGGTCTTCCACGAGATCACCAAGGACGCGATCCGCGAGGCCGTCGCCAACCCCCGCCAGCTCAACCAGAAGCTGGTCGACGCCCAGGAGACCCGCCGCATCCTCGACCGCCTCTACGGCTACGAGGTCTCGCCGGTCCTGTGGAAGAAGGTCATGCCGCGGCTGTCGGCCGGCCGCGTCCAGTCCGTCGCGACCCGCCTCGTCGTCGAGCGGGAACGCGAGCGCATCGCCTTCCGCTCCGCCGAGTACTGGGACCTGACGGGCACCTTCGGGACCGGCCGCGCCGGCGACCCGTCGGACCCGGCCTCGCTGGTCGCCCGCCTCCAGTCCGTCGACGGCAGGCGGGTCGCCCAGGGCCGCGACTTCGACTCCCTGGGGCAGCTCAAGAGCGCGAACACCCTCCACCTCGACGAGGCCGCCGCCCGCGCCCTCGCCGGCGCCCTGGAGAACACCCGCTTCTCCGTGCGGTCCGTCGAGTCCAAGCCGTACCGCCGCTCGCCGTACGCCCCGTTCCGCACGACGACGCTCCAGCAGGAGGCGAGCCGGAAGCTCGGCTTCGGTGCGAAGGCGACGATGCAGATCGCGCAGAAGCTGTACGAGAACGGCTACATCACGTACATGCGTACGGACTCCACGACGCTGAGCGAGACGGCGATCACCGCCGCCCGCGCGCAGGTCACGCAGTTGTACGGGGCCGACTACCTCCCCCCGCAGCCGCGCACCTACGCAGCCAAGGTCAAGAACGCGCAGGAGGCGCACGAGGCGATCCGCCCGTCGGGCGACCGTTTCCGCACGCCCGCGGAGACCGGCCTCAGCGGTGACCAGTTCCGTCTCTACGAACTGATCTGGAAGCGGACCGTCGCCTCCCAGATGAAGGACGCGACGGGCAACAGCGTCACCGTCAAGATCGGTGGCGCGGCCGCCGACGGCCGGGACGTCGAGTTCAGCGCCTCCGGCAAGACGATCACCTTCCACGGCTTCCTGAAGGCCTACGTCGAGGGCGCCGACGATCCGAACGCCGAGCTGGACGACCGCGAGCGCCGGCTGCCGCAGGTCACCGAGGGCGACGCGCTGTCCGCCGAGGAGATCACGGTCGACGGCCACGCCACCAAGGCCCCGGCCCGCTACACCGAGGCCTCCCTGGTCAAGGAGCTGGAGGAGCGCGAGATCGGCCGCCCGTCGACGTACGCGTCGATCATCGGCACGATCCTGGACCGCGGCTACGTCTTCAAGAAGGGCACGGCCCTCGTGCCGTCCTTCCTGTCCTTCGCCGTGGTCAACCTCCTGGAGAAGCACTTCGGCCGGCTCGTCGACTACGACTTCACCGCGCGGATGGAGGACGACCTCGACCGCATCGCCCGCGGCGAGGCCAAGGCCGTGCCGTGGCTGAAGCGCTTCTACTTCGGCGAGGGCAACGTCACGGCGGCCGCCGCGGACGCCGGCAACGGCGACGGCGACCATCTCGGCGGCCTCAAGGAACTGGTGACCGACCTGGGCGCGATCGACGCGCGCGAGGTGTCCTCGTTCCCGGTGGGCAACGACATCGTGCTCCGCGTCGGCCGCTACGGGCCGTACATCGAGCGCGGCGAGAAGGACACCGAGCAGCACCAGCGCGCCGACATCCCGGACGACCTGGCGCCGGACGAGCTGACCGTCGAGCTGGCCGAGGAACTGCTGGCCAAGCCCAGCGGCGACTTCGAGCTGGGCACCGACCCCGCCACCGGCCACACGATCGTCGCCAAGGACGGCCGCTACGGCCCGTACGTGACGGAGATCCTCCCCGAGGGCACCCCGAAGACCGGCAGGAACGCGGTCAAGCCGCGCACGGCGTCGCTCTTCAAGTCCATGGCGCTCGACACGGTGACGCTGGAGGACGCGCTGCGGCTGATGTCGCTGCCGCGGATCGTCGGCACCGACCCCGACGGCGTGGAGATCACCGCGCAGAACGGGCGCTACGGCCCCTACCTGAAGAAGGGCACGGACTCGCGCTCGCTCCAGACCGAGGACCAGCTCTTCACGATCACGCTGGAAGAGGCCCAGGCGATCTACGCCCAGCCGAAGCAGCGTGGCCGGGCCGCGGCCAAGCCGCCGCTGAAGGAACTGGGCGAGGACCCGATCTCCGGCAAGCCGGTCGTGGTCAAGGACGGCCGCTTCGGTCCGTACGTCACCGACGGCGAGACCAACGCGACCCTCCGCTCCGACGACAGCGTCGAGGCCATCACCCCTGAGCGTGGTTTCGAACTGCTCGCCGAGAAGCGCGCGAAGGCCCCGGCCAAGAAGACCGCGAAGAAGGCGACGGCGAAGAAGACCGCCCCCGCGAAGAAGGCCGCGGCCAAGAAGACGGCCGCGAAGAAGACGACGGCCACGAAGAAGACCACCGCCGCCAAGGCCACCGCCAAGAAGGCGACGGCCTCCAGGGCGGCGGCCCCCGGCACGGACGACTGACGCCCGGACCGGACCGGCGACCTCCGCTCCGGCCCCGCGCCCCGCACGCCCCGGCATCACGTGGATGCCGGGGCGCGCGCATGCCGGCACGGGCGAGGTGTGGTGTCGGTGGCTGCGGATAGGCTGAACGCATGACGCGAGCCGAGCAGCCAACGGCCCACCCCACAGCACCGGACGACGCCCTGGTCGCGGACTCCCGCGAACGCGCCGTCCGCTCCCTGCTGCGCCGACCGCAGCTGAGGCGCCTGTGGAGCGCGCAGCTGGTGAGCGGGGTCGGCGACACCCTCGCCCTTCTCGTACTCGTCGTCCTGGTCCTCCAGGCGGCGATCACCGAGGGCACCTTCGGCGGCGGGTACCGGGGGGTGGCCCTCGCGGTCGCCACGGTCTTCGCGGCGCGGGTCCTCGCCACCCTCCTCTTCGGTGCCGTCCTCCTCGGCCCGCTGACCGCGCTCACCGCCCAGGAGGGCCCCCTCGACCGGCGCTGGACCATGGTCGGCGCCGACGGCGTGCGCGCCGCGCTGCTGATCGTCGCGCCGCTGTGGATCGCCTGGGTCCCGGACGACGCGCTCGCCGTCCTGCTCGTCACCGCCTTCGTCGCCGGCGTCGCCGAGCGGCTGTGGACGGTGTGCCGGGAGAGCGCCGCCCCCGCCCTGCTGCCGGCCCCGCCCCCGGAAGGCGCCACGGTACGGCCGCTCCCGGACCACCTCGACGCGCTGCGCCGCCTGGCACTGCGGACGACGTTCCTGACGGTTCCGCTGGCCGCCGCCGTACTGGTCGTCGCCGGCCTGCTGAACAACCTGCTGGGCACCGGTGTCGCCTGGTTCGACCAGCACCAGGCGGCCCTCGCGTCGTACGTGGCTGCGGGCCTGTTCGCCGCCTCCGTGTCCGTGCTGACCGCACTCGAACTGCCCGGCGTCCGCACCCCGCGCGCGCGGTCCCCGCTGGAGGGCCTGCGCCGCCCGCGCACCGCCACCGGCGTCGACAAGGGCCGCACCGGCGCCGTGCCGCTGCTCGTCCCGGCCTGCGCCTCGGTCGCCGGCGCCATCGCCGCGGCCGTCGCGGTGAGCGTCCTGCACGCCAGGGACCTGGGCGGCGGCCCGGTCCTCTACGGCCTGCTGGTGCTGGGCCTGACCGGCGGGGTCGGCATCGGCATCCGCACCGCGCCCGCGGTGCTGCCCTCGCTCTCCCGCCGGCGCCTGCTCGCCCTCGCCCTCGCCGTCACCGGCATCGCCCTGCTCGCCGCCGGACTGGTCCCGGACGTCACCACGGTGCTGCTGCTCGTCACGCTGGCCGGCACCGCCGCGGGCGTGGCCGCCAACACCGGGCACACGCTGCTCGACCAGGAGACCGAGGAACACCGCCGGGCGCGCACCACCGAGCACCTGCACGCCGTGGTCCGCGTCTTCATAGCGCTCGGCGTCCTGATCGCGCCGCTGGTCGCGGCGCTGATCGGCCCGCACCGGCTGGCGAACGGCAGGTTCGTCTTCGCACACGGCGGGGCCGCCTTCACCCTGATGCTGGTCGGCGCGCTGCTGCTGCCGGTCGCCGCGCTGGTGCTCGCCAAGGTCGACGACCGTTCCGGCGTCCCGCTGCGCCAGGACCTCAAGGACGCGCTGCTGGGCGGCGACGACCCCGTCACCGCGCCGGCCGGGAACGGCTTCTTCATCGCCCTGGAGGGCGGCGACGGCGCCGGCAAGTCCACCCAGGCCGAGTCCCTCGCCGAGTGGATCCGCGCCAAGGGCCACGAGGTCGTCCTCACCCGCGAGCCCGGCGCCACCCCGGTCGGCAAGCGGCTGCGCTCGATCCTGCTGGACGTCTCCTCGGCGGGCCTGTCGCACCGCGCGGAGGCACTGCTGTACGCCGCCGACCGCGCGGAGCACGTCGACACCGTCGTACGCCCGGCGCTGGAGCGCGGCGCGGTGGTCATCTCCGACCGGTACATCGACTCCTCCGTCGCCTACCAGGGCGCCGGCCGTGACCTGTCGCCGACCGAGATCGCCCGCATCAACCGCTGGGCCACCCACGGACTCGTCCCGCACCTCACCGTCCTGCTCGACGTCTCCCCGGAGACCGCCCGCGAGCGGTTCACCGAGGCGCCGGACCGGCTGGAGTCGGAGCCGGCGGAGTTCCACGCGCGCGTGCGGTCCGGTTTCCTCACGCTGGCCGCCTCCGACCCCGGCCGCTACCTGGTCGTGGACGCCGGGCAGGAGCCCGAGGCCGTCACCACGGTGATCCGGCACCGGCTGGACGTCGTGCTGCCCCTCTCCGAGGCCGAGATCGAGGCCCGGGAGGAAGCGCGGCGGAAGGCCGAGGAGGAGGCCCGCCGCAAGGCCGAGGAAGAGGCCGCCCGCAAGGCCGAGGAGGAGCGCCTGGAGCGCGAGCGCCAGGAGCAGCTCGCCCGGCTGCGCGCCGAGGAGGAGGAGCGCAAGCGCCGCGAGCTGGAGGAGGCGCAGCGCCGCGAGGCCGAACGGCAGGCGGAGGAGGCCCGGCTGCGGGCCGAGGAGGCCGCCCGGCGCGCGGAGGAGGAACGGCAGCGGCTCCTCGCCGAGGAGAAGGCACGCGCCGAGGAGGAGGCCCGCCGCAGGGCCGAGGAGGAACGGCGCCGCAGGCAGGCCGAGGAGGAGGCCCGGCGGCGCGCGGAGGAGGAGGCCCGGCAGGCCAGGCTGCGCGCCGAGGAGGACGCCCGCCGTCTGGAGGCGCAACGCAAGGCCGAGGAGGCGCTGCTGCGGGCGGAGGAGGCCCGCCGGCAGGCCGCCGCGGCCGCGGCCGCGGCGGACGCGGCGGCCCGCAGGCCCAGTGCCCCGCTGCCGGCCGGCCCCCCGGCCACGGCTCCCGCGCCGGTGGCTTCACCGGGTGTGGACGGACGCCGTGGCGGCGGGCGGGACTCCGCCGCACCGGGTGAGGATGCGCGGAGCACCGACGACGACACCAGGGTGCTGCGTCCGGTGCGCGAGGAGCACGACGGCCCGGCCGCGGGCACCCGGCGCTTCCCCGCCGACACCGAGGTGACCGCCGAGCTGCCGCAGCCGCCCGTGACGCCGGGTGCGGCGGACGAGACGGCCGTACTGCCGCCGGTGTCCGTGGAGGACACGGCCAAGCTGCCGCCGGTGTCCGTCGAGGACACGGCCAAGCTGCCGCCGGTGGTGGACCGCGGCGCGGCCGACGAGACCGCCGTGCTGCCGCCCGTCCGGGACGACGGCCCGGCCGGCCGGGTGCCGCCCGGTTTCTTCCGGGACGAGCAGCCGGGCGTACGGCGTCCGGGCGTCGGCCCCGACGGCTCCGAGGCGCACACCCGCGAGATGCCCCAGCTCGACGCCGACGGCACCCCGCGCCGCCGCCAGCGATCCGACTGGGCCGAGGAGACCCCGCTGGACGACCTGCCGACGCTGGCGGACGAACTGCTGGGTTCCTACGACGAACAGCCGCGCGGCGACCGGGGCGACACCGGCGAGGAGCGCGACCGAGGGAGCCGCGGCGGCCGGGGCCGCCGCGGCTGAGCCCGGCCGACCGCCACGCGCGGGGCGGAACCGAATCCTGCCCCGCGCGGGCGGCGCCGGAGTGCCCGCCGGGGAGCTGGGGGCGGCGGGGCAGTCGTCTTTCAGCGGGGCGGTGCCGGTTCCTGCCGCGTGTCGGCCGGAGGCCGCTGGGTGCCTGCCGGGCGTGCCTGGGGGAGCCGGGCTCGGCGGGGTCAGCGGGGTGGCATCGGTTTCTCCCGCGTCGGCCGGTCGGCTGGGTGCCTGCCGGGCACGGCGGAGGGAGTCGGGCCGGCGGGGCGGTCGTCGTCTTCGAGCGGGGCGGCGCCGGTTCCTACCCCGCGTCGGCCGGGGGTCGGCTGAATGCCCACCCGGCGCGGCGGAGGAGATCGGAGCCGGCGGGACGAGCCGCCTCTTCACCGGACGGGCCCCGCTTCACCGCCGGGCCGCCCGCGCGCCCGCCGCGCCCGCCGCACCCGCCGCGCCCGCGCACCCACCGCACCGCCGCTCTCAGCCGCTCCGCCCGCGCCCGGTCGCCTACCTGTTTCCGTGCCCTCAGGGTCACCGGCGGCTCCGGTTGTCGGACCCCGCCCGCACAATGGAGTCCGGAACGCGCAGTGTGACGGAAGGGCGGCGTGACCCATGACCGTGTGGGACGACCTCGTCGGACAGGAGAAGGTGAGCGCGGCGCTCGACGCGGCCGCGCGGGACGCCGATGCCTTCGTCACGGCCGCCGCGGCGAACCAGCCGCCGCCCGAGGCGTCGAAGATGACGCACGCCTGGCTGTTCACGGGCCCGCCCGGCGCGGGCCGGAACCAGGTGGCGCGGGCCTTCGCCGCCGCTCTCCAGTGCGTGAGCCCCGACCGCGCCCTCGGCGGAACCCCCGGCTGCGGGTTCTGCGACGGCTGCCACACCGCCCTGCTCGGCACCCACGCGGATGTCACGACCGTCGCCGCGGTCGGCTCGGAGATCCTGGTCAAGGACATGCGGGACACCGTCCGCAAGTCGTTCACCGCCCCGGCGACCGGCCGCTGGCAGATCATCCTGGTCGAGGACGCCGAGCGGCTGAACGAGAAGTCGGCCAACGCCGTCCTGAAGGCCGTGGAGGAGCCGGCCCCCCGTACGGTGTGGCTGCTGTGCGCGCCGTCCGTCGAGGACGTGCTGCCCACCATCCGCTCCCGCTGCCGGCACCTGACCCTGCGTACCCCGGCGGTCGACGCGGTCGCCGACATGCTCGTGCGCCGTGACGGCATCGACCCGGAGGTCGCGGTGGCCGCCGCCCGCGCCACCCAGGGCCACGTGGACCGGGCCCGCCGCCTCGCCACCGACCCGGCGGCCCGCCAGCGCCGCGCGGCGGTGCTGAAGCTGCCCCTGCGCCTCGACGAGGTCGGCGCGTGCCTGAGAGCCGCGCAGGAACTGGTCGACGCGGCGGCGGAGGACGCCAAGCAGCTCGCCGAGGAGATGGACGGCAAGGAGACCGAGGAGCTGAAGGCGGCCCTGGGCGCGCCCCAGGGCGGCCGGCTGCCGCGGGGTACCGCGGGCGTGATGAAGGACCTCGAGGAGATGCAGAAGCGCCGCAGAACGCGTACGCAGCGCGACAGCCTCGACGTCGCCCTCGGCGACCTCACGGCCTTCTACCGCGACGTCCTCGCCCTCCAGCTCGGCACCCGCGTGGCGATCGCCAACGCCGACGCCGGGGACGCCCTGGAGCGGCTGGCCCGGGCCGGTGCCCCGGAGTCCACCCTCCGCCGCATCGAGGCGATCGCCGCGTGCCGGGAGGCCCTGGACCGCAACGTGTCCCCGCTGCTGGCGGTGGAGGCGATGACCATGGCCCTGCGGGCGGGGTGATGTCCGGCCGGCCGGCGGGGCCACGGCGAACGGTGTCCCCCGTACGAGCCACGCTTCACACGGAACGCACCCGGTCGGTCGCGCACCGTTACGCTCGGCTGATGCACACCAGGCCCTCCCCCCACCGCATCCGTGGCATCCGCACCCGGACGACGGCCCGCCTGACGGCCACCCTCGTCACGGCCGCCGCCCTGCTCGTGTCCGCCTGCTCGCCGGGAAGTTCCAGCACGGCGAGAGGTGCGACGGTGGACGCGGCACTTGCCGCGCTGCCGCATGCCACGCCCTCGGCACTGACGTCGTACTACAGCCAGCGGCCGCGGTGGCGCGACTGCGGAGCACCCGGCTTCCAGTGCGCCACGTTGAAGGCCCCGCTGGACTACGCCGACCCGGGCGCGGGCTCCGTCCGGCTCGCCGTCGCGCGCAAGAAGGCCACCGGGAAGGGCAGGCCGCTCGGCTCGCTGCTGGTCAACCCGGGCGGCCCGGGCGGCTCGGCGGTCGGCTACCTCCAGGAGTACGCGGGCATCGGCTACCCGGCGCGGATCCGGGCCCGTTACGACATGGTCGCGGTGGATCCCCGGGGTGTCGCCCGCAGCGAACCGGTCCACTGCCTCGACGGGCCCCGGATGGACGCCTACACGCAGACCGACATGACCCCCGACGACCAGCGGGAGCGGAACGCGCTCGTCAAGGCGGACCGGGAGTTCGCCGAGGGCTGCGGGGCCCACTCGGCGAAGGTGCTGCGCCACGTCTCCACCGTCGAGACGGCCCGCGACATGGACATCGTGCGGGCGGCGCTCGGCGACCGGAAACTGAACTACGTGGGCGCGTCGTACGGCACGTTCCTCGGGGCGACGTACGCCGGACTCTTCCCTGCGCGGGTCGGCCGGATGGTCCTCGACGGCGCCATGGACCCGTCCCTGGACGCCCGCAGGCTGAACCTGGACCAGACGGCGGGCTTCGAGACGGCGTTCCAGGCGTTCGCCAAGGACTGCGTACGGCGCTCCGACTGCCCCCTCGGCGGGAAGGGCACGACGCCCGCGCAGGCCGGTGACCACCTGCGGGCGTTCTTCCGCAGGCTGGACGCCCACCCCGTACCCGCGGGCGACCGGGACGGCCGCCGGCTGGGAGAGGCGCTGGCCACCACCGGGGTGATCGCGGCGATGTACGACGAGGGATCCTGGGGGCAGCTGCGCGAGGCGCTGACCTCGGCGATGCGGCACGACGACGGCGCGAGCCTGCTCGCCCTGTCCGACAGCTACTACGAGCGGGACGCCAGTGGCCACTACAGCAACCTGATGATGGCCAACGCCGCCGTGAACTGCCTGGACCTGCCGCCGGCGTTCACCGGCCCGGAGCAGGCCGAGAAGGCGCTGCCCGCCTTCGAGAAGGCGTCCCCGGTCTTCGGTCCGGGCCTGGCCTGGGCGTCGCTGAACTGCGCGTACTGGCCGGTGAGGGCGACCGGCGAGCCGCACCGCATCGAGGCGAGGGGCGCGGCGCCGATCCTGGTGGTCGGCACGGTCCGCGACCCGGCCACGCCGTACCGCTGGGCGCAGGCCCTGGCCGGCCAGCTCTCCTCCGGCCGCCTCCTCACCTACGTCGGCGACGGCCACACCGCCTACGGCCGCGGCAGCTCCTGCATCGACTCGGCGATCAACACCTACCTCCTCCACGGCACCCCGCCGCCCCCCGGCAAGCGCTGCTCATGACCACCGCACCCGCCCCGGACCGACCGCCCCGGGGCGGGTGCGAAGCACCCCGGGAAACTGTGTAGACTTACCGACGTTGCTGATCGCACCATGGTGCGGACGGCGTGCCGCTTTAGCTCAGATGGCCAGAGCAACGCACTCGTAATGCGTAGGTCTCGGGTTCGAATCCCGAAAGCGGCTCCATGGAGAACCCCAGTCAGAGTGCGCCTCTGAGCTGGGGTTCTTGTCGTGTGTCGGGAGCGCGGTCCGGTGTTCAGTACGTGGCCTCGGGGGCCGCGCTGTCGGCGTGCGAGGTGGCGGGCACACCGATCGCGACGGCGACGACCACTCCCTTCTTGTGCGTGACGGACACGCTGATGCCGGCGATGCCCCGGTCGCGGGCGTGCCGGGCGGCCGCGCCCGAGAGGCGGACCTCCGGGGCGCCGCACTCGGTCCGCAGGATGGCGACCTGGCGCGGGGTCACGCCCGCCCCCACGCCGGTGCCGATGACCTTCAGCACCGCCTCCTTGCCGGCGAAGCGCCCGGTCAGGAACTCGTGGGCCCGCTCCGCACCGAAGGTGGCGGCGGTCCGCAGTTCCTCCGCGGCGTACGTGTAGTCACGGAACCACGGGCGGGCGAGCAGGGCCGCCAGTTCGTTCTCGTGCGTGACGTCGACACCGATCCACACCGTGTGTTCCCCTGCCCTTCGCGGTGTCCCGCTAGTCGAGGAACGTCCCCTTGAGGACGCCCTGGAAGACGGCCAGTCGCTGGATGTGGCCGGTGCCCTCCATGAACTCGAAGGCCCGCGCGTCCCGGTACAGCTTGTTCAGCAGGGGGTCCTCCAGGAGCGCGCCGGGGCCCATCAGGTCCGCGGCGGCCAGCGTGCAGCGTTCGGCCAGTTCGGCGGCGCGCGTCTTGACCCCGGCGATGCGGTCGGCGCGTACCCGGCCGGCGTCGATGGCCGCGGCGACCTCGTGGTTCTGCCGGCGTACGGCGGCGAGCCGGTCCTCCAGGTCCTCCAGCCGGGCCCGGGCGCTCCCCGCCAGAGCCGGACGCTGCTCGCGCACGTGGTCCAGCACCGCGCGGCACAGCCCCACGATGGTGCCGGTCAGCACCGGACGGAACCGCTGGAGGGTGCGGATCGCGCCGATCAGTCCGCGTCGGCTGGGCCGGAGGCTGTCGTAGCCGAGGATGTGCTCGCGCTCCACACGTACGCCGTCGAGCCTGATGGCGGAGATCCGCGCGCCGCGCATGCCGACGGTGGGGATCGGCTCGGCGTGGAACCCGGGGGCGTCCGTGTCCACCAGGACCGCCTCGATGCCCAGCGGCCCGGGTGCCCGGCGGCAGAACACCACGCCCAGCTGGGCGTACGCGGCGTTGCCGACGTACCGCTTCTCGCCGGTGAGGCGGAAGCCGTCGCCCTCGGGGACGAGCGTGGTCTCCAGCTCGGTGGCGGCCGATCCCTTGGCCGGTTCGGTGAGCCCGAAGAACGTCCAGACGGGGTCCGGCCCGGCCATGCGTTCGTAGTACCGGTGGCGCTGTTTGTCGTCGCCCAGGGCGCCCACCGCCACCCCCGACATGAGGGGGCCGGGGCAGGCGAGCATGAAGCCCGCGTCGCCGTGGCTCAGCTCCTCGATGGTCACCGTGTGTTCGAGGCAGGAGCTCATGTCGTAGGTGTACGGGCCGACGCGCAGCGGGGAGTCGAGGTACTCCGCCGGTATGGTGCTGCCGCGCATGATGTCCACGGCGGGCAGCCCCAGCCAGCGGTCGATGGCCTCCGGGTCGCGGTCGATCTCCAGGCCGATCGCGCGCAGTTCCCGGCCGGCCTCCCGTACGTACGAGCGCAGTGCGGCGATCCGCTCGCCGTTGGGCTCAGTCATCCGCGGCCTCCGATCCCGGCCGCTCCGGGCGCAGGTAGGTGTTGCCGAGCACCTCGGCCAGGTACAGGACGGTCCCCGGTCCGCCGGCGACGAAGCCACCGGCGCCGTACAGCTTGAGGACGGTGCGGCCCGCGTCCACCAGGTGCCGGTGGATCCGCCAGCGCCGCCACGGCGTGCTCCCGGGCAGCGCGCGCAGGTCGTCCGCCTCCGACAGGGCGAGGGCCACATCGGCCACCGCGCCCCGGACGAGCTGGCGGTTGAGCAGGTTGGAGCCCTCCGAGACGCGCCCGTCGAGCCGCGCGACCGCGCCGTCCAGGACCCCGCGCAGGGTCCGCCGGTGCAGCCCGATCAGCTCGTCCGCGAACGCCTCCTGCCGTCGGTCGTCGGACGGTGTCCCGCCGCGCTCCGCCGCCAGCGCTCCCGAGGCGCCCGGCACTCCCGCCCCGGCGGGCACCCGCGCCGGTGAGGCGACGGCCCAGCCGCCGCGGGAGACCACCAGGCCACCCAGGGCCGCCCGGTCGTGGCAGGCGTCCAGCGCGGCGGCGAAGTCCCGCGGGGCCGCGGTGTCCGGGGACGTCGTCGTGATGGTGTCCACCTCCGTCACCGTCCCGCACCCCCCGCCGCGCCGGGGAGTGCGCCGGGGCCGTCCGACCGCAGCACGGCCAGGTGACTGTCTCCGGAGCGCGGGTCGGTGTCGCACAGCACCACCGTCGGGTACTCCTGCTGCCAGGAGCGCCAGTGCCGGGCGAGCGCCAGCCACACGCTGGTGCAGTACGTGCCGCCGCCGGCCCGGTGGTGGTGGCGGACGCCGTCGAGCGCGGCCGCGTCCAGCCACGGTCCGGCCACCACCAGGGTGCCGTCCGGCTCCCTGTCCGCCAGTCCGCCGATCCGGGCGGCCACCGGCTCGGTGGCGGGGACCGTCTCGACACCGGTCACCCGGGGGCCGCCGTCCCGGCCGAACCGGAGCAGGACCCCGGAGTCCACCAGGTGGTTGTCGTGGACCAGCGGGAACCGGGTGGGCAGGGTGGTCTGCTCCAGCACGGCGAGCACCGCGTCGAGGCCGCGGCCGGCGCGCTGGAAGGCGGAGATGACGCGCAGCGCCGTGAACGGCGCCGCCAGGCCCTGCTGGTGGATGCCGAAGTTGGTGGCACGGCCGCCCAGGAGCCGGTCGAGGTAGGGCGAGATCGCGGTGAACGGGGTGACGTCCGGCAACGCCTGCGTCACGATCACCAGATCGGGCGCGCCGTCGCCGATGTCCCCGGCCGCCACCAGCCGGTCGACCAGGTCGCGGTGGCCGACGTTCGGCCCGGCGCGCAGCAGTTCCTCCTCCACCTCCAGCCCGAACGGGCCGACCAGGTCGCGGTAGTAGGACAGGAGGGACGGATCGTCGTCGTAGGGCCTGCGCGGTGGGGACACCACGGCGCGGGCGGCACGCAGAGTGGGCACCGCCGCCGCCTCATCCCTCGCCGGTGGTCTGCGCGGCCTGGGACAGGACGTAGTCGGTGAGCGTGCCGACCGACTTGAAGTCGTCCATGTCCAGGTCCTCGGGGTCCACCGATATGTCCACGGCGTCCTCCAGCTCCATGAGCAGTTCCAGGACGGACGTGGAGTCCAGATGCAGGTCCTCGAAGAGGCGTACCTCCTCGGTGAGACCGGTGACGGGGCGCTCCAGCACCTCGCTGAGGGACTTCTCCACCGCCGAGATCACGCTGCCGCGTTCCATGGTCAGTTCGCTCCTGTGTCAGTCGAAGTCGATGAGGCGCTGCTTGGTGAGCAGGTCCTCCTTGCGGTCCCGTTCCCGCACCAGATGTGCGGTGCCGTTGTGGACCAGCACCTCCGCCGGGAAGCCGTGGCCGAGGAAGAGACCCGGTGACGCGGTCGGTCCGTACGCGCCCGAGCGCTCGACGCCGAGCAGGTCACCGGCCCGGACCGTGGGCAGGACGACCTTCTTGCCGATGACGTCGTTGGGGGTGCACAACGGTCCGGTGACGGTGCAGGTGCCGACCGGCTCGTCGTCGTACCGGGACAGCGAGCGGATCGGGAAGTTGCGCTTGACGAAGCTGCCGACCCCGACCGCCGCCATGTGGTGGTTGGTGCCGCCGTCGGCGACGACGAACCGCTCGCCCATCGACTCCTTGACGTACAGCGCCCGCACCACGTACGTGCCGCACGTCGCGGTCAGGTACCGCCCGAGCTCGTTGATCAGCCGGCACCCGGGGTGCGCGGCGGCGAACGGTTCGACCGCCTCGTTGATCCCGGCGAGCGTGGCCTGGAGGTCGAGGTCCTTCTCGTTGTCGAAGTAGGCGACGCCGAAGCCGCCGCCGAAGTCGACGGCCTGGAGTTCGATGCCGAGGGTCCGCGCGAGTTCGTCGGCCAGGGCGAGGATCTGCCGGGTGTTGTTCGCCAGGTCCTCGGCGGCCAGGAAACGGGTGCCCATGTAGGCGTGGAAGCCGCGCACCCGTACCCGGCCCAGGCCGTCGAGAAGGTCCCGGGAGCCGCGCAGGATCTCGGCGTCGATGCCGAACTGGCGTGGTTTGCCGCCCATCGTCAGGCCGGAGCCCTTGGTGTGGAAGTCCGGGTTGACGCGGAGCAGCACGGGGACCTCGTCGCGGCCGGTGGCGGCGGCGATCTCCTCGATCTCGGTGACCTCGTCCAGCGACTCGCAGACGATGGCGTACAGGCCGGCGGCGACGCACGCCTCCAGCTCGGCGCGTGTCTTGCCCGGTCCCAGGAAGATGATGTCGTCGGGGGCGAAGCCCGCTCGGGTCACGGTCATCAGCTCGACCATGGAGGAGATCTCCGCGCCGGCGCCGAGCGAGCCCAGCCGGGAGGTGACGCTGATGTTCGGGTTGGCCTTGAGGGAGTAGAAGACGTCCACCGCCGGGTGCAGCCGGTCGCGCAGCGACCGGTAGACGGAGTTCAGCTCCTCGGAGTCGTAGACGAACAGGGGGGTGCCGAACTCCTCGGCGATGCGTGAGACCGGCACGCCCTGCACGTGGAACTCGGTGCTGGTGCCGTCGGTGCCGCTGGTGGCTTCCTGCCGGCTGCTCATGGCTTCCTTTCCGTGGTGGTGCCGAATCGTGCGAGCGCGCGGGCCACCCGCTGGTCCAGGGCGGTGAGTTCCTCGCGTCGCGCGGCGAAGAGCAGGGTGTAGAGCCGGCCGTCGAACGGGACGGAGTCGCCGCTCTGCGCGTTGACGGTGCCGAACGACGTGATGACCGCGCCGGTGCCCGCCGACGGCGGTTCGGCCAGGTCGCCGAGGGCCTCGGCCACCTCGTCGAAGGAGACCGGGGCGGTGAGCCGCAGCGGGTGGTGCCGGGCCAGCGCGGCGCCCCCGGGGGCCAGGAACCGTTCGGTGACGCGCCCCTGGTAACTGGACATGTTCAGACGGGCGTTGATCTCCAGGACCGGGTGGACCAGGTCGTCGGCGCCGACGAGGGCGTCCACGCCCACGATGCCGAAGAACCCGTCCTTGTACAGCCGTGCGCCCAGCGCCTCGGCGGCCTCGGCCAGCGTCTCGTGCTGGGCGGGGGTGAGGCCGGCCGGCATGACGTGGCCGAGGTGCACCCCGCCGGAGGTGAGCGCCTCCTTGACGAAGTCGAGCCGGACCCTCCCGGCGCGGTCGATGGTGAACTGGTAGTTGAGGTCGAACCGCTTGGGCAGGTACCGCTCCACCACCACGTGGATCGCGTCGTCACCGGTGTTGCGCGCCCGGCGCTCGACCATGCGCAGCAACCGGTCGGCCTTCTTGCGGTCGTCCAGGACGAGCAGGCCCTTGCCGGAGACGCCGTAGGCGTCCTTGACGATGAGCGGTCCGCCGTCGTCCAGCCCCTGCTCCAGCGCGTGACGCAGCTGCGGGACCGTCTCGCAGCAGAATCCGGGGATCTCGCGCAGCCCCAGCTCCGCGGCGAGGCGGCGACTGTAGATCTTGCTGTTGACCCGCTCGTAGGTGGCCGCGTCCGGTACTGCGGCGCGCATCCCCGTCTCCTGGGAGATCCGCTGCTCCAGCGGCGAGTTGCCCATGGGCATCAGATACGCGCCGTCCCGCGCCAGCCGCCGGAGCCGGTCCATCAGCTCCGGTGAGTCGAGCACGGCCCGGCTGGTGCCGCCGGCGCCTGCCGGGGTGCGTGTGACCAGCTCGGTGGGGGTGCCCAGGCCGGTCTTGTGGACGTAGCGGCGGTAGCCGTCGTCCAGCGGCCGGTCCAGCAGCAGACAGTCGGCGGGTTCGGCCAGCAGGGCGCCGAGTTCCTCCATGCGCTGCACGGTCGCGCCGGTGGCGGACACGCGTGGAGCGGGCAGACCGGTGTAGCCGCGCGCCCACTGGTTCTCCACCTCGAAGTTGCACAGCCACACGAATCGGGCGTCGCGGTCACCGGTGAGCGCTTCCTTGAGATCCGCCGTGTAGGCGATGGCGTCCACCGCGCTCACCGCTTCCGGTGGGTGATCACCATGGCGCCGAAGGTGGCGCCCAGCCCGACGGAGCACAGGACGTAGTGGTGGCCGTCGACGAGCCGGTCGCCGTCGCGCAGCGTGGTGTAGTTGACGAAGACGTCGGAGGCGTAGCAGTGGCTGTAGCGCTCGATGTTCTCCAGGAAGAACCGGCCCGGGTCGGCGCCCATGTCCTTGATCGTCTGCCGCCAGGACACCATGTTCACGTTGTGCGGGACGACGAGGTCGATGTCGGCGAAGGTGAGCCCCGCTTCCCGCACGGCCTCCAGGATGACCTCGCCGAGCACGGTTCCGTAGACCCGGCCGAAGCCCTGGGTCTCCTCCTTGGTCATCTCCAGTCCGGCCGCGTACTCGCCGAGGGTGCGCGTGACGTGGGAGCGCACCTCGTCGCCCCGGCCGCCCACGGTCACCAGGCAGGCGGCCGCGGCGTCGGCCATGATGGCGCTGTGCGGGATCAGCTGGACCTTGGGTGAGTAGGCCCGCTCGCCGGTCACCATGAGCGCGTGGGCGCCCTCCGGTGCCTCGGCCCGCAGCAGCTCGCCCGCCAGGTCGATGGCGCCCAGGCTGCTGACGCACGCCTGCTGGGTGAGCGCGAACGCCTCGGCGTCGTGCAGCCCCAGATCGTCACGGATCACCTGGGCGGCGTCGATGTGCGGCGGGGTGAGGGTCTGCATGGTGTGGGCGTAGATGACGTACCTGACCCGGTGTCCTTCCGGGAGCGCCTTCAGCGCCTGCCGTGCCGCGGGGAGGACCAGGTCGAACAGGCTCGTGTCCGGGTCGAAGCGGAGTCGGTCCAGGCCGTAGATCTTCCGGAACACGCCCACCTCGGCCCGTCTGAGGCCGAGGGAGCCGGCGACCTCCTCGATCTTCACGCTGCGCTCGGGGAGGAACGACTCGATCCTCTCCAAGGTCGTCGCGTCGCTCATGCGTACTCCTCTCAGCGGCCCGCGAACTCCGCGCGGACCAGCCAGCTGCGGGACGCGCCCCTGCGGTCGCGGGGCTGTACCTCGTACGGCCACCGGCCCTGTCCCGCGCCGGGTTCGCCCGGTTCCTTCAGCTCCCGCACCTTCCACCCGGTGCCGGCCAGGAACTCCTCGGGTTCGTCGGTGCCGAACAGCCAGGGCGTGCCGTCCTCGCGCAGGCCGTCGAGGAAGGCGCGGGAGAACGGGCTGCGCAGCAGGGCCTTGCTGACGAAGTCGACGGCGAGCCGGCTGCCGGGGGCCGAGGCGGAGCCCAGGGCGCCGAGGAGCCCGGACGCCTGTTCCTGGGTGAGGAAGAACATCAGTCCCTCCGCGACCCACAGCGTGGGCCGGTCGCGGTCGAACCCGGCGTCGTACAGCGCGGGCAGCCACTGGCCGGCCAGGTCGGCGGCGACCTCGCGGCGTTCGGTCGCCGGTCGCGCGCCCAGCTCGGCGAGGCGCCTGCCCTTCTCCGCGACCAGGGCCCGGTGGTCGACCTCGTAGACCGTCACGCCGGGCGGCCAGTCCAGCCGGTAGGCACGGGTGTCCATGCCGGCGGCGATGAGGACGACCTGTCGGATGCCGCTGTCCCGCAGGATCGTCTCGATGCTGTCGTCCAGGTACTTCGTGCGGATGGCGATGAACTGCACCAAGCCGCCCCCGCCGTACTTCTCCAGCAGTTCGAAGCCGCGCGGAGCCGCCAGCGCGCGGGCGAACGGGTCGTCGAACATCGCCCCGTCGCCGCGTTCGGACTCGACCGCCCGGGCCGCGGCCGTCCACTGGGCCGTGTACGAGACAGCTTCCATCATGCTCGTCCCCTCCGGGAGTCAGACCGTGACGAAGAACGCCTTCTCGATCGCCGAGAGCGTCTGGAAGTCCTGGATGTCGATGGCCTCGAAGTCGATTTCCACGCCGCTCGCGTTCTCGATGGCGTAGACCAGCTCGACGAACGAGAGCGAGTCCACGAGCCGGCTCTCGATGAGGTTCTCGTTGGATTCGACGGACTCCCGTTCCGGGTGACGTTCCAGGATCCACGCGCGTACTTCGTCGATTCCTGCCGATGCCATTTCCCACTCCTCGAAACGTTGTCAGGCGGATGCCGGCCGACCGGTGTCCGCTTTCGGCGTGCCGGCGCAGTAGGCGACCGCCACGGCACATGGGTCGTCGTGCGCGATGCTCACGTCGATGTGCTCGAAACCTGCGTTCCGCGCCAGTTCGGCGGCGCGTCCGCTGAGTCGTACGACGGGCCAGCCGCCGTCGCCTTTCAGGATCTCGATGCCGAGCCACGGCAGGGTCTGTCCCGGAACGCGGAAGAGTTTGAACACCGCCTCCTTGGCGGCCAGCCGCCCGGCGATACCCGCGATGTCCGGCCCGCCGGCCGTGCGGGAGAGTTCCCTTTCCTCCTCCGAGAGCATCCGGGCCAGTGCGGCGCCGTTGTCGCGCCCCGTCATCTCGCGGACCCGGCCGAACGGGACCAGATCGATCCCGACCCGTCCGCATTCCATGTCAGTCGACCTGCCGGGCGGCCGCCCTGACGGATTCCAGCGCCTTTCGGGCATCGCCGCCGTGCAGGTCGAGCAGGACGGACAGCCACCGTTCCAGGCCGAACGCCACACAGCTCGTATAGGCGTATCCGGCACCGGATTCGAGGCGTATCTCGCAGCGCTCGCCGAAGAAATTGCGGTGCGTGTTCACGGACGAGATCGCCAGGCCGTCCGCGGCCTGGAACTCGTACTTGACCGGACTGAGCCTCGCCATGAGGGCGCGGGCGCCGTCGTTCTCGAAGAACGGGTCGGACGCGGCTTCTTTCTCCAGTCGCAGATCCAGTCCCTCGGCGAACGCGGTGATGCGTTCGGTGAAGGCGGCGATGACCCGCTGGGTGTGCTCGTAGGAGCCCAGTGCGACGATCTCCCGCATCTGGAAGCTGAGCAGCCGGCGCAGTCCGCCGTAGTACTCCTCGTTGCGGAAGCAGCGGTTGACCAGGGTCACCAGGGTCTCGTCGCCGACCCGGCTCTTCTCGTAGTACAGGTAGGCGCCGTAGCAGGTGGCGTGCGGCAGCCCGAGCTGTGATTCGCGCAGTTCGGACGGTGCGAAGCGGCCGTCGGCGGGCTTGGCCGCGCCGCTGTCCACATCGAGCGGGGCCGCGACCAGGGCGAGGTGGGGGAAGTTCGCGTAGACGTCGAACTTCTCCAGGTCGGCGACCGGGTACAGCGGTGGCGGGAGGATCTCGCGGGCGCCCGCGGACCTGCCCCAGTCGGCGAAGATCCGGTCGAGTTCCCTGAGCAGGTCCGTCCGGTCGGGGTCGAGGATGACGAGCGCCTGGGACAGGTCGAGGGTCGCGTGGGCGTCGGTCATCGGATGAGCCCCGTCTTCTCCAGGAATTTCGTGGTCTTACGGAAGACGCTCTTCTCGAACTCCGCCCGTGCCGGGGAGTCCAGGAGTTCCCGGCGCAGATCGAGCGGGTTCTCGACACCCGCGTCCCGGTAGACCTGCGGGTTGTACAGCGATTCGAAGCTGTAGCTCATGTACCGCCTGAGGTAGGCGGCGATGTCCTCGAGTTCCGCCTCGGAGGAAGTGCGCTTCACGTTCTCGAACAGCGCGGACACCAGTTCGCGGCCGAACGCGATGTGCCGGGACTCGTCCTGGTGGTGGATCCGGTTGATGCCGCGGACGGTCTCGTGCAGCCGGTCGTCCACCGCCATCTTGGAGTTGAAGTGGTCGACCAGTTCCTCGAAGATGAGGATCCGGACGAAGACCAGAAGGCTCTCCACGTCGGAGCGCGGGATCTCGACGGACCCGCCGGACGGCTGCCGGTAGATCTTCTTCCCGTAGCGCAGGCAGAATTCGGCGAAGAACCACATGTGCTCGTTCTCCTCACCGATGAAGTGGTGGAAGAACTCGGAGGGAGTCTCGAAGCCCGGGGTGTGGATGCGCCTGGTGACCTCGATGAGCAGTTCGCGGATGCCGTGCACGTTCAGGCTGTAGAAGTTGATGCTCTCGTAGCGCGAAAGCGTGTGAAGCTGCTTCTCGGTGAGCCGTGTGGCGGCTTCCGTGCCGTGCGTCGTCGTCAGCTCCGGACTCATCCACCACATGTTCTCCGGCAGGCTGTCCGGCCACTCGAACAATTTGTACGGGTTGTAGTAGTCGTCGATGGCCTTGGTGGTCAGGCGGTCCAGGATTCCGAGGAAACGGTCATCCTGGTCGATCAACTTGCTGACCATGCGCGAACGTCCTCCCATTCGGATGGGGCACTGGAAAAACAGTAAGGAGGGTTCGCTGTATGCGGCAACGACCTAAAGCGGCTTGGCCGCTCCTGGCCAGCGGAACGGGCCGGCAGGATCACAGGAGGGCGAAAGGACACGGAGGCACGGCCTGCCGGGGCCCCCTCACGGGACCCCGGCAGGCCGTGCCTGGAAGGGTTTGCTCAGCCGGCCCGGTCCACCCGCGGGCCGGGCTCGCGCATGCCCACGAGGCCGGCGCAGGCCGCCGCCACTCCGGCCTGGAACCGGCTCTCGGCGTTGAGTTCGCCCATGATGCCGGAGATGTGCCTGCGGAAGGTCCGCGACGACATGCCGATGCGGCGGGCGACGACGTCGTCCTTCAGACCGGAGGCGAGCAGGTCCAGGATGGTGGCCTTGACGTCGTCCAGCGTCTCCCCGTACGAGACGGCGTCGGCCTCGAAGTCGGTCCCCGACTGCCACGCGTACTCGTAGACCCGGCGGAGCAGGGACACGACCGCCGGCTCGTAGACGATCGTGACCAAGGGGGTGTTCTGGTCCTCGGTGTGCTCGGAGAGGAAGACCGTGTCGTCCCCCACGATGACGAGGGAGTCGAACACGTGGTTGGACGTGCGGATGCGGGCGCCGGCCTCGGCGGCCCTGCGCAGGCCGGCCCGGGCGGAGGCGCTGGTACGGGCGGTGTGGGGGCACAGGATCCGCAGCCGCGCGCCGTCCGGAAGTGCCTCCGGCCCCAGGGGCCGGTCCTGCTGTGCCCGGGTCGGGCCGAGCGGCCACATGGCGAGCACCTCGCCGATCCGGTCGCGGGCGGCGTCGGCCATCCGCAGTTCCACCTCCCGGGGGTCGTGGCAGCGCACCACCACCTCCTGCCGGGGCCTGGAGCGCCGCAGGGCGCTGAAGGTGTCGGCGAAGGAGCTCAGCCTCTCGTGGAGGCCGGCCAGTTGACGGCGCTTGTCGCTGATGGCCTCCTCCAGCGGCACCACCAGTTCGACGTGGGCGGTGTCCGGGCTCACCGCCCGGTACTGGCCCGACACCTCGCAGCGCTTGACCAGCCGCAGGCCACGCAACGTGCTCATCGTCCGCTCGACCGTGGCGGTCGGGAGGCGCAGCGCACTCGCCACCTGGAGGACGGTGGCGGGTCCGTTCGCCAGCGTCTCCTCGTAGACCCTGACGGCCAGTTCGTCCTCCCCGCACGCGGGCGAGGAGCCCGGTATCTCGCGGGCGGGCCGGTTCCTCGCCGGTGCCGTCCCGTCCAGCCGGGTGTCCGCGGCCGGCTCCAACCACGACGGTACGGCCGTGTCCAGCACGTTCTTCATCGCGTACCTCCCGTATGCCGCCCGGTGGAACCGGCGGGGAGAGCCGTGGTGACGGCCTCGGCCACCTCGGTCAGCCGCTCGTTGAGGAAGAAGTGGCCACCGGGGAAGGTGGCGACCGTCAGCCCCCCTGTCGTGTGGCTTCCCCAGGCCTCGGCCGCGGCCGCGTCGACATAGGGGTCCGCGTCCGAGAGCAGGAAGGTGACGGGACAGCGCACCGTCGCGTCCGGCGGGGCCAGGTAACCGGAGTTCGCCCGGTAGTCGTTGCGGACCACGGTCAGGATCGACTCCCGGTACTTGGGCTTGTCGAGCAGCTTGGCCGGAACGGCTCCCAGCGCCCTGAGCTCTTCGACGATCTCCGCATCGCCCTGCGGTACGTGCACGCCGAGCCCGTCCGACGGCGAACGCCGGCCGGAGACGAACAGCCGCACGGGGGGCGTGCCCGCGGCCTCCAGTCGCCGGGTCAGTTCGAAGGCGACGACGGATCCCATGCTGTGGCCGAGGACCGCGAAGGGCCGGTCGCACCAGGGCCGCAGTCGGGCGGCGATCCCGTCCGCCAGTTCGCCGATGTCGGTGAAGCCCCGGTATCCGGGACCGCCCTGCCGGCCCGGGTACTGGACGGACAGCGCCTCGATGTGGCCAGGCAGGGCTCTGGCCAGCGGCCCGAAGGCGCTCGCGGACGCCCCGGCGTGGGGACAGCAGACCAGGCGTGTCGCCGGGCCGGGTACGGGCCGGGGGACCTGGATCCAGTTCGCGGTGTCTCGGACGGCTTGCTTTTCCATCGAGTCGTCATCCCCATCCGGTCGCAGCACAAAAGGAGGTCAACGTGTTCCGGGGGTTGAGCGGTCGCGCGGAGCAGAGGGTCGGCGTCGGGCGCGGCGGCACGGCGTGTCACGGGCGGTCGTCGGTGCCAGGGATTGCTCGCGGCAACTGACCGCCCCTACGATCACGCGGCTCAGGGAATTCGCGGCCACACCAGTTGCCGAGGGGTCAGCTTAGCTCGCGGCGGTTGCTTGTCAACCGATGCAAACCGGTGCACGGTTGGCGTCAAAGACTGCCCTGTGACGGATCGGAGTAGGCATGGCTGAAAATGCGCGGTCTTCCGCTAGGGGCGCGCTCGCAAGTCGCCTGAACCACTTGTTCGCCACCGTGCATCCGAGGGACCGCGGCCCCTACAGCAATGACGAAGTGGCCAGGGCGATCCGTGAACGAGGGGGGGACATCTCGAAGGCGTACATCGCCTACCTCCGCAACGGGACGCGCAGCAACCCGACGATGCACCACCTGGAGGCGCTGGCCGCCTTCTTCGGCGTGAAGCCGGCGTATTTCTTCGACGACGAGGTCGCCGAGGAGGTCGATTCCATGCTGCTGCGGCTGGTCGCGCTGCGGGAGGCCGGCATCCAGTTGAACGAGTGGGAGGCGCTGCGGGACGCGGGCATCACCAAGATTGCCGCGCGGGCCAATGGGCTGTCCACGAAGGGGCTGGTGGCGGCGGCCGAAATACTTGATCAGCTGCGCGCTCTGGAAGGTCTGCCCCTGGAAAAGGACACCAGCGATAGTTGACGCCTTGAGGGATGGTCAGTCACGGTATCCAGGGTGCGTCCCGGGCCTCGCACACGCAACCACCGGTCCGGCAGCGGGGGATATCACAGCAATACCGTGCAGGCGGCCAGTTCGTTCGGGCAGCGCTGGAGACGGCGCCGGAGCCGGGCAAGAACGGGGAGTGGTATGCGGATTCGGTACCGGCGGCTGCGCCGCCGCTGTGAGGCCGTACTGGGCGCCTTACGGTTGGAGCCCCCGTTCTCCCTCGAAGAGCTCTGTACCCACCTGACCGGTCTGCGGGGGCGGCCGCTGCACCTGCTCCCGCTGCCGGGTGGCGCGGCGGCGGCGGGAGCCTGCGGCCTGTGGCTCGCCACCGGCACCGACGACTTCGTCTTCTTCGAGCAGCAGACCAGCCGTCCGCACCAGGAGCACATCGTCCTGCACGAGATCGGCCACATGCTGTTCGACCACCCGACGCTCGACCTGCCCGGCGGCCTCGGAGCGCCCGGGCAGCTCGGGGACCTCGACCTCGGGCTCGCGCAGCGCCTCCTGGCGCGCACCGACTACACCACGCGCCAGGAGCAGGAAGCCGAGATGCTCGCCAGTCTCATCCGGACCTTCGCGCTCCGGGCGGAGACGCCGCTGTCCGAATCCGCCAGTGAATGGGAAGCGGCGCTGGGGCTGTCGCGTGTCCTATGACGTGAAGACGGCGGGACTGTGGGTCGAGGGCGTCGGTACGTCGGTCATGTGGCTCGCCCTGCTGTTACGGGCCCCCTGCGCCGTTCGGTCACCGCAGCAGCGCGGCCTGTGGATCGCGGTCGCGGCGGCGGCCGTCACCATGACACTCAAACGGCATTTTCTGGTCGCGTCGGTGGACCGTGATTTCCACATCTACCAGGCGTATGTGCTGGCGACCCATCTGTGCGGAGTGCTTTCGGCCATCATCGTCATGGACTTCGTCCTCGTCACGACGGACCGGGCCCAACGGGAATGGCTTCATCTCGGTTCCGGACTGGCCGTCGTCTGTCTGATAATCCTCGGCGCGCGCTCGAATCCGGGGATGAACGTCCAGCAGTCGCACGGTGTCGGGAGCGATGTTTTCTGGCTGATAGTGATCGGCATACACGAGGCCGGAAACATTCTGTGCATTGCCGTGTGTCTGCGGCACTGGCGCAAGGGCGGGAAATCGCCGCTCCGGACCACCATGGGCCTATTCGGACTGGGCAGCTGCCTGGCGGCCCTTTCCTGGGCGGGAAGCGTGCTCCAGCTGGTCTCGGGCGCTTTCTGGGTGGCGCCGGTCCTTCCCTTCGTCATGGGCGTGTTCTGCTTCTCCAGGGCGGCCGTGATCGCCGCGCCGGCGTTCTCGGCCGCCCGCCGTGCGCACCGGGACGCCAGGGACTTCTGGCGTCTGTGGGGACTCTGGCGCGACCTCGTGTCCGCGGTGCCCTGGGTGGCCCTCGCGCCGCCCCGCCCGCGCCTGCTGGAACTGCTGCTGCCGCGCGGTCCCTGGAGCCTGCTGGTGTACCGCCAGGTCATCGAGATCCGTGACGCCATCCTCGTCCTGCGCGACTACGCGTCGCCCGATCCGCCGTTCCCCGGTCCCGACCCGAAGGTGCCCTCCGACCCGTCCGCCGCCTACGCGGCGGAGATGGCGCGCTGGCTGGCGGCGGCCCGCCGAGCCAAGAACCGGGGGCAGGGGCCGCGCACCCGGGTCGTGGGGCTGTCCGCGCTGGGCGGTCACGATCTCGTGCACGAGACCGCCTTCCTGGTCCGGGTCGCCGACGCCTACTGCCGCGCCGCGCCGGGCGGCGGGGCCGACCCCTCGGCGCACCGGTTCCCCACCGCGATCCGCTGAGCCCCGCCCGGGTCACTTCGCGGCCGGTGCCCCGAGGTCCCCGGCCGCCGTGCCCGTCGGGGCGCCGGTGGCCCGCTCGTCCGCCCGGCGCTCGGGCCGGGCCGACAGCCAGGTCAGCAGGGCCGCCGCGAGGACGCAGACCATCGCGATGGGCAGCAGCGAGGCGGCGCTGCCGAACGAGTTGAGGCCGATCGCGCCGATCACGCTGGACAGGGAGATCGCCAGGTACATCACGGCCGCGTTGAGCGAGACCCCCAGCGCCTCGGCCCCCGGCTGGGAGAGCGCCATGACGCGGTGCTGCTGCGGGGCGGTCACCGACCACGAGCCCACTCCGCTGAGCGCCACCACGACCACCGCGGCGGCGAACGACTTCTGGCTGGGCAGCATGGCGAGGAACACCGCGGCCAGACCGAGGGTGGCGCAGATGACCACGTTCCGGGGTCCGTGCCGGTCGGCCAGGCGGCCGGCCATCAGGTTGCCCGCGGTGCCGGCCAGTCCGAACACCAGCAGCAGCAGCGCCACCCGGCCGCCGTCGCCGTCGGTGGCCGGCGCGAACACCGAGCTGATGTACGTGTACGGCAGGTAGATGCCGACGAAGGCCAGCAGGGTGACGGTGAGGACGCTCGCCACCCGGCGGTCGGTGAGCGGGGAGAGCCGCTGGCGCAGGCCCACCTTGGCGCCGAGCCTGATGTCCGGCAGCCGCAGCGCGATCACCGGCGCGATCACGACGGCGAGCGCGGTGACGAACCACATCGTGGCCCTCCACCCGAACGCGTTGCCGATGGTGGTGCCGAGCGGCGCGCCGAGGGCGAGCGAGGACGTCAGGCCGACGGTCACGATCGCGATCGCCCGGCCGCGCCGCTCGCCGCCGGCGATGGCCGCGGCGGTGGCCCCCGCGTTCGGCGTGAACATCGCGGCTCCGGCCGCGGCCACCACCCGGGAGGCCAGGACCAGCGGGTAACCGGGGGCGAGCGCGGTGACGATGTTGCCCACCGCGAAGACGGCGAGCGCCGTGACCAGCACCCGGCGCCGGGACCAGGTGCCGGTCAGGGCCGCCAGGACGGGTGAAAGCAGGGCGTAGGCGATGGCGAAGACGCTGACCAGCTGTCCCGCGGCGGCCGTGTCGACGTGCAGCGAGCGGCTGATGTCGGGGAGCAGGCCGGCGATCACGAAGGCGTCGGTTCCCACGGCGAAGGTGCCCAGGGCCAGAACCATCGCATGAGGGCGCCAGCGCTCGCCGTGGTCGGCTTGCGCGGTGTCGGTCATCGGGTGCTCCTGTTCCGAGAGAGGCCGTGCCGTACGATGAGCAGCGTAGTCTATGTCGATCCTGATCGTAACTACCGATGTGCGTTGACTCTCCCCCGGGACGATGGGCAGATGTGATGTGTATCGTCAGAGGCGATCACCATGGAGGCCGCGATGCGCGACACGAAGGACACCTGGCTGCCGGAGCCCGATCTCGACGAGGTCGACATCGGTACGGTCCTCCAGGCCCTGGCCGATCCCGTACGCCTGCTGATCGTGCGGCTGCTCGACAGCGCGGGCGAGGGTTCCTGCACCACCCTGGACGTCCCCGTCAAGCGGTCGACCGTCTCCCATCACCTGCGCACCCTGCGGGAGAGCGGCGTCGTCGCGACCCGGCTGGTGGGCAACTCACGGCTCAGCAGGCTGCGCAGGGACGAACTGGAACGCCGCTTCCCCGGCCTGCTCACGTCCATCCTGACGGCCTCCGCACCCGAGGAGCGGCGACAGCACGCCGGATGACCCGGCACGGGACAGCACCCCGCCGCAGCGACACGGAGCGGACAGCCGCCGACCAGCCGAGCCCCAGGAGGTCGCATGGGACGCTACGCCCACCTGGCGTACACCGCATCGGTGCGCCAGGTACAGAGTGAACAGGGGAGCGCGGCGGTGGCCGGCCGCCGGCTCCTGGAGGGGGACGACCCCGAGACGCTGACGGCGGACGAGGCCGGCTTCATCGAGTCCCGCGACGGCTTCTACCTCGCCAGCGTCAGCGAGACCGGCTGGCCGTACGTCCAGTACAGGGGAGGCGCGCCCGGCTTCCTCCATGTCCTGGACGAGCGCACCATCGGTTACGCCGATGTGCGGGGCAACCGCCAGTACATCACCACGGGGAACGTCCGGGCGGACGGGCGCGTGGCGCTGTTCCTCATGGACTACCCGCTGCGGCGCCGGCTGAAGATCTTCGGCCGGGCCTGCGTCCGGTCGCTGGAGGACGACCCGGCCCTCACCGAGCGGCTCTCCGCCGGGCGCACCCCCGGTCACCTGGAACGCCTGATGGTGATCCGCGTCGAGGGGTTCAACTGGAACTGCCACCAGCACATCACGCCCCGCTACTCGGAGGCCGAACTCGCCGCCGCGCTCGATCCGGTGCGCACCCGGCTCGCCGCGCTGGAGGAGGAGAACCGCCGCCTCAGGGCCCGCCTCGGCGACGACGCCTGACGCGTCCGCGCGTTCACGGGACCGGACCGCCGGGTACCGGGAAGCGGACCGGCCGGGACGAGGGAAGGCGGGACGGGACCCCGGTCGTTCACCTCCGACGACCGGGGCCCTGCTCGTCCCCGGACCCGGCCTGCGGCGACACTCCCCCGAGTTACGCGACTTCCGCGCGCGCCGTCGGGCCGGACCCGATGAAATGATCACATCAGGATTCGCCAACGGATCGCTAACATGTGGCCAACGGTTCGCCGGTGAACGGCGAGCCGTCTGGCCGGAAGTCGCCCCGCGGCGACGGCGGCGGCGCCGGAGAAGGCCCGGATCCACGGGTGGTTCCGGAGCCGGACCGGCGGACGGAAGGTGGCGGGAAACCGTTGTGGGCAGGGCGGGATTCCGCCAGACGACGGCGGGCACACGCCTGCCGCGGTGCGCGGCCGGGGCCGACCGCGCGGAAAGGCAGTGAAGCGGCGTGATGCGGCGGTGCGAGCTGCGCTTCGGGCTGCTGGGGCCGCCGGTCCTCTACGACCGGCCGCCGTCCGGGACGCCGGGCACCACCTCGCCGGGACCGGGGGAGCCCGGCCGGGCGGAGACGCACGCCCACCGGGGGCGCCGCGACGACGCCGCTGACCAGGGGGTCCGGGCCATCGGCAGCCCCAAAGTCCGTGCCCTGCTCGCCGCGTTGCTGCTGGAGCCGGGACGGGTCGTGCCGCTGGAGTCGTTGAAGGACGCGTTGTGGGGCGGCGCCCCGCCCGTCTCCGCGAAGGCCTCCCTGCACAACCACGTCACCCGGCTGCGCCGTCTCCTGGACGACCCGGAGCGGCTCAGAGCCGTACCGCCCGGCTACGCGCTGCGCGTCGGCCCCGGCGAGCTGGACGTGCACGTCTTCGACGCCCGGGTCGCGCAGGCGCGCGCCGCGCACGCCCGGCGGGACTGGCCGGGCGTCGTGGACGCCGGCACCGCCGCCCTCGCGCTGTGGCGCGGCACCCCGCTCAGCGGGCTCCCCGCCGACCTCGGCGGTTACGCCCTCGTGCAACGTCTCGAAGAGGCCCGGCTGTCCCTGCTGGAGTGGCGGTACGACGCCGAACTTGCTCTCGGCGGCGCACGGTTGCCGGCGCTCGTGCCGGAGCTGGCGGCGCTGGCCGCCGAGCATCCGCTGCGCGAGGCCTATCACCGCCAGCTGATGCTCGCCCTGCACCGCACCGGCCGGCAGGCCGAGGCGCTCGCCGTCCACCGCGACCTGCGCGCCCGTCTGGTGGGGGAGCTGGGTGTCGAGCCCGGGCACGCGGTCCGCGCGGCACACGTCGAGGTGCTGCGGGGCGGCGACGGGGCGCGGCGCGAGGCCGGCGAGCCGGACGGGGCCGGACCCGCCGGTGGTGCCGGGCGCCGGCCGGACGAGGGCGGCCGGGGGAGCGCCGCCGGCGAAGCGGACCCGGCGCCCTCGACTCCGCCCGCGTCGTCCGGAGGCGGTGGGCCGGAACGGCGGCGGACCCCGCGCCCGGCCCAGCTCCCGGCCCCTCCCGCGCACTTCACCGGGCGCGCCGGTGTGAGCCGCGCCCTGCGCCGGGCGCTGACCGAGCCGCCCGCCCCGGCACCCGCCGTGGCCGTGATCAGCGGCATGGCGGGCGTCGGCAAGAGCGCGCTGGCGCTGCATGTCGCGCACGAGCTGAGGGAACGTTTCGCCGACGGTCAGCTCTACGTCAACCTGCACGGCGCCACCCCCGGCGTGACCCCGCTGACCGCCGCGCAGGCACTCGCCGCGCTGCTGCGGGACCTCGGCACCGAACCGCGGAACGTCCCCGAACACCCGGACGCCGCGGCCGCCTTGCTGCGCTCGCTGCTCGCCCCCGCGCACCTCCTGCTGGTGCTGGACGACGCGGCCGGCGCGGCCCAGGTCCGGCCCCTGCTCCCGGCCGGACCCGGCTGTGCGGTGATCGTCACCAGCCGCTCGCCGCTGACCGCGCTCGACGGCGCGCGGCGCTTCCCGCTCACCCCGCTGACCGGCGAGGACAGCGCGGCGCTGCTGCGCGCCGTGAGCGGAAGGGCGGGGCTGGACGCCGGTCACCCCCTGGTCGAACTGACCGGGCGGCTGCCGCTGGCGCTGCGCGTGGTCGCGGCCCGGCTCGCCGCCCGGAGCGCCCTCACCCCCGACGTCCTGGCCGGCCAACTGGCCGACACGGGAGGGCGCCTGCACCACCTGGAGTACGACGACCTGAGCGTCCGGCGCTCCCTGGCCGTCGCCCACGACGCGCTCGCCGCCGGCGAACGCCAGGCCGACCGGGACGCGGCCCTCGCCCTGCGCCACATAGGCGCCCTCGACCTGCCCGCCTACGGCGCCCCGCTCGTCGCCCGCCTCACCGGCACCGACGAGCGCCGCGCCGAGGCCGCCCTGGACCGCCTGGTCGACGTCGCCCTCCTGGAGGAGACGGCGTACGGCCGCTACACCCCCCACGACCTGGTCCGCGACTTCGCCCGCGAACTGGCCGACGCGGCCACGCCCCCGGGCTCCCCGCCGGCCCCGGCCGTCCCCCCTGCGAAGGCCCCGGACACGACCGCCGCGGCTCGCGGAGCGGACCCGACGGAGCCGGCCGCCGCCCCCGGCCGGCCCGCCCCGACGGCGGGTGCCCGCCCCGTGCCCCGCGCGGCCGTCCGCCAGGACACCGCCGCTCCTGATCGCACCGCGCTGTGGTGGTACGCCGCGGTGGCGGACCGGGTGCTGACGGCCGTCATGGAGCCGGGGGTCGACCAGGACGACCGGCGGCGGCCGACCGGCGGGCACCCGGTGGAGCACGCGGCCGACCTGGCCGCCCTGGCGTTCTTCGAGTCGGCCGAGGAGGCCTGCGCCTGGGGGGAGACGGAGCTGGAGAACGTCGTCGCGCTGGTGGAGCGGAACGCCGGCACGGACGATCCGCGCACCGACGCCGCGCTCGCGACGCTGGTACGGCTGCTCTTCCCCTACGTGCAGCGCAGCGGCCGGGTCGCCGAGATGGAGGTGCTGGGCCGGGCCGCGCTCACCGCCGCGCGACGGCTCGCGGACCCGGCCGCCGAGGCGTACGCGCTGGGCGACCTCGCGGGCCTGCACTTCCTGACCGGCCGGCACAACGACGCCCTCGCCCTCACCGACCGAGCCCTGGAGATCTGGCGCCGGCTCGGCCGGACCTCCCGCATCCGGCGCTGCCTCAACAACCGCGGGCTGCTGCTGGAGGGGCTCGGCCGGTTCGAGGAGTCGGGGGAGGCGCTGCGGCGGAGCCTCACGTACTCCCGGTCGCTGAACGACTCCTACGGCGAGGCCGTCACCCACAGCCACCTGGGCAACCTCTACGAGCACAGCGATCCGCGCGCCGCCATCGAGCAGCACCGGCGCTCACTGGCCATCGGGGAGGCGATCGGCGCGGTCGTCGTGCGGCACTCGGCGCACTGCAACATCGGCTACGCCCACCTGTCGCTCGGTGAACCGGCCGCCGCCGCCCGGCACTTCGAGGAGAGCCTGCGTCTCCTGGGCCTGCACGGCGACTGGCACGGGGAGTCGCAGACGCGGCTCGGCCTGGTCCGCGCGCTGCGGGAGCTGGGGGAGACCGGACGGGCGGCCGGTGAGTGCGCCGAGCTGCTGCGCCGGGCCGAGTCGCGCGCCGACCGTTACGTGGGCGGCCTCGCTCTGCACCAGCGCGGCCTGCTGCTGTCCGGGGAGGGGCGACGGCGGGAGGCGTGCGACGCCTGGCGCGCGGCGCTCGACGCGCTGGCCGGCACGGACGAGAGGGCGGTCCTGGCCGAGTTGGCGGACCTGCTGGCCGGCGCCCCGCCCGCCCCGCGGTGACACCCGCCCGCCCCGCGGCCCCGTTCACTTGGCGTCGGCATAGCACTCCACCACGGCCGTCGTGAACGGGAACCGCACCGGTGTCTCGCCGAAGGTCAGCCGGCCGGCGAGGTCGGCGGCGTCACGGATGGCCCGGACGACGGTCTCGGCCTCCTCGGCGGGGCAGTGCACGATCACCTCGTCGTGCTGGAAGAAGACCAGCTCGGCCCGGAGCGGCACGCACGCGCGGCGCAGCGCGGCGAGGAGCAGCAGGGCCCAGTCGGCGGCGCTGCCCTGGACGACGAAGTTGCGGGCGAAGCGGCCCCGCGCGCGGGAGTCGCCGGAGGCGTGACCGGGAGCCCAGCCGGTACGGCCGTCCGGTCGCGCCCCGGTGTCCTCCACCCCGGCCGGCGGGATGCCCGCCTCCTCCGCCGCGTCCTCGCCCGCGCCGGCGGCCGGCGGACAGGTGCGGCCCAGCCAGGTGCGCACCAGCCGGCCCTCCTCGCCCGCACGGGCGGCCTCGTCGACGTAGGCGACGGCCCGCGGGAAGCGGCGGCGCAGCGCGGCGAGGTTCTTCAGTCCGTCGCCCGCGGTCTGGCCGTAGACCGCGCCGAGGACGGCGAGCTTGGCCTGGTCGCGGTCGCCGGAGAAGGCGCGCTCGGAGACGGCCTGGTAGAGGTCGCTCGGGCGGGCGGCCACCTCCATCAGGCCGGGGTCGCGGGAGATCGCGGCCAGTACGCGCGGCTCCATCTGGTCGGCGTCGGCCACCACCAGCCGCCAACCCGGGTCGGCGACCACGGCGCGGCGGATCACCTTGGGGATCTGGAGGGCGCCCCCGCCATTGGTCACCCAGCGTCCGGTGACCGTGCCGCCGGCCAGGAACTCGGGACGGAAGCGGCCGTCGCGCACCCAGTCCTGGAGCCATGACCAGCCGTGGGCCACCCAGATGCGGTAGAGCTTCTTGTACTCCAGCAGCGGCTCGACGGCCGGGTGGTCGACGGAGCGGATCTCCCAGCGGCGGGTGGATCTCACCTTGATCCCGGCCTGCGCGAAGGCCTTGACCACGTCGGCGGGCAGGTCGGGCCGCACCCGGCGGCCGAAGGCGGCGGACACCTGGTCGGCCAGTTCGGCGAGGCGGCGCGGCTGGCCGCCGCCCGCATACCGCTCGCCGAGCAGGGAATGCAGCAGTTCGCGGTGGACGTCGGCGCTCCAGGGCAGGCCCGCGTGGTTCATCTCGGCGGCCACCAGCATCCCGGCGGACTCCGCGGCGGTCAGCAGCAGCATCCGGTCGGGGTGGGTGGTCAGGGCGTGACGCCGCAACTGCTCGGCGTGGACGGCGAGCAGGTCCGGCAGGGGCAGGCGGGTGCCGGCCGGCTCGAACAGGGGGGACTGGGCGCCCGGCACGGCCGCGCGCTGCGGCGGGTCGGGCGGTACGGGGCCGCCGCGGAGGCGGGCCAGGGCGGCGGCGGCCGAGCGTGGCTCGCCCGACCGGCCCTCGTGGCCCAGCAGGAGTGTCTCGGCGTCCTCGACGTCGTAGCACCGCTCTACTCGCACCCCCGTGGCGAGCAGACGCGGGTAGACCTCGGCGGTCGACCGCCACACCCATCGCGTCACCTCCGGGCGGCTCCGCACCGCCCCGGCGAGATCACTCTCGCGCCGCACCGGCCCGGCGGGCAGCCCGTCCGGGCCGAGGGGGGCGACGTCCACGCCACCGTCCTCGGCCGGTGCGAGCGCCCACCGGTCGGTCATGGAACGAGTCTGGCAGGGGGGTCTGACAACGGCCCCGACCTGCGGCTGGACTCGAAGCGAGTCCCTCCTGCGGGCCGCCCGCCCACCGGCTACCTCCCCTCCTCCCGGTCCTCCCCCTCCCGGCCCTCCTCCTGGCCTTCCTCCCGGCCGTCCCGGCCTTCCCGCCGGCTCTGCTCCAGCAGCGGGGCCAGCACCTCGGCGACGTACTGCTCGGTCCCCGCCTTGGTGACGCCGAGGCCGCTCAGGACGCCCCGGCCGTTCTCGTGCTCCAGCAGTGCCAGCAGGACGTGCTCGGTGCCGATGTGGTCGTGGCCGAGGCGCAGTGCCTCGCGGAAGGTGAGCTCCAGGACCTTCTTGGCCTCGGGGCCGTAGGGGATCAGGTCGGGTACGTCGTCCGCGGCGGGCGGCAGGGCGGCGGTCGCGGCCCCGCGCACGGCGTCCAGGGGGACGCCCTGTGCGGTGATCGCCTTCGCGGCCAGGCCCTCGGGCTCGGCCAGCAGTCCGAGGACCAGGTGTTCGGGACGGCCCTCGGGGGTGCGTGCGGCCACCGCCTCGCTGTGCGCGGCCACGACCACGCTGCGCGCGCGGGGGCTGTAGCGGCTGAAGCCCTGGCTGAGGTCGAGGGTGGCGGACTCCTTCGACACGAACCGCTTCTGTGCCGCCTGCCGGGTCACCCCCATGCTCTGGCCGATGTCGGTCCAGGACGCCCCGGAGCGGCGGGCCTGGTCGACGAAGTGTCCGATCAGGTGGTCCGCCACGTCGCCGAGGTGATCGGCGGCGATCATCGCGTCCTGGAGCTGGTCGAGCGGTTCGGTGTGGACCTTCTTGATGGCCTCGATGAGGTCGTCGAGGCGCACGGATGCCTTGATGCGCTGGTTGGTCGCCATGCTGTCAACCGTAGGTTGTCAGTAGAGGAGTGTCAACGACAGGTTGACAAGAGAGCGAGGCCGGTGGCGGCGAAAGTTGTCCACAGGATGTGGACGGCCGGGTCGGGCTGTCGGTGCCGCGTGGCACGATCGACGGTGTGACCAGCACTGCCAGCACCGTCGAACGCGCCTTCCGCGCCGCCCTCCACGACGACACCGACACCGGACTCGACACGGCGGCCTCCCTGCTCGCCGCCGATCCCGGCGCGGACGCCGAACTCGCCGCGCGCGGCGAGGAGTTCGTGGCGGCGGCCTGGCGGCGCGGCTGGCAGCCCGCCGACGTCGAACGCATGGTGCGGCGCGAACTGGACGGCGTGCACGTGGGCCTGGCCGCCGCGCTGATCCGGGCCCAGGCGGGGCGGGACCGGCCGCGCGGACGCCGCTGGGCCGCCCAGCTGGCGGCCCTGCCCGAGGGGAGCGCACCCGGCGGCGACCGGTTCTCGCGGGCCACCGCCGTCCTGGAGCTGTACCGCCTGCTGCTGCGCCTGCCCCCGCTGGAGCCCCTGGAGGACGAGTCCCGCCGCGCCCACGGTCCGGGCGCCTCCCGCATGCTGAGCCGCATCCGCGCGCTGCTCGCCAAGGCCGAGGCGACCGGCTACCCGGAGGAGGCCGAGGCGCTCAGCGCCAAGGCGCAGGAGCTGATGGCCCGGCACAGCGTCGACGAGGCGCTGCTCGCCGCCGGCGCGCCCGCGCCGGACGCGCCCGGCGCCTGCCGCATCGGCGTCGACCCGCCGTACGAGCAGGCCAAGGCGGTCCTGCTGGACGCGGTGGCCACCGCCAACCACTGCCGCGCGGTGTGGAACGAACCGCTCGGGTTCGCCACGGTCGTCGGCTTCGAGGCGGACCTGGAGGCGGTCGAGCTGCTCCACACCTCGCTGCTGGTGCAGGCCACCCACGCCATGACCGAGGCCGAGGCGGCGCAGCGGGCCGGCGGCCGCAAGCGGACCAAGACCTTCCGGCAGTCGTTCCTGGCCGCCTACGCGCACCGCGTCGGTGATCGGCTCGCGGCCGCCGCCGAGACCCAGGTCACCCGGGACCTGCTGCCGGTGCTGGCCACCCGCGAGGCGGCCGTCACCGGCCGCCTGGAGCACATGTTCCCCGAGACCACGACCACCCGGCTGCGCGGGGTGAGCGACGCCGCGGGCTGGACCGAGGGTGCCCGCGCGGCCGACCGGGCGCAGGTGAGATCCCGCCACCGGCTCGGCTGACCCGTCAGTCGCCGACCTGCTGGAAGGCGCTCACGGAGGCGTCCGGGCCGCCGCCGCTGCCCCGGCCGGCGACGGGGCCGTACGACCACGGGAAGGTGCGGGTGGTGCCGGAACCGGGCAGGCCGACCCGGACCGTCCTGGCCGCCAGGGTGTTCTTGTCGCCCTCCTTGCCGCGCACGTAACTGATCGAGAAGGTCGCGGCGTCGCCCTTGGCGAGCTTCAGCTTCTGCGCCTTCGCGCCCTGGAGCGCGGGCACGGTCGCCCGCGTGGTGCCGGACGTCAGCACCACCCCCGGGAAGTGGTCCAGGGTGCAGGGGGCGCTGTGGTTGGTGATGCTGACGGGGATCTCGCCGCTGTCGCCCGCCGCCGGGGCCACGCTCGCCGAGCCGACCTGGAGGGAGACGCCCCCGATCGTGCAGGCCGAGCCGGCTCCGCTCCCGCTGTCGCTCCCGCCGCCGTCGCAGGCGGTCAGCAGGAGGGCGGCGGTGAGGGCGGTGACGGTGAGCGGAATGACGCGCATGAGCAGGTCCCTGTCCACGTGGTGGTGACGGTGCCTCTGCATCATGGCCCCTCGCGGCGGGCTCCGTTCGCGCGCCCCTCCGCGACCGCGGGGTTCCGGCGGCACCCCGCCGCCGGAACCGCACCCGAGCCCTGGAACAGTAAGGGCTCGCTACGCGTCTCTTCCTGGTGCACGGGGGTTCGGTCCGGACGGTCCGGCACGGTAAAGCGGGCGTCAAGGCCGTAATCGCGGGACCACTCCCCGTGCACGTGCATCTGCTCATGCGTTTGCACGTGAACAGAGTTATGATCCGGGTCAGTTGACCACAGCATCTATGGCCACATCAGCCAGTGCACCACCGGGGAGCGACCTGTGGACCGCGACGTTGACAACGTGTACGGGGGGTACGACGTGTACAACGGCATGGCTGCCACGCAGCTGGACGGAGTGGCCTGGCAGAAGAGCAGGCACAGTAATTCGCAGGGCTCCTGCGTGGAGTTCGCGAGACTCCCGGGCGGCGAGGTCGCCGTCCGCAATTCGCGTTTCCCGGACGGGCCGGCGCTCGTCTACACGCGCGCGGAGATCGAGGCGATGCTCCTCGGCGTCAAGGACGGCGAGTTCGATCACCTGGTGGGCAGTTGACCCCGGAACACCGCGGTACGGCCCGCTGGCAACGATGTCGGACGCGCGGCCGCGCCCACTCGGTGCGCTGACGCGCGTAGAACGCGGGCGTCCGTCGATGCCGTACCGGCTCAGGCGGCCGACTTCAGCCGGAACATCGCCCAGACCACCTTGCCGTCGAGGGTGCCCGCGAGCGGGTGCCAGCCCCAGCTGTCGGCGAAGGAGTCGACCAGGAACAGCCCGCGGCCCGACTCGGCGGAGAAGTCCTCCGAGTCGCGTGGCACCGGCGTGTCGTGGCTGGGGTCGCGCACCGCGCACACCAGCCGCTCGGTCCAGCGCAGCAGGTGCAGCCGCACGGTCGGCCCGCACGTGTCCCCACGGCGCTGGTCGGACGGCATCGCGTGGCGCAGGGCGTTGGTGACGAGTTCGGAGACGACGAGGCAGATGTCGTCGAAGCGGTCGCCGACGTCCCACTGGTCGAGCGTGTCGCGGGTGAAGCGCCGGGCCTCGCGCACCGCCTCGTACCGGGCGGGCAGAGCGCAGGAGGCCGCATCGGACACGGCCGCGGGATCCAACGGCGGAAGGCCCTGCCGTAACGGCTTGAGCATGGTCGATCCATTCGTCCCCATGCGAGGCACTCCCGGTTGTTCGCGGTCGTTGCGATGCAGCGGTGGCGCGGCACCCATGGTTTCGGATGCGTAGAGCAGATGCAAGGGCAGATGCACGTGCACGTGACCGAAATGAGGCTGCCCGTACCACTTCTTGGCCATTTTTTCTGCCATCTACCCGACGGTTCCCCACGGTTTCCGCCAGAGGTCCCGACCTCTGCCCCGCGGGACCCCGCCACGGCGGCCGAGGTCTTTCCGTTTCCGTAACCGGACGAGTACTGCTCGAAGTGTTTTAGTGGCAGACTTCGGCCCCTGGAGACGGTTGGGGAGGCTGGCGAACGTGAGCGCGGGAGAGCCCGGATCGGTGGTGCGGCGGATGCTGCTCGGCTCGCAACTCAGGCGACTGCGGGAAGCGCGCGGCATCACGCGCGAGGCGGCGGGATACTCGATCCGCGCCTCCGAGTCGAAGATCAGCCGGATGGAACTGGGCCGGGTGAGCTTCAAGACCAGGGACGTGGAGGACCTGCTGACGCTCTACGGCATCACGGACGACTCCGAGCGGGAGTCTCTGCTCTCCCTCGCCCGGGAGGCCAACGTGGCCGGCTGGTGGCACAGTTACACCGACGTCCTGCCGACCTGGTTCCCCACCTACGTGGGCTTGGAGGGCGCCGCCTCCCTGATCCGCGTCTACGAGGTCCAGTTCGTGCACGGCCTGCTCCAGACCGAGGAGTACGCCCGCGCGGTGGTCCGGCGCGGCATGAAGGGCGCGAGCGCCGCCGACGTGGAGCGGCGGGTCGCGCTGCGCCTGGAACGGCAGAAGTACCTGCTGTCGGACGCAGGCCCGGAGTTCCACATCGTCCTGGACGAGGCCGCCCTGCGCCGTCCCTACGGCGACCGCGAGGTGATGCGCGGCCAGCTCCAGCACCTGATCGACATCTCCGCGCGCCCCAACGTGCGGCTCCAGGTCATGCCGTTCGGCTTCGGCGGCCACTCGGGCGAGAGCGGCGCCTTCACCATCCTCAGCTTCCCCGACGCCGACCTCTCCGACGTGGTCTACGTCGAGCAGCTGACCAGCGCGCTCTACCTGGACAAGCGCGAGGACGTCGCCCAGTACGAGCAGGCGCTGAAGGAGCTACAGCAGGACAGCCCCGGCCCGGACGAGAGCCGGGACCTGCTCCGCGGCCTCCTCCAGCTCTCCTGACGCGGCCCAACTCCCCTCCGTCACAAGTACGATGACGTGCTATCAGACGTGGCGTGAATCTGGTGTCCGCTAGCGATTGAGGGATCACATGTCGTCCTACTTCACCGACCTGGCCCAGCAGTACATCGGCGGCGAGTGGCGCCCGGGTACCGGATCCTGGGACGTCATCGACTTCAACCCCTACGACGACGAGAAGCTGGCCTCGATCACGGTCGCCACGGTCGACGAGGTGGACGAGGCCTACCGGGCCGCCGCCCGCGCCCAGAAGGAATGGGCCGCCACCAACCCCTACACCCGGCGCTCGGTGTTCGAGCGGGCGCTGAGGCTGATCGAGGACCGCGAGCAGGAGATAGCCGACCTGATCATCGCCGAGCTCGGCGGCACGCGCGTGAAGGCCGGTTTCGAACTGCACCTCGCCAAGGAGTTCCTGCGCGAGTCGGTGCACCTCGCGCTGCGCCCCGAGGGCAGGATCCTGCCCTCGCCGACCGACGGCAAGGAGAACCGCGTCTACCGGGTGCCGGTCGGGGTCGTCGGTGTGATCAGCCCGTTCAACTTCCCCTTCCTGTTGTCGCTGAAGTCGGTCGCCCCGGCCCTCGCGCTCGGCAACGCCGTGGTGCTCAAGCCGCACCAGAACACCCCGATCGCCGGCGGCACCCTCATCGCGAAGATCTTCGAGGAGGCCGGGCTGCCCGGCGGCCTCCTCAACGTCGTCGTCACCGACATCGCCGAGATCGGTGACGCGTTCATCGAGCACCCGGTCCCGAAGGTGATCTCCTTCACCGGCTCGGACAAGGTCGGCCGGCACGTCGCCACCGTCTGCGCCGCGAACTTCAAGCGCTCCGTCCTCGAACTGGGCGGCAACAGCGCGCTGGTGGTGCTGGACGACGCCGACCTCGACTACGCGGTGGACGCGGCGGTCTTCAGCCGCTTCGTGCACCAGGGCCAGGTCTGCATGGCCGCCAACCGGGTCCTGGTGGACCGGGCCGTCGCCGACGAGTTCACCGAGAAGTTCGTCGCCAAGGTCGGGACGCTGAAGGTCGGTGACCCGCGCGACCCGCGGACCGTCATCGGCCCGGTGATCAACTCCGCGCAGGCGGGCGCCCTCGCGGGCACCGTCGAGCAGGCGCTCGCCGAGGGCGCCACCGCCCTGGTGCACGGCACCACCACCGGCAACCTGGTCGGACCCAGCGTGCTCACCGGCATCCCCGCCGACTCCGCCCTGCTCCAGCAGGAGGTCTTCGGCCCGGTCGTCTTCCTCATCCCCTTCGACGGCGAGGAGGAGGCCGTGCGCATCGTCAACGACACCCCGTACGGCCTCAGCGGCGCCGTGCACACGGGTGACATCGAGCGGGGCGTGGCCTTCGCCAAGCGGATCGACACCGGCATGTTCCACGTGAACGACGGCACCGTCCACGACGAGCCGCTCGTGCCCTTCGGCGGCGAGAAGCACTCCGGCATCGGCCGCCTCAACGGCGAGACGACGCTGGAGGCGTTCACCACGGTCAAGTGGATCTCGGTGCAGCACGGGCGCAGCGGCTTCCCGTTCTAGACCGCCGGACCCGAGCGGCGGACCCTTGCGGACAGTGGCTGACCGCAAGGGGCCCTAGCGTCATCGGTGTCAGCACGAGGACCCGATGAGAGGCGGCCGGTCATGGTCACGCACGTGGCGACGGAGACGAGGGGCGACGAGCGCGGGGCACTGCTCGCGTTCCTGGAGGAACAGCGCGGCGGCATCCGCCGGGCCCTGCTGGGACTGACCGAGGAGCAGGCCCGCTCCCGCCCCAGCGCCAGTGAGCTGTCCCTCGGCGGCCTGCTCAAGCACGTCGCCGAGGTCGAGCAGAGCTGGATCGCCCGGGCCCGGCAGGAGCCGCCCGCGGTACCGCGCGACGCCTCGAACTTCCACGAGTCCTTCCAGCCGGCCGAGGGAGAGACGGTCGCCTCGCAGCTCGCGTACTGGGAGCGGGTCGCCGCCGGCACGGAGGAGTTCATCCGCGCGGCGCCGAGCCTGGACGACACCTTCCCGCTGCCGCCCGACCCCTGGTTCCCGCCCGAGGGCCGCGTCTCCCTGCGCTGGCTGTGCCTGCACCTGATCCGGGAGACCGCCCGGCACGCCGGCCACGCCGACATCATCCGCGAGTCGCTGGACGGCAGGACCGCCTTCGAGCTGGTGGCGCTGGCGCGGGCCTGAGGCGGGGGCGGCCCGCGGACGGGCGGGCCGCCGTACGGTCATAACCTGGACCGCATGTCAGCGATCCGTCTCCTCGTGCTGGGCGCCGTCCGCCAGCACGGGCGGGCCCACGGCTACCAGGTCCGCAACGACCTGGAGTACTGGGGCGCGCACGAGTGGTCCCACGCCAAGCCCGGCTCGATCTACCACGCCCTGAAGCAGATGGCCAGGCAGTCGCTGCTGCGCGCGCACGAGGTCGCGCCGTCCACGGCGGGGGGGCCGCCGCGCACGGAGTACGAGGTCACGGACCGGGGCGAGGACGAGTTCTTCCGGCTGCTGCGAGAGTCCCTGGTCTCCTACGACCAGAAGCCGGACGTCCGGTCCGCCGCCATCGGCTTCCTGGTCGAGCTGGACCGCGCCGAGGCGCTGGAGCTGCTCAGGGAGCGCGTCCGCCGGATCGGGGCGTGGCGGGCGTCGGTCACCGGGCACTACCTCCCGCCGGACGGTCCCGGCGGGCTCGGCCACATCGGGGAGATCATGGACCTCTGGGTCCACACCGCCGACTCCGACGTGGCCTGGACCCAGGGGCTGATCGCCCGCCTGGAGGCGGGCGCGTACACCTTCGCGGGCGAGGGCGAACCCTTCGTCGGCGTGCTGCCCGAGGGCCGGGAGAACCCGTACGCCACGGGGGAGCGGCACCCGGAGGACGACCGCTGACCCCGAGGGTCCTAGCTAGTGGTGGAACCCGGTGGCCGCGCCCTTGTCGCGGGTGGCGGGGCCCTGCTGCCCGCGCAGCTCCGGCAGCAGACGGGTCAGGTCGGCGACGAACAGGTCGGCCAGGTCGTGGGAGAAGCCGTTGCGGCACACGACGCGCAGCACGGACAGGTCCTCCCGGTTGGCCGGGAAGGTGTACGCCGGCACCAGCCAGCCGCCCTCGCGCAACCGCCGGGAGATGTCGAAGACGTCGTACGCCGTCACGCCGTCGGCCGTGGTGAACGCGAACACCGGCAGCTCGTCCCCGCGCGTGAGCAGCCGGAAGTCGCCCAGCGCCTCGATCCGCCCGGCCAGCGAGAGCGCCACGTCGCGCGTCGACTGCTGCACCGCCCGGTAGCCCTCGCGGCCCAGCCGCAGGAACGTGTAGTACTGCGCGGCCACCTGGGCGCCGGGCCGGGAGAAGTTCAGCGCGAAGGTGGGCATCTCGCCGCCCAGGTAGTTCACCCGGAAGACCAGCTCCTCGGGCAACGCCTCCTTGTCCCGCCACAGCGCCCAGCCGACCCCGGGGTACACCAGCCCGTACTTGTGGCCCGAGGTGTTGATCGAGGCCACGCGCGGCAGGCGGAAGTCCCACACCAGGTCCTCGTCCAGGAAGGGTGCCACCATGGCGCCCGAGGCGCCGTCGACGTGCACCGGCACGTCCAGCCCGGTGCGCTCCTGGAGGGCGTCCAGGGCGGCGCACAGCTCGGCGACGGGCTCGTAGGAGCCGTCGAAGGTCGAGCCGAGGACGGCGACCACCCCGATGGTGTTCTCGTCGCACAGCTCGGCGGCGGCCTGCGGGTCCAGGTGGAACCGGTCGCCCTCCATGGGCACCTGCCGGGCCTCCACCTCCCAGAAGGCGCAGAACTTGTCCCAGCACACCTGCACGTTGACGCCCATCACCAGGTTGGGCCGCGCGCCCGGGTACCGGTCGGCGTTCCGCTTCGCCCAGCGCCGCTTCAGCGCCATCCCGGCGAGCATGCACGCCTCGCTCGAACCGGTCGTCGAGCAGCCCACCACGGTGGCCGGGTCCGGCGCGTGCCACAGGTCGGCGAGCATCGCCACGCAGCGCCGCTCCAGCTCGGCCGTGCGCGGGTACTCGTCCTTGTCGATCATGTTCTTGTCCCGGCACTCCGCCATCAGCACCCCGGCCTGCGGTTCCATCCAGGTGGTGACGAAGGTCGCCAGGTTCAGGCGGGAGTTGCCGTCCAGCATCAGCTCGTCGTGGACCAGCTGGTACGCCGTCGTCGGCGGCAGTGGGGCGTCGGGGAGCCGGTGCGTGGGCGGGGCCTCGGTCATGCCGCCGACCGGGTCGGCCTCCCCGAAGAACGGGTTGACCGACATCGACCGTTCCTCGTGCTTCGCGGGACCTTTGTGCAGAGCCATGGGTGCCTCCGGAGGATGGGAGAGGGTGGGTCAGCGGACCGGGGTGCCGTCCTCGCGCAGCTGCATCTGCGGGCGGCCCGTCACCAGCAGCCAGGCCGGCAGCGAGGCGATGGTCAGCAGCGCGATGAGCGTCGGCGAGGCGACCAGGACGGCGGCGGTGAACAGGCTCACCCAGCCCTGCCGGGTGATCGCCAGGAGGATGCCCAGGACACCGGTGGCCACGCCGAGCGAGGGATTCACGGCCGGAACCAGCGCGTGGGCGCACAGGCCGAGCGCGGTGCCCACGAACACCGCGGGGAAGATGCGTCCGCCGCGGAAACCGCAGGACGCGGCCACCAGCAGCGCGGCCAGCTTGACGACGGTCATGGTGGCGAACTGCCCGGCCGACCAGCCCTCGGGGTCATGGGCCAGCTGCGCGATCTCCGACAGCCCCTTGAACAGCGTCAGATGGCCGCCGACGGCCGCGAGGGCCCCGAGCACCACCCCGCCCGCCGGGAGCATCAGCAGCGGGTGCCGCAGCCGGCGGAAGGCCGCGTGGACGTACGGGAAGGCGTACACGGCGGTCATGCCGAGCAGCGCGGACGCGGGGGCGATCACGAGGGCCGCCAGCAGGTCGCCGACGTGCGGCCGGCCGAGGGGCGGCAGGCCGAGGTCGAAGGTCGGGTGCGCCACCAGGGTGGTCGTCATGGCCCCGCACGCGCCGGCCGTGAGCGGCGCGAACAGGTTGTCCCACAGCCGCCCCCGCATCGGCCGTCCCGCCAGCGCCTCCGAGATCACCAGGGCCGCCGCCACGGGCGTCCCGAACAGCGCGCCGATCGTCGCCGACTCCGCCAGTACCGGCCACAGGGCCCCCGGCGCCCGGGGCAGCAGACGCCCGCCGAGCCAGGCCGCGAGGCCCACGTTCACGGCGATGATCGGGTTCTCCGGGCCGAGGCTGGGGCCGCCGGCCAGCATCAGCGCGGTCGCCAGCAAAAGCCCGGGCAGCACTCCCGGCCGCAGGACCGGGGCGTCGAGGCCGAGGGTGGCCGGGTCGGGTCCGGCGTGCCCGGGCACCAGCAGGACCACCAGCCCGACGGCGATGCCGGTCGCCACCAGCATGGCGAACATCCACAGCACCGAGTAGCGGCCCACACCGAGCGCGTCCGGCAGCGGTCCCCACAGCACGTGCTGGAGCTTCTCCGCCACCGTGTCCACGCCGAGGAGGATCAGGCTCGCGGCCACGCCCACGCTGACGGCGGGCAGGATGAACGGCAGCAGGGCCCGTGCCGGGGCCGTGTGGGCGCTCGTGGGCGCCTGCTGCGTCGTCTCCTGGGCCACGGGCTCACCATAAGCGGACAAACAGGGCCCAACACTCCGAACCGCGCGGGCTTGCACCTCACGCGGCGTGATGCCTTTACGTGGAGGCGTACCGACGACAAGGAGCGGAAAGTGAGCTACTCCGTGGGACAGGTCGCGGGGTTCGCCGGGGTCACGGTGCGCACCCTGCACCACTACGACGAGATCGGGCTGCTCGTGCCCGGGGACCGGACGCACGCCGGCCACCGGCGCTACGACGACACCGACCTGGACCGGCTCCAGCAGATCCTGTTCTACCGGGAGCTGGGTTTCCCGCTCGACGAGGTCGCGGCCCTGCTCGACGACCCGGACCCGGACCCCCGCGCGCACCTGCGCCGCCAGCACGAGCTGCTGACCGCCCGGATCGAGAAGCTGAAGAAGATGGCCGCGGCCGTGGAACACGCCATGGAGGCACGCAGCATGGGAATCGGCCTGACACCCGAGGAGAGGTTCGAGGTCTTCGGGGACTTCGACCCGGACCGGTACGCCGACGAGGTGGAGGAACGCTGGGGCGACACCGAGGCCTACCGGCAGTCACGGCGCCGGACCGCCTCGTACACCAAGGAGGACTGGAAGCGGATCACCGGGGAGATGGACGCCCTTCACCACCGCATGGCGGCCCTGCTCGCGGACGGCACGCCCGCGGACTCGGCGGCGGCCATGGACGTCGCCGAGGAACACCGCCGGTTCATCACGCGCGCCTACTACGACTGCGGGCACGCCCTGCACGCGTGCCTCGGCGAGATGTACGTCTCCGACGAGCGCTTCACCGCCACGTACGAGGACATCCGGCCCGGTCTGGCCGGTTATCTGCGGGACGCGATCGCGGCGAACGCGGCCCGGCACCGGGCGTCCTGAGGCGCCGGCCCGGGATCACTCCCGGGCCAGCACGACCGCGGTGCCGTACGCGCACACCTCGGTGCCCACGTCCGCGGCCTCCGTCACGTCGAAGCGGAACGCCAGCACGCCGTTGCCGCCACGCGCGCGTGCCTGCTCCACCAGGCGGTCCATGGCCTGGGCGCGGGTCTGCACCAGCGTCTTGGTGAGCCCCTTCAGCTCACCGCCGATCATGGACTTCAGCCCGGCTCCGATCTGGCTGCCCAGGTGCCGGGAGCGTACGGTGAGCCCGAACACCTCGCCGAGCACCTCGCGCACCCGGTACCCGGGCACGTCGTTCGTCGTCACCACCAGCACGTCCGGCCGGGGCCCCTGGCCGCCGCCGTAGTCGTCGAGTCCCATGGGCACAGCTTTCTCCCGGTCGCCCGACAGTGCATCCTGGAGGCGCCCGTGGAACCCGGGGCGGTCCTCCCACGTTGATAGCTTTGTGCGGTGCCACTTGGACACGGCAGTCGCGGCAGACACAGCGAGCGCGGCGGCCGCCCCAGCCGACTTCACCCCCTCAGGAGCCCGGACCCGTGATGACACTCGCCCTAGGCCCGAGCTGGCTGGATCCCAACCACCTGCTGGGCACGTACGGCATCTGGGGTCTGCTGCTGGTCGTCTTCGCCGAGTCCGGCCTGCTCATCGGCTTCTTCCTGCCGGGTGACTCCCTGCTGTTCACCTGCGGCCTGCTGATCACGTCGGGTGGGCTGGACTTCCCGCTGTGGGCCGCGATCGGCCTGATCTGCCTCGCCGCGATCCTCGGCGACCAGGCGGGCTACATGTTCGGCAAGAAGGTCGGCCCGTCCCTGTTCAACCGCGAGGACTCCCGCCTGTTCAAGCGGGAGAACGTCGTCAAGGCGCACGACTTCTTCGAGAAGTACGGCCCCAAGTCCCTGGTGCTGGCCCGCTTCGTGCCGGTCGTGCGGACGTTCACGCCGATCGTCGCGGGCGTCAGCGGCATGCGGTACCGCTCGTTCCTGACGTTCAACGTCATCGGCGGTCTGCTGTGGGGCGCGGGCGTCACCCTCCTCGGCTCCTGGCTCGGCAACATCGGGGTGGTCAAGAACAACATCGAGGCGATCCTCATTCTGATCGTCCTGGTCTCGGTGGTCCCGATCGCGATCGAGTTCCTCCGCGCGCGCGGCAAGAGCGGCAAGGCGGCCGGGACCGAGCCGGAGGCCCCGGGGCAGTCCGTCCAGCGGCGGCCCGCCCACCAGCCGTACCAGCAGCAGCCCGCCCACCAGCAGCAGCCGTACCAGCGGCCGCCGGTGACGGACGACGCCACGACCCGCCTGCGCCGCATCGACGCGGACCGGCCGTACGAGCAGCAGTACCCGCAGGAGCAGTACCAGCAGCAGTACCCGCAGGACCCATACCAGCAGCAGTACCCGCAGGACCGGTACCAGCAGCCGCAGCCACCGCAGCAGCACTGGGACCAGGGCGGCTACGACCCCCAGAACCAGGATCAGCACCAGCAGCAGCACCCGCAGAACCCGTACGGGCAGGGTCAGTACGAGCAGAACCGGTACGACGAGTACGACCGGGACCCGTACGACCCGAACCAGTACCCGTACGACCACCGGCGGCAGTAGCGGGCGCGGGCCGGACGCTCAGAAACCCCTGGTGCGCTTCGCGGCCCGCCGCTTGCCGGCGGAGCCGACCCGCAGGAACAGCCGGGAGATCTCCGACCCCAGGTTGACCCCGATGGCGATGGCCATCGCCAGGGAGGCGGCCTTGGCCAGCGACACCAGCCCCTTGTCCATGTTGTTCTGCGCCATGGACAGCAGCCCGAAGTAGGTCGCCGAGCCGGGCAGCAGCGGCCCGATCGCCGCGGTCGTGTACGGCAGCGCCGAGGCGAACCGGTACCGGGACAGCAGCTGCCCGAACAGCCCGACGAGCCCGGCCGCCACGGCCGTGGACGCCACCGGCGAGATGCTCCCGGCGTAGCGCATCGCGCCGTACACCGACCAGGCGACACCCCCGTTGAGGGTCACCCAGAGCACGGTGGACCGCTCCTGCTGGAGCAGCACCGCGAAGGTCAGCGACAGCAGCATGGAGGCCACGATCTGGATCAGCGGACGCTTGGAGATGCCCAACGCCGCGTCCGGGTTCAGCTCACCGCCGACCTGCACGCCGAAGTACAGGACCACCAGGACCCCGACGACGATGCCGACGAAGAAGTACATGACCTCGAGCAGCCGCGCCGACGCCGTGATGTAGAAGCCCGTCAGCCCGTCCTGCACGCCCGCCACCAGCGCCCGCCCGGGCAGCAGCGCGAACAGCCCACCGGTGATGACGGCGGACGCCTTCACGTCCACGTGCGCCAGCGTCAGCGCCACCCCGATCGCCGCGGGCGGCATCGCGGCGACCGTGAACTGGTAGAACTCCGGCAGTCCGCGCCCCGCGCACAGCCACGCGAGCCGGTCGCCGAGCATCGCGCCGACGGCCGCCGCGAGGAACACCACCGGGTCACCGCCGACCAGGATGGAGGCCGCGCCGGCCAGCAGTCCGCTCGCCAGGGTCAGCGCCCAGCCGGGGTACGGATGCCGGTTGCGGCGTATCTCCGCCAGGCGCCGGTAGGCCTCCTCCAGGGAGACGTGGGCCTCCGGGTCCGTCAGGTCGTCCACGAGCCGGAAGACGGCCGCCAGCCGCGTGTAGTCGGTGCCCCGCCGCCGTACCGTCCGGGACGCCGTCACCGGGTCCTCCACCAGCGACGGCTGGTGCGAGATCGACAGCAGCGTGAAGGTGACGTTCGGCTCGCACCGGTCCAGGCCGTAGGACCGGCACACCGCGAACATCGCGGCCTCCACGTCCTCCGCGCCCTCGCCGCCCGCCAGCAGCAGCTCCCCGATACGCAGGGTCAGGTCCAGCACGCGCGGGACGGCCGGGCCGCCCTCCTCCACGCGCTGCACCGGTTCCGGCGCCGGCCGCTCGGTCACCGGCATCCGCAGCATCGTGCGCATCCGGTCCTGCCAGGGCGCGTCCTTGACCAGACTGACCAGCGGCACCCCGGCGGCCGGCGTGAACGCGGCCGGCGGGCTCTTCGCGTCGTAGGTGCTGGGCGTGGTGAACGCGGACCCCTCCGGCTCGGCACCGGACGGGTGCGGTGTCCGCAGCCCGTCGGGCACCGCGAACTCGGACGTCGTCTCCGGCTCACCACCGGCCCTGGGAACGTCGAGGCCCCGGGGGACGGCGAACTCGGACGTGACCTCCGGGTCGTACCGCGCTTCGTCGGACCGCGGTTTGCGGTCCTCCGTCTCCGTCACCTCGCACCGCTCCCTGACCCGCGCATTCCGTATGCCTCAGTATGCGCACACGTGCCCGCACGGGCCGCACCCGCCGTCCGGACACGCGAACGGGCCGCACGCGTGCGCGTGCGGCCCGTTCCAGCGATGCGCGGGCTCAGTGGCCGCCCTGCTCCTTGAAGCGCTTGTAGGACCGCTCGATCTCCGTCTCGGCGTCCGTACGGCCGACCCAGTTCGCACCCTCGACCGACTTGCCGGGCTCCAGGTCCTTGTACACCTCGAAGAAGTGCTGGATCTCCAGGCGGTCGAACTCCGACACGTGGTGGATGTCGCGCAGGTGCTCCACCCGCGGGTCGGTCGCCGGGACGCACAGCAGCTTGTCGTCGCCGCCGGCCTCGTCCGTCATGCGGAACATGCCGATCGCGCGGCACCGGATGAGGCAACCCGGGAAGGTCGGCTCGTCCAGGATGACCAGCGCGTCCAGCGGGTCGCCGTCCTCGCCGAGGGTGTTCTCGACGAAGCCGTAGTCGGTCGGATAGGCGGTCGAGGTGAAGAGGCGACGGTCCAGGCGGATCCGACCGGTCTCGTGGTCCACCTCGTACTTGTTCCGCGAACCCTTCGGAATCTCGATCGTGACGTCGAACTCCACCGGTGGCTCCTCCGTGATCAGCACATAGTTCTGGTGGTTAAGTGTCCCTCACGCAGGTGTGTGATCGCGAAAGGGGCTGGTGGTCGTGCCAGTACTGAGGCCTTGGCGGGCCGCGAGACCGCAGGTGGCGCGGATCGCGGACGCCGTACGACCGCGTCTGGCGCGTGCCACGACGGCCGCCGGGCCGCGGATCGCGCGGCTGGCGAGGGCCGTGCGGGCAGCGCCTGCGCACCTCTGTCGTCCGCGGACCGTCAGGACCTGGCAGTACACCGCGGGCGCCGCCACCGCCGGCCTGGTGCTGGCCGCCGGCGTGGTGACCGTGGCCGGTCCCTGGGACGCCAACGGTCAGCGTACGGCCGAGGGGGACCGCGCCGCCGCACTGGAGCGATCAGGTGGCGCAGATCACGGCGGCTCCGGCGCGGCCGCGGGGGCGCCCCGGCCCGCGCCGAGCGCCGCGCCCGTCCTGGCGGCCCTGGGCGGCACCCGGGGCGCCGTCGGCACCCGGAAGGCCCCTTCGGGCGGCAAGGACCTGCCGGACGTCCTGAAGCCCCTCCTGGCCGCGCCCGGGCTCGGGGACGACCACGCGGCGGCCGTCGTCGACGCCACGACCGGCACCCGCCTCTACGCCACCGGCGCCGGCAAGGCCCTCACCCCCGCCTCCACCACCAAGATCGCCACCGCCGTCGCCGCCCTGTCCGCCCTCGGCCCCGACCACCGCCTCACCACCCGCGCCGCCCTGGAACCCGACACCCGCGAGCTCGTCCTGGTCGGCGGCGGCGACCCCACCCTGACCGCGCACCCGGGGGCCGGCGGGGGAGCGGCCGGTCTGCGCGCCCTGGCCGCGGACACCGCGAAGGCCCTCGCCGGGCGCGGCGTCCACGAGATCACGCTCTCCTACGACACCACCCTCTACAGCGGCCCCGCCCTGCACCCCATCGGCGTCAACGAGAACCTCGCCCCGGTCAGCGCCCTCGCCGTCGACGAGGGCCGCGCCGACGGCTCCACCGGCGGCCCCGCGCCCCGCGTGAGCGACCCGGCGGCCGACGCGGCGGCGAAGTTCGCGGGCTTCCTCGAGGACGCCGGCATCACCACCACGACCCCCGGCCCGTCCAAGGCCAGCACGCGCGCGCAGACCCTCGCCACCGTCTCCTCACCCCCGCTGTCCGCCCTGGTGGAGCGCATGCTCACCAACAGCGACAACGACATCGCCGAGGCCCTGGCCCGCCAGACCGCCCTCGCCGGCGGCGACCCCGCGAGCTTCGCCGGCGGGGCCCGGGCGATCGCCACCCAACTGCGCAAGCTCGGACTGCCCCTGTCCGGGGCCGCCTTCCACGACGGCAGCGGCCTCGACCGCGCCGACCGGCTGACGGCGGACCTCCTCACCGCGCTGCTGGTCAAGGCGGGCGACCCGGCCCGCCCCGGTCTGCGCCCGGTCCTCACCGGCCTGCCCGTCGCCGGCTTCACCGGCACCCTGAGCACCCGCTACACCGACGGCGCCGCCGGGGTCGTACGCGCCAAGACCGGCACCCTGACCGGCGTGAACACCCTCGCCGGCACGGTCGTCGACGAGGACGGCCGGCTGCTGGCCTTCGCCTTCCTCGCCTCGCGCACCACCGACCCGGCGCAGGCCCAGTCGGCCCTGGACGCCGCCGCCACGGCGCTCGCGGGCTGCGGCTGCCGGTAGGGCCCGCTTCACGCCCGGTCCGCGCCCGCCCGTGCTCCGGCGGCCCTCACGGCCTGCCCCCACGCGGGCCGCTCACGTACCGTTGACGCATGACTGGCTTCGGTGGCACCGCATCTCCCGGGATGGTCGACTGGAACCTCGCGGTGGCGACCGCGACACGACTCGTACGGCCGGGCCCCGACGTCAGCCGTGACGAGGCCCGGTCCGCCGTCGCGGAACTGCGCCGGCACGCGAAGGCCTCGGAGGAACACGTCCGCGGTTTCACCCGGATGGGCACCGACGAGATCCACGACACCCCCGTCCTCGTCGTCGACCGCCCCGGCTGGGTCCGCGCCAACGTCGCCGGCTTCCGGGAGATCCTCAAACCGCTCCTGGAGAAGATGCAGGAACGGCGCGGCGGCAACCCGGGCAGCGCGGTCCTCGGCGCCGTCGGCGGCAAGGTCACCGGCGTGGAGGTCGGCATGCTCCTGTCGTTCCTGTCCTCCCGCGTCCTCGGCCAGTACGAGACCTTCGCCCCCGCCGCCCCCGACCTCCCGGCCGGCGCGAACGGCGGCGGCCGGCTGCTGCTCGTCGCGCCCAACATCGTCCACGTGGAGCGCGAACTCGACGTGGAACCGCACGACTTCCGGCTCTGGGTGTGCCTGCACGAGGAGACCCACCGCACGCAGTTCACCGCCGTGCCCTGGCTCCGCGACCACCTGGAGGGCGAAATCCAGTCGTTCTTGGCGGAGACCGACGTGGACCCCATGACCTTCCTGGAGCGCATCCGGGAAGCCGCACAGTCCCTGGCCGGCGGCCGCCCCGAGGCCGAGGAGGAGGACGGCGGACGCTCCTTCGTCGAGCTGGTGCAGACCCCCGCCCAGCGCGAGATCCTGAGCCGGCTGACCGCCGTGATGTCCCTGCTGGAGGGGCACGCCGACTACGTCATGGACGGCGTCGGGCCCAGCGTCGTGCCGACCGTCGCGGAGATCCGCGAGAAGTTCCAGCAGCGCCGCGCCAAGGGCGCCTCCCGGCTCGACCTCGCCCTGCGCAAGCTGCTGGGCCTGGACGCCAAGCTCAAGCAGTACCGGGACGGCGAGCGGTTCGTGCGGGCCGTCGTCGACCAGGTCGGTGTCGACGGCTTCAACCGGGTGTGGACCTCGCCCAACACGCTGCCCACCAAGGCCGAGATCGCCCAGCCCGCCGACTGGGTGACCCGGGTGCACCGCAAGCCCGAGTAGTGACCCGTATCCGGTCATCGTGAGACGAATCCGGCCGTCGGCGAGGGAACGGTCCTTCAATCACCCGTCCGAGGGACCGTGAGCCATGCGTAGGCGTGCGATGCTCGGGGAACGGCCCGGTTCTGTCACCATCTACACACTCTGTGTGACCGAGCCGGGCTCAACCCCCGGAAAACTTCATGAAGGGAACCGGACATGGGTCCCCATCCTGCGGTCGCGGCGATACGCCTGGCGGTTCGCCGCGTCCTCCACGACATCCTGAACGACCACGAGACCTCCCGCGCGCACCCGGGCCGGCCGGCCCCCGGCGAGCGCGAGCGGCCCGGCACGACGGCCGAGCGGTCCTCCTCCCCGCTCGTCCTCGTCGCGTGCTCCGGCGGCGCCGACTCCATGGCCCTCGCCTCGGCCCTCGCCTTCGAGGCCCCCAGACTCGGCATCCGCGCCGGCGGGGTCACCGTCGACCACGGCCTCCAGCCCGGTTCGGGTCCGCGCGCCGACGAGGTCGCCCTGCGCCTGCGCGAGCTGGGCCTCGGCCCGGTCGAGTCCGTCGCCGTGACCGTCGGCCGCGAGGGCGGCCCCGAGGCCGCCGCCCGCGACGCCCGCTACGCCGCCCTCGACGCCGCCGCCGAACGCCACGGCGCCACCGCGGTCCTGCTCGGCCACACCCGCGACGACCAGGCCGAGACCGTCCTGCTGGGCCTCGCCCGCGGCTCCGGCATCCGCTCCCTGTCGGGCATGGCCGCGGTCTCGGGGGCCGGCGGCCGTTACCGGCGGCCCTTCCTGCACCTCGACCGGCAGACCGCCCGCAAGGCCTGCATGGTCCAGTCCCTGCCCGTGTGGGACGACCCGCACAACGCCGACCCCGCCTACACCCGCTCCCGGCTGCGGCACGAGGGCCTGCCCGCCCTGGAGAAGGCCCTGGGCAAGGGGGTCGTGGAGGCGCTCGCCCGCACCGCCCAGCTGTCCCGCGACGACGCCGACGCCCTCGACGCCTGGGCCGGCCAGGCCGAGGCCGCCGTACGGGACGCGGCGGGACTGCTGGAGTGCGCCAAGCTCTACGCCCTCCCGCCCGCCGTGCGCCGCCGGATCCTGCGCCGCGCGGCAATCGAGGCCGGCGCCCCGGCCGGATCGCTCTTCGCCCGCCACATCGAGGAGATCGACCGTCTGATCACCGGCTGGCGCGGCCAGGGGGCCATCAATCTCCCGGGCAAAGTCGTCGCCCAGCGCCAGGGTGGCAGACTGGTGATTCGGCAAGGCTGAAACCGACCCCTCCCGGAGCGACCCTCCGGCGGGCCGGGCAGCCGTGGCCGTGCATGCGGCCGTAAGTGCGGGACGACCGAAAGTGATGCGGGTGGACGCGAAAGACATGGGTGCCGACCTTCAGCAGGTGCTCATCACCAAGGAAGAGATCGACGCGAAGCTGGCCGAGCTGGCCGCGAAGATCGACGCGGAGTACGCGGGCAAGGACCTGCTGATCGTCGGCGTCCTCAAGGGCGCGGTGATGGTCATGGCGGACCTCGCCCGGGCGCTGTCCACCCCCGTCACCATGGACTGGATGGCCGTGTCCTCCTACGGGGCGGGCACCCAGTCCTCCGGCGTCGTGCGCATCCTCAAGGACCTCGACACCGACATCAAGGGCCGGCACGTCCTGATCGTCGAGGACATCATCGACTCGGGCCTGACCCTGTCCTGGCTGATCAACAACCTGGGGTCCCGCGAGCCCGCCTCCCTGAAGGTGTGCACGCTGCTGCGCAAGCCGGACGCCGCCAAGGTCGCCATCGACGTGGAGTGGGCCGGCTTCGACATCCCGAACGAGTTCGTCGTCGGCTACGGCCTCGACTACGCCGAGAAGTACCGCAACCTGCCGTTCGTCGGCACGCTCGCGCCCCATGTGTACGGCGGCTGAGCCAGTCGGCCCAAGCCCGGCGGGATGATCGGGAACCCCAGCGGGTCCCGTGCCGTTGAAGCTTTCGGAGACGGGTTTTCCCGGCCGTCGAAACGGCTCTGTGCGGCTTCGGGCAACAATGCTGGGGTACCGTCAGAAGAACTGTCTTATCAAACTCACTATGGCAGGAGGGACGGGGCGACACCGCTCCGTATGGATGGACGTGAAGCGATACTTCCGTGGGCCGGTCATGTGGATCGTGCTGGCCGTCCTTGCCGTGGTCGTGTTGATGCAGGTCGTCGGCTCGTCCGGCGGCTACAAGACGGTGGACACCGGCCAGGTCGTGGCGGCGATCAACGCGAACAAGGTCGAGTCGGCCAAGATCACCACCGGTGACGAGCAGAACATCAAGGTCACCCTCAAGGACGGCTACAAGGTCCAGGGCAGCTCCAAGATCCAGGCGAGCTACATCGGCGACCAGGGCGTCGCCATCGCCGGGACGCTCCAGACCAAGTACCAGGACAAGCAGATCACGGACGGCTACACGGTCGCGCCGTCGAAGCAGAACCCGTTCCTCGGTGTCCTGCTGTCGCTGCTGCCCTTCGTCCTGATCGTGGTCGTCTTCCTGTTCCTGATGAACCAGATGCAGGGCGGCGGCTCCCGGGTCATGAACTTCGGGAAGTCCAAGGCGAAGCTCATCACCAAGGACACCCCCAAGACGACGTTCTCCGACGTCGCGGGCTGTGACGAGGCCGTCGAGGAGCTCCAGGAGATCAAGGAGTTCCTCCAGGAGCCGGCCAAGTTCCAGGCCGTCGGCGCCAAGATCCCCAAGGGCGTGCTGCTGTACGGCCGCCCGGGTACCGGCAAGACCCTGCTCGCGCGCGCCGTCGCCGGCGAGGCGGGCGTCCCCTTCTACTCGATCTCCGGTTCCGACTTCGTGGAGATGTTCGTCGGTGTCGGTGCCTCCCGGGTGCGCGACCTGTTCGAGCAGGCCAAGGCGAACGCCCCGGCGATCGTCTTCGTCGACGAGATCGACGCGGTCGGCCGGCACCGCGGCGCCGGCCTCGGCGGCGGTCACGACGAGCGTGAGCAGACGCTGAACCAGCTGCTGGTCGAGATGGACGGCTTCGACGTCAAGGGCGGCGTCATCCTGATCGCCGCCACCAACCGTCCGGACATCCTCGACCCGGCCCTCCTGCGTCCCGGCCGCTTCGACCGCCAGATCGCGGTCGACCCGCCGGACCTCCAGGGCCGTCTGGAGATCCTCAAGGTCCACCAGAAGGGCAAGCCGGTCGCGCCCGACGTCGACCTGGCCGCGGTCGCCCGCCGTACGCCGGGCATGACCGGTGCCGACCTCGCCAACGTGCTGAACGAGGCCGCGCTGCTCACCGCCCGCGGTGACCAGAAGCTGGTCGACAACAAGGCGCTGGACGAGGCGATCGACCGCGTGGTCGCGGGCCCGCAGAAGCGGACCCGGATCATGTCGGACAAGGAGAAGAAGATCACCGCGTACCACGAGGGCGGACACGCCCTGGTCGCGGCGGCCTCACCGAACTCCGACCCGGTCCACAAGATCACGATCCTGTCCCGCGGCCGTGCCCTCGGGTACACGATGGTCCTGCCCGACGAGGACAGGTACTCCACGACCCGCAACGAGATGCTCGACCAGCTCGCCTACATGTTGGGCGGCCGGGCGGCCGAGGAACTGGTCTTCCACGACCCGACCACCGGCGCCGCGAACGACATCGAGAAGGCCACCAACCTGGCCCGCGCGATGGTCACGCAGTACGGCATGACCGAGCGGCTCGGCGCGATCAAGTTCGGCGGGGACAACAGCGAGCCGTTCCTCGGCCGCGAGATGGCGCACCAGCGCGACTACTCGGAAGAGGTCGCCGCGCTCGTCGACGAAGAGGTCAAGAAGCTCATCGAGACCGCGCACAACGAGGCCTGGGAGATCCTGGTCGAGAACCGCGACGTGCTCGACAACCTCGTTCTCCAGCTGCTGGAGAAGGAGACCCTGGGCAAGGAGGAGATCGCCGAGGTCTTCGCCACCATCGTCAAGCGCCCGCCGCGGCCGGCCTGGACCGGTTCCAGCCGCCGCACCCCCTCCACCCGCCCGCCGGTGCTCTCCCCCAAGGAGCTGGCACTGACCAACGGTGCGAACGGCGCGACGGCGTCGATCAGCACGGTGAAGTCCACCGCCACGGAGTCCGCCCCGGTCACGGAGCAGACCCCGGAGGACCGCTCCGAGAGCTGACCCCCGGCCGTCAGGCCCGGAATGTATGCCGCGCCCCCCAGGTTCTAGCCTTGGGGGGCGCGGCATTTCCGCATGTCCGCAGACGTAACGCGTGCCCGACGCGCGTGCAAGGCACAGGAACGAGGAACCCAGATGACCGACCCGGTGACGCTGGACGGCCAGGGGCCCATCGGTGAGTTCGACGAGAAGCGCGCCGAGAACGCCGTACGGGAACTGCTGATCGCGGTCGGTGAGGACCCGGACCGCGAGGGTCTGCGGGAGACGCCGGCGCGGGTCGCGCGGGCGTACAAGGAGATCTTCGCCGGTCTGTGGCAGCAGCCCGAGGACGTCCTGACGACGACGTTCGACCTGGGGCACGACGAGATGGTCCTGGTCAAGGACATCGAGGTCTACTCGACGTGCGAGCACCACCTGGTGCCGTTCCGGGGTGTCGCCCACGTCGGCTACATCCCGTCCGAGGCCGGCAAGATCACCGGCCTGTCGAAGCTGGCCCGCCTGGTGGACGTCTACGCCCGCCGGCCGCAGGTGCAGGAACGGCTGACCACGCAGATCGCCGACTCCCTGATGAGCATCCTGGAGCCGCGGGGCGTCATCGTGGTCATCCAGTGCGAGCACATGTGCATGTCCATGCGCGGCATCCGCAAGCCCGGCGCGAAGACCATAACGTCCGCGGTGCGCGGCCAGCTGCGGGACGCGGCGACCCGCAACGAGGCGATGAGCCTCATCATGGCGCGCTGACCCCGCCGGCGGGGGCGCCGGCGGTCAGGCCGCCGGCTCCGCTCCCGTGGGGTTCTGGTCGTCGTCCTCGGGGAGCCTGCACACCCGCTCCAGGAACAGGGCGGCCGCTATCACGCCGAGGCCGGCCAGCAGCGAGAAGCCGGCGTAGAACGCCTGGTCGCGGCGGGCCGGGATGTCCAGCAGCTCCAGCAGGAACACGCCCGTGCCGCCGTACATCCCGGCGACGAGCGCGGCCACCAGGGCGCTGGCCTGCCCGAAGACGACCGCTCGGGCCGCCATCAGCGGGTCGACCCCCTTGGCGCCGGGCCGGCGCTCGCGCTGGGCCCTGAGGCGGGCGCGCAGCGAGAACGCGGTGGCGAGCAGCACCACCGCGATCAGCGCGAGCACCACGGGGGCGGCCAGGGGGACGCTGGGCAGGGTCCCGATCGAGTTCCAGAGGCGGGCGCCCGCCCAGGACAGGATCCCGGCCACGACGAACACGCCGACCAGCACCCTGATGCGCAGCTCTCTCACGGTGTCCCTTCAGTTCCCCCGGACCGTCCCGGTGTGTGGTCGTGGTGGTCTCGGTCCCGACCCGTCTCGACCTTAACGACTACTCGGGCAGCCGGAGTTCCAGGTCCCCCCGCGGTGCCACGCCCTCACGGGTGACGGCGGACAGCAGGTCGGCCACCGCGCCGCGGCCGGCGAGCCGCGCCTGCGGGTCCACGTCGTGCCAGGGTGCGAGCACGAAGGCGCGCTCGTGGGCGCGCGGGTGGGGCAGGGTCAGCTGCGGGTCGTCGGAGGTGACGTCGGCGTAGGCCACGATGTCGACGTCGAGGGTGCGCGGGCCCCAGCGCTCGTCGCGGACCCGGTGGAAGGCCTCCTCGACGGCGTGCGCCCGCTCCAGCAGGGAGGCGGGCGGCAGGGTCGTCCGCAGCACCACCACCGCGTTGAAGTACGACGGCTGGCTGCCGGGTGCCACGCCCCACGGCTCCGTCTCGTACACCGGGGATACGGCCTTCACGCGGACGCCCGGGGTGTCCTCCAGGGCGTCGACGGCCCCCTGGAGGGTCTCCAGGCGGTTGCCGAGGTTGGAGCCGATGGAGACGACGGCCCACTGCGGGTTGTGCAGGGTGGTGTCGGCGGCGTCCACCTTCTCCACCACCGAGGCGGGCACCGGCTGGACGGTGGGGTCGCTCTGGCCCGGGCGGAAGGGTCGGGTCATGCTCGGCTCCGGATGATGGTGACGGTCACGTCGTCGAAGGGGACGGTGATCGGCGCGTCGGGTTTGTGGACGCAGACCTCGACCTCCAGCACCCCCTCGTGCTCCAGGCAGGTCCGGGCGATCCGCTCGGCGAGCGTCTCGATGAGGTTCACCGGCTCGCCCTCGACGACGGCCACGACCTCCTCGGCGACGATGCCGTAGTGCACGGTCTTCGTCAGGTCGTCGTCGGCGGCCGCCGGCCGGGTGTCCAGGCCGAGGACCAGGTCCACGATGAAGGTCTGGCCCTCCTCGCGCTCCCGGGGGAACACACCGTGGTGCCCGCGGGCCTTCAGGCCGCGCAGCGCGACACGATCCACGCGAATCACTCCTGCAATCGTCGGGAACGGCCGGTCGGTGCCGCGTGCGGGCGGCACACCGGCCTGGGACGAATCTACCCGCGGGCACCGGCCCGGCCGGGCCGCGGGTGCGTGGGGTCGGCCACGGCGCGGAGGGTTCACCGGATGTTTCCCCCGGGGAACCCGGCCGTGCCGTCGGCTGGTAGCCGCTCCTACCCCCGCCGGGCGCGTCCAATCACCCGGCGTCGTCGTCCCGCTCCCGCTTGTGCGCGGAGGCGGCCTCCGTGCGCGTCAGGCGAGGGGCTCGTCGCCCGGATCGACGCCGTTCACGCTCTCCTCCTCGTCCTCGTCGTCGGTCTCGGCGAGGACGGGAGAGGCGTGGTGGGACCACAGTTTCCAGCCGGAGGGCGTGCGCCGGAACACGTTCGTGGCGACCACGAGCTGGCCGACCAGCGGCCCGAGCTCCGCGCCGTCCTCCGGGGCCGGGCCGCCGCTGAGGATGTTCTCCGTGCAGGACACGAGCGCGGTGTCACCGGTGACGGAGACGTGCACGTCGGTGAGGAAGAACTGGATGTAGTCGGTGTTCGCCATGATCAGGGCGTACGACCTGAGGACCTCGCCGCGGCCGGTGAGGACCGGCCAGCCGGGGTGCACGCAGGAGACGACGCCGGTGTCCGCGGGGTCGTGGTACGTCTCGTCCACGCCCAGGTCGGCGGGGGCGAGCCAGAGCGAGGAGACCTCTTCGAAGTCGCCGCGTTCCAGCGCCTCGTAGAAGGCGGTGTTGGCGGCCTCGACCTGCTCGACATCGGTATGGGGGGCGCTCACCGGTCTCCTTCCGCCCCGTGCTCGGCTCCGGCACCCCGCGCGTGCGCCGTGCCCGGCGGCGCGCCGCGCCCGTCCCCGGCGTCCGGCGCCGGCCCCGCCGTGCGCGCCCCCTCCACGGCCCGGGCGACCCGTACGGCGTCCGCGGTGGCGCGTACCTCGTGCACCCGCACCGCCCACGCGCCGGCCTGCGCGGCCAGCGCGGACACGGCGGCCGTGGCGGCGTCCCGCTCCCGGGCCGGCGGGGGCGCCCCCTCGGGCCCGGCGAGGACCCGGCCGAGGAACCGCTTGCGGGACGCGGCGACCAGCAGGGGGTGGCCGAGGGCGCGCAGGCGGTCGAGGTGGGCGAGGAGGGCCAGGTCGTGGCCGGCCTCCTTGGAGAAGCCCAGGCCGGGGTCGACGACCACGCGGTCGGGGGCGACGCCGCCCGCCAGCACGGCCTCCACGCGGGCCCGGAGCTCGTCCACGACCTCGGTGACGACGTCCTCGTAGACCCCCCGGGCGTTGCCGCCCTGGAGGAAGCCGCGCCAGTGCATGACGACGAACGGGGCGCCCGTGTCGGCGACCACCGGGATCATGGCGGGATCGGCCAGGCCGCCGCTGACGTCGTTGACGAGGGCGGCACCGGCCGCGAGGGCCCGTTCGGCGACGCAGGCGCGCATGGTGTCCACGGAGACGGCGACGCCCTCGGAGGCGAGGCCGCGCACCACGGGGACGACCCGCCGCAGCTCCTCGGCCTCGTCCACGCGGGTGGCGCCCGGCCGGGTGGACTCACCGCCGACGTCGACCAGGTCCGCGCCCTCGGCGACGAGATCCAGGCCGTGTTTGACGGCGGCGGTCGTGTCGAACCAGCGGCCGCCGTCGGAGAAGGAGTCGGGGGTCACGTTCACGACCCCCATGACCGCGCACCGGTCCCATGCCGGAAGGCCGGCCACGCGGCCGCGTCCGCTGAGGTTGTTCATACGTTCAGCGTAGGCCCAGCGGGGGGCCGTGAACGCGCGGCGGCCCGGGCCGAAGCCCTCGTGCCGGAGGGGGTGGGGCTTCGGCCCGGGCCGGTCGTGGCGCCGCACGGTGCGTCGTCCGTCCGGGTTCAGGCCGCCCGGACGTCCCGCTCGGCCATCGCGTGGGCGCACGGGCGCTGGGCGGCCGTCCTGCGCCGGCGCAGGAAGCGCGGCAGCGGCAGGGCGAGGTTGACGAAGCCCTCCGCCTGCATGGCGGCGAAGCCGATGCGGGGCAGGTCGCCGGAGGCGCGGTAGACCACGAAGCGCGGCTCCCAGCGCGGCTGGAACTTGGCGTTGAACTTGTAGAGCGACTCGATCTGGAACCAGCGGGAGAGGAACACCAGCAGTCCGCGCCAGGCGCGCAGCACCGGACCGGCGCCGATCTTCTCCCCGCGCGCGAGGGCGGAGCGGAACATCGCGAAGTTCAGCGACACCCGGGCGATGCCGAGCTTCGGGGCGGCCTGGAGGGCGGCGACGATCAGCAGTTCGTTCATGCCCGGGTCGGCGCTGCGGTCACGGCGCATCAGGTCCAGCGAGACGCCGTCGTCGCCCCAGGGCACGAAGTGCAGGATCGCCTTGAGGTCGCCGTACTCGCCCGGCGCGTCGTCGGCCTTGTGCGCGGTGGCGACCAGGCAGTCGCCGTCGGACGGGTCACCGATGCGGCCGAGCGCCATGGAGAAGCCGCGCTCGGTGTCGGTGCCCCGCCAGTCCTCCGCGGCCCGGCGGATCCGCTCCAGTTCGGCGTCGCCGACGTCACGGACACGCCGTACCCGCGTTTCGTAGCCGGCCCGCTCGATGCGCTTGACCATCTGGCGCACGTTGCGCATCGCGCGTCCGGCGAGCGAGAAATCCGCCACGTCGACCACCGCCTCGTCGCCCAGTTCCAGGGCGTCCAGGCCGGTCTCGCGGGTCCACACCTCGCCGCCCGTCTCCGAGCAGCCCATCACGGCGGGGGTCCAGGAGTGGGCCCTGGCCTCGTCCATGAACCGTTCGATGGCGCCCGGCCAGGCCTCGACGTCCCCGATGGGGTCGCCGCTGGCCAGCATCACACCGGACACGACGCGGTAGGTGACCGCGGCCTTGCCGCTCGGCGAGAACACGACCGCCTTGTCGCGGCGCAGCGCGAAGTGGCCGAGCGAGTCGCGCCGGCCGTGCTTCTCCAGCAGGGCGCGCAGCCTGCCCTCGTCCTCCTCGGTGAGGCGCGCGGCCGGGTGTTCGGGGCGGAAGGCCAGGTAGACGGTGGTGACGGCGGTGATCCAGCCGAGCGCGCCGAGGGAGAAGGCAACGGTCCAGGAGGTGTTGCCCTGGTAGTCGACCGGGCCCTCGAAGCCGAAGAGGCCGTAGATGACGTGCGTCAGCCGATCGGCCAGGCTCGGGTCGCCGATCGTCCGGTCCGGGTGGACGCTGACGATGACCAGTCCGAGAGCGAGGGAACCGGCGCTCATGAGCACGAAGTTGGCGAGCGCGCGCCACCTGCTGCGCGGGTCCGGGAGGGCCGCGAACTGGCCCCGGTGGCGCAGCAGCGGCACCAGCAGCACGCACGCGATGAGCATGCCGACGATGGAGTGCCGGTACGCGAACTGCGCCACCGCGCCCGCCGGCAGCAGCGCGACCGCCGCGCGCCACGCCCGGCGCTTGCGCCGCCTGAGCCCGTGCGCGAGCAGCAGCAGCAGCACGCCCGCGCTCAGCGAGAGCGCCGCCGCGAACGGACCGAACGAGCCCGGCAGCACCTCGGCGAGGGCGTGCATACGGCTGTGACGGAAGCGCGGGAACACGCCCGCGGCGATGTCCATGAGGCCCACGAGCGCGGCGGCCCTGCCGACCAGACCGGGGACGGCCTCGGGACGCGGACCGCGCAGCACTCGCCGCGCCCGGCTTGATCGACCCGGAACCTCGCCCGACATTTCCCCATCTATCCTGACAGACATCGCATCCCGTAGTTCTGCGAGAGACCTTGAACCCGGGCCCGATCGGGCAGCCGGCGACATTGCGCCCTCTAGGACGGTGTCTCGGGGAGAGAGGTTCACTCCTCACCGGAAAGTCCGGTCAAAGGCCAAGGAAAGCCCCGGGCAAGCCTGCGCGAAGAGTGTGGGCAGGGTACGGGCGGAAAGCGCAGGCAGGAAACAGCTCATGGGTCTCACGAGCAACAAAGTGCTGTTGTCGGCGATCGTGATCGCCGCCGGGCTGTTCGTCGGCACGGTGTGGCTGTGGCCGCGCCTGGCCCGCCTCAGCTGGCGGGCCGTCGCCGGACGGGTGGGCCTGCTGCTGGCCACCCAGTTGGCGCTCTTCGCGTCCGTCGGGCTCGCCGCCAACCAGGCCTTCGGCTTCTACGCCAGCTGGGCGGACCTGTTCGGCACGGAGACCGAACAGGGGATCGTCGTCGACCACTCGGCCAACGGCAGCACCGGCGGCCCCCTCCAGGTGGTCTCCACCTCCGACGTGCCGGGGGTGCGCGCCGCTCGGCCCGAGACCGGTGGGCAGATCCAGAAGGTGGACATCGTCGGCCGTACGACCCACATCGCCACCCCGGCGTACGTGTACCTGCCGCCGGAGTACTTCCAGCCGCAGTACCGCACGCGCACGTTCCCGGCGGCCGTGGTGCTGACCGGCTACCCCGGCACGGCGCGGTCGCTGGTGGACAAGCTGAACTACCCGCGCACGGCGCAGGAGCTGGCCAAGGACGGGCGGGTGCAGCCGATGATCCTGATCATGCTGCGGCCCACGGTGGCGCCGCCGCGGGACACCGAGTGCGTGGACGTCCCGGGCGGCCCGCAAGCGGAAACGTTTTTTGCGAAGGACCTCCCGGAGGCCGTCCTCACGCACTACCGGGCCGGGAAGCGCCCGGGCAGCTGGGGCGTCATCGGCGACTCCACGGGCGGCTACTGCGCGCTCAAGCTCGCCATGCACCACCCCGGCGTGTACGCGGCCGGCGCCGGCCTCTCGCCGTACTACCGGGCGCCGATCGACCCCACCACCGGCGACCTCTTCCACGGCGATCAGCGGCTGCGCGACCGGGCCGACCTGACGTGGCTGCTCGCGCACGGGTCCGCGCCGGACACCTCGCTGCTCGTGACCAGCAGCAGGGTCGGCGAGCACAACTACGACGCCACCATGCGGTTCATCGCGCGCGTGCAGGCCACGAACCTGACCCGGATCTCGTCGATCATCCTCGACAGCGGCGGCCACAACTTCAACACCTGGCGGCGCGAGATCCCGCCGTCGCTCCAGTGGCTCAGCGGGCGGCTCACCGACCGCTGAGCCCATGAGGCCCCTGACGCTCCGTGAAGCACGCACCGTGGCCGTGTTTTTACGGGGCGGGGGCCCATGATTCGCTCACGGGCGGTAAGTTTCTGGCCATGCCACGTGGACGCCACCGCCATTCCCCGCCTCTGCACCGGCTGTTGCCTCCCTCGGCGCTCGCCGGTGTGTCCGTCATCTGCGCGCTGGGCCCCTGGGTGTTCGCCGGGGCGACGGCGGTGCGCGCACTGGCCGCCGCGGCCGCCGTGACCGCGGTCGCCGGCGCCGTCGTGATGCGCCGCTGGGACACGCAGGCGGGCCGGCAGGTCGCCGAACTCACGCGCGCGCGTGCCGGTGACGAATGGCGGTACGAGGAACGGGTCGCCGAACTGGAGACCGACCTCGAGGAGTCCCGCGAACTGCGCGTGAAGCTGGAGCAGCGGCTGCGGGCCAAGCGCGCCGAACTGGCGGGCCTGCGCAACGAGCACGCGGCCCTGCTGCGCCGGTACGCCACGGCGGAGACCGAGCGCGCGAGCGCCCTGGAGGGACGCCGGCTGCTGGAGATCGAGACGGTGCCGCCCGGTCCGGCGCCCTCGTCCTCCCCCGCCCTGCCGCCCGGCCGGAGCGTTCGCGCCGGGGCGGAGCGGGAGGCGGCGGGTCCGGCGGCCGTGGGCACCGCCGCGGACACCGCCCCGCCGTGCCCGGTCTTCTCGCCCGAGGGCGCGCGGTTGTACCGGCGGGCCCTGACGGCCCTGGCCCGCTTCGACCGGCGGACGCCGGACGCGCCGGCCGGGACCGGGGCCGGGCCGGCGTCCGAGGGCGGCCCCGAACCGGAGCCCGACCCGGAGGCCGCACCGGCGCCGGAGGCGGGGACACCTGCGCCGGAGACCACCGCACCCGCGCCGGAGGCCGGCGCCCCTGACACCGGGTCCGTCGTCCCGGACACCCGGCCCGCCGCCCGAGGCACCGGGGCCGCTGCCGCCGCCGTTGCCGCTGTCGACGCCGCTCCGGAGGTCCCGGCGGGGGAGGCGCACCCGGTGGGCGAGCCGGCCGGGGCGGTCCGTCCCGCCGGGCACTTCACGGTGCCCACCGCCGTCGCCGTCGCGCCGGCCGCGCCCGCGCGACGCCACGCGGCCGAGGGCGGTTTCGACTTCTTCGGCACCCAGAAGGGCGCGCCGAAGGCCGCCCTGGACTCCGTGCAGAACGAGGACCTGGCGGACGTCGTCGGCCAGGAGGCGCTCGCCGTGCACAAGGCGGAGGCGGAGGCGGGGTTCAAGCCCGCCGACGCGCGGTCCCGGGGCGTCGGCCAGGTCATCGACCTGACGGCGCACGACGAGACCGAGCAGATCGACGTCCAGAGGCTGCGCGGCGCCGCGTCCTGAGCCTCCGTCGGACCGGACGTACCGGAACGGACGGGCCCAGCCCTCCCGCCAGGGGGAGCCGGGCCCGACGCGTCGCCCGGCGAACCGTCAGCCGGCGGTCATCCAGCGGTCCGGCGGGGCGTCCCGGCGGCCCGTGCGGGACCTCTCCGCCTGCTCCGCCAGGAACCGCGCGGCCTCCTCGGCGCCCCGCAGCCGGGCGGTGACCGTCTTGTCCGCCCCCGTGTCCACGTGCACGTCCGCGAGTCCCCAGCGGCGCTCCCAGGGCCCCTGGGTGAGCCGCACGCTCTGCACCTTGGCGTGCGGCACCAGCGAGAGCCGGCGGCGCAGCAGGCCGCTGCGGGCGGCGAACACCGCGCCGGTGACCGCGAGCCGGTGGCCGCGCCACCACAGCGGCAGGCACCACCGGGCCCGGCGGGGCGCCGGTGCCGGGTCCCGCGGCACCGTGACGCCGGGCAGCACGCGCGCGACGAGGGACTCGGCGACCGCGCGCGGGGCGACGGGCACCAGCACCGAACCGGCGGAGCCCGCCACGTCGAGTTCCACCCGCACCCGGTCCGGCCGGCGCCACAGCAGCGGTTCGACGATCCGCACGGTCTGCACGCGCCCCGGCGGAACCGTCTCGTGCGCGCGGTCGAGCAGCCCGCGGTCGATGCGCAGCCCGTCCGGCGACTCGCTCACCGTCCAGTCGAACTCGGTGACGAAGCGGCCCGCGCTGCGCGCGCCGGCCGCGCCGAGCAGGGGCAGGGCGGTGGCGAGGACCGTCCACACGTTGTGGGTGACGAGCCACAGCACGGTGGGGACGGCGAGCGCGGCGCCCAGCGACGCCCAGGTGGCTCCCGTCAGCGCCAGGGACCACAGCAGCGCCCGCGCGGGGACGCGCAGCAGCACCCGCGCCGGCGCCTCGCCCACCCCGGCCGCCGCCTCCGGCGCGAAGCCCGCCGCGCGCGCGAGCAGCTCCGCGCGCAGGGCGCGCGCCTCCCGCTCGCCCAGGAAGGCCAGTTCGTCCTTGTCGTCGGCGCCGACGACGTCGATCCGCAGCTTCGCGACACCCACCACGCGCGCGAGGAGCGGCCGGGAGACGTCGACGGCCTGGACGCGCTCCAGCCGGATGTGCGCGGTGCGCCGGAACAGCAGCCCCGTACGGATGCGCAGTTCGGTCCCGGTGACCGAGAAGTGCGTGTACCACCAGGACAGGAAGCCGTAGAGCCCGGCCACCGCCACCACCACGGCGGCGCCGAGCAGCAGCAGGGTGCCGGTCAGCCGCGTCAGCTGCTCCCGCGCGCCGCCGGGATCGTGCACCGCCCAGCCGGCCAGGACGGCGAGCGGCGCCCATGCCCGGCGGAACGGCGTCACCGGGTGCAGCCGGCGCTCCACGACGGGCGGGCCCTCGGATATGCCGCCGTCCTCGCCGCCGGTGCCGCCCGGGGTGGTCACAGGCCCGCCGATCGGGCCTCGCCCAGCCGGGTGAGCCGGTCGCGCAGGCGTTCCGCCTCGGCCGGGTCCAGGCCGGGGATGGTCGCGTCGGTGGCGGCGGCGGCCGTGTGCAGCTGCACGGTGGCCAGTCCGAACCGCCGCTCCACGGGCCCGGAGGTCACCTCCACCAGCTGCATCCGCCCGTACGGCACCACCGTCTCCTCGCGCCACAGCACACCGCGGCTGATCAGCAGGTCGTCCGCGCGCTCGGCGTACCGCCACGAGCGCCAGTTGCGCTCCAGCAGCCGCCCGCCCCAGACCGCGGCCGACAGGGGCAGCAGCGCCCACGCCGCCCACGCGGGCCCCACGAGGAGCCCCAGCGGCAGCCCCGTGGCGACCGCCAGCACCCCCGCCCACACCGCCAGCAGCAGCCGGCGCACGCGCAGCAGGCCGGGCCGCAGCCCCCGCCACACCGGCTCGTCCGCCGAGATCCCCGTGTCTTCCCCGATCCCCGTTTCCATGGGGCCAGCGTACGTAGGGGAAACTGGGGCCATGACCCCTACGGCGGAGACCACGGTCGGGATCGGCGGCGCGGCGGAGAGCACCGACATGGTGCTCAACATCGGGCCCCAGCACCCGTCCACGCACGGTGTGCTGCGGCTCAGGCTGGTGCTGGACGGGGAGCGCATCGTGCGCGCGGAGCCGGTGATCGGCTACATGCACCGCGGCGCCGAGAAACTCTTCGAGGCCCGCGACTACCGGCAGATCATCATGCTCGCCAACCGCCACGACTGGCTGTCGGCCTTCTCCAACGAGCTGGGCGTGGTCCTCGCCGTGGAGCGGATGCTCGGCATGGAGGTCCCCGCGCGCGCGGTGTGGACGCGCACCCTGCTCGCCGAGCTGAACCGGGTGCTCAACCACCTGATGTTCCTCGGTTCCTACCCGCTGGAGCTGGGCGGGATCACGCCGGTGTTCTACGCGTTCCGGGAGCGCGAGGTGCTCCAGAACGTGATGGAGGAGGTCTCCGGCGGGCGCGTGCACTACATGTTCAACCGTGTGGGCGGCCTCAAGGAGGACCTGCCGGCCGGATGGGCGGCCCGGGCGCGCGCCGCCGTCGCCGTCGTGCGCTCGCGCATGGGCGTCTTCGACGACCTGGTGCTCGGCAACGAGATCTTCCGGGGGCGCACGCGCGGGGTGGGGGTGCTGGCGCCCGGGACGGTGCACGCCTACGGGGTGAGCGGGCCGGTCGCGCGCGGCTCGGGCGTCGACTTCGACCTGCGCCGCGACGAGCCGTACCTGGCCTACGGCGAGCTCCAGGACGTCCTGAGGGTCGTCACCCGGGAGGAGGGCGACTGCCTCGCCCGCTTCGAGGTCCTGCTGGAGCAGACCCACAACGCGCTGGACCTCGCCGACGCCTGCCTGGACCGGCTCGCGGAGCTGCCGCCCGGGCCGGTCAACCAGCGGCTGCCGAAGGTGCTGAAGGCGCCCGAGGGGCACACGTACGCGTGGACCGAGAACCCGCTCGGCCTCAACGGCTACTACCTGGTCAGCAAGGGTGAGAAGACCCCGTACCGGCTCAAGCTGCGCTCGGCGTCGTACAACAACATCCAGGTGCTGACCGAACTGCTGCCGGGCACGCTGGTGGCGGACATGGTGGCGATCCTGGGGTCGATGTTCTTCGTGGTCGGCGACATCGACAAGTAGACAGGGGCCCGCGGCGCGAGGTCAGCGGGGCGCCTCCGGGGCCAGCGGGTCGGGGATGCCGACCGGCTGGAGCAGCCAGCCGAAGTCGCCGAGGCCGCCCGGGGCGGTCAGCTCGGCGGCCTCCCCGGCGCCCGCCAGGGCCCGCACATAGGCGGCCGGGTCCGTGGAGGCCAGCGCCAGCGGGGGGCGTGCGCCGGTGAGGTCAAGGGCGTGCAGAGCGGCGCGCTGCGTGAGCAGGCGTGCGCCGTGATGTTCGCGCGCCGTTCCCCCGGCTCCGCGCGCCGACCCGGCGGACCGGGGTGCCGCCGCGCAGGCGTCCAGGGCGACGTGCGCCGTGATGTCGCAGGAACCGTCCGGCACGGGCGCCGTCCCGCGCCCCTCCCGGAAGCCGGTGAGCGTCCCGAACGGGGGGCGCGTGGAGACGGTGTGGGCGTAGTCCACGGCCACCGCGAGGCCGCCGGCCACCCGGTTCACGGCCGACGCCCACGCCAGGTCGCGGGGCCACCCGACCTCCGCCCGCAGCCCCTCCTCGGCGGGCAGCGGCCACCAGCGGGCGAGCCAGTCGGCGTCCGGACCCGTCACGGGCTCCCCGAGCCGTTCGGAGCCGTCCGCCGCGACCAGCACCAGCCGGGGCACGCCGGCGCGGTCCACCTCGACGGCGTCCACGGGCACGTTGTCCAGCCACTCGTTGGCGAACAGCAGCCCGGTCACCGTCTCCGGGAGGTCGTGCCGCCAGGTGACGCGGGGGTCCAGGCCGGGCGGGCGGCCGGCGATCTCGACGGCGTACGCCCGCGCGCGTGCCGCCACCCCGGCGGGCAGCGCGGCGAGCACCCCGGTGACCAGTTCCCCCCGCCCGGCACCCAGGTCGACGAAGTCCAGCACCGCGGGCCGCCCCAGGGCCTCGTCGACCCGGCACAGCAGCCGGGCCACGGCCCGTGCGAACAGCGGGGAGGCGTGCACGGACGTACGGAAGTGGCCGGCCGGCCCCTCCGGGCGCCGGTAGAAGCCGCCGGGCCCGTAGAGCGCCTCCTCGGCCGCCGCGCGCCAACCGCGCGGGCCGCGGTCCTCGCGCGGGTCCCGCGCCGTCGTCCCGTCCGTCACCGGAACAGACTAGGCGCACAGATGATCAGGGTCTCCACCTTGCGGAGTACACGCGCCGGGCCCGGATCGGCCCTCCGGTTGACCCCCGCGCACTTCCGCTCTACCTACTCTGGGTTACGTGCAGCGCCTCTACGACTTCCTCCGCCGCCACCCGACCTGGGTCGACGCCTTCTGGGCCGTCGCCCTGTTCGGGCTGTCCGCGGTGAGCGTGGTCAGCCTCGACGGGGTGCGGGATCACCACGGGTCACTCGTCGCGGGGATGGCCGTCTCCGTCGTCCTGTGCGCCGTCGTGGCGCTGCGCCGCCGTCTCCCGGAACCCATGCTGCTGGTCGCCCTGGTGGCCGGCCTGGCCCAGCTGGTGCTGGACGTCGAGACGACCGTCGCCGACTTCGCCATGCTGGTGATCACCTACACGGTGGCGGCGGTCGGCGAGCGCTGGGCCTCCCGGCTCGCGCTCCTCGTCAGCCTCTGCGCGGCGGCCCTCGCCCAGATCCGCTGGCCGGCCACGCACACCGGCTTCCTCGGGCAGATCGCCATCGTGGTCTTCCAGACGGTGCCCTTCGCCCTGGCCTGGGTGCTCGGTGACTCCATGCGCACCCGGCGCGCCTACTTCGCCCAGCTGGAGGAGCGCGCGGCCCGGCTGGAGAAGGAGCGCGAGGCGCAGTCGAAGGTCGCGGTCGCCGCCGAGCGCGCCCGGATCGCACGCGAACTGCACGACGTCGTCGCCCACAACGTGTCGGTGATGGTGGTGCAGGCCGACGGCGCCGCCTACGTCCTGGACGCCGCGCCGGATCAGGCCAGGAAGGCCCTGGAGACGATCTCCTCCACCGGCCGCCAGGCCCTCGCCGAGATGCGCCGCCTGCTGGGCGTGCTGCGCACCGGCGAGCACCAGGAGGGCGGCGAGTACGTCCCGCAGCCCGACGTCGAGCAGATCGACGACCTGGTCGAGCAGTGCCGCAGCTCCGGTCTGCCCGTCGACTTCCGGGTGGAGGGGACCCCGCGCCCGCTGCCCAGCGGGGTGGAGCTGACCGCGTACCGGATCGTGCAGGAGGCGCTGACCAACACCCGCAAGCACGGCGGGCCCCACGCGGGCGCCAGCGTCCGGCTGGTCTACTTCGACGACGGCCTCGGCCTGCTGGTCGAGGACGACGGCAAGGGCGCCCCGCACGAGTTGTACGAGGAGGGCGGCGCGGACGGGCGCGGACACGGGCTGATCGGCATGCGCGAGCGGGTCGGCATGGTCGGTGGCACGCTGGACGCCGGCCCGCGCCCGGGCGGAGGATTCCGGATCAGCGCCCTGCTGCCGCTGAAACCGGCGCACTGACCCCACCGCGCGCCCTGGCCGCACCCACCCCTGCGCCGACGGCGGCCGGCGACGGCCCCGGACGGCGAGGACGGCAATCAACGACACGGAAGAGGACCCATGACGATCCGCGTGATGCTCGTCGACGACCAGGTGCTGCTGCGCACCGGGTTCCGGATGGTGCTCGCCGCCCAGCCGGACATGGAGGTCGTGGCGGAGGCGGGCGACGGCGTGGAGGCACTCCAGGTGCTGCGGTCCGCGACGGTCGACGTCGTCCTGATGGACGTCCGCATGCCGAAGCTGGACGGCGTGGAGGCCACCCGGCGGATCTGCGCGGAGCCGGACGCGCCGAAGGTGCTCATCCTGACCACGTTCGACCTGGACGAGTACGCGTTCTCCGGGCTCAAGGCGGGCGCCTCCGGCTTCATGCTCAAGGACGTGCCCCCCGGCGACCTGCTGGCCGCCATCCGCGCCGTGCACAGCGGTGACGCGGTCGTGGCGCCCTCCACCACCCGCCGCCTGCTCGACCGCTTCGCGCCGATGCTGCCCTCCGCCGGCAAGAACCCCCAGCACAAAGAGCTGGAGCGGCTCACCGAGCGGGAACGCGAGGTGATGGTGCTCGTCGCGCACGGCCTGTCGAACGGGGAGATCGCGGCCCGGCTGGTGCTGAGCGAGGCGACCGTGAAGACCCACGTGGGCCGCATCCTGACCAAGCTCGGTCTGCGTGACCGCGTGCAGGTGGTCGTGCTGGCGTACGAGACGGGGCTGGTGCGCGCGGGCGGCCACGGCTGACGCCGCGACGCCGGGCGGTCCCTCAGCTCCGCGACCCTTGGCGGCTCCTCAGCGCAGGACGCCCTCGATGAAGTCGCTGCCCAGCCGGGCCACCGCCGACAGGTCCAGCTGGTGCTGGACGTACCGGCCGCGGCGGCAGCCGCTGATCAAACCCGCCTTCTTGAGCACCGTCAGGTGCCGGGATATCTCCGGCGCCGACATGCCGTGCGCGTCGGCCAGCTCGCTCGTGGTGTGCGGGGCCCGCGCGAGGTGCCGGCACAGCCGCATCCGCACCGGGTGGGCCAGTGCCTCCAGACGCCGGGTGAGCTGCTCCACCGAGGGTGCCTGCGCGCGCGTGCCGCTCGCCGGGTAGGTGATCGAGGGCTGCCAGCCGTACCGGTGCAGGACCATCACGTGTGGCCAGCCGAGGCTGGTCGGGACCAGCACCAGGTGCCCGTCACCCGTCGCGGCATGGCCCACCAGCAGCTTGTCGACCGTGATGAGCCCGGCCTCCTCGTCCAGCGAGATCGCCCCCGACAGCGACGCCAACGCCTCGCCGAGCCCCTTGCGGCGCAGCAGGTCCGTGCGGTGGCGCGCGTCCGCGGCCAGCTGGGGGTGGACACGGGCCCAGGCCTCGGCGAAGAAGGCCTCGTCGCAGTCGAGCATCAGCTGCCGGAACCACGCGCGGACGGCCGGCGGATCGGTCAGCAGGCGGCGCGTGAACCGCTCCTGGACGGCACCGCGCGCGGCGGCCAGCTCCAGGGAGCGCCGGCGCAACCGCGGGTCGTCCAGCGGACCCGGCTCCTTCAGGTCGTACCGCAGCTGGCAGGTGAACTCCAGCGCGGCGTTGACGAACTGGTCGTCGGTGAGCGTGTCCAGCTGGTCCAGTTCCTCGGTGAGCGTGGCCCCGGGGAGCGCCCGGCCGCCGGGGATGCCGGCGAACGGCGCGAAGACGTCCGAGAACGTCGTGCGCCACAGGAAGTCCGCCTCGCACAGCCGGTCCGCCAGGCAGGGGTCCAGCCGGGAGGAGACGGCGGTCGCCCAGCCCCGCAGGTCCGGGTGGTGGCCGGGTTCGCTGAGCGCGTGCAGCGCCATGCCCAGCTCGGCGAGGGGAGAGGGCACGACCGAGACCTTCGCCCACCTGTCGGCCGGGGTCGGGCCGGAGGCGTCCGTGTCGGTGGCCAGCCCGGTGATGTCGATGGTCACGCTCATGCCCCCCATGGTGCACTGCGCCACCGACAGCGCCCCCGTGGATTGACGACGGCCGTCAATCCACGGGACTTCACAGCGGGGCCGGAGCAGTCTGAGGGCACCGGGGCGGTCGCGGCGCCGATCGGTCGCCGAACGGTCGGTGATCGCACGGCGAGCGCGCGGCGGCACTCGGCCCACGTCCCCCTGTCCACGCATCCCGAGAAGGCGGTCCGCCGTGAGCATCACCCAGCAGTACCTCCTCGACAGCTACCGCGCCCGGTTGCACGGCGAGCCCGCACCGCCTGCGCCGGGCCGCGGCGAACTCGACCTGATGCGCGAGCTGAGCGACCACCGGCGTTTTCGCGCGGTCGTCGCCGAGCGCCCGGCGCACGGACGGCTGCGCGGCGCCCTGGACCGCTGGCGGCGCCCGCGCGCACTGTGACCCGCCGGCCCCGCCGGCCCCGCCGCCCCTGCCCGCACGCCCCCTACGGCAGCCGCGCCACGAACTCCGCGACCGCCGCCCGCACGTCCCGCGCCGTCCACTCCAGCCCGGCCTCGTCGACCGTGACCTCCGTGTACGCGAGCCCGGGGCCGGCCGGTTCCCAGCCGCTCGCGAACAGCAGCACCGAGGTCTCCTCGGCCTGACGCACCGCCGCCTCCGCCAGGACGTCCGCGTCGTGGGGCAGCCAGACCTGGAACTGGTGGATGTGCGGTTCCTCCGGGTGGACGCGCGACCAGGGCACCCCGGCGGCCGCGAACCCCTCACGCAGCGCGGCGGCCACCACGCGCGCGTGCCGCACGTACTCGGGCAGCCGGGGCAGCTTCAGGTCCAGGCCCGCGAGCGCCGACAGCACGGTCGGGAACTGCTGCACGATCATCCCGCCGTAACGGTGCCGCCAGGCTCTGGCCTCCTCGATCAGCGTCGCCGGGCCGCCGACGGCGGCACCGCCGAACGCGCCGAGGGACTTGTAGAACGACACGTACACCGTGTCGGCGAGGCCGGCGATCTCCGCGAGCGGGCGGCCGAAGTGGACGGTGGACTCCCACAGGCGCGCGCCGTCGAAGTGCACCACCGCGTCGCGCTCCCGTGCCGCCTCGACGACCTCCGTCAGCTCCTGCCAGGTGGGGAGCACGAAACCGGCGTCCCTGAGGGGCAGTTCCAGCATCAGGGTGCCGAAGGGCTCCTCGAAGCCGCGGACCTCGGCGGCCGTGGGCAGCCGGGGCTCGGTGGTCACCCGGACCGGGCGCAGACCGCTGACCTCACGGAAGGCGTCGCGTTCGTGCCGCTCGGGATGGGCGAGCGGGTGCAGGGCGACCGTGGGGGAGCCGGTGCGGCCCGCCCAGCAGCGCAGGACGACCTGCTGGGCCATCGTCCCGGTCGGGAAGAACGCGGCGGCCTCCGTGCCGAGCAGGGCGGCGACCCGTTCCTCCAGATGCGCGACGATCCGGTCGCCGTACACGTCGCCCGGCTCGTCCAGGTCGTAGACCAGGGGGGCCGTCTGCGTCAGGTACGCCAGCCGCTCGCCGAGCGTGTCCCGCAGCCCGGGCCGCGACAGCACGCGGGCCTTCCGGTACACGGCCGCCCGCCGCTGCCGCACCGACCGCTCGCCATCCTGTTCCACCGCATCGTCCATGCGCGCGATGATGCCGTGCCGCACGCGCGCACGGACACCGGGTTTCCCGTCGCCCGGCCCGCGCGGAGGCGTGGCGGTGCCCACAGCCTGTGGACGACCGGCCGCCGTCCCCCGGATAGCGTTAACATGACGAGAAATCGTCCGGTACCCAGAGCGGACTGGAACGGGAAGGCCGCCGTCGCGTGAGTACAGTCCACCAGCCAGACCTCAGGGACCGCCCCGCGCGGCTCACCGTCGGTGTCGTCGGCGCCGGCCGCGTGGGCCCTGCGCTGGCCGCGTCCCTCCAGCTCGCCGGGCACCGCCCGGTGGCCGCCTCGGGGGTCTCCGACGCCTCCCGCAGGCGCGCCGGGGCCCTGCTCCCCGACGTGCCCCTGGTGCCGCCCGCCGAGGTCCTGCGCCGCGCCGACCTGGTGCTGCTGACGGTCCCCGACGACGCCCTGCCCGGCCTGGTCGCGGGCCTGGCCGGGACCGGCGCGGTGCGGCCCGGGCAGTTGCTCGTGCACACCTCCGGGCGCTACGGCGCCAGGGTCCTCGACCCGGCCCTGCGCGCGGGCGCGCTGCCGCTGGCCCTGCACCCGGCGATGACCTTCACGGGCACCCCCGTGGACGTCCAGCGCCTGGCCGGCTGCTCCTTCGGTGTGACCGCGCCCGAGGAGCTGCGGCTGGCCGCCGAGGCCTTGGTGATCGAGATGGGCGGCGAGCCGGAGTGGATCAGCGAGGAGCGGCGCCCGCTCTACCACGCGGCCCTGGCCCTCGGCGCGAACCACCTGGTCACCCTGGTCGCGCAGTCCATGGAGCTGTTGCGCACGGCGGGCGTGACGGCGCCCGACCGGATGCTCGGCCCGCTGCTCGGCGCCGCCCTGGACAACGCCCTGCGGTCCGGGGACGCCGCCCTGACCGGCCCGGTCGCCCGCGGGGACGCCGGCACGGTCGCCGCGCACGTCACCGAGTTGCGCGCGCACGCCCCGCAGACGGTGGCGGGCTACCTGGCGATGGCCCGCGCGACGGCCGACCGGGCCCTCGCCCACGGTCTGCTGAAGCCGGAACTGGCCGAGCCGCTCCTCGGCGTGCTCGCCGACGTGCCGCCCGGAACGCCCGGAGCCCCCGGAGATCCGGGGAGGCCCGGAAGCGACGACACCGACGGCCCGACCGGCACCGAGGGGAACGACCGATGACCACCGCCCTGCTCAGCACCGCCGAGGAGCTGCACGCGCGCCCGCGCACCGGCCGCCGTGCCGTCGTGATGACCATGGGCGCCCTGCACGAGGGCCACGCCACCCTGATCCGCACCGCCCGCGAGATCGCCGGGCCGGACGGCGAGGTCGTCGTCACCGTGTTCGTCAACCCGTTGCAGTTCGGCGCGGGTGAGGATCTCGACCGCTACCCGCGCACCCTCGACGCCGACCTGGCGCTGGCCGGGCGGTCCGGCGCCGACGCGGTGTTCGCGCCCTCCGTCGACGAGGTCTACCCGGGCGGCGAGCCCCAGGTGCGGATCTCCGCGGGCCCCATGGGTGAGCGGCTGGAGGGTGGTTCACGGCCCGGGCACTTCGACGGCATGCTCACCGTCGTCGCCAAGCTGCTGCACCTCACCCGCCCGGACGCCGCCCTGTTCGGGCAGAAGGACGCCCAGCAACTGGCCCTGATCCGGCGCATGGTGCGGGACCTGAACTTCGGCGTCGACATCGTCGCCGTACCGACCGTCCGCGAGGAGGACGGGCTCGCCCTGTCCAGCCGCAACCGCTACCTCTCGCCGCCGGAACGCCGTACCGCGCTCGCGCTGTCCCGCGCGCTGTTCGCCGGCCGGGACCGGCACGCGGCGCAGGAGGCACTGTGCGCGCGGGCCCGGGAGGTGCCCTCCACGCGGGCGCGCGCCGAGGCGCTGAGCGCCCTGGGCGAGTCCCGTGCGGCGGCCGACGCGCACGCGGTGGCCACGGCCGTGCCCGCCGGCCCGGCGGCCGTCCGCGCCGCCGCCCGCCAGGTCCTGGACGACGCCGCCCGCCTCGAACCGCCGCTCCGGCTCGACTACCTGGCGCTGGTCGACCCCGCCGACTTCACGGAGATCGGTGCCGACTTCACCGGCGACGCCGTCCTCGCCGTCGCCGCCCGGGTCGGCACGACCCGGTTGATCGACAACCTCCCCCTCACCTTCGGAGCCGCCTCGTGACCAGCACAGGCATACGCCTGCACGCACCCGCGCCCGGTTGGTCCGTCTCCGCGGACGTGGTCGTGGTCGGCTCCGGTGTGGCCGGGCTGACCGCGGCGCTGCGCTGCGAGGCCGCCGGGCTCAGCACGGTCGTCGTCACCAAGGCCCGCCTGGACGACGGCTCGACGCGCTGGGCGCAGGGCGGCATCGCCGCCGCCCTCGGCGAGGGGGACACCCCCGAGCAGCACCTCGAGGACACACTGGTGGCGGGCGCGGGTCTGTGCGACGAGGAGGCCGTGCGGATCCTCGTCACCGAGGGCCCCGACGCGGTACGGCGGCTCATCGACACCGGCGCCCACTTCGACGAGTCCGCCGAGGGGGAGCTGGAGCTCACCCGCGAGGGCGGCCACCACCGCCGCCGCATCGCGCACGCGGGCGGCGACGCGACGGGCGCGGAGATCTCCCGCGCGCTCGTGGAGGCCGTCCGCGCGCGCGGGCTGCGCACCGTGGAGAACGCGCTCGTACTGGACCTGCTGACCGACGACGAGGGCCGCACGGCCGGAGTCACCCTGCACGTGATGGGCGAGGGCCAGCACGACGGCGTGGGCGCCGTGCACGCCCCCGCGGTGGTGCTCGCGACCGGCGGCATGGGCCAGGTGTTCTCCGCGACCACCAACCCGTCGGTGTCCACCGGCGACGGCGTGGCGCTGGCGCTGCGCGCGGGCGCGGAGGTCAGCGACCTGGAGTTCGTGCAGTTCCACCCGACCGTGCTGTTCCTCGGCGCGGACGCCGAGGGCCAGCAGCCGCTGGTCTCCGAGGCGGTGCGGGGCGAGGGCGCCCACCTGGTCGACGGCGACGGCGTGCGCTTCATGGTGGGCCAGCACGAACTGGCCGAACTGGCTCCCCGGGACATCGTCGCCAAGGGCATCATGCGGCGCATGCGGGAACAGGACGCCGAGCACATGTTCCTCGACGCCCGGCACTTCGGCGCCGAGATGTGGGAGCACCGCTTCCCGACGATCCTGGCCGCCTGCCGGGCCAACGGCATCGACCCGGTCACCGAGCCCATCCCGATCGCCCCGGCCGCCCACTACGCCTCCGGCGGCGTGCGCACCGACGCCCGCGGCCGCACCACCGTGCCCGGCCTGTACGCGTGCGGCGAGGTGGCCTGCACCGGCGTGCACGGCGCCAACCGGCTCGCCTCGAACTCGCTCCTCGAAGGTCTCGTGTACGCCGAGCGGATCGCCGCCGACATCGCCGCCGCGCACGCGGACGGCGGCCTGCGCGCGCGGGTGCCCGCGCCGGTCCCGCACCCCGGCCGCCCCGCGCACCCGCTGCTCGCCCCGGAGAGCCGCTTCGCGATCCAGCGGATCATGACCGGCGGCGCCGGCGTGCTGCGCTCGCGGGACTCCCTGGCCGGGGCCGCCGAGCAGCTCCACGAGCTGCACGGCGAGGCCCGGGTCGCGCTGGAGGAGAACGGCAAGACCGCCGAGCCAGGCGTGGACACCTGGGAGGCGACGAACCTCCTGTGCGTGGCCCGGGTCCTGGTCGCCGCGGCGCTCCGGCGCGAGGAGACCCGCGGCTGCCACTGGCGCGAGGACCGGCCCGAGCGCGACGACACCACCTGGCGGCGCCACATCGTCGTACGGCTCGATCCGGACCGGTCGCTCGCCGTGCGCACCACCGCCACCGCAGACTTCCCCCCGATCCGGCCCGACCAGCGTCCACAGGAGCAGTGACAGACGTGAGCACCGAAGACCTTCCCCTCGCCCCGAACGGCGGCTGCGGTGACGGCTGCGCCTGCGGCGCGGAGGGCGACGAGGAGTATCCGGAGTGCGGGCTCGACCCCGCGCTCGCCGAACTGCTGGCCGCGGCCGGCCTCGACCCGGTCGAGGTCGAGGACATCGCCAACGTGGCCGTCCAGGAGGACCTGGACGGCGGCGTGGACGTGACGACCGTCGCGACCATCCCCGAGGAGGCGGTGGCCACCGCCGACTTCACCGCGCGCGAGGCCGGCGTCGTGGCCGGCCTCCGGGTCGCCGAGGCGGTGCTCTCCGTGGTCTGCACGGACGAGCTGGAGGTCGAGCGGCACGTGGAGGACGGCGACCGCGTCGAGGCCGGGCAGCGGCTGCTCTCCGTCACCACCCGCACGCGTGACCTGCTCACCGGCGAGCGCAGCGCGCTGAACATCCTGTGCCGGCTGTCCGGCGTCGCGACCGCCACGCGCGCGTGGGCGGACGCGCTGGAGGGCACCGGGGCGCGCGTGCGCGACACCCGCAAGACGACCCCGGGCCTGCGCTCGCTGGAGAAGTTCGCCGTCCGCTGCGGCGGGGGCGTCAACCACCGCATGTCGCTCTCGGACGCGGCCCTGGTGAAGGACAACCACGTGGTCGCCGCCGGCGGCGTCGCGCAGGCCTTCGCGGCCGTCCGGGAGGCCTTCCCGGAGGTGCCCATCGAGGTCGAGGTCGACACGCTGCACCAGCTGCGCGAGGTGGTGGACGCGGGCGCCGACCTGATCCTGCTGGACAACTTCACGCCCGGCGAGTGCGAGGAGGCCGTCGGCATCGCCGGTGGCCGTGCGCTGCTGGAGGCCTCCGGCCGGCTGACGCTCGCCGACGCGCGCGCGTACGCCGAGACCGGCGTGGACTTCCTGGCCGTCGGCGCGCTCACCCACTCCTCGCCGATCCTGGACATCGGCCTGGACCTGCGCGAGGCGGAGTAACGGCCATGCTGCTCACGATCGACGTCGGCAACACGCACACGGTCCTCGGCCTGTTCGACGGCGAGGACATCGTCGAGCACTGGCGCATCTCCACGGACGCGCGCCGCACGGCGGACGAGCTGGCGGTGCTGCTCCAGGGCCTGATGGGCATGCACCCGCTGCTCGGTGACGAGCTGGGCGACGGCATCGACGGCATCGCGATCTGCGCGACCGTCCCGTCGGTCCTGCACGAGCTGCGTGAGGTCACCCGGCGCTACTACGGCGACGTGCCCGCCGTGCTGGTCGAGCCGGGCGTGAAGACGGGCGTGCCGATCCTCACCGACAACCCCAAGGAGGTCGGCGCGGACCGGATCATCAACGCGGTCGCCGCCGTCGAGCTGTACGGCGGCCCGGCGATCGTCGTCGACTTCGGTACGGCGACCACGTTCGACGCGGTCTCCGCGCGCGGGGAGTACGTCGGCGGGGTGATCGCGCCCGGCATCGAGATCTCCGTGGAGGCGCTCGGCGTCAAGGGCGCGCAGCTGCGCAAGATCGAGGTGGCCCGGCCGCGCAGCGTGATCGGCAAGAACACGGTCGAGGCCATGCAGTCGGGCATCGTGTACGGCTTCGCCGGACAGGTCGACGGTGTGGTCGGCCGGATGGCGCGAGAGCTGGCCGGCGACCCGGACGACGTGACGGTGATCGCCACGGGCGGGCTCGCACCGATGGTGCTGGGGGAGTCGTCGGTGATCGACGAGCACCAGCCGTGGCTGACGCTGATCGGACTGCGGCTGGTGTACGAACGCAACGTGTCGCGGATGTGAGCGGTGCGGCCGGCGCCCCGGGGCGCCGGCCGCGGATGACCCCGGACGGGGGAAAGCGGGAGCGACACGCGTCGGAACAACGTCCCGATGTGTCTCTTTTGTCCGATTAGCGATAGCGTCACCGCATGCCCACGCCATACGGATCCCGCGGCGGCATGGCGTTCGGCGTGGAGGAGCTGCGAGTGCTCCGCCGTGCCCTCGCCCTCGCCCTCCACCCCGGCCACGCCTCCGCCGAGGACGCGCAGGACTGCTTCCGCCTCGCCGAGTCCCTCGACGAGGCGACGCGCGAGGGTGCCAGACTGCGCGCCTTCCTCGTGGCGGACCTGGGCCGGTACCGGGCCGCGCTGCCGGGCGGCGCCGCCGGCTACCTCACCCTCCTGGAGGAGGCGCTGGCAGCGGGGTACCGGCCCGTGCCGGACGACCTCGCCGCGCTCCGGGCACTGCGCGGCAACCCGGCGGCGGCGGCGCTCCTCGGCCACTGCCGGACGCTGGCCGAACAGGACGTGCGGACCCGGTTCGCCCAGGGCGCGCGCCGGGTCCCGGCGCCCGCGGTGCCGTCCGCGCGCACGCGCCTGCACGCCCTCGCCGGCGGCGCCGGCGAGCCGTCCGCGCACCGTGCGGCGGCCCGGTCCGAGGAGCCCGCCACGCCCGCGCCGGAACCGGCCCCGAAGCCCGCCCCCACCCCCGGGGAGCGACCGGCCCCCGACGCCCCCGACGCGCCCAAGCGGCCCGTCCCGACGCCGGGCGAGGTCTTCCCGCGCCGCAAGCCGGCCGAACCCCGGGAGCTGGCCGCCGGCTAGCCGCCGTACGCGCCGCGCGGCCCACCCCGCGCCGGTCCGGCCGGGATCCGTGGCTACCCTGGTGGTATGGACTACGTCTCCGCGCTCGTGCCCCCGGTCGTCATGGCCGCGTTCTTCGTCGGTGTGGTCAGGGTGATCGTGAAGACCCAGGGCGGGGCCGCCAAGGCCAAGGAGGACGCGGCCGTCGACGCCGCCCTCGCGCGTGCGGAGGGTGTGCGCAACGCCCCCGCCGCCGGCGACGTCTGAGCGGCGGCCCGCCGCGCGCCCTGCCCCGGCTCAGGCGCCCGCGCTTCCCGCGCGGGCGCCCACCTGTGCGTACGTGATCCCGGAGCCGTCCGGGCCGTACGCCCTTTTTGTGCGCGTTCGCAGGCCTAGCGCACGTCCGGTACGCCATTGCCGGGATCTCCCACTATTGTTCTGAGTTGTGCCTCGCCCATTGGGAGAACTCGAAGACGCGGTCATGACGCGGGTGTGGAAGTGGAACCGCCCGGTGACCGTTCGGGAAGTCCTGGAAGACCTACAGCAGGAACGGACGATCGCGTACACCACCGTGATGACCGTTCTGGACAATCTCCATCAGAAGGGCTGGGTCCGCCGGGAGGCGGAAGGACGGGCCTATCGATATGAAGCCGTGTCGACACGAGCCGCCTACGCCGCCGCCCTCATGAACGACGCCTGGTCGCAGAGCGACAACCCCGCCGCCGCTCTCGTCGCCTTCTTCGGGATGATGAGCGACGAACAGCGCCAGGCCCTCCGGGACGCCGTACGCATCGTCCAGGGACCGGAAGAAACCCGGCCGCCCGCCGAAGACCGCCGAGAGGAGAACCCCGGCTCGGCGGAGGGGTCGGACGGGCGATAGCGTCCGTTCATGCCAGCAGAGCGTCCCGAAGTCCCCGCAAAAGCCCTGACCGTCCGACGGGCCCGGACCAGCGATGTCCCCGCCCTGCGCCACCTCCTCGACGCGTACGTCCGTGACCGCATCCTGCTCGACAAAGCCATGGTCACCCTTTACGAGGACATCCAGGAGTTCTGGGTCGCCGAACGCGACGACAACGCCGAGGTGGTCGGTTGCGGAGCGCTGCACGTCATGTGGGAGGACCTCGCCGAAGTCCGCACGCTGGCGGTGAAGCCCGGCCTCCGGGGCGCCGGCGTCGGTCACCGGCTGCTGGAGAAGTTGCTCCAGACCGCACGCTGGCTCGGCGTTCGCCGGGTTTTCTGCCTGACCTTCGAAGTGGACTTCTTCGGGAAGCACGGCTTCGTCGAGATCGGGGAGACGCCGGTCGACACCGATGTCTACGCGGAGCTGTTGCGCTCCTATGACGAGGGCGTCGCGGAGTTCCTCGGTCTCGAACGAGTGAAACCGAACACCTTGGGCAACAGCCGGATGCTTCTGCATCTGTGATCGTCATTGCCCCGGTGCCCTATGTCCGAAACGCGCATGTTTCCGGGCCGTGCCGGTGCGCCGAGGCTCTGCCGGGGGTTTGTGTTTTTCCGGCAAAAGCGGTTTGCTTTCCGACGTAACGCAGTACTGCATATAACAGGGGCGGCGAAACGGCGGACGCCGCACACCCCTGGTCCTCAACGTTATCGATGAAAGGAAATGCGGTGGCACAGAAGGTTCAGGTCCTTCTTGTCGACGACCTCGACGGCGGCGAGGCGGACGAGACCGTCACGTTCGCGCTGGACGGCAAGACGTACGAGATCGATCTCACGACTGCCAATGCGGACAAGCTGCGCGGTCTTCTCGACCCCTATGTCAAGGGCGGTCGTCGTACCGGGGGCCGTGCCTCCGGTGGACGTGGAAAGGCGCGTGCCGCTTCCGGCGGCAACCAGGACACCGCGGCGATCCGCGCCTGGGCGAAGGAGAACGGTTACGAGGTCAACGACCGCGGCCGTGTTCCGGCGTCCATCCGCGAGGCCTACGAGAAGGCCAACGGCTGATTCCGCCCGGAATCGGCCGGCCCGGCGCCCGAGCGTCGCAGCCGGACACGGTGACAGTGCGCTGCCACCGTGTCCAGCAGTCGTACGAGATCGGGGACGCCTCCCGCGCGTCCCACGGCCGGCATGGCCGGCAGCGAAGCCTCGACCCCGCGTCCCGGCTCAGGGGGCCGCAGCCACACGGCGGCCCCCTGCACGGTTCCCGCCCGTCCCGAGGTGACGGCTCCCGCGGGCCGCGCCGGGGCCCGCACCGTGCCGCCCGCGCCCAGCAGGCGCAGGTCCAGCCGCACGGCGCCCCACTCCAGCCACTCCAGCACCCCGGGCACCTCCTCCGCGCCGCCCGCGGCCAGCAGCAGCTCCATCCGGTCCCCGCGCAGGGCCACCGGAGAGCCGGGCGCCAGCAGCCGGAGCACCCGCGCGCCCGCCTCGGCCGGCACGTCCAGCACGTCGAACAGCACCCCCGTACGCAGCCGCAGCGGCCGTCCGGGCACGGTCGGCCAGCCCAGATCGTTCTCGTACCAGTGCCGGAGACGGGCGTCCGGTGCGTCCGGACCGGGGGGTCGGCGGGGAAGAGGGACCGTGGACGTGGTGAGGACCGGACCAGCCATACCTCTGCAACCGTCCCGCGGGCCCGCGGGTTACGCTGGGTGTCCGCCCGGCTGCGCCGGGTGTTCCGGGAGGGTGAGCGTGGGGGTCCGGGGAGGCGTGAGGTTGTTCGCCCGTAGCGGAGCGAACCGGTGCCCGCGGCATGGACCGACGGTGCCCGCGGGTAAGACATGCCTAGTGGGAGGGGGCGACACGCAGGACGGGGCGTCTCACGTTCGCCATCGGCGTACTGGCGACTGGGGTAACTGCCTGGCCTGCGGGAACATCGTCTCGCACCATCGGGTTGGGACAGATGTCGGCGTTCGGGGTCAGGAGGCCATCGACGGTGTCGGCAGTTGGAATGAGCGGTCCCCGCTTGCGGGACTAAGCTGCGGAAGGACAGGGAGGGGAAGTTCCCCCCACTGCCTGACCGCTCTGAGGAGCGATTAACGATGTTCGAGAGGTTCACCGACCGCGCGCGGCGGGTTGTCGTCCTGGCTCAGGAAGAAGCCCGGATGCTCAACCACAACTACATCGGCACCGAGCACATCCTCCTGGGTCTCATCCACGAGGGCGAAGGTGTCGCCGCTAAGGCCCTGGAGAGCCTCGGCATTTCGCTTGAGGCGGTCCGCCAGCAGGTGGAGGAGATCATCGGGCAGGGTCAGCAGGCCCCGTCCGGGCACATCCCCTTCACTCCCCGTGCCAAGAAGGTCCTGGAGCTGTCGCTCCGCGAGGCCCTTCAGCTGGGTCACAACTACATCGGCACAGAGCACATCCTGCTCGGCCTGATCCGCGAGGGCGAGGGCGTCGCCGCCCAGGTCCTGGTCAAGCTGGGCGCAGACCTCAACCGGGTGCGGCAGCAGGTCATCCAGCTGCTCTCCGGTTACCAGGGCAAGGAGACCGCCACCGCCGGCGGCCCGGCCGAGGGCACCCCCTCGACCTCCCTGGTCCTGGACCAGTTCGGCCGGAACCTCACCCAGGCCGCCCGTGAGTCCAAGCTCGACCCGGTCATCGGGCGCGAGAAGGAGATCGAGCGGGTCATGCAGGTGCTGTCCCGCCGCACCAAGAACAACCCGGTGCTGATCGGTGAGCCCGGCGTCGGCAAGACGGCCGTCGTCGAGGGCCTCGCCCAGGCCATCGTCAAGGGCGAGGTGCCCGAGACCCTCAAGGACAAGCACCTCTACACCCTGGACCTCGGTGCGCTGGTCGCCGGCTCCCGCTACCGCGGTGACTTCGAGGAGCGCCTGAAGAAGGTCCTCAAGGAGATCCGCACCCGCGGCGACATCATCCTGTTCATCGACGAGCTGCACACGCTGGTCGGTGCGGGTGCCGCCGAGGGCGCGATCGACGCCGCCTCCATCCTGAAGCCGATGCTGGCCCGCGGTGAGCTCCAGACCATCGGTGCGACCACCCTGGACGAGTACCGCAAGCACCTGGAGAAGGACGCCGCCCTCGAGCGCCGCTTCCAGCCCATCCAGGTCGCCGAGCCGTCCCTGCCGCACACGATCGAGATCCTCAAGGGCCTGCGCGACCGGTACGAGGCGCACCACCGCGTCTCCATCACGGACGAGGCTCTGGTCCAGGCCGCCACCCTGGCCGACCGGTACATCTCGGACCGCTTCCTGCCCGACAAGGCGATCGACCTGATCGACGAGGCCGGCTCCCGGATGCGCATCCGCCGGATGACCGCTCCGCCGGACCTGCGCGAGTTCGACGAGAAGATCGCCGGCGTCCGCCGGGACAAGGAGTCCGCGATCGACTCGCAGGACTTCGAGAAGGCCGCGTCCCTGCGCGACAAGGAGAAGCAGCTCCTGGCCGCCAAGGCCAAGCGGGAGAAGGAGTGGAAGGCCGGCGACATGGACGTCGTCGCCGAGGTCGACGGCGAGCTGATCGCCGAGGTCCTCGCCACGGCCACCGGCATCCCGGTCTTCAAGCTGACCGAGGAGGAGTCCAGCCGCCTGCTGCGCATGGAGGACGAGCTCCACAAGCGGGTCATCGGCCAGGTCGACGCCGTCAAGGCGCTGTCCAAGGCGATCCGCCGTACGCGTGCCGGTCTGAAGGACCCGAAGCGTCCGGGTGGCTCGTTCATCTTCGCCGGTCCGTCCGGTGTGGGTAAGACCGAGCTGTCCAAGGCGCTCGCCGAGTTCCTCTTCGGCGACGAGGACGCGCTGATCTCCCTCGACATGTCGGAGTTCAGCGAGAAGCACACGGTGTCGCGGCTCTTCGGTTCGCCCCCCGGTTACGTGGGCTACGAGGAGGGCGGCCAGCTGACCGAGAAGGTCCGCCGCAAGCCGTTCTCCGTCGTCCTCTTCGACGAGGTCGAGAAGGCCCACCCGGACATCTTCAACTCGCTGCTCCAGATCCTGGAGGACGGTCGCCTGACCGACTCCCAGGGCCGGGTCGTGGACTTCAAGAACACGGTCATCATCATGACGACCAACCTCGGCACCCGGGACATCTCCAAGGGCTTCAACCTGGGCTTCGCGGCCTCGGGTGACACGAAGACCAACTACGAGCGCATGAAGAACAAGGTCTCTGACGAGCTCAAGCAGCACTTCCGCCCCGAGTTCCTCAACCGTGTGGACGACGTCGTCGTCTTCCCGCAGCTCACGCAGGCCGACATCCTGCGGATCGTCGACCTGATGGTCGGCAAGGTCGACGAGCGCCTGAAGGACCGGGACATGGGCATCGAGCTCTCCCAGCCCGCCAAGGAGCTGCTGGCCAAGAAGGGCTACGACCCGGTGCTGGGCGCGCGTCCGCTGCGTCGCACGATCCAGCGCGAGATCGAGGACACGCTGTCGGAGAAGATCCTCTTCGGCGAGCTGCGTCCCGGTCACATCGTGGTCGTGGACACCGAGGGCGAGGGCGAGACCCAGACCTTCACCTTCCGGGGTGAGGAGAAGTCGGCGCTGCCCGACGTCCCGCCGATCGAGCAGGCGGCCGGCGGTGCCGGTCCGAACCTGAGCAAGGACGCGTAGGCGTCCGGCGGACAGACCGAGCGAAGGGGCCGGTGCCTATGGGCACCGGCCCCTTCCGGCTTTCCGGCCGCGCGCCGCTCGGAGCGGGACCGGACGGGCCGTCGAACGGCGGAGCGCGGCGGTGCGGGTGCCGGACGGGTTCCGGGCCGTCGGGGCATATGGCCCGGACGCCCTCCATGTCCGGGCCGCCCGGCTCCTCGTCGGTCGGGAAGGGCCGGTCGTCGGTTGTTACGACAGCTGTCCGTCGTAGTCCGGGAGCTTGAAGGTCTTCTCGGCGTGGCCGCCGGAGAGGTCGGTGGGGCTGTTGCCGATGTTCGCGATGATCGTGTAGCCGTCCTTCTCGATGCCGGTCCGCTGGGCGGTCTTGTACGCGGCGACGTCCTTGAAGAGGTCGACGAGGCCGCGGACGCGGAGGCCGGCGACTCGGTAGCCGTCGTGCTCGAGGTTGTACTCGGTGGGCCAGGCGAGGATGCCGGGACGGGCGGTCACGAAGAAGAGGGCGACGCCGTGGTCCTGGGCGTACCGGGCGACGTCCAGGACGGGCCTGTTGGCCGGCTGGGGGTAGCTGAAGCCGAAGTCGGTCTCCAACGCGGTGTTGTCGATGTCGAGGACGACGGCCTGCTTCTCACCGGGCCTGGCGGCGGCTATGCGCTGCTCCAGGTAGGGCAGCGCCTGGTCCATGACGGCCTGGCAGTCCCGCTGCCAGACGGCGTGGTCGACCGCCGCGGCGGCGCGGGCGGCGGCCGCCGGGGCGGCCGCCGGGGCGGGCGCCGGGCCGGCCGCCAGGGCCGGGGCGGCCGGTCCGGCGAGGGCGGCCAGACAGGCCGCGGCCGCGCCGGCGGCGGTCAGGGAGGCGGGGCGCGCCCAGGGGCGTCGGGTCATCGGTGGGGGTCCTCTCACGTCGGTACGCGTGTCCGTACGCGTCCTGAATGTCAGGTGCATGATCTGAGCCGAGGATGGCGCGAGGGGAACCGTAGGGTTACCGGACGGTAGGTGCCTAGAGGCCTGCGTCACATTTCCGTGATCGCTGTGGCGCGTGTCCGGTGATAAGCCGCACAGGCCATACAAGGCCTACTAAGGCAGCTAGTGAACCTAAATAAGACCATAAAACGGACATTTACCCCTCGGGTCCCCGACGGGAAAACCCGTCGTCAACGGGGGTGGCCAGGGTCGGTGGGGTCTGTCAAGACTCGCTTGGTTTCGCCGTCATGTACTACCTCTGTCCGTAGATGGGCGTTTTGAGAACAGCCGGGGTGCTCGGTTACCAAGGGATAGCCGCCCGGTCGGACGTCTGTACGCCGGGTGGACCACACGTCCCCGAATCCACGAGGTATCGATGTTCCAGCGCGTCACGTCCCGCTCTTCCCGCACGTCCTCGCTCCGCAACCGCGTGGCCGTCCTGGCGGCCGGTATCGGCGCCACGGCCGTGCTGGGGACCGGGGTCGCGTCCGCCGCCACGGCGTCCGCCGCCTCCTGGGTCGACCCGGTGAAGTCCTACACGCTCTCCGCGGGCTTCGACCAGGCGGGCAGCCACTGGGTCGCCAAGCACAGCGGTCAGGACTTCGCCGTGCCGACCGGCACCGAGGTCATGGCCGCGCACGGCGGCACCGTCGTCAAGGCCGGTCCCAACGGCGCCGGCGACGGCCCGGCGTACGGCAACGCCATCGTGATCAAGCACGGCAACGGCACGTACTCGCAGTACGCCCACCTGTCCCGGATCGACGTCCGGGTCGGCCAGGTCGTCGCGACCGGCCAGCACATCGCCCTGTCCGGCTCCACCGGCAACTCCACCGGGCCGCACCTGCACTTCGAGATCCGCACGACCCCGAACTACGGCTCCGCCGTCAACCCGGTCGCCTTCCTGCACGCCAAGGGCGTCTCCGTCTGAGCTACTCCGTCCCGTGGGCGCCCCGGTGCGCCTGCGTGACCAGGTCCAGGGCGACTTCGAGAACGGCCTCGCGCTTCTTCCCGGAGTCGCCTTCCAGGTCCTGCATCACGAACATCCCCGCGTGTAGCGTGAACATCGCGCTGACGCAGCGGACCTGCTCCACCAGCGGTGCCTCGGGGTCGATGATGATGTCCCTGAGGCCGCGCAGCCGGTCCTTGAAGGTGTCGCCGATGCGCAGCTCGCGCACGGTCGCCTGGTTCTCCTGCATGAAGCGGAACAGCGGTTCGGCGCCCCCCAGGGCCGCGCTGTAGCGCCGTACGATCTCGCGCTTGGTCTCCAGCGTGTGCGGCTGTCGCCTGCCCCACTCGATGAGGTCCTCGATCGGCTGCGTCAGGTCCTCGAAGAGGCTGACGATGATCTCTTCCTTCGTCTTGAAGTGGTAGTACAGGGCCGCCTTGGTGACGTCGAGGCGCTCGGCGATCTCGCGCAGGGAGGTCTTCTCGTATCCCTGCTCCGCGAAGAGTTCGAGCGCCACGTCCTGGATGCGCTGGCGGGTGTTGCCGCGGCGCTGCTGCTTGGTGCCGTCCATGGTGACGCCCATCCTCGTACTCCTCGCGCTCCCGCGGAAACTTACTTGACGACCGGCTAGTGACAGGTCTACTTTCTCAGTGTACTGAACTAGCCGGGCGGCAAGTAAGTAGCTGCCGCAGGGGGAGTGGACGAGGATGGCGGACGCGGTCGAGACTGTCACCGAGGGCAAACAGCCCAGAAGCGTGCGAGTGGTACTGCTCGCACTGATGATCGCGATGATGCTCGCGATGCTGGACAACATGATCGTGGGTACGGCGATGCCGACGATCGTGGGTGATCTCGGCGGCCTGGAGCACCTGTCCTGGGTCGTCACCGGATACACCCTGGCCACCGCGGCCTCCACCCCGGTCTGGGGCAAGGTCGGCGACATGTACGGCCGCAAGGGCGCCTTCCTCAGCTCGATCGTGATCTTCCTGGTCGGCTCGGCGCTGAGCGGCATGGCCCAGGACATGGGCCAGCTCATCGGCTTCCGCGCCGTGCAGGGCCTCGGCGCCGGCGGCCTGATGGTCGGGGTCATGGCGATCATCGGCGACCTCGTGCCGCCGCGTGAGCGGGGCAAGTACCAGGGCATGATGGCCGGCATCATGGCGCTCGCCATGATCGGCGGACCGCTGGTCGGCGGCACCATCACCGACAACTGGGGCTGGCGCTGGGCCTTCTACATCAACCTGCCGCTCGGCGCGGTCGCCCTCGCGCTGGTCACCGCCGTGCTGCACCTGCCGAGGAAGCGGTCCAAGGCGGGCATCGACTACCTCGGCGTCGTCCTGCTGACCGTGGGCATCACCTCCATCGTGCTGGTCACCACCTGGGGCGGCAGCGAGTACGCCTGGACGTCCGCGCGGATCATGGAACTGATCGGCATCGGTGTGGCCACGCTGGTCGGGTTCGTGTTCTGGCAGACCAGGGCGGCCGAGCCGGTGCTGCCCCTGCACATCTTCCGGAGCCGCAACTTCACCCTGATGGCGCTGATCGGCTTCATCACCGGCTTCGTGATGTTCGGCGCCACCCTGTTCCTGCCGCTCTACCAGCAGGCGGTGCAGGGCGCCTCCGCGACCAACTCCGGTCTGCTGCTCCTGCCCATGCTCGGCGCGATGCTGGTGACCTCGATGGTCGCCGGCCGGGTCACCACCGGCACCGGCCGGTACAAGGTCTTCCCGGTCGCCGGTGGCGCGCTGATGATCGTCGGGCTGTACCTGCTGTCGCTGATGGACACGGGCACCACCCGCCTCACCTCCGGCCTCTACATGGCGGTGCTCGGCGCCGGCATGGGCTGCCTGATGCAGATCACCATGCTGGTCGCGCAGAACAGCGTGCAGATGAAGGACATGGGCGTGGCCTCCTCGTCCGCCACGCTCTTCCGCACCCTCGGGTCCTCCTTCGGCGTCGCCATCATGGGCGCGCTGTTCAACCACCGGGTCCAGGACGTCATGTCCGAGCGGGCCGGTGCGCTGGGCTCGAAGCTGACCGAGAAGTCGGCGCAGCTGGACGCGGCGAGCCTGGCCAAGCTGCCCGTGCAGGCCCGCGAGGCCTACCAGCACGCGGTGTCCGAGGGGACGCACTCCGCGTTCCTGCTCGGCGCCGTCATCGCGGTCGTGGTCCTGGTCGCGGCGCTGTTCGTCAAGGAGGTCCCGCTCAAGGGCGGGCCGACGAAGCCGTCCGCCGACGGCGGGGACGCGGTGCCGGTGACGATGGCCGAGGCCCTCTGACACCGGTCACGCGCCACGAAGGCCCCGGGGTGTCCGCCCCCGGGGCCTTCGGCATGTCCGCGCCCCCCGCGGGGACGCGCACCCTCACGCGCCGAGGGGGCGCGGCAGCATCGGGAAGCTGCCCGTGGCGGTCGGGGCGTGCTCGGGGAGCCAGAGGACGGCCACCGCGCCCTCCGAGGGGAGGCCGGCGGGCGTCCCCACGGGCCGTACGTTGCGGAAGGTCAGCCGGGCGCCGAGCACCCGCGCCTGACCGGCCGCGATGGTCAGGCCCAGCCCGTGCCCCTGCCCGGCGCGGTCCTCGCTGCCGGTGCGGAACCGGCTCGGCCCCTCGGCGAGGAGCTCCTCCGGGAACCCGGGGCCGTGGTCGCGGACCCGGATGACCCGGCCCTCCACGGTGACCTCGATGGGTGGGCGGCCGTGCCGGGCGGCGTTGGCGAGCAGGTTGAACAGCACCCGCTCCAGCCGCCGCGGGTCGGTCGTGACCTCCGACTCGTGCACCACCCGTACGGTGATGTCCGGGTCCTTGGCGGCCACCCGACGGGTGACGAACTCGCCCAGCATGATGTCCTGGAGCTCCGCCCGCTCCGACGCCCCGTCCAGCCGGGCCACCTCCAGGACGTCCTCCACCAGCGTGCGCATCGCCTGCGCCCGGTCCAGCACCAGTTCGGTGAGCCGGCCCGGCGGCAGCAGTTCGGCGGCCGTGAGCAGGCCGGTGACCGGGGTGCGCAGCTCGTGCGCGATGTCGGCGGTGACCCGCCGCTCCGCCTCCAGGCGTTGCTGGAGCGCGTCCGCCATGGCGTCCACCGCGCGGGCGAGATCGTCGGTCTCGTCGCGCACTACCCCGCCGATGGCCTCCCGCACCCGGACGTCGGTCTCGCCCTTGGCGACGCGGTTGGCGGCGGCCGCCGCCTTGCGCAGCCGGCGGGACAGCTGGCCGCCTATCAGCACGCCCAGCGCGCTGCCGCCGAGCACGACGGCGACCGAGCCGATCACCAGGGCCTGGTCCAGGTCCCGCATGACGTCGCTGCTGCGGTCCGGCAGGTGCATGTGCACGGAGAGGACGTGCCCGTCCTTCACCGGTACGGCCGCCCAGACGTCCGGCACCCCTCCGTGTCCGGAGACGTCACTGGCCCGGCGGCCCTCCTCGACCTTCGCGCGCAGCGCGACGGGCAACTCCGGGTCGTCGGTCCGGACGTGGGGGAAGATCGGCCCCCGGTTCAGCTCGTAGTTGCGCTGGGCCAGCAGCAGGCGCTCGTTGGCCAGCTCGCGCGCGCTGTCCAGCATCGAGACGCGCGCCGCGTTGTGCACTACCAGGCTCAGCACGATCGCCACCAGGCCGGCCACCAGCGCGATCGCCGCGCTCAGCTTCCATCTCAGCCCGGTCCGCAGGTCCGCGCGCTCCATGCGCCGGACCGGGTACCGAAGGATCCCCCGCATACCGTCGCTCCGCTCAGGCCTTCAGCTTGTAACCGAAGCCGCGGACCGTCTCGATGCGGTCCTGGCCGATCTTCTGCCGCAGCCGCTGCACGTGCACGTCCACGACCCGGGTGTCACCGCCCCAGCCGTACTCCCACACGCGTTCCAGCAGCTTGTCGCGGGAGAGCACGGTACCCGGCGCGGAGGAGAACTCCAGCAGCAGCCGCATCTCGGTCGGGGTCAGCGCCACGGGGTGCCCGGCCCGGCGCACCTCCATGCCGTCCGTGTCGATGTACAGGTCCCCGAAGGCCAGCGTGCCGCCGGTGACGGCGGGCGCGGGGTCACCGGCCTGCCCGGCGCCGCCGGCGTGCCCGAAGCGGCGCAGCACCGCGCGGATCCGGGCGACCAGGACGGCGCCGTCGAACGGCTTGGTCACGTAGTCGTCGGCGCCCGCCTCCAGGCCGAGGACGACGTCGATGGAGTCGGCGCGCGCCGACAGCATGATCACCGGGACGGTCGACTCGTCGCGGATGCGGCGGCACAGACTGACGCCGTCCAGCCCCGGGACCATGACGTCCAGCAGCGCGATGTCGGGGCGGTCCGCCCGGAACGCGGCCAGGCCGGACAGGCCGTCGGGCATGGCGGTGACCGCGAAGCCGTCCCGCTCCAGGGCGAGTTGGGTGGCCTCGCGGATGACGTCGTCGTCCTCGACGAACAGGACGTGGGTCTGGTCTGCCATCCCGGTGCTCTCAGTCCTCGTGGTGTGCGTGTGGGCGGTCAGTTGTCCGGCGCGGGGGTCGGGCCCCCGCCGGCGGACTTGCTGTACTCGTTGCGGGTGGGCTTGCCCTGGGTGAACCGTCCCAGCCGCCACGTGTAGGGGGTCACGATCTCACCCGACGGGCTGGAGATCGCATCCCCCCGCTCGTAGTACTGCCGGGTCACCGACAGGACGCCCTGGTCGATCTCCGCGTAGACCGGGGACTCCTCGCTCTTGAACACGTCGGTGAACGCGCTGCCGTCCCTCCGGTACACGTACGAGCCGACACCGACCGCGTCGGCACAGGTCAGCACGTTGACGACGACGTCGTCCACCGGGCCGCCGGTCAGATTGCCGTAGGAGACGTCGACCGGGTACTCGTCGCCGTCGCAGGGTCGCAGCTCCCGCTTGACCGCACCCGACACCTCGGGGTCGTGCTTGACCAGCGCCACCGGGTCCACCCGTCGGTACGACCGGGACGGGCTGGGCGAGGGGGAGGCGACGGCTCCGACGACCGCCGAGGCGTGCGCCGGGCCCTCGTCCCGCGCGCCCGTGCCCCCACTGCCGCAGGCGGCGGCGAAAAGGGCGAGGGCGGCGAGCACGGTCCCCGCCGCGATCACCGCCTGTGTACTGCCTCGGACCCCGTCGGGTCCGGCCCCGGTCAGGCCGCGCAACGCTCCCGCTCCTCACGCTCCAGCGCGCGTGCGTCCAGATCGCGGGCCTCCAGCTCCTCACGGAGCCGGGCGAGCGCCCGGTGCAGCGTGCTCTTGACCGTACCGGCCGACATGCCGAGGGCAGCGGCCGTCTCCTCCGTGGACATCTGCTCCCAGTGTCGCAGCACCACGACGCTGCGCTGCTTGGGAGCGAGCACCTTCATGACGTCCATCAGCAGGGCCCGGTCGGCGTGCTGCTCGGTGGAATCGTCCACGCAGGCGTCCGGGAGCTGCTCGGTCGGGACCTCCTCCAGCTTGCGCGCACGCCACCACTCGGTCCGCGTGTTGATCATGACCCGGCGCAGATAGGCGTCGGCGAGCCGCTTGTCGGCGATGCCCTCCCAGCGGCCGTACGTCCGCACCAGCGCGGTCTGGAGCAGGTCCTGGGCGTCGACCGGGTCCGGCACCAGCCGCCGCGCACTGCGCAGCAGCGCGTCCTGTCGGGTACGGACGTACTCCTCGAACTCGAGCACCTCGCCCTGCGCCATGATCAACCGCCTCCGCTCCCCGTCGTCCCCCGGGCCGTTGCCCGAAGTCCTGCCGTTCCACGTGTCCGGTGGTCCGCCGGGCACGGAGAAGAAGCTACGGAGCGGTTGTCACGGGGCTGTGCGGACCAGCCTGCGGCTGGCAGTCGGCTATCCGTCGGTTGTGTAACGAAGAGCGGAACGGGGTACAGCGGGCGACCCATCAGCCCCTTTTGGTGGGCTATGTCCGCTCCGGAGTGTCGTAACGGACTCCCGGGGGCTGTGACATGCCTGTGCGTCAGCCCAGCGGCAGCCGGTACAGACCGCCGGGCAGCGGCTCCACCAGACCGTCCGCGACCAGCCCGTCGAGCGCGCGGGCCCGCTGCACCGGCTCGTGCCAGACCCGGTCCAGCGCCGCCTGCTCCACCGGCACGTGCGCCTCCCGCAGCACGGCCAGCAGCTTGCCGCGCACCTGCCGGTCCGTGCCGGCGTACGTCTGCCCGCGGCGTGGCGGCCCGGTGTGCTCCGGCTTGCCCGCGAGCCGCCAGGCGCAGCGCTCGGCGATCGGGCAGCGCCGGCACTCCTCGTTCTTCGCCGTGCACACCAGCGCGCCCAGCTCCATGGAGGCGGCGGCCCACCGGGCGGCGGTCCGCTCGTCGTCCGGCAGCAGCTCCCGGGCCAGCCGCCGCTCGGCGGCCGTGGTGGCGTTCGGCGGGTACCGCACGCCCGTCACCGCCCGCGCCAGGACTCGGCGCACATTGGTGTCCAGCACGGCGTGCCGCTGCCCGTACGCGAACGACGCCACCGCGGCCGCCGTGTACTCGCCGATGCCGGGCAGCGCGAGGAGTTGCGCGTGGCCCGTCGGCACGTCCCCGCCGTGCCGCTCCGTTATGGCGACCGCGGCGCCGTGCAGGCGTAGGGCGCGGCGCGGGTAGCCGAGCCGGCCCCAGGCGCGCACCGCCTCGCCGGGTGCCTCCCCGGCGAGATCTGCGGGGCGCGGCCAGCGGGTCAGCCATTCCTCGTAGACGGGCAGCACCCGGTTCACCGGGGTCTGCTGGAGCATGAACTCGCTCACCATCACACCCCACGGACCCGCCTCCGGGCGGCGCCAGGGGAGGTCACGGGCATGGGCGTCGAACCAGGTGATCACGGGGGCGTGGAGCGTCTCAGTCATGGCCCTACGATCCTGCCACGGGCGGCGCGGACATGGGGGGTGACGGCGCGGTCACCGAGCGTGCCGAACCGGGAAGGGCCGTGCCGGTGGCGGCAGTTACCGGAATGATGATCCGGAAAAGTTCGTGGGTGTGCGGCGGGTGGCGCGAGCAAGCCCGGGGATCTCTCGTACAGTTTGCGCCGTGGGATCTCTGCGCAATCCGGTCGGGCCGCTTCCCTCCTCCATCTACTGGCGTCGGAGGGCCGTACTGCTGTCCGTGTTCGCCCTGTTGGTGCTGGTGGTCACGTTGATCGTCGCGCTCGGCGGCGGAGGCGGCAAGAAGGACGCCGACGGCTCCGACGGCAAGAACCCCGGGCACACGATCACTCCCGGACCGTCGGACTCCGAGTCCGGTCCCGCGTACAGCCAACACCCCGGCGGACGCGACGAGTCGGGCGGCGGCGGCTCCGACGGCACCGGTTCCGGCTCGGGTTCGGGTTCGGGTTCCGGCTCGGGTTCCGGCTCCGGTTCCGGCGGGGACGGCGGCTCGGACGGTTCGGGTGCCGGCTCGGCCGGCGGTCACGTCGGCCCGGGTGACGCGCTCGCGGCGTCCTCCCCGCTGCCCGACTGCACGGCCGGGGCGGTGCGGTTGAGCCTGCGCAGCGTGCACAACTCGTACTCGCCGGACCAGACGCCGACCTTCGAACTCACCGCGAAGAACACCTCGTCCGCCGACTGCAAGACCGATCTCGGCCCGAAGAAGGCCGTGTTGACGATCACGCCGGCCGACACGGACGACGCCTACTGGTCGTCCGACGACTGCCCGGACGGCGCGGGGAGTCTGACCTTCCGGGTGCCGGCGGGCAAGAGCGTGACCTACACGGTGACGTGGGACCGCAAGCCCAGCTCCCCGCACTGCGCGACGCCGTCCGCGGGCTCGGCCGAGCCGGGCACGTACCTGCTGGAGGCGAAGGCCCCGGGGTTCGCGAAGACCCAGGCTTCGTTCGTCCTGTCCGCGGACTAGGTCCCGCGACGCGGACGGTCCGGGTCCGGACGGCCCTCGGCCCGGACGGCCCTCGGCCCGGACGGCCCTCGGCCCGGACGGCCCTCGGCCCGGACGGCCCTCGGTCGAGGCCGCGGGACCGGCCGCGCGGGCCGGCCGGGTCGCGGGCGTGGGACCCGGGCGGCCCGGCGGGTGGCGCCGGAGGTCAGACGTAGCGTTCGAGAATCGAGGACTCCGCCAGGCGGGACAGCCCCTCGCGCACGCTCCTCGCCCGGGCCTCACCGACACCGTCGACCGTCTGGAGGTCGTCGACGCTCGCGGCCAGCAGCTTCTGGAGACCGCCGAAGTGCTCCACCAGGCGGTCGATGATCGCGCCGGGCAGCCGCGGCACCTTCGCCAGGAGGCGGAAGCCGCGCGGCGACACAGCGGAGTCCAGCGTCTCGGGGGAGCCGGTGTAGCCCATGGCCTTCGCCACGGTGCCCAGTTCGAGGAGCTCCGCGTGGCTCAGGGCGTCCAGCTCGGCCAGGGCCTCCGCGACCGTACGGGACCGCTTGGCCGTCGGCTCGGGCACGTAGTCCCGGACGACCAGTTCCCGGTCGGGCTCGACCCCGGCGATCAACTCCTCCAGCTGGAGCGAGAGAAGACGGCCGTCCGTGCCCAGCTCGACCACGTACTCGGCGATCTCGGTGGCGATGCGCCGCACCATCTCCAGGCGCTGCGCGACGGCCGAGACGTCCCGGACCGTCACCAGGTCCTCGATCTCCAGCGCCGACAGCGTGCCCGCGACCTCGTCCAGCCGGAGCTTGTACCGCTCCAGCGTGGCCAAAGCCTGGTTGGCGCGGGACAGGATCGCCGCCGAATCCTCCAGGACGCGCCGCTGGCCGTCCACGTACAGGGCGATCAGCCGCATCGACTGCGAGACGGAGACCACGGGGAAGCCGACCTGCTTGCTGACCCGGTCCGCCGTGCGGTGCCGCGTGCCCGTCTCCTCCGTGGGGATCGTCGGATCCGGCAGCAGCTGCACGCCCGCCCGCAGGATCTTCGACAGGTCCGAGGAGAGCACGATGCCGCCGTCGAGCTTGCACAGCTCCCGCAGCCGGGTCGCGGTGAACTCGACGTCCAGCACGAACCCGCCCGTGCACATGGCCTCGACCGTCTTGTCGGAGCCGAGCAGGATGAGGCCGCCCGTGTTGCCCCGCAGGACTCGCTCGAGGCCGTCCCGCAAGGCGGTGCCGGGCGCCACGGCGCTCAGCGAGGAGCGCATCAGGCCATCGGCACCGGCACTCCCACCGGACTTGCCGGGAGCTGCTGCCCGGTCGTTGGCTGCCACTGCACTCCTCCGGTCGCGGGTTGTGAGGCGCTCCCGTTCCGGCACGCGGTTCGTACGGACGGGCGAGACCTGCGCAAAGTCTACCGGCGCTCCTCCGCCTCCCGTGGGGCCTCTCGGCGACGGGCGCGCGGCAGCACCCGCAACGCGTCCCCCATGTCGGCGACCTCCACGACCTTCATGCCCGGCGGGACCTTGCCGGGATCGGTCGGTACCAGCGCGTGCGTGAAGCCCAGCCGATGCGCCTCGGAGAGCCTGCGCTGCACGCCCGTGACCCGTCTCACCTCGCCCGCGAGCCCCACCTCGCCGATGGCGACCAGGTTCTTCGGCAGCGGGGTGTCGCTGGCGGCGGAGGCGAGGGCGAGCGCGATGGCGAGGTCGGCGGCCGGCTCCGACAGCTTCACGCCGCCGACCGTCGCCGAGTAGATGTCCCGCTTGCCCAGCGCGCTGATCCGGCCGCGCTGTTCGAGGACGGCCAGCATCATCGACACCCGTGAGGTCTCCAGGCCGGAGGTCGTGCGGCGCGGGGAGGGGATCTGGGAGTCGACGGTCAGCGCCTGCACCTCCGCGACCAGCGGGCGGCGGCCCTCCAGGGTGACGGTCAGGCAGGTGCCCGGCACCGGCTCGGCCCGGCGGGTCAGGAACAGGCCGCTCGGGTCGGCGAGACCGGTGATGCCCTCGTCGTGCAGCTCGAAGCAGCCCACCTCGTCCGTGGCGCCGTAGCGGTTCTTCACGCCGCGGACCAGGCGCAGGCGCGCGTGCCGGTCGCCCTCGAAGTGCAGGACGACGTCCACGAGGTGTTCGAGGAGCCGGGGGCCGGCGATGGCGCCGTCCTTGGTGACGTGGCCCACCAGCAGGGTGGACATGCCGCGCTCCTTGGAGGCGCGGATCAGGGCGCCGGCGACCTCCCGGACCTGCGCCATGCCGCCGGGCGCGCCCTCGATCTCCGGGGAGGCGACCGTCTGCACCGAGTCGAGGACCAGCAGGGACGGCTTCAGCTCGTCCAGGTGGCCGAGGACGGCCGACAGATCGGTCTCCGCGGTCAGGTACAGGTCGTCGGCGAGCGCGCCGATCCGGTCGGCGCGCAGCCGCACCTGGCTCGCCGACTCCTCGCCGGTCACGTACAGGGTGCGGTGGGCGGCGCTCGCGGCCTTGGCCGCCACGTCCAGCAGCAGGGTGGACTTGCCGACCCCGGGCTCGCCGGCGAGCAGCACGACCGCGCCGGGGACGAGGCCGCCGCCGAGCACCCGGTCCAGCTCGGGCACGCCGGTGGAGCGGGCGGTGGCCTGCCGGCCGTCGACCTGGCCGATGGGCAGCGCGGAGGTGGTGACGCGGCCCGGTGCCGTCGTCCGGACCGCGGGCGCCCCGTACTCCTCGACCGTGCCCCAGGTCTGGCACTCGGGGCAGCGGCCGAGCCACTTGGCCGTCTGCCAGCCGCACTCGGTGCAGCGGTAGGACGGGCGGTCCTTGGTGGTCTTGGTACGGGCAGCCATGCGGAAACCGTAGCCCGCGCCACTGACAACGGGACCACGGACGGGAGGACGGACCGGAACTCGGAGGGAGCGACGGACCGGGCACGGAGCGGAGGACGGACGCGGCCGGGGCGGGCCGGCGCCGGTCACCGCTCGGGGGCTCCGGGCCCGGAACAGAAGGTCCCTGTCCCCTTTTGAGGGATCGTTTCACCCGTACGAATTAAAAGTGCTCAAGGTTCCGGAAGGGGCGCTCCGGCGGCGCCTACGGTCGCACGGGTGATGAGCAGCAGTCCGGAGACCACCACCCGCACGACCGGCGCGCACCGGGCGCACCGCGAGTCGCGTGAGTCACGTGAGTCGCATGAGGCGCGGGGAGCGCGACGCGAGGCGCGCGAGGCAAGAGAGGCGCGCGACCGCGCCGCGGCGCGCAACCTCGCGCTGCGCACGCCGGCGCGTTACGAGCCGTACCTCGACGGTCTGTTCACCTACTGCCTCTCCGTCCTGTGCGACCACGACGCGGCCACCGCCGCCCTGGGCGACGCCCTCGCCCTGGCCGAACGGCGCGCGCACCGGGTCCCCGAGGCCGCCGGCGACCGCAGGGCCTGGCTGTACGCGCTGGCTCGCTGGGCGTGCCTGCGCAAGCTCGCCGAGGCCAAGCAGAAACGTCAGGCCACGCACGCGGCGGGCCGTACCGGAACCGGGAAGGGCGCCGAGGACGACGGCACCGGGCCGGCCGCGGCGCCGGAGGAGCGGGAACGGCACCGCCGCGAGCTGACCCTGCTGGCCTGGCCGGAGGCGGCCGGCACCACCCCCGAGCAGCGCGAGGCCCTGGAGCTCGCCGTCCGCCACCACCTGTCCGCCCACGAGGTGGCCGCAGTCCTCGGCATGGAACCGGCCGCCGCGCGGGAACTGCTCGCCTCCGCCGCCTGCGAGGTCGAGCGCACCGGCGCGGCCCTGGCCGTGGTCCGGGCCGGCGACTGCCCGAGCGTGGCCCACCTCACGGGCGACAGCCAGCTGGTGCTCAGCACGGCCGTGAGGTGCGAGCTGGTCCGGCACGTCGACGACTGTCCGCGTTGCCGCCGCACCGCCGAGCGCGCCGCCCCCGGCCGCTGGCCCGGCGCCACCGTCACCCCGGCCGAGCTGCCGGTCCTGGAGGCCCCGCGCACGGAACTCCGCACGTCGCCGGCGCACCACTCGCGGGCGCGGGGCGCCGCCGCACCCCGGTTCGACCGGCGCGGCTTCCCCATGGACCCCAAGGACCGCGCGGCCCGCCGCGACCGCCTGCGCGCGCGTGCCGTCACCACGACGGTGGTCGCCACGGTCGTCGCCGCGCCCGTGCTCGCCCTCTGGGCCGCCTACCGGGGCGGACCGGCCGGGGACGACGACGGCCGCTCCGTGACCACGCACGAGGCCCAAGGCCCCGACGCGGTCGGCGGCGACCCGGCCGGCGGCTACGAGAACGCGGGGAACGCCGGCGTGCGGCCGGGCGCCCGGCACGGCGAGGACGGCAAGGCGGACGTCTCCGTCGCGGTCGTCGGCGTGGGCGGGAAGGACGGCGCGGGCGCCGGCCGGCTCACGGTCGACGCCGCCAACGACGGCGACACCACACTGATCACGCTCAAGGCCTCAGGTACCGCCGAGGTCCACTGGTCGGTGTCCACGCCGGCCGCCTGGCTCTACTTCAGCCGGTCCTCGGGGACCCTCCGGCCCGGCGGCACGTTCACGGTCAAGGTGTACGTCGACCAGCTGCGCGAGCCCTCCGGCCACTGGCGCGCGCGGGTGGCGGTGGCCCCGGCGGGCGCGGTGGTCACCATCGACGGCTACGGCACCGCACCGAGCCGTCCGGCGCCCCGGCCGTCCTCCGCGCCTCCCTCGACGCCGCCGGCCACACCCCCGACCGAGCCCCCCGCGACCCAGTCCTCGCCTCCCGCCGACCCGTCCCCCGATCCGACCGGCCCACCCCCCTCCGACCCCGCGCCCCCGTCCCCCACCGCGCCGGCCACGGACCCGCCGAGTTCGACGGACGGCTAGGTGCCCGCGCAGCGGCGGTCGAGCGCCCGACGGCTAGCGGGGCGGGTCGGCCGGGTGCGGGGCCACCAGCGGGAGCTGCGACGCCAGCCGCTGCTCGCACAGCTCGACCAGGCGGTCGTAGCCGGCCTTGCCCATCAGCTCGGTCAGCTCGGCCCGGTAGGACACGTAGACCGGCTCGCCGGCACCGTGGGCCGAGGTCGCCGAGGTGCACCACCAGTGCAGGTCGTGGCCGCCCGGACCCCAGCCCCGGCGGTCGTACTCGCCGATGGACACCTGGAGCACGCGCGTGTCGTCCGGCCGGTCGATCCAGTCGTACGTCCGCCGGATCGGCAGCTGCCAGCACACGTCCGGCTTGGTCTCCAGCGGCTCCCGGCCCTCCTTCAGGGCGAGGATGTGCAGCGAGCACCCCATGCCGCCCGGGAACCCGGGCCGGTTCTGGAAGATGCACGACCCCTCGAAGGGCCGCGTCTGCCGCGACCCCTCCTCGTCCTCGGAGACCCAGCCGTCGCGGTGGCCCTCGGCGTGGTGCTGCCAGATGTCCGGGGTGAGCCGGGCGACGTGCCCGGCGACCCGCTTCTCGTCGTCCTCGTCGGAGAAATGGGCCCCCAGCGAACAGCAGCCGTCGTCCGCGCGGCCCGCCTGGATGCCCTGGCAACCGCTGCCGAAGATGCAGTTCCAGCGGGAGGTCAGCCACGTCAGGTCGCAACGGAAGACCTGCTCGTCGTCCGCGGGGTCGGGAAACTCCACCCACGCGCGCGCGAAGTCGAGCCCCTTCTCGTCGCTCACCTTCGCCCCCTTGGGAGTCTTTCCGGCCTTGCGAACCTTGTCCGTCTTATCCGGCTTCACGGACTTCGCCTTGTTCGTCTTTGGCACCCGTCCAGGGTAAGTGGCCGGGGGCCGCTCCGGGGACCGCGGACCGGCTCCGGGGCAGTAGCGTTTCCGTCCATGAGACTCGGTGTCCTGGACGTGGGTTCGAACACGGTGCATCTGCTGGTGGTGGACGCCCACCCCGGCGCGCGCCCGCTGCCCGCGCATTCGCACAAGGCCGACCTCCGGCTCGCCCAGCTCCTCGACGACAGCGGCGCCATCGGCGACGAGGGCGTCGACAGACTGATCGCCGTGGTCCGGGACGCCCTCCAGGCCGCCGAGGACAAGGGCGTCGAGGAAGTGCTGCCGTTCGCGACCTCCGCCGTCCGCGAGGCCACCAACGCCGACGCCGTCCTCACGCGGGTCGCCGACGAGACCGGCGTACGCCTCCAGGTCCTCGCCGGCGCGGAGGAGGCCCGGCTCACCTTCCTCGCCGTACGCCGCTGGTTCGGCTGGTCCGCCGGGAAGCTGCTGGTCCTGGACATCGGCGGCGGCTCCCTGGAGATCGCCTACGGCATGGACGAGGAGCCGGACACGGCCGTCTCGCTGCCGCTCGGCGCCGGCCGCCTCACCGCGGGCTGGCTCGCCGGCGACCCGCCCACGCCCGAGGAGGTCCGCGCCCTGCGCCGCCACGTCCGCACGGAGATCGCCCGCACGGTCGGTGAGTTCAGCCGCTTCGGCGCCCCCGACCACGTCGTCGCCACGTCCAAGACCTTCAAGCAGCTGGCCCGCATCGCCGGCGCCGCCCGCAGCGCCGAGGGGCTCTACGTCCAGCGGGAGCTCAAGCGCGAGTCCCTGGAGGCCTGGGTCCCCCGCCTCGCCGGCATGACCACCGATCAGCGGGCCGAACTCCCCGGCGTCTCCGAGGGCAGGGCGGGCCAGCTCGTCGCGGGCGCCCTGGTCGCCGAGGCCGTGATGGACCTGTTCGGCGTCGAGAGCCTGGAGGTCTGTCCGTGGGCCCTGCGGGAGGGCGTGATCCTGCGGCGCCTGGACCACCTGGGCTCCGCCTGACGGCGCGACCGGGCAGGGGCCGCGACCCCCGCCAGCCGGTCCGCATGGCATACCTCACAACGGCCGGCCGGCACCCAACGCCCGGGTACCCCCACGCCGTAAGGTGACGGACGTGGGTGAACCAACGGACGTGCGCATCGCGCTGTCGACCGCCTCCGTCTACCCGGAGTCGACGGCGACGGCCTTCGAGATCGCCGCACGCCTCGGCTACGACGGCGTCGAGGTCATGGTGTGGACCGATCCCGTCAGTCAGGACATCGAGGCGCTGCGCCGCCTGTCCGACTACCACGGCATCCCGGTCCTGGCCGTCCACGCCCCCTGCCTGCTGATCACCCAGCGGGTCTGGTCGACCGACCCCTGGACCAAGCTCCAGCGCGCCCGGGCGGCGGCGGAGAAGCTCGGGGCGTCCACCGTCGTCGTCCACCCGCCGTTCCGCTGGCAGCGGCAGTACGCCCGGGACTTCGTCGACGGCATCTGGCGGATGGCGGACGAGACGGACGTGCGGTTCGCCGTGGAGAACATGTACCCGTGGCGCTACCGCGACCGCGAGATGCTCGCCTACGCCCCCGACTGGGACGTCACCCGCGACGACTACCGGCACTTCACCATCGACCTCAGCCACACGGCGACGGCCCGCACCGACGCCCTGGACATGGTCGGCCGCATGGGGGACCGGCTCGGGCACGTCCACCTCGCCGACGGCCGAGGCTCCGCCAAGGACGAGCACCTGGTGCCCGGCCGCGGCACCCAGCCCTGCGCCGAGCTGCTGGAACATCTCGCGCTCACCGGTTTCGACGGGCACGTCGTGATCGAGGTCAACACCCGGCGCGCGATGTCCGGCGCCGAGCGCGAGGCCGACCTCGCCGAGGCCCTCGAATTCACCCGTAAACACCTGACCTCGGCGGCGGTGCGGATACCCCGGGGATGACCGGGGCGGCCCCGTGCATGGGGACGCGCCGGCCAGGATGATGCGGGGGAGCGGCTGACCTGTCCCGTCCCCGATGCCCGTAAGGCCCCGCGACCCGCACCCCGGCTGCCGGCGGCCCGACCTCCGGCTGGGCGCGCCGTCCCGCGTGTGCGGGATTGGGGTGACCGACGGCCGGTCGGATCGTGTGGGGCAGCGACCGACTCGTCCCGTCCCGGTGCCCGGGGAGGCCCACACCCTGCCGCCGGCGGCGTCGCTCCGGCCGCGTCCGCTGCCTGGGCCCCGTCCCGCTCGTGCGAGATGGGCCGGTCGGTAGTCCACCGGATGGTGTGGCCGGGAGGCCCCGCGACCACACGCCCGCTGTCGGCGGCCTGGCGTCCGGCTGGGCGCGCCGTCCCGCGTGTGCGAGATTGGGGTGACCGACGGCCGGTCGGATCGTGTGGGGCAGCGACCGACTCGTCCCGTCCCGGTGTCCGGGGAGGCCCGCCGCGCCCCACACCCCCGCCGCCAGGGCCTCGGCGTCCGGCCGCGTCCGCTGCGCCGTCCCGCGCGTGCGGGATGGGCTGGCCGGTGGCTCACCGGATGGTGTGCCCATCCCTGCGGCCCGGGAGACCCCGCGATCTACACGCCCGCTGTCGGCGGCCTGGCGTCCGGCTGGGCGCACCGTCCCGCGTGCGGGACGCGGCGGCCGACGGCCGGTCGGATCGTGTGGGGGGAGCGATCGACTCGTCCCGATGTCCGGGAGACCCCCCGCGCCCCACACCTCGTCGCCAGCGGCGTCGCGTTCGGCCGCGTCCGCTGCCTGACCGCCGCCCCGCCGGCTGGTGTCGGGGAGCGGCTGACCCGCCTCGGGCCTGGTATCCGGGAGGTCCCCGCGACCCGGACCCCGCCGCCGGCGTTCGCACGTCCGTCCGTTGCCTGACCGCCACCCCGCGCATGCGGAACGCCGTGGCCGGTGGCCCGCCGGACGGCGTGGGGAGCGGCCGCCCTCCCCCGCCCCCGGTCCCGGGAGTCCCAACCCGCCCCCTCCGTGGGCGGTAACGCGTCCGGCTGCCGCCCCCGCCCCGCACATACGGAACGCGGTGGCCGACGGCCTGCCGGATGGCGTGGGTGAGCGCCCCCGCCCCGTCCCTGGGGCCCGGGAGTCCCCCGGCGATCCGCACCCCTCCGCAGGCGGCCTCGCAGGCGGCCGCTGCCCGATCGCCGCCCTCGCCCCGCGCATGCGGACCGCCCCGCGTGGTGCCGTGCTGGAACGTCCGTCCCGCATTCCGGACAGTTGTGTCCACGGTTCGGAGGGGCGGCGTACGCTCGGAGGGGAGTCAGAACTCTCTGGTCTCTTCACCAGAAGGTCTTCGAAGGAGCGAGCGACGATGCCCGAGCTGAGGTCCCGCACAGTCACCCACGGCCGCAACATGGCGGGCGCCCGCGCCCTTATGCGCGCCTCGGGTGTACCCGGTGCGGACATCGGCCGGAAGCCGATCATCGCCGTGGCCAACTCTTTCACGGAGTTCGTGCCGGGCCACACCCACCTCCAGCCGGTCGGCCGGATCGTCAGCGAGGCGATCACCGCGGCCGGCGGCATCCCGCGCGAGTTCAACACGATCGCCGTGGACGACGGCATCGCCATGGGCCACGGCGGCATGCTCTACTCGCTGCCGTCCCGCGACCTGATCGCCGACTCCGTCGAGTACATGGTCGAGGCCCACTGCGCGGACGCCCTGGTCTGCATCTCCAACTGCGACAAGATCACCCCGGGCATGCTGATGGCGGCGCTGCGCCTGGACATCCCGACGGTCTTCGTCTCCGGCGGCCCCATGGAGTCCGGCCGCGCCACCCTCGTGGACGGCACGGTCCGCACGCTCGACCTGGTCGACGCGATCTCCGACGCCGTCAACGACAAGATCTCCGACGAGGACATCCTCCGGATCGAGGAGAACGCCTGCCCGACCTGCGGCAGCTGTTCCGGCATGTTCACCGCCAACTCGATGAACTGCCTCACCGAGGCCATCGGCCTCTCCCTGCCCGGCAACGGCTCGGTCCTCGCCACCCACACCGCCCGCCGCCGCCTGTACGAGGACGCGGCCCGCACGGTCATGGACATCACCCGCCGCTACTACGAGCAGGACGACGACACGGTCCTGCCCCGCAACGTCGCCACCTTCCAGGCCTTCGAGAACGCCATGGCCCTGGACATCGCGATGGGCGGTTCCACCAACACGATCCTGCACCTGCTGGCCGCCGCCGAGGAGGCGGGCGTCCCGTTCGGCCTGGACCAGATCGACGCCGTCTCGCGCCGCGTCCCCTGCCTGGCGAAGGTGGCCCCCAACGTCGCCAAGGACCGCACGTACTACATGGAGGACGTGCACCGCGCCGGCGGCATCCCCGCCCTGCTCGGCGAACTGCATCGCGCAGGCCTGCTCAACGAGGACGTGCACGCCGTCCACAGCCCGTCCCTCGCCGACTGGCTGAAGACCTGGGACGTGCGCGGCGGCTCCCCCTCCGCCGAGGCGATCGAACTGTGGCACGCGGCCCCCGGCTGCGTCCGCTCCGCCGAGGCCTTCTCCCAGTCGGAGCGCTGGGAGGCACTGGACGACGACGCCGAGAACGGCTGCATCCGCTCCGCCGAGCACGCCTACTCCAAGGACGGCGGCCTCGCGGTCCTGCGCGGCAACCTCGCCGTCGACGGCTGCGTCGTCAAGACCGCCGGCGTCGACGAGTCGATCTGGACCTTCGAGGGCCCGGCGGTCGTCTGCGAGTCCCAGGAGGAGGCCGTCCAGCGGATCCTCACCCAGCAGGTCAAGGACGGCGACGTCGTCGTCATCCGCTACGAGGGCCCCAGGGGCGGCCCCGGCATGCAGGAGATGCTCTACCCGACCTCGTACCTGAAGGGCCGCGGCCTCGGCAAGAGCTGCGCCCTGATCACCGACGGGCGCTTCTCCGGCGGCACCTCCGGCCTGTCCATCGGCCACGCCTCCCCGGAGGCCGCCTCGGGCGGCACGATCGCCCTCGTCCAGGACGGCGACCGCATCCGCATCGACATCCCGGGCCGCACCGTCGAACTGCTGGTGGACGACGCGGAGCTGGCCCGCCGCGAGCAGGAGCTGAACGGCGTGTACGCCCCCAGGAACCGCGAACGCAAGGTCTCCGCCGCGCTGCGCGCCTACGCCGCGATGGCGACGAGCGCCGACCGGGGCGCGGTGCGGGACGTGTCCAGGCTGGGCTGACCGGCCGGGATCAGCCGACAGCGGGGCCGCTCCCCAGGGGGCGGCCCCTCGTCGTGCCGCCGGCGCGCCGCCCGGCCGCCGGTCACCAGGTCCCGGGCGAGCGGGCGTCGACGGCGAAGACGGTGCCGTCGGGCGCGGCGGCGCAGACCCGGTCGCCCCCCATGACCACCGGGGCGGCCGGCGTGCTCATCACCTCGGCCGAGTGCGCGCCCAGCCGGGCCGGCGTCTGCCCGGTCAGCCTGCCCGTGCGGGCGTCGACCGCGAGCAGCCGGCCGTCGCTCCCGGTGACGTACACCGTCCCGCCCGCCGCGACCGGCGCCGAGCCACGGCTCACCGACGTCTCCAGGTGCCACAGGTGCCGGCCCGACCCCATGTCCACCGCGTCGAGGGAGCCGCCGGTGGCCAGCACGTGGACCACGTCCCCCCGCACGCTGGCGTGCGCGCCGGCGAGCACGGCGGGCAGCGCCACCCGTCGCGTCGCGCCGCTCCCGGGGGTGTAGCGGACGATCTCCCGGGCGCCGTAGCCGCTGTCGACCCCGAGGAAGAACACCGAACCGTCGGCCCGGGTGGCGAATGGTTTCAGCCAGCCCTTCAGCCGGACGTCCCACCGCACCCGTCCCGTGCGCGGATCCACCGCGGTCACCTGCGTGCGCGTGCCGTCGGCGGACGTCCGCGTCGCGTACGCGGACCCGTCCGACGCCCGGGCCGACGCCCCGTCCGCAGGCCCGTCCGCCGCCCCGGACGCCGCCGGGAACGTCATGAAGGACGGCACCCCCCGGCCGGGGACCGTACCCCGCCAACGGGTGGCGCCGGTCGCGCCGTCCACGCCGGTGACCGCGCCGGCCGGACCGGTGAGCAGGGCGGTGTCCCCGGCGTACCGCACCGTCGTGCCCGTGGGCAGGCGGCGCCGCCAGACCTCCTTGCCCGTGGCCGGATCGAGCCCGGCGAGCCGCGGCCCGCCGTCCGTGTACGGCTGCACCAGGCCGCCCGAGAGCACCGGCGGCCCGCCGGCGGTCCGGGTGTCGGCCGGGCGCCGCCACAGCAGCCGGCCGTCGTCCGGGGAGAGCGCGAAGACCACGCCCGGCCGCGCGCACAACAGCCTCCCCGCCGCGGCCGCGCACTGCGGCATGCCCTCCCCGGCCGGCACCGGTCGCGCCGACCAGGCGCGGGGCGCGGCCGTCCGGACCGCCGCGGTGCCGGGCTCCCGCGTCCCGCCGGTGCCCCACACCGCGGCCAGGGTGCCCGCCAGCACCAGCCCGAGGGCACCGGTCCCCAACAACGCCCGCCGGCCCGGCCGCCGCGCCGAAAGCCACCGCGGCCGCCGCCGTGCCTCTTCGGCAGGGGCGGCCACCGCCACCGGACCGGGCCCGTCCACGTCCGTGCGCGGCGCCGGATCCGTGCGCTGCGCCGGTATGAACGCCTGCGTGTCGTACGAGGCCGCCACCGAGCGCAGTTCCCGCATCAGCTCGTCCGGCGTGGGCCGCTCCGCGGGCTCCTTGGCCAGGCAACGCCGCACCAGCGGCGCGAGGCTCTCCGGTACGCCCGTCAGGTCGGGCTCGTCGTGCACCACCTGGTAGGCGACGACGTACGGACTGTCGGAGTCGAACGGGCCGCGCCCGGTGGCCGCGTGCACCAGGACCGAGCCCAGCGCGAAGACGTCCGCCGCCGGCCCCACCTCCCGGGGGCGCCGGAACTGCTCGGGCGCCATGAACGGCGGCGTGCCGATGAGTTTCCCGGTCTCGGTGCGCAGTTCACTGTCCGTCGGCCGGGAGATGCCGAAGTCGATGACCTTCGGCCCGTCCTCCGCGAGCAGCACGTTGCTCGGCTTCAGATCCCGGTGCACCACGCCCACCCGGTGGATGTCCCGCAGCGCCTCGGCGAGCCCGGCCATCAGCCGGCGCAGCTGCGGGGCGGTCATCGGCCCCTTCCGCTTCACCTGTTCGGACAGGGTGGGTCCCGGGATGAACAGCGTGGCCATCCACGGCCGCGCGGCCTGGGGATCGGCGTCCACGACGGGCGCGGTGAAGGCACCGCTGACCTTCCGCGCGGCGGCCACCTCCTGCCGGAAACGACCCCTGAACTCGGGGTCCCGCGCGAACTCGGCGTGTACGACCTTCACCGCGAGCTTCATCCCCGAGGTGCTGCGGGCGAGGTGCACCACGCCCATGCCACCGGAGCCCAGACAGGACTCGAGCTGGTAGTGACCGGCGTACTCGGGAAGTTCCGCTTCCGCACCCGCCCCGATGTTGCGCTGTGGCGCCATGGACCACCCCCGTGCTCTTCGTCCGTGCGCGCGACGCACGGAGCCTAGTCGATGGTTCGTACGGGACAGAGGCGGCTTGCTAGCGTCTGCGTGCGCGTCGCGCACAGGCGTTTCGCGCCAGGTTCAGCAACGGGGGAGGAGCACCGACATGTCAGTCGACCGTGCGCAGGAGACCGGGAACACCGACGGCGGACCGGCGGCGGGGGCGGCGGCCGTCCGCACCTACGCCGTCGCGCCCGGCGTCCGGCTGAACGTCCGCAGCGGACCCGGCCCCGGCTACAACCTCGTGCGCGTCCTGCCCGAGGGCGTCCGGGTCCCGATCTACTGCCAGACCCCCGGAGCCACCGTGTCGGGCACCTACGGCACGACGAACGTCTGGGACCTCATCGACAGCGGCGAGTACGTCTCGGACGCCTACGTCCACACGGGCAGCGACGGCTACATCGCGGCCCGCTGCGGCTGACCCCGGGTCCGCCCGCCCGGACCCGGCGGGGACCGGCACCGAAGCCCGCCCCCGCCGGGAGCCCGCCGTCCCGCGGAGCCATAATCGTCCCGTGAGCGACGAAACCGGCACCACGGACACCTCGGCGGTCCCCTCCGACGGCGCACACCGGGACGAGGGCTTGGCGCCGGACCGTGCCCCGGGCCCCCGCCCCGAACCCCTGCGCTTCTTCGGCACGTCCTGGGTGCACCACGACAACGGGTACGCGGCCCGCCGCGCCGGCGCCGCCGCCGGCTCCCTCGCCGCCGCGGCCGCCTCCTGCCTGGTGCTGCGGTTCGCGTACGAGGGCATCCGCATCGCCGACACCGGTCCCTTCGTGACCGTGCTGGTCGTCGCCATGTTCGCCGTCTGCACCGCGCTCGCCTTCCGCAACACCCTGGACGGTTTCGGCGTACGGCAGGACCCGCAGCGCCAGGCCTCGCTGCGTGGCCTGCTCGCCATCGGCTTCGTCGGCTCCCTCCTCGCCTACTTCGTCCGCTCCCTCACCGAGGCCCCGGGCGAGAAACTGCACCGCGCGGAGTACGAGACGGCCCGCGCGGAGTACGAACGCCGCACCACCCGCCGCACCGGCGACCCGGCGCGGAAGAAGCGGCGCCGCTAGGGTCTTTCGTTTGGATCGGGCCCGGCATGATCCGAACGAGAGGCCCTAGGACACCGGCAGCCCCGCGGCCCCCGCCGACGCCGCACCGGCACCCGCCTGTCCGTCAGTCCGCCCGCCCGCCCCCGCGCGTCCGACACCCGGCCGACCACGGCACCCTGGCCGGAAACCGGTGTACCCACACCCCCGCCCCGCCCACCATGGCCCCATGGCCACCCCCGAACCGTCCGCCTCCCCGGACGCCTCCGACGCCGTCCGCGCCCGCTCGTTCGACTCGGCCGCCGCCCGGTACGCCGCGAACCGCCCCTCCTACCCGGCCGCCCTCCTCGACACCCTGGAGGAACTGGCGGGCCGTCCCCTGTCCGGCGCCAGGACCGTGGACGTCGGCGCCGGCACCGGGATCGCGACCGCCCTCCTGCGTGCCCGCGGCGCCGACGTCCTCGCCGTCGAACCCGGCGCGGGGATGGCCGCCGAGTTCCGCCGCGCACTGCCGCACGTCCCGCTGGTCCGTGGCGTCGGCGACGCGCTGCCCGTCGCCGACGCCCACGCCGACCTCCTCACCTACGCCCAGGCCTGGCACTGGACCGACCCGGCCCGCTCGGTGCCGGAGGCACTCCGGGTGCTGCGGCCCGGCGGCGCGCTGGCCCTGTGGTGGAACACGGAGGCACTGGACGTCGAGTGGATCGCCGAGGCCGCCGAGCGCACGGCCCGCTTCCTCGGCCCCCGCTTCACCGCCGCCGAACAGCGTCGGGCAGGTGAGCGGACCGAGCGGGCGGACCCCAGCGGACGCCTGGACTTCGCCCGCCGCACGGTCCGCTGGAGCCGGCGCGTCCCGGTCGACGTCCACCTCGCCAACCTGGGCAGTCACTCGGCGCTCCTCGTCCGCCCCGAGGAGCAGACGGCCGCTTTCCTGGCGGAGGAGCGCGCCCACCTGCTGGTGGCGTTCCCGGACGGCACCGTCGAGGAGACCTACGACGTCCGCCTCCTGGTCGCCGTCAAGCCCGGGCACCGGACCTGACCGCACCACCCCCACGCGTCCCACCCTTCCCCGTCCGCCCAGCGGACACCCGCCCGCACCCCTCCTCACCGGTGCGAAACTGAACCGCATGAGCCAGAAAGTCGCAGTCCTCGGCACCGGCAAGATCGGCGAAGCCCTGCTCAGCGGAATGCTCCGGGCCGGCTGGGCCCCCGCGGACCTCCTGGTCACCGCCCGCCGCCCCGAACGCGCCGAAGAACTCCGCACCCGCTACGGAGTCAGCCCGGTCGGCAACGCCGAGGCCGCCAAGAGCGCCGACACCCTGATCCTCACGGTCAAGCCGCAGGACATGGGCGCCCTGCTGGACGAACTGGCCCCGCACCTCCCCGCCGACCGCCTCGTCATCAGCGGAGCCGCCGGCATCCCCACCTCCTTCTTCGAGGAGCGCCTGGCCGCGGGCACCCCCGTCGTCCGGGTCATGACCAACACCCCCGCCCTCGTCGACGAGGCCATGTCGGTCATCTCCGCCGGCAGCCACGCCACCGAACGGCACCTGGCCCACGCCGAGGAGATCTTCGGCGGGGTCGGCAAGACCCTCCGCGTCCCCGAGGGCCAGCAGGACGCCTGCACCGCCCTGTCCGGCTCCGGCCCGGCCTACTTCTTCTACCTGGTCGAGGCCATGACCGACGCCGGCATCCTGCTCGGTCTGCCCCGCGACAAGGCCCACGAGCTCATCGTCCAGTCGGCGATCGGCGCGGCCGTGATGCTCCGCGACAGCGGCGAGCACCCCGTCAAGCTGCGGGAGAACGTCACCTCCCCCGCGGGCACGACGATCAACGCCATCCGCGAACTGGAGAACCACGGCGTGCGCGCCGCCCTCATCGCCGCCCTGGAAGCCGCCCGCGACCGCAGCCGCGAGCTGGCCTCCGGCAAGAAGGACTGAGACCGCGAGGCTCGGCCGGCCCGGTCCCCGTGCGGTTCGGCGGCACCGCCCCGCCCGCACCGGGACCGCCGGTCACCGTCCCGGCTACCGGTCGCTGCTCAGCGAGGGCTCCGGCACGGGCGGCAGCAGCCCGATCGCCCGGTAGGCGGTATCCACGGTCGGACGCGCCAACGCCCTGGCCTTCTCCGCACCATCCCGCAGCACCCCCTCCACGTGGGCCGGATCGGCACACAGTTCCCGGTGCCGGGACTGCACCGGCCGCAACACCTCCACCACCGCCTCCGCGGCGGCCTCCTTCAAAGAGCCGTACGAATCGTGAACGTCCGCCAGTGACTCAGGGTTCCCGCCCGTGCACGCGGCGAGGATCTCCAGCAGGTTCGCGACCCCCGGCCGCTCCCGCGGGTCGTACGTGACCTCCCGGCCGCTGTCGGTCACCGCCCGCATGATCTTCTTCCGCACCACGTCCGGCTCGTCCAGCAGATAGACGACGCCCTGCCCCGCGTCCGACTTGCCCATCTTCGACGTCGGGTCCTGGAGGTTCATGACCCGGGCCGCCACCCCCGGAAGCGTGGCCCTGGGCACCACGAACGTGTGCCCGTACCGCTGGTTGAACCGCACCGCGAGGTCCCGCGCCAGCTCCACGTGCTGCACCTGGTCGTCCCCGACCGGCACCTCGTCCGTGCCGTAGGCCAGGATGTCCGCCGCCATCAGCACCGGGTACGTCAGCAGCGACAGCCGTACGCTGCCACCGCGCTCCCGCACCCGCGCGGCCTTCTCCTTGTACTGGATCATCCGCCGCATCTCGCCGTCGCCGGCCACGCACTCCAGCAGGTACGACAGCCGGGTGTGCTCGTCGACATGGCTCTGCACGTACAGGGTGCACCGCTCCGGATCGAGTCCGGCCGCCAGCAGGAGCGTCGCCGCCTGCCTGCTGAGCCTGCGCACCCGCGCCGGGTCGTGGTCCACGGTCAGCGCGTGCAGGTCCACGATGCAGAACAGCGCGTCCGCCCGGTGCTGATCGACCTCGGCCCAGCGCCGCATGGCTCCCAGGTAGTTCCCCAGGGTCACGTGCCCGGTCGGCTGGATCCCGCTGAAGACCCGCTTCATCTCACTCCACCTTCGGTCCGGGCCGCCCCTCCCGCGGCCGGCCCCCGGAGTCCCGGAGGGAGATACACGAACGGCCGCCGAAGCGGCGGCCGTCGAGTGCATACGTGTGTACGGCCGCCGTCAGGCGGCCCACCAGAGCTGGGTACACGTACGCGTGGTCACCTCCCCACCGTACGCCGCGGACGGGCCGAGCGGGGTGCGGTTGACACTCCCCGTTCCCGTCCGTAAGGTACTCCGAGTTGTCCGACGTGAGCGCCGACTCCGGTCGGTCCCCGGACAGCCATTCCGTGAGCACCACACCATCGATCGACGCTTCGGCGGCGAACGTATTGGCGCGCGTATTCGCGAAATGAGGAATCCGCGTTCGAAAGGGCGCCGGCCCCCGATTAGCTCGGGAGCCAGGAATCCGCTAAAGTCTCACTCGTCGGAACGGCCCAAGGGCCGGGAGGACAAGCCCCGCTGACTGGGAGTCAGACACCGAAAGGGTCTGATAGAGTCGGAAGCGCCGGAAAGGGAAACGCGGAAGCGGGAACCTGGAAAGCACCGAGGAAATCGGATCGGAAAGATCTGATAGAGTCGGAAACGCAAGACCGAAGGG